>JAUOZS010000001.1:3310000-3910000 GCA_032334055.1 Selenomonadales bacterium 4137-cl | reverse complement strand
TGTTCGGCACGATGGCCATCGCGGCGGTTATATCGAGTGTTTCCTCCAACACCGGCACCACCGCCGCGCTGATGCCGGTCGTGCTGGGAATCTGCGCCGTCGCCGGCATTCCTGCTTCCCGGCAGATGATGCCGTTGGCGTTCGGCGCCGGTCTGGGCGGGATAATCACGCTTGTCGGCACGCCGCCCAACATCATCGCGGCCGGCGCCCTTAAGAACGCCGGTTATCAGCCGTTCGGCTTTTTCGAATTCGCCTGGATCGGCGTCCCGCTGACAGTCGTCGGTATTCTGTACATGATGTTTGTCGGCAAATACCTGCTGCCCAAGGCCGACCTCTCGGTCGACGTGGTGATCGACGCCGAGGCGGCCAAGGAGGCTATGGCCAGCAACGCCGACCCGACAAAAATGTGGATTACCGCTCTTACCCTCATCGGCGTCGTGGTCGTTATGGCCCTCGACCTGAAAATGTTCACGCTTGAGATAGCGGCCGTCTGCGGCGCAATTATCCTTATCCTGACCAAGTGTTTGTCGGAAAAGCAGGCTTATCAGGGCATAGACTGGGTCACTATCCTGCTGTTCGCCGGCATGATGCCGATTGCGACCGCGATGGATAAAAGCGGCGCCGGCAAGCTGATCGCCGATGCCGTCGTAAACTTGATGGGCGGCTCACCCAGCCCGATTTTCGTAACCGCGGTATTATTCGCTCTTTCCGGCGGTCTGACCCAGTTCATGTCGAACACCGCTTGCACCGCCCTCCTCGCGCCGATCGGCATTTCGATCGCCAAAAGCATCGGGGCCAGCCCGCATGCCGTTCTGATGGCCATCGCCGTCGCCGCTTCGTGCGCTTTTTCCACCCCGGTGGGAACCCCTCCCAATACGCTCGTTCTCGGCCCCGGCAACTACAAGTTCATGGATTACGTCAAAGCGGGGACTGGATTGGTGATCGTGTGCTTCATCGTTTCGCTGATCATTATCCCGATGGTTTGGCCCTTCTTCCCCGGAAAGTAGCTTTCACTGCAGGTGAAGGGCGTGGCGGGTCCGCCCGCCCTTCCCCCCTTCCTTTTGCCAGGATGCTAGGCGCACTGGCAGGACATTTTTAACCACGCCGAAAGAGGTGCAGCATGGAAGGAACCCCTGTAACCACCAGCCCCGTGTTGATTATGATCATCAACATGACCGTCGTATTCGCCGTTTTGTACGCCTTGAGCCTGGTAATCAAGCTCATCCAAAAAATCGATCCGACGAAGGACGCGACGAATAAATAGCATCTTTCGTATTGATCGCACGTCTATGTGAAAATTGGGGGATTTTTTCAAGATGGAACTTATAAATTCGTTCTCCGTGTCCCTGCAGGCCGTCTGGGCCGACAGCGGCTTCACAGATTTCACTCTGGGCAACGGCATAATGATCGTCGTGGGCGTCGTCCTCCTGTACCTCGCCTTTGCCAAAGGGTTCGAACCGTTGCTGCTTTCGCCCATCGCCTTCGGCTGCATCCTCACCAACCTGCCCAAGACCGGCTTCTTTGAAGACCCGGGTGTAATGATGCTCATTTCCAAAGGGATCGAATATGAGGTGTTCCCGCCGCTCATCTTCCTGGGGGTCGGCGCCATGACCGATTTTGGCCCTATGATCGCCAACCCTGGCACGCTGCTCATGGGCGCAGCCGCCCAGATCGGCGTTTTCGTCTCCCTTGCCGGCGCGATGCTGCTGGGCTTCAACATCCAGGAAGCGGCCGCTATCGGCATAATCGGCGGCGCCGACGGTCCGACCGCCATTTATCTGACGATCAAGCTCGCCCCGCATCTCCTCGGCGCCATCGCTGTGGCGGCTTACTCCTATATGTCGCTGGTGCCGCTCATCCAGCCGCCGATAATGAAGTTGCTCACCACCCAGAAAGAGCGCGAGACCGTCATGGCGCAGCTGCGCCCGGTTTCCAAGTTCGAGCGCCTGGCCTTCCCGGTCGTGGCCACTATTCTCATCAGTCTGCTGTTGCCGCCGATCGCTTCTTTGATGGGCATGCTCATGCTGGGCAACCTGTTCCGCGAATCGGGCGTGACCGACCGGCTCTCCGATACCTCCCAGAATGCGCTGATCAATATGGTGACCATCTTCCTGGCCACCGGTACCGGTCTTACTATGAAGGCCGAGAGTTTCCTGACGGTGCAGACGCTGCTTATCATCGTTCTGGGGCTGGTGGCCTTTGCCGGCGGCACCGCCGGCGGCGTCCTGCTGGGCAAGGCGTTCTATTACGCGACCGGCGGCAAAGTCAACCCGCTCATCGGGTCCGCGGGCGTCTCCGCCGTGCCGATGGCGGCGCGGGTAAGCCAGATTGTCGGCCAGAAAGCGAATCCGGGCAATTTCCTGCTGATGCACGCCATGGGGCCCAACGTGGCCGGGGTCATAGGAACCGCGGTCGCCGCCGGAACTATGCTGGCGATGCTGAAATAACGTCCCGGAATATTGCATAGCCTTCTGTCAGCCATTAGTTTTCCGCCGGTGAAGGGGAAGACTAATGGCTGTTGAATCTTCGGCCCTTGCGCGCCGAAAAGCCCTTCCGCCGGCGGCTGGCCGGGAAAGAAGGAGGAGCAGCCGGAGAGCCGGAAATATACAATTAATCCGGAACCGCCAGAAAGGATTGTCGTAAAAGATGGTCGAGACCAAGGCCGAAAAACACGAGCGATGCGGCAATACCCCTCCGCGCGTTACCGATAAGGCCCGCAGAGGCAAGCTGACCGTCTTTTTAGGGGCGGCGGCGGGTGTCGGCATGACTGTCGCGATGCTTGAGAAGGCCCGCGCCCTGCAACAGGCGAATGTCGATATCGTAATCGGCTGGATCGACCCCCACGGCCAGCCGGAACTCCAGCGGCTGCTGGCGGGGATGAGAAAAATTCCCGACCGGGTCCGGGAATACAAGGCCGCCAGTTTTGCGGAGTTGGACGTAGACTCGATTATCCTCCGCAAACCGACGGTTGTCGTGATCGACGAGTTGGCCCGCGCGAACGCCCCCGGCTCGCGCCACACGAAGAGATTCCAGGATGTCGAAGATCTGCTGGCAGCAGGCATAAACGTTTTTACGACTTTGGATATCCGCAATATCGAAAGCCTGAGCGAAACGGCCGCCAGGATCACCGGCGCCGGCGCCCGGGAGACCGTCCCCGACTATTTCGTCGAGCAAGCCGATACCGTCACCATCGTCGACGTCTCCCCCGAGGAGCTGATAAGGCGGTACAAGGAAGGTCGTCTATGGCTGCCCCCCGGCACCGTCGGAAAGCCGGACGCTTTTTTCCGGCCGGAGACGATCAACGCTCTCAGAGGGCTGTTGTTCCGCCTCGCTGCCGAAAGGGAATGTCCCGGGCTGGGAAAACGCCTTAAGGAATGCGGCTCGGTCTCGGTACCCCCGGCTGCCGGTCGTGTGATGGTGTGCGTCGACGCCACTCCTTTCTCCGTCCATCTGATCCGGGCGGGCCGGCGTCTGGCCTCGTCCCTGGGAACCGAATGGCTGGCGGTGCATATCGACACTGTCGGGTCGGCCATAGGGAGCGGCGGCGGCCAGGTAGCCGAAAACATGCGGCTGGCCGAGGAGCTGGGCGCGAAAACGCTGATAATTACGGCCAAGGATGTTGTCGGGCATTTGGCGGACACGGCCCGCAGCAACAATGTGGCCGCTGTCGTCGTTGGCCGGGCATGCCGCGGCCCCCTCCGCCGGTTCTTGTCCCCCGGTGTAGCCGACAAGCTCGCCGGCCACAGCCTCGCTGCCGATATCTATGTTGTCAGGAATCCGCACGAAGCAGGCCCCGCAGCCCCACCGGTATCCTTAGCTCCCCCGGCCGGACCCCAAAGCCGCCTTCACTATGCCGGCTGCGCGATGATGGTGGCGGCGATAACCGCCCTGGGCTGGCTGCTGCGGAATCATCTCGAGCTGATGAATATCGTCCTGCTGTACCAGATTCCGGTAGTTTTGAGCGCCTTCTGGTGGGGGCGGTGGCCTTCGTATTTCACCGCCGTCTGCAGCGTTTTGGTGTTTAACTTCATCTTCGTGCCGCCGGTTTTTGCGATTCGGGTGTACGACCGGTTTGTACTGAGCTTCATAACGTTCGTCGTCGTTTCCTATGTGGTCGGCCGCAGGACGGAGGTGCTGAGGGACGAGGCGGCGGCAGCGCGGCAGCGGGAGCGGAGCACCCGGGCCATGTTCGATTTCAGCCGGGCAATCGCCGCCGTAATCGATTTGGATACGATCGTCTCCGAATTCATCAGCCAGGCCACCGACGCCCTGCGCTGGCGGATCGCCGTTTTCATGCCCGATGAGAAGGGACAATTGCAGAAATGGGACGACCGGCAAGCTCCTGCCGGTTGCGACAAAAACGAAGCCGCGGCCGCCCAATGGGCGTATACCCACAGGCAGTCGGCCGGCAAGTCGACCGATACCATGCCTGATGCCGACTGCCTTTATCTGCCGCTGGCCACGGTGGATGCGACCGTGGGCGTCCTAGCCGTCGATATCGACGGCAGCACGATTTCGCCGGAACAGCGTCGCCTTTTGGAGACCTGGGCGGGGCTGGCCTCGATCGCCCTCGAAAGGGTAAGGTTGACCGAGAGGGCGCGGGAGGCTGCGCTGCTGCTGGAGTCGGAGCGGTTGCGCACCGCGTTGATCAATTCGGTGTCGCACGAGCTGCGCACGCCTTTGTCGCTGATAATCGGCTCGTCGTCCACTCTGCTGGAGACGGAAGCCACCTTTTCCGCGGGAGAAAGACGAGAGCTGCTTGAAAATATAAAACACGGGGCAAACCGCATGGACCGAGTTGTCGCCAATCTTCTGGACGCCGCCCGGCTGGAGAGCGGCCTGCTCCAACTGAAAACCGACTGGTGCGATATCGAAGATATCATCGGGGCGGCGCTGCGCAGATTTACGGACCAGATAAAAGACCGGCCGTTAACCGTCGCTATTTCCCCCGATACACCGCTGCTGCGCGGCGACTGCGTGCTTTTGGAGCAGGTAATGGTCAACCTCATCGACAACGCTACCAAGTACTCGCCCCCGGGCAGCCAGCTCGAAATAACCGCTTCCGTCGTGAAAGATAAAATCGCGGTTACGGTCGCCGACCACGGAATAGGCATTCCTGAGCCCGAATTAGTGCGGATCTTCGATAAGTTCTACCGCATCCAGCATCGGGAGGGCAACATCGGCGGGACCGGGCTCGGCCTGGCTATCTGTAAAAGCATCCTGGAAGCCCACGGCGGGACCATAAAGGCGGAAAATCGCCCCGGCGGAGGCGCAAGCTTCACCTTCGATATCCCGATCAACGATAACACGAGTTTCTTCCAGTCTTCCGAAAGGCGGGAACTGTCATGACCGAGAAGGGACGGCGCATTCTGGTAATCGACGACGAACTGCAGATCCGCAAGCTGCTGAGAGTTTCCCTGAAAGCGTTCGGCTACGAGGTGGACGAGGCGGCCACCGGGCAGGACGGCGTCAACCGCGCGGCCATCTTTAAGCCCGATATTATTATTTTGGATCTGGGCCTTCCGGACATCGACGGGAAAGACGTCATCACCCGGGTGCGCGAATGGGCCCAGGTGCCGATAATAGTCCTCACCGTTAAGGATCAGGAGCAGGAAAAGATCGAGGCGCTGGACGCCGGGGCGGACGACTATATCACGAAGCCTTTCGGCATGGGCGAGCTGATGGCCCGGATAAGGGTCTCGCTGCGGCGGGAAGCGAAGGCAGGGGACGACCCGCTGATAACCTGCGGCGATCTCCAGATCGACCTGGCCCAGCGGCGGGTCTCGGTAGGTTCCCGGGAAGTAAAGCTGACTCCGACCGAATACGACATCATTAAGGCTTTGGCCCAGCACGCCGGCAAAGTGCTGACCCATAAACAGCTGTTGAAGCTGGTCTGGGGCAGCAGCTACAGCGGCGATACCCACTACATCAGAATATATATCGGCCAATTGCGGCGCAAGATCGAGGAAAACCCTACCCAGCCCCGGTACATTATCACCGAGTCGGGCGTGGGCTACCGACTGATGTGCAGGTGACGGCACGTCCCTAGTTATTGGGCTTTTTGCCAAGCATGGTAGCGCTGCCGCGCTCCGCGGCGGAGCCAGGGCCCCGACCGTAAAACACAACGCTCCGGCTTGCGCCGGAGCGTTGTGGCTTCAATTGCCATCCTGGCGCTAAGCGGTAAGCACTAATCATGTCGACAATGAGGGTACGGTCGCCTTGGGGGCGGCATTTATGATTTTGTGGTATATCCGTCATTGATCAAGGGAGTTAAAGTCCGGTAGATATGGAGGTCTGCGGGGCTGTACGGCGACCTTTTGGGACACGCAAATGCGGGGTTACTGATTATCTAGGGAGGTAAATATTAAGATTATTACGAAATAATAATTAGACTGTTGCCGAGGAGGTGCCACAATGGAACATCGCCAGCATGAACACGGCCAGCAAACTATTCATCATGCCAAAGATCATGTGGAGGATATTTCTACAGCTAATGGGGCCTCCCCCCCAAGCCGCCAAGGAGGGCATAAAGGGCATCACGAGGGCATGATCGCCGATTTCAAGCGAAGATTCTATGTATGTATGGCTATAACTGTGCCGATTATGGCCCTGTCCCCGATGCTTCAGCATTGGGCGGGTTTGGGCGAGTCGCTTCGGTTCGCAGGCGATGAATACTTTCTTTTTGCTTTGGCTACCGTGCTGTTCGTTTACGGCGGGCTGCCCTTTCTGAAAGGGGCGGCCCAAGAGATCGGCCAAGGCCGCCCGGGCATGATGACTTTAGTGGCAGTCGCGATTTCCACCGCGTATTCGTACAGTTCTTTCGTAGTATTCGGGCTGGCGGGTGAGACGTTCTTCTGGGAACTGGCCACGCTTGTCGACATCATGCTGCTGGGACACTGGATCGAGATGAAATCGGTTATGGGAGCTTCACAGGCACTTGAGAAATTGGCTTCTTTGGTGCCGGCTGACGCTCATCTCGTTGGTGCAGACGGCTCGATAACAGATGTTCCGGTAGGAAGTCTGGCAAAAGGCGATGTCGTGCTGGTCAAACCGGGTGAGAGGATTCCGGTCGATGCTGTGGTGTTAAGCGGCGAAACTTCGGTGGATGAGGCAATGTTGACCGGTGAATCAAAGCCTGTTCTCAAGCAAGTGGCAGCTGTGGTTATCGGTGGGTCGATAAACGGCGAGGGCGCGGTTAGGATAAGGGTGGAAAAAACGGGGCAGGAGTCATTCCTCGCCCAGATGATGGAGTTGGTGCGCCAGGCGCAGGAAAGTAAGTCCAGGACTCAGGATCTTGCCAATCGAGCGGCATCCTGGCTGGCACTGGGTGCTATCTTTACCGGTGGCGTGACGATGGCCGCCTGGCTTCTGAGCGGTCGAGAGGTAGCCTGGGCGGTCGAGCGGGCGGTGACCGTGCTGGTCATTTCCTGCCCCCATGCTTTGGGGCTGGCTGTGCCGTTAGTTGTGTCGTCATCGACGTCGCTGGCTGCCCGGCAGGGGCTTTTGATCCGTGACCGTGCCGCCTTCGAGGCAGCTCGCGGTATAGGAGCAGTGGTTTTTGACAAGACGGGTACCCTGACCGCCGGCAAGTTTGGCGTGACAGACGTCTTAACCCTTGCTGCGGGCTGGACGCGCGAGGAGCTGCTGCGCTACGCGGCGTCGCTGGAGCAGGCGTCGGAACACCCCATCGCGCAGAGCATTGTAGCGGCGGCAGAAAACTTAGCCGAAGCCCAAGACTTCAGGGCCATCCCGGGGAAAGGGGCAGAGGGAACGGTCGAAGGCCGGGCGGTAAAGGTGGTGAGTCCGGGATACCTTTCAGAGCATCATATTCCCATACATGACGCCAGGCTGAACCAGTTGTCCGCTGCCGGAAAAACTGTCGTTTTCGTGATTGTCGACGGTGAGGCCGTGGGCGCGGTCGCTCTGGCCGATACCATCCGCCCCGAATCAAGACAGGCGGTCGCCGCGCTGAAAAACCTGGGGATCCGCTGTATCATGCTGACAGGAGATAATAAGGAAGTTGCCAGACAGGTGGCCGAAGAAGTCGGCATGGATGAGTTTATTGCCGAGGTTCTGCCGCAGGATAAGGTGCAAAAAATCAAGGAAATACAGGGACGCGGCCTGGTTGTCGCCATGACCGGCGACGGTGTTAACGACGCCCCGGCACTAGCTCAGGCCGATGTAGGCATCGCCGTCGGCGCCGGCGCGGATGTTGCCATTGCGACAGCGGATATTATTCTTATCCGCAGCAATCCCCTGGATGTTGTGGACGTTATTAAGTTGTCGCGAGCGACTTACAGGAAGATGGTGCAGAATCTGTTGTGGGCGACGGGCTATAATGTGGCGGCTATTCCATTGGCGGCAGGCGTACTGTATTCTTCAGGAATCCTGCTGTCGCCGGCAGTGGGAGCGATGCTGATGTCGGTAAGTACGGTGCTTGTGGCAATAAATGCCCGCCGGCTCAAAATGGGTGAGCACTAGTTCCTGCAATCAGCCAGGAGGTCGGGCTTTTCGGAGGACGTCAGTCCGTAATCAGGCGCCAGTGTTCCTTGCGTTTCTCCACCGCCGCCTTGAGGTCGTAGAAGACTTCCCAATTTGCAACTCACTAAACAGGAATTAACGCCCAGGTAAGAGAATGAATCCTCTCGTAACCCCGTGGCCGGCGCCGAATGCCGATAACACATTTGTTGCAGAAAAGAAACCGGTTTATTTTTCGAACAGGAGGCAGGGGGATGACGTTGCAGTCATTCGGCGGCTATCCTTCGTTATCGGCGCGCCATTTGTCCCTGGCGGTCTTCTCGCTCTATTTTTCCTGGCTGCTCGCCTTCCCCTTCGAGGGGCAGGTGCTGTACGCCCTCGCCGCAAGCGTGGGCGTCGATCCGCGGCCGATGATTTCCGGGGCCGTCGCCGCCCAATGCGCCGGTCTACTTTTGTGCGGTTTCTTCGTCAAAACCACGGCGGCCGCCAGAAAATTCATCGTCTTTTCCATCGTCGTCGCCTTCGCGGTCACCGTCCTCTTCTTTCTGCCGCCCTCCGGGCTTTGGCCGCCCTGTCTCGTTTTAAGCTCTTTTCTGGCCGGCGGCAGCGTGGCCGCCTGGGGCTTTTTCTTCCGGGCGTCGACGCCGCCTGACGGGCGGATGAGAACCGCGGCCGACGCCCTGATTGGCTCCAACCTCCTCATGACCCTCCTCAACGTGGCCGCTGTCAATATATCGCCCTACGCCGGCCTGACCCTTTGCCTGCTGGCGCTGGCCGGCGCGTGGCTGTGCGCGCTTCACCTGCCTACGGCGGAGGCCGCCCCGGCCGTTGGGTCACCGGGCGGGTACGGGCGCGCCGGCATTGCCGGACCGCTGGTCTTTTTGTGTTTTTTCATCGCCGTTATCACCTTCAACTCCGGTCTCATGTATCAGGTGATTAACCCGGCGTTCACCCATCTGGACTGGCTGGCCAGCTGGTATTGGGCGATTCCCTACATCGCCGCCATTTACGTAATGCGCAATCTGCCGCGTACCGTAAACCGCAACATCTTTCTTTACGCCGCTGTTTCCATGATGGGGTTTTCCTTTCTCGCGTTCATCGTCCTCGACCGCTCGGTCGCCGCCTATCTGTTGATCGATACCATCCTGCTGGGAGCCTGCGGCATATTCGACCTGTTCTGGTGGAGCATCCTCGGGGAAATGCTCGATTTGTCGGCCGACACGGCCAAGGTTTTCGGCTTCGGGCTGGCGGCGAACGTCCTGGGGGTGCTGGTCGGCGGCATGGCCGGCAGAACGCTCAACTGGGATGGCACTCACCACTCTCTGCTGGCCTTGTCGGTCGTCTGCGTCGTGCTCGTCATGCTGCCGCCGCTGGGCAGGCACCTCGGGAAGCTGCTGAAAACGCACGTCTTTCTGACCGTTTTTGCCGAGCTGCCGCCCGACAAGCAACGGCAGACCCTGCGGAAGCAGATGACGCTCGGCGACCTGACCGAACGGGAGAGCGAGATAGCCGCCCTGCTTGTCCGCGGGAAGACCTACAAGCAGGTGGCCAGCGAACTGTACGTCAGCGAAAATACCGTCAAAACCCATGTCAAGAATATCTACGCCAAATACAACGTGCAGAACCGCAACCAGCTCCTCCACCTGATGATGAACAGCGAAGAACTGCCCATGCAGTAGCCGCTGAAAAACGGCGCCTTCCTAGGAAGGCGCCGTTTTTGTGCAAAAATCACTCATCCGGGTGATACCGGCGCGTGCCGGCATACATTATTATTGTAGTGGAAAAGTACGGCAGGGCGGAGCGTGGCGGACATGGCGATAAAACATGCGGTCGGCGGCAAAGTTTTGCAGGTAATCATCACCCTGCTCGGCGCGGGCTTTATCCTGCAGGCCGTCATCAGCCTGACGCTGGGACAGATCGGCGAGCGGGGGACCGCGGCCGTCACCCACATCAGGCGCGAGCTCGGCGAGCGGAACGAAACTACCCCCAACAGATACACGTTCATCCTCGCTTACACCTTCCAAACACCGGACGGCCGAACCATAACCGACAGCACCCGCCGCATCGGCGGCCCCCTCTACGTCAAGGCAACCGGCAGGCAGACGGTTCCGGTCAGATACCTGAAAGCCTTCCCTATGGTGAACACGCTGGAGGAGAACGCCCGACCCTCCTGGGGCAAGGCGGCCTCGCTGGCGGTGGGGGCCTTACTCATCTTCGCCGCAAACAGGCCGCGGCGTAAAGTGAAGATTATCGGCACCGAAGCCCCCGACAAAACCATGCCCGCATCGGCGGCGCTACCGGCGGCCGGCGGGGTTGCCTCAGGAACGATCGGCTATTCCGCTAAAATCGATCATCCGGCTTTTGCCTGCTACATAAACAATGCGAACCGCTGGTCTTTGCTCTTTGCTGTTATCCTCGCCGCGGCCGCTGTCGCCGGCTTTTACGTCTATGGCGAAACCAGCCGGGAAATGGCCAATCCTGAGGCCCTTTACATCGGCCTGGGCATCGGCGGCATGTTCCTGGCGATCGCGGCGTGGCAGATAATCGGCAGGCATAGAAGCAAGACATGGGACGGCGTAGTGGTCGACAAAAAAATCGAGCGAAAAAGAAGCCGGCGCAGCGACGAGGATGACTGGCGCACCTCATATACCGTCGTCATCCGCAGCGACGGCGGCGAAACGCACATTATCGGCGGCGAAGACGACGATACCCTTTACAACTATTACCGGATCGGCGACCGGGTGCGACACCACAAGGGGCTCAACTCCTTCGAGAAATACGACAAATCGCAGGACACCGTCATCTTCTGCAATGCCTGCGCCAGCCTCAACGACATCCGCGACGACCGCTGCTTCCGCTGCAAATGCCCGCTGCTGAAATAAAAACATGGGGGTTGGGACGATGACCGGTAAAAATACGCAGGACCTCGGCCCCAGGGAATGGCTCATATCCGTGCCGATTTTCCGCAACGGGGTCATCCTGCGTCAATTGGCGCTTGCCGTCGGCCTGCCCTTCGGCATCCTCGTCGTATTCCTTTTCTTCCTCGCCGGCAATTCCTCGGACGCAGGCGCGTATTATGCCCTGGCGCTTATCGGCGGCCTCTTTCTCCTGACCTACCTGCTGATTATGGCCTTGTACGGCGGCAAATACGACGCCGCCTTTCTGGTCGACGACAAGGGCATCCTTTGCCGTACCCAGAAAAGCCAGGCGAAGGCGAACCTCATCATCAACGGGCTGGCCGTGCTCCTGGGACTTTTCGCCCGCGTGCCGGCCGCGGCCGGCGCCGGCCTGCTGGCGCAGTCGCGGCAGTCGGTCTTCCTCAAATGGAGCGACATCCGGAAGGTGACATACCGCCCGCAGCAGCATGTCATCCTCGTAAGAGGCAGGCTTACCGAATCGATCGCCGTATTCTGCACGGACGACAACTACGGCGAGATCGCGGCGATCGTCGCCGCCCGTTGCCCCGGCAAATAACCCCTAGCCGCCTACTTCTCGAACCTGAGGTAAACATGGCGGCCGGAGGCGCCCACCTGGTTGTCGTACGAAATGCTGTCGTTTTGCGTGCCCGGAAGAGAAACGTTGATACCGGTGCTCGGGATGTGATTCGCTTTCCAGATAATCATGAGGTAATTTCCGGCCGGGCCGCTCAAAACGAATCTTCCGTTTCCGTCGGTGGTCGTTTTCGCCGTGACGGCGCCCTTCACCACATCGGTCGCCCCGTCGTCCTTCAGCCAGATATCTTTCCCGACGACCACGGTGGCGTTGACCAGTGGATATTCCTTCCCCTGTTTCCAATAGGTCAGTTTCCCGGTCAGATTGGCCGCGCTGGCGACGCAGGGAAAAACGAACAACAGCAGCAGAACGGTTACCAACAGGCGTTTATACATTTTTGACCCACCCCCGTAATTTTTCTTCAGCATAGCATTTCCTCCGGCGGAAGTGTATCACCCGAACGGGGGATTTTCCGCTTTTCTCCGGCCTGGCTCCAGCCCAAATCACCCTTCCGGGTGATATATTTTCTCCCGGCGGTAACTTATCATATAAGCATCATGCTGCATCACTATTTTTTTGAGGAGGATTTGCCAATGAAACTGCATCGCGTAATGTGCCTGTCTCTCAGCCTATTGTTGTTTGCTCTCATTCTGGCTCCCGGCCTTGCCCTGGCGGCCCCTAACGTGGAAGGCAAATGGCATGCGTCGTGGATGGCCCGCATCATGACCCTGTCCCAGAACGGCGGCAAAGTAACCGGCACCTTCGGCACCGGCACCCTGGAGGGAACGTTCGCCCCCGGCAGCAATGTGCTGAGCGGGACCTGGCGCTCCAATGGCGGCGTCGTAAACCAGTTTCAGTTCGTTTTCAACGGCGACAAAATAGTCAACGGTTTCTGGGACCGGGGGGAAGGCTACGCCCGTCACCGGCAGAACGGCATTCAGGGCAACAAGTACAAACAGTAAGTCGCGCGAGGCTTCCGGGGACCACTCGGAGCCTCTTTATTTCCGGCCGGTGTTTTTCTTCCCGGGAAGAGTTACTTCATGGTATGTAGAATACACTCACACGCCAGATCGAAGTGTGAAGCGGCAAAACAAGCGAGCGGCTGTAGTTCTCGACGGCGAAGGATGCAAGTGACCTTCAGATAGCGGACGGAGGAAGGATGCGCAATGATACGCAAAACCGTTGCGTTGATACTGCTAGTATTATTTATTCTTACGAATTCCGCCTTCGCGACTAACTGGATATACTTCAAGCGACTGGAGGGCACCCGCTACGGTCCTTGCACCGAGTATGTCGATGCTGATTCGGTCATCACCGACGATGCTCGGGTTGTATACTGGACGATTTGGGTGCTGGACGAAACGCTCAAGTACGATGGTACAAAAAAGATACTGTTCAAGAAGGAAACGCCGCTGGTTTATCCTCTGCAGTATCGAACCCTTGGGCAATATCTGTATAACAGCACAGATGCTGAGATCCGCCGCCACACCACTCCGAGTGATTACTATCATAAAGAGTCTGAGGAGATTAGCCGGGTGCTGGAATTTGCGAAGCCAGGGCGGGATAGTGCGGTACAGCCCGACCATACTGTTGCCCCGGCGCCCAGGTGGTACGCATTTAGCGAGCTTGAAGATTCCGCACTTTATTGGAATATCCACTCAATTGCCGCCTGGCCTAAGGATAATCCAGTCATCGTCGAGCTGATTGTCAAATACGTATGGAACAAAACTGGGCTCGATAAACGGTTGACCTATTTGAACGCGCAAAAAAAGTATAGCACCGGCGTCGCCAGCCTTAGCTACACTGTAGCCAATTATCAGTTCTTGCTGACCGAGAACAGGGGCAGGATGCTTTCCGAGGCTGATTATGACGCTCAGGGGCAGAGGAGGACCTTGCTCGAAAGCTGGGACTGGCACGATATCGCAAAAGGGTCGAAAGAGGACCAGGCCAGAAGGCTTGCCCTGAAATGGCTAAACGATGAAAAAAGATTCGGCCATTAATAATTTGCTTGAGCGTTAGCGGGAGCATATCCAAAAAAAGTAGGGCCGCACTAATAAGTGGGGCCCTACTTTTCTGCTCCAAGTAACCAACCGTCAACTGCAGCGGAGAACTATCTATAATCTTTCGCGAAAATTGGTGGACTCGACCTTAGCGGCCCGTTCTCCGTTCCTGCCGGCGGCCTTCGTACATGGCCAGGAGGTCGGGCTTTTCGGGGGACGCCAGGTCGTAGTCAGGCGCCAGTTCCTTGCATTTTTCCACCGCCGCCTTGAGGTCGTAGAAGACTTCCCATTTTGCTTTTACCTGGCCGGAGCCGGTGAGGCGGAGGAGGTAGGCGGGGTGGTAGGTGGCGATGGCGGGGATGCCGTATTTGGTGTCGAACCAGCGGCCCCGGTCTTTTGTTATCCGCGCGTCGGGGCCCATAAGGTATTTGAGGGCGACGCTGCCGAGGGCGACGATGACTTTGGGGTTGACGAAGGCGAGTTCTTCGTCGAGCCAGTTGAGGGCGCAGACGCGGCCCTCTTCTACGGTAGAAGTGCGGTTGCCTTTGGGGCGGCATTTTATTATGTTGGTGGTAGGTTAGTCATCTGCCGCAGGGCTAATGTCCAGTAGATATCTAGGCCCGCGGGGTGTACGAATGTCGTCTTGAAAATTTCTTTTGTATTTGTAGCAACACACTCTTATTTTCGTAGCTTATGAACAGTTCAATACTTGGCGACCTTCACGTTTAGCTAAATACCGAAAAATCAAAGGATTAGTCACGTTTATGGAGAAAAAAAGAAAAGAGCAACGGAAACCACCGGTTCTTAAGGAGAAACTGTCCTACTCATGATATCTAGCGTTACTTTCGCGCCGATCGATAATATAATAGCGTATCTTTTTATTGCGGCCGTGTTCGAGGCCCTGGCGGTCTATCTGTTCCAGTTCCGGCGAATCCCGGGAGCGATAATGCTGGTGTACTGCCAGATATGCAAGGGCTTGTGGATTTCGGCCACGGCTTTCTGCAGCATGAGCCCGGATTTGCCGGGAAAACTGTTCTGGGCTAGGTTCACGGAATTTGCGCCGCTGCTGCTTATCTACTTCTGGTTCGAGTTCATCTGGGAGGTCAGCCAGCAAAAGGGCCGGCTGGCGACGGCGGTGAAGTATGCCATCCGGGGGATAACGGCCGCCTTTGTCCTGATAATCGCTTTCGACGGCCAGCTTGGCTGGTATTACGGGCCAATGTCGCTGGAGGGAAACGTCCTGATTATCGCGTTCGGACCGGCAGCCTGGGCGATGATGGCTTTTTGTTATGGACTCAATGTGGTATGCCTGGGGGTGTCGGCACGCTGGATATACGCATCCAGGGGACTGCGGCGGCAGCAGGCGATAGTGCTGTCGGTAACGCCGCTGTTTAATTTTATCGGCAACATCCTGGTGTTTACACTGGAGCTGCCGGTAGTGTCGCCGCAGACGGCGGGACAGTTGCTATCCGCGGTCTATGTGACCTGGGTCTTTTACCGCTGGCGGGTTTACAGCATACTGCCGCTGGCGCAGGACGCGGTTACCAGGAGGATGGACGACGGCCTGATGGTGGTGGACGAGAAAGGATATATCGTGGATATGAATCCGGCGGCGAAGGCGATATTCGCGGGGCTGCCGGCGGCGGCGGGCGACAAGTTCGCGCAGGTAGCCTCGGCCTGGCCGGCGCTGGCCGAGGCTGTCGGCTGTCCCGAGGGCGCGGAGACGTCCCGGGTGCTTGACGACGAGACATGCTTCTACCAGATAAGCACGATACCGCTGGCGACGCCGCAGGGGGATCCGCTTGGCAGGACGCTGGTCTTCAAGGATATAACCCAGCAGAGGCGGGATCAACAGCGGCTGCTGGAAAGCGAAAAGGCGCTGGCCATCCTGACGGAGCGTGACCGGCTGGGGCGGGAACTGCACGACGGCCAGGGGCAGATATGGAGCTACCTGGGTCTGGAGCTGCAGCAGGTACGGTCGCAGATAACCGACGGGAAGGCCGAGGCGGCGGCGACGCAGCTGGAGCGGTTGCTCGGGGTGGTCAGGGAGCAGAACGCCGACACGCGGGAGTCGATCGTCGGCCTGAAGAAGACGGCGGCGGCGAGCGACGACTTCGAGACCAACCTGGAGAACTATCTGCAGTGGTATGAGAAGAATAACGGCATCGCGGTAAAGCTCAGCCTGCCGGCGGCGCCGCTCGCCGGGGTGCTGGGCCAGGCCGGCGAGGTGCAACTGCTGAGGATAATCCTGGAGGCGCTGACGAATGTCCGCAAGCACGCCGAGGCGCGCGAGGCCAAGGTCATCATCGAAAAGGCGGGCGAAGAGGTAACGGTGACGGTGGAGGATGACGGACGCGGCTTCGATATGGCGGCCGGTCCCGGAGAGAGAAAGAGCTTCGGGCTGCAGATAATGGCCGAACGGGCCGAGGAGGCTGGCGGACGCCTGGAGATAGAGTCGCGGCCCGGCGAAGGGACGCGGGTCACGGTCCGCTTCCGGCTGGAGAACAAGGAAAGCATGAGGAAGAGTTATGAAAACGCTGTTGGTGGACGACCACGCGCTGTTCCTGGAGGGCATGCGCAGCCTCCTGACGGCCAACGGCTTCGAGGTGGCGGCGACGGCCAGGAACGGGGCGGAGGCGCTGATGCAGTTCGAGATGCAGCGGCCGGAGCTGGTGCTGATGGACTTGCAGATGCCGGAGATGGACGGAATTGAGACAACACGGCAGATAAAGAAGGAGTATCCGGAGGCGAAGATCGTGATGCTGACGGCCGTCGAGGACGAGGATAGCCTGTTGGCGGCCCTAAAGGCGGGAGCCGAGGGGTATCTCTTAAAGGAGATGGAGCCGGAGAGCTTTCTGCGGCAGCTGGCCGGTCTGGCGGCCGGAGAGACGCCGCTGGCGCCGGGGCTGGCCGGGCGGCTGCTGCGCGAGTTTCAGCAGCAAAGGCAGCGAGAAGAAGCCGGGGGGGAACGGGAGCTGACCGAGCGCCAGACTGAGCTGCTGCGGCTCATAACCCGGGGACTTACCTACAAGGAGGTCGCCGACCGGCTGGCTATCAAGGAGGTCACGGTAAAGTACCATGTGAAGGAGATACTGGGCAAGCTTAGGCTGGCGAACAAGGCGCAGCTGATCGCCCATGCCTATAAGCTGGGCTTGTAATTACGCCTGTTCATAAAGGCCTCCTGCGTTGTCGGCAGTATAGCCGGACTATACCAAGGTATAGTCCGGCTATACTTTTTTG
The DNA here is from genome assembly GCA_032334055.1 of Selenomonadales bacterium 4137-cl. NCBI lineage: Bacteria > Bacillati > Bacillota > Negativicutes > Acetonemataceae > Anaeroselena > Anaeroselena agilis. The sequence goes on along the minus strand of JAUOZS010000001.1, from coordinate 3,892,790 downwards.
TTTTGCGGACTATCCGAAAGGCAGGTATCAGGGGAGGCGCATTTTGCTAGGATGGGTTTAGTGGAAAAGTATGCGCTTTTTGGGCAAAACCGGGGTGAGCGAATATGCAAAAGCGATTGGAAGTGGCGGTGTGCGGCGGCAGCCTGCTGGCGGCCGGGATAGCGGCCAGCCTGGAGGCGAGGGGCGAAATACGGGTGAGCCGGCTGGGCAGCTCGCTGGCCGAGGCGGCGCCGGCGGTCAGGATGCTGTCGCCGCAGGCGATCATCTTCGACATACGGGACGGCGGGCTGGCCGAGGTGGGCACGCTGCTGCGGGAAAAACCGGGACTTGTGCTGATCGGCCTCGAACACGACCGGGATACGGCTACAGTATTCGCAGCCGGCAGGCAAAAGGTAGAGTCGGGCGAGGAACTGGCGCGGCTGATAATAGTCAGGCAAGCCGACGAAGGGGATAGATGACATGAGTAGCAGTGTAATAGTTAAACCGTTAGAGGAAAAAGCGCCGGTGACGGGCGTCGTCCCGACTGCGGCCGAAAGCCAAGGCGGGCAGCACGATAAGCGGCCCTATTTCGTCATCGACCCGGGGCCGCTCACTTGCAAAACCGGCATCGACGGCCTGGAGTTCGATTTCAACTACGGCCTGAGGGTCAAGGTGCCGGCGGGCGACTGGCGGGTGAGGTTCACTGACCGCGACACGTTCGTGACGCTGTTCGACGCCAGGGTATCGGACACGATCGTGACAAGTGTGAAAAAGTACTATATAAATTTCCGTGTCGAGGTTTACCGCGAGGACAGGCTGATGTTCGAGCATGACCTCGACCTTAAAAGCAAGCGGGTGCTGATAAAGCTGCCGGTGGGGACGCTGGGGGACATCGTCGCCTGGTTCCCCTATGCCCGGAGATTTCGGGAGAAACACGGCTGCGAGGTCTACTGCGCGCTGGCGCCCGAGCTGGCCGGGCTTTTCCGGCCGACCTACCCGGACATAAATTTAGTCGGCCCGGACGAACGGCCGGAGGGGCTGTACGCCAGCTACTACCTGGGCATCTTCTTCCCGTGCGACGACCGCAACCACCAGCCGGTGGACTGGCGGCTGGTGGGGCTGCAGAAGACCATCCCCCACATCCTCGGGCTGGAGCCGGAGGAAATCTGCCCGGAGATCGCGGCGGAAAGCGGCGAACGGCTGATAAAGGAGCCGTACGTGTGCATCGCCGCCCAGGCGACGACGCAGGCCAAGTACTGGACCAACCCCCATGGCTGGATAAAGACGGTGGAATACCTGAAACAAAAAGGCTACCGGGTGCTATGCATCGACCGCGAGATGGTCCACGGCGCCGGCAGCCGCTGGAACAGCATCCCCTACGGGGCGGAGAACTTCACCGGGGCGCTGCCGCTTAAAGAGCGGGTGGAGCTACTCCATCACGCCGACTTCTTCGTCGGCCTGGGCAGCGGCCTGTCGTGGCTGGCGTGGGCGGTGGGCAAGCCTGTTGTGATGATCAGCGGCTTCAGCCTGCCGTATATGGAATTTTACACCCCTTACCGGGTGATCAACTATCATGTCTGTAACGGCTGCTTCACGGACAGCAGCGTGGAGTTCGTCCACAACGATTTCGCCTGGTGCCCGCGCCACAAGGACACGGACAGGCAGTTCGAGTGCACGCGGGCCATCGCCGCCGAGCAAGTGAACGCGACCATCGACCGGCTGATGGCCGACTATGGCCTAAACCCGAAGGGGCTGACGAAAGTCCGCGGGCTGAAGGTGGCGGCGCGATGACGGAGGCGGCGGTACGGGAGGCGGTGGCCGCGAACGCCTATATGGCGTTTTACAACGGGCCACTGACCTGCAAAACCGATATCCCCGGCCTGGAGTTCGACTTCAACCACGGGGCGCGGGTGAAGGTGCCGGCCGGCGACTGGCGGGTGAAGCTGAGCGACCGCGACAGCTTCACGACGCTCTTTGACGCGGCGGTATCGGACACCATGGTGACAAGCGTGAAAAAGTACTACGTCAATTTCCGGCTGGAAATCTTCCGCGACGGGCGGCTGGTGCTGGACCACGAATTCACTCCAAAGAAGCGGCGGGTGCTGCTGCAGTACCCGCTCAGGAGCGTGCTCGGCGACAATATCGCCGCCTTCCCCTACGGGCAGGCGTTCAAATACCTGCATGACTGCGAGGTATATTGCGCCATCGAGCCGCGGCTGGCGGAGCTGTTCAAGGCCACCTACCCGGATGTCAATTTCGTAAAGCCGGGCGAGCGCCCGGAAGATATTTACGCCACTTACTACATGGGCTACTTCTACCCGGCCGGCGAGCGGGCGTACCAGCCGGCGGACTGGCGGATACTGGGGCTGCAGAAGGCGGCGGCCGGCATATTGGGACTGACGCCGCAGGAGATCCGCCCGGCGATCGCCCCGGAGAATCTGGAACGGCAGATCGCCGAGCCGTATGTGTGCATCGCCGCCCAGGCGACGAGCCAGGCGAAGTACTGGAACAACCCCCACGGCTGGATAAAGACGGTGGAGCACCTGAAGGCCAGGGGCTACCGGGTGCTGTGCATCGACCGCGAGCGGGTCCACGGCCAGGGGCGCTGGTGGAACGGCATCCCCTACGGGGCGGAGGACTTCACCGGCGACAGGCCACTCTCGGAGCGGGTCGACCTTCTCCACCACGCCGATTTCTTCGTCGGCCTGGGGAGCGGGCTGTCGTGGCTGGCGTGGGCGGTAGGCAAGCCGGTGGTGATGATAAGCGGCTTCAGTCTGCCGCAGACGGAGTTTTACACACCCTATCGGGTGATAAACCACCATGTGTGTAACGGCTGCTTCACCGACAGCGGCGCGGAGTTTGCGAACGATAATTTCGCCTGGTGCCCGCGGCTGGAGAACACGGACAGGCAGTTCGAGTGCACGCGGCTGATAGCGGCCGGGCAGGTGAACGCGGCGATCGACCGGCTGATGGCCGACCATGGGCTGCGACCGGCAAAGACGGCGGTATAACGAGGAGGAACCGGGATGATAAGAAAGATAAAGCGAAACATCGACAGGAAGAAGGCGCTGTCAATAGCGCTGGCGATACTGAACGGGGTGCAGACGAACGCGCCGCTGGCGGCGCCGCTGATGGCTGCGGCAGCAAAGGACGCGGTCCGCTGCGACGATGCGGGCGCGGGGATGCTCAGCCTGCTGAACCGCGGCGGGCAGCTGACCGAGCGGCTGTTCTTCGCCACGGCCCACGCGGCGACAACGACCACGATTAACACGAGTGTGACCACCTCTCAGACGGTAAGCGGCGGCGATACCCTGGTGGTGGGCATACCCGGCATGATAAACGTTTCCGGCGGCACTGCCGTGGTTATGACCGGCCAGAGCGCCTCGTTGATTAACAGCGGCCGGATCAGCGGTTATAACGGGGTCTACATACACTTCGCCACCACCGCGTCCACCGTGACGATGACCGGCGGCCAGATCAGCGGCTCTGAATCTGGAATCCTTATGGCGGGCACCTCTAACACCGTGGCGGTGAACGGCGGCGAAATCTACGGAATGCTTTCGGGTGGGATCGTAATTGATTACGCCAGTGCCAACTTAGCGACGGTGAGCGGCGGCACGGTGACAGGCTACATCGACGGAGTTCTCGTAAAGTCCGGCAGCGGCAATGCGGTAACGGCGAGTGGCGGGCTGGTCAGCGGCCGCACCGACGGGATACTGTTGCAAGACAACAGCGCCAGTACCGTGTCGGTTGGCGGCGACGCTACAGTCAGCGGCGGACTCTTCGGGATCGGGCTGCGCGGCGGAACCGGCCAGGCGCTGGTGATGAGCGGCGGGCTGGTCAGCGGCGGCTACCACGGGGTCCTCATGCAGAATGGCAGCGGCAATACGGCGACGATGCACGGCGGGACGGTGAGCGGCGCCGTAGTAGGCGTCGAAACGGTTCTTGGCGGCGGCAATGCGGTGACGGTGGTCGGCAGCGCTATAGTAAGCGGCGGCACCTACGGCATCTATACATCAGGTGGCAGTGCCAACGTCTTTGCCGTAAGCGGCGGCCTGGTGAGCGGCGGCCGATACGGCATCTGCGTGGAAAACGGCGCCGCCGGCGCTGTGATGGTGAAAGGCGGCACAGTCAGCGGCAACGCCGCGATCGCGGTCAGGGGCGGCAGCGGCAATACGGTGACGCTGGACAGCGGCCTGGTCAGCGGCCGGGTCGGCTACGAGGGTGCCGGCGGCATCCGCGTAGAGGACGCCAAGACCAGCACGGTGACGGTAAACGGCGGCACGGTGAGCGGCGACAACGGGATCGCCATGATCCGTATGTCCAACGACGGCAGCGCCACGGCAAATACGGCGACGGTGAACGGCGGGCTGGTCAGCGGTGCCGTGGCCGCCATCACGATGGAGCATGGCAGCGCCGACGCGGTGACGGTGAACGGCGGCACAGTAAACGGCGTCTTCCAGGGGATCAATGTATACGCCGACGGCGCGGGCTTGGTGACGGTGAATGGCGGCACGGTCAGTGGCCGCTTCGGAATCGCGCTATCCGACGGCAGCGCGACCGCCGTGACGATAAACGACGGTTCAGTCAGCGGCAGTAGAAACGGGATCGATATCTATGGCGGCACAAGCTATGCGGTGAGGGTGAACAGCGGCACGGTGACAGGCGGTACGGACGGCATATACATGGAAAACGGCAGCGGCAATGCAGCGACAGTGGCCGGCGGCACGGTGAGCGGCGGGACAAACGGCGTTTACGTCAGCGGCGGCACGGCAAATACTGTGACGGTGACCGGCGGCACGGTGACCGGCGGCGAAGTGGGAGTTTATGTGAGCGGCGGCAGCGCCAACCGGGCGACGGTGAGCGGCGGCCTGATAAGCGGCACCTACTACGGGATGATGGCTGACGGCGGCACGGCCAACGCCGTGACGGTGGCCGGCGGCCTGGTGACAGGCACGTACGGCATGGTGATTAACGAAGGCACGAATCATTCGGTAACGGTGAATAGCGGCACAGTCGGCGGCACAATAGGGATAAGCATGAACGGCGGCACTTCGCATACGTATACGATAAACGGCGGCGCGGTGAGCGGCGGCGATTACGGAATCATCGCCGGCTTCGGCACCTCGCATACCTTTACGATGGCGGGCGGCACGGTGAGCGGCGGCACGTACGGTATATATCTGCACAGCGAAACAGGCGACACGGTGACGGTGAACGGCGGCACGGTAAGCGGCGGTTCGTACGGGATCATGGTGGAAGACGGCAGCGGCAACACGGTGACGGTGAACGACGGCACGGTGAGCGGCGGTTCGGGCGGAATCCTGGTGGAAGGCGGCGCGAACAATACGGTGAAAGTGGCCGGCGGAACGGTGACGAAGGCGCGCGTGGCCGGCGCCACCAACGCGCTGCGGGTGTACGGCAGCGGCCTGGTCGTCGACGCGGCGGTGGATACGGATGCGCTCTTGAGCCTGTCCAGCGGCGGCACGGCAGCCTACACAGCCAATGGCAGCGTCGCGAACCTGGCGGCGGCCGGCGGCAAGGTGCTGCTGGCCTACGGGACGACGGCGGACCGGACGCTGACGGTCGGAAATCTCAGCGGCTCGGCGAACTATGTTATCAACACCGACCTGGCGGCAGGGAAAGCCGATCTTATCAAGATAACGAGCGCCGCAAGCTCGACGGCGAATACGCTGCAGGTAGCCTATGACCCGGCCTACCTCACCGGCGCAAGCGTCAGCGGCTCGGCGACCTTCGCCACCGTGACGAGCGGCGGCGCGAGCTTTACGGCGGCGGCCAGCGAGTACGGGGCCTACAGCTATACGCCGACGCTGGCCTCGACGACGGATGCGTCGGGCACGACGTGGAACGTCACAGCGCTGACGCGAAATGGCGGGACGAGCGGGGCGAGTGAAACGGTGCGGACAGGCAGCGACGCGGTTGCCGGCAACATGATACTGTGGCGGAGCGAAAACAACAACCTTACGAAAAGGCTGGGCGAGCTGCGCAACGCCACCGGCGAGGCCGGGATGTGGCTGAGGACGTTCCGGGGGGCCGAGGAGCTCGTGGGTGGCGACCGGACGACGCAACAGCACTATACGGCGTTGCAGGGCGGCTGGGACAGGAGGATAAGCCGCGACGACGGCGCGGCTTATGCCGGCTGGGCCATCGGCTACCTGGAAGGCAGCAGCACGTACACCCGGGGCAGCGGCGAGGCGACCAGCGCGTCGGCGGCGGCCTACTACAGCTGGCTGGGCAAGAAGGGGCATTTTATGGACCTCATTGCCAAGGTGAGCCGGCTGAAAAACAGCTATACCAATTATCTTAACAACGCGAGCAATACAAAGGTCGACGGCAGCTATGAAAACTGGGGCTCCAGCCTGTCGGCGGAGTACGGCGTGCGGCGGCTGTTGGCCAAGGGCTGGTACATGGAGCCGCAGGCCGAGGTGACGTACAGCCGGGTAAACGGGGCGAGCTACACGGCGAGCGACGGTACGCGGCTAACGAACGACGCGGTGAACTCGCTGACCGGACGGCTTGGTCTGGCGGTGGGTTGCAACGCCGGCAGGACGCACTACTACGGCAAGGTGTCGCTGGTGCGGGAGTTCGCGGCGAGGGCGGGCGTAAAGGCGGCCAGCGGCACGCAAGCGCCGGTGGATATGCGGCAGGACCTGAAGGAGAGTTGGCTGGAGTTCGCCCTCGGACTGACAGGCAAGATTGGCGCCAGGACGGACGGCTATCTGGAGCTGACGCGGACGACGGGCGAGAAGGCGAAGACGCCGTGGCAAGTCAACGCGGGGGTCAGGTGGAATTTTTAGTATGTAGGGGATAGGTCCGATTTCGATGTGCGTTTGAGGCGGAGAATCGAACTTGTCGAACTGCTACGCCATAAGCAGAGAGCCCCGTAGCCGAAGATATAAACCGGCTGTCGGGGCTCTTGGCGTGTCAGTATGCGGCGCTTAATGGGTGAATTCATCCTTAGCGGCCTTTCCGCCGTTCCTGCCGCCGCCCCTCGTACATGGCGAGCAGGTCAGGTTTTTCGGGGGAGGCGAGTTCGCAGCCGGGGGCGAGTTCGCGGGTTTTTTCGACGGCTGCCTTGAGGTCGTAGAAGACTTCCCATTTGGCCTTTACCTGGTCGTGGCCGGTGAGGCGCAGGAGGTAGGCGGGGTGGTAGGTGGCGATGGCGGGGATGCCGTATTTGGTGTCGAACCAGCGGCCGCGGTCTTTTGTTATCCGCGCGTCGGGGCCCATAAGGTATTTGAGGGCGACGCTGCCGAGGGCGACGATGACTTTGGGGTTGACGAAGCCGAGTTCTTCGTCGAGCCAGTTGAGGGCGCAGACGCGCCCTTCTTCGACGGTAGGAGTGCGGTTGCCTTTGGGGCGGCATTTTATTATGTTGGTGGTGTAAATTTTGTCGCGGGTCACTCCCACGCTGCCGAGGGCCTTGTCCAAAAGCTGGCCGGACGGGCCTACCAGCGGGACGCCGTATTCGTCCTCCACGCCGCCCGGGCCCTCGCCGACTACGGCCAGGGGCGCTTCGACAGTGCCGTTGCAGGAGGTCGGCCCGATGGCGTCGCGGCGAAGCGGGCACCTGTCGCATGCGAGCAGGGCCTGTTCGAGCTCTGTGTGGTTGGAGAATGTCGTGAACACCGCACATCACCTCGCCGGCTAGTTTTCGCTGCCGGCCTGGGAAAATCCTCCCTGGCGGGCGGCGAAGGGCTCTCCTCGCACGCCGCTTGACTGGCCTGGCGGCGAAGGGTACAATTAAAATAGTGATAAGTTGGCTGATTTTCCCATGGCAGGGAAATAAGCACATGTATAGTGCAGCCGCGGGCCGCATACAATAACGGGCAGACCACTAAGGAGGAACCTGATATGCTTGATAGCAAGTTCGTACGCGAAAACCCTGATAAGGTCTTGGCAGCTTTGAAAAACCGCGGGCTCGACCTCAGTCTCGACGGTTTCCTGGCGCTGGAGAAACAGCGGCGGGAACTGCTCGTGGAGGTGGAGGCCCTTAAGAGTAAACGCAACTCCGTCAGCCAGGAGATCAGCCGCCTGAAGAAGAGCGGCGCCCCCGCCGAGGGCTTGATCGTGGAAATGCGCGCCGTGGGCGACCGAATAGCATCGCTGGACAGCAAGGTGAAGGAGACGGAGAGCGAGCTCGACGCGATCTTGCTTAATATCCCCAACGTCCCGCACGAGTCGGTGCCGGTGGGGTCGGACGAGTCGGCCAATCCCGAGATTCGCCGCTGGGGCGACCCGCGGGAGTTTGCTTTCGAGCCGCGGGCTCACTGGGAAATAGGCGAACGGCTCGGCATCCTCGATTTCGAACGCGGCGGCAAGGTCACCGGCGCCCGCTTCACGTTCTACCGCGGCCTGGGCTCCCGCTTGGAGCGGTCGCTGATCAATTTTATGCTCGATTTGCATACCCGCGAGCACGGTTATACCGAGTTTTTCCCCCCGTTCATCGTCAACCGCGACAGCATGGTGGGCACCGGCCAGTTGCCCAAGTTCGCGGCCGATATGTTCAAGCTGGAAGGCCTCGATTACTATCTCATTCCCACCGCCGAGGTGCCGGTGACCAACTACCACCGCCAGGAGATCCTTGACGCCAAGGACCTGCCGCTTAGGTATACGGCGTACAGCGCCTGCTTCCGGGCCGAGGCCGGCGCCGCAGGGCGGGATACCCGCGGCCTCATCCGCCAGCATCAGTTTAACAAGGTGGAATTGGTCAAGTTCAGTCTGCCGGAGGATTCTTACGCGGAGCTGGAGGCGCTGACCGCCAACGCGGAGAAGGTGCTGCAGCTGCTTGGCCTGCCCTACCGCGTGGTGCTGCTGTGCACCGGGGACATGGGGTTCTCGTCGGCGAAGACGTACGATCTTGAGGTGTGGCTGCCCAGCTTCAGCCGCTACCGGGAGATTTCCTCGTGCTCGAATTTCGAGGATTTCCAGGCCCGCCGCGCCGATATCAAGTTCCGCCGCGACGCCAAGTCCAAGCCGGAGTTCGTCCATACGCTGAACGGCTCGGGGGTGGCCATCGGCCGTACGGTGGCGGCGATCCTGGAGAACTACCAGCAGGCCGACGGCTCGGTCGTCGTTCCCGAGGCCCTGCGGCCGTATATGGGCGTCGATGTGATAAAGGCTTGACAGTGACTCCGGCATAAAATACAATTTTAGGGGAATAAAAATTACATATAACGGGAAAGGTGCCTTACGGCTTAATAGGGAAGCTTGGTGCGATGCCAACACGGTCCCGCCGCTGTAATGGGGAGCCAGCCTGCATGATCCGCCACTGGGACGGAAACCGTCCTGGGAAGGCGCAGGCGCGCGATGATCCTGAGTCAGAAGAACTGCCTTTCCGACAATCACCGCTTTAACCCACGAGCGATGGGGAGGGGATTTTGACGGCTTGCAGGCAAAATCTCTACTTCCCGACCGGGGTAGGGATTTTTTGCTGCGAAGGAAGGTTTTGCGCATGGGTTTGAAGGTTTTGGCCGTGGGCGCGCTGCTGGTGACGGCGCCGGCAACCGCGGCGGCGATGCATATCATGGAGGGCTTTTTGCCGAAGGAGCATGCCGTGGGCTGGCTGGTGGCCACGCTGCCGTTCGTGCTGTTCGGCATCCGGAGGATCAATCAGGTGCTCACCCGTTTCCCGGACAGGAAGATGCTCCTTGGCTTGGCGGCGGCGTTTATTTTCGTTTTGTCGGCCCTGAAGATCCCGTCGGTGGCGGGTTCAAGCTCTCATCCGACCGGTGTGGGCCTGAGCGCTATCCTGTTCGGGCCGGCGGTGTCGAGCGTCTTAAGCGGCATTGTGCTGCTTTTCCAGGCGCTGCTGCTTGCCCACGGCGGGCTGACGACCTGGGGGGCGAACAATTTCGCGATGGGGATCGCCGGGGCGTTCGCAGCCTGGGGGGCATTCCGCCTCGCCCTCGCGCTGGGCTGCCCGGAGAAGCTGGCGGTGTTTTCGGCCGCAGTGCTCGGCGACTGGCTGACTTACGTGGTGACTGCCGGCCAACTGGCGCTCGCCTTCCCCGATCCTGTCGGCGGCTTTGCGGCCGCCTACGGCAAGTTCCTCGGCATTTTCGCCCTCACCCAGCTGCCGCTGGCGATCTGCGAGGGCCTCATCAGCGTGGTGGTGTACAATGCTTTGCTGCGGTACGGCGAGCAGGGCATTATCCCCCTGTGGTGGAAGGAGTCGTCGCTGGGCCGCTGACGCGTCGTCGCGGGCTAAAGACGTTTTGAAAAGAGGCGTTTTTTTATGAAAACCGGGCGTATCTGTTTGTATCTGCTTGTCGCGGCGGCCGTCGTGCTGGCGCCGGTCGTCATCAGCGGCGATTTTGCCGGCACCGACGATCAGGCGACCGCCGCCATCGGCGAGCTGAGACCCGATTATAAGCCGTGGGCCGCGGCGCTGTGGGAGCCTTCGGAGGCTGCCGAGCCCTGGCTGTTCGCGCTGCAGGCCGCCATCGGCGTGGGGTTTTTCGGTTATTTTGCGTACCGCCACCGCCGCCGGACGGCGGGCTGAGATGCTTTATCTCGATTATCTCGCTTATAACAACGCCCTTAACAGGGTCAGCATTGGCGAGAAGCTTCTCCTGGGCGGCGGCTCGCTGGCGCTGGCGCTGGCGCTGCCCCGCCCCGTCGCGCTCGTCGCGGTCGTGGCGGCGATGCACGCGGTGATGGTGCTGGCCCGTATTCCGGTGGGGTATATCGCGCGGCTGTGGCTGGCGCCGTGCGCCTTTCTGGCCGCCGGCCTGGCGGGGGTGGCGGTGAGCGTAGCCGCCGCCCCGTTTGCCGCTCTCGCGTCGGTTGAGGCGGGGGGGTTTTACATAGGCGTAACGGCCGAAGGGCTTGCGGCGGCGGGCGGACTGCTGCTGCGCAGCGTGGCGGCGGTGTCGTGCCTGATGATGCTGGCGACGACGACGCCGGTGGCTTATCTGGCGGCATGGTTCGCCCGGTTCCCCGGGCTGAGGCCGGTGAGCGAGATTGCGCTGCTCACTTACCGGTTTATTTTCGTTTTCCTGACGGCCGCGGGTCAGATTTACACCGCGCAGCAGTCGCGGCTGGGCTACGCCGGCCCGCGGCGGTCGCTGAACTCGCTGGCGCTGCTGGCCGCCAACGTCGGGCGCAAGGCTTTTCTTACGGCAAACGATCTGAGCAACGCACTGGCAGCCCGCAATTACCAGGACCGACTGACCCATTATTACCCCGAGCAGGCGGCCAACCCCTTCCGGCTGACCGCCATCGTGGCGCTGCTGGCCGTTTTGGCGGCGGCGGGGGTAGTGTAAGATTTCCGAAAAGCCGGGGCTGCTAAATAAGGCCCGTTGTAAATACCGGAGGACTATATGGCCGCTACTCCCCTCATCGCCGCTGACAATGTCACTTTCCGCTACCGGCCGGGCAATCTGGCCCTGGATGGCGCAACGCTCGCCATTCCGGCCGGCAGCCGGGTCGCCCTGGTCGGCCCCAACGGCGCCGGCAAGTCTACTCTTTTTCTTCATATAAACGCTATCCTGCGTCCCGTCGCCGGCCAGCTCAGCTACAAGGGACAGCCCTACAGCTACGGCCGCGGTTTCCTGGCGGCCCTGCGCCAGAAGGTCGGTCTTGTTTTTCAGGACCCCGATACCCAGCTGTTTGCCGGCAATGTTTTGGACGACGTGATTTTCGGGCCGATGAATATGGGCCTGACGGCGGAGGAAGCGAGGCGGCGGGCCGAGGCCGCGCTGGAGTCGGTCGGCATGCTGGAGCACCGGACGGCGCCGGTGCATTTCCTGAGCCAGGGCCAGAAGAAGCGGGTCGCGATCGCCGGCGTGCTCGCGATGGAGCCGGAAGCGCTGGTGATGGACGAACCGACTGCCGGCCTTGATTATCCGGGGCTGACCAGCCTGAGGGAGACGCTCGCCATGCTCCATGCCGCCGGCAAGACGTTGCTGGTTGCCACCCACGATATCGACTGGGCGTGGAACTGGGCCGATTTGGTCTATGTGCTCGCCGCCGGCAGGATGGTCGCCGCCGGCTCCCCGGCCGATATCCTCGCCCGCGCCGACCATGCCGCGCTTGGCTTCGCCAGACCCATCCTCGCCGACGTGGCCGCCGCCCTGGGAGACCGAAGCATTCTCCCCGCCGGCGTCGTGCCCCGCTCGGTCGGTGAGCTTGCCGCCCTGCTCGCCGGCCGCCAGAACGGGCAGAAATAGAGCGCCGCTCATACGAGCGGCGCTTCGTCATTGTTTGTCCTCAGTCGGTTGACCGCCGCCTGAGCATATACGGTTGCCAGAACTCGGGGTGGAAGAGGACGAGGACGGTGAACAGCTCCAGCCTGCCCAGCAGCATGTCGACGGTCAGCACCGCTTTGGCAAGCGGGGCAAGGTCAGCGTAGGTGGTCGTAGGACCGACGACGCCGAACCCCGGTCCGACGTTGCCGAGCGAGGCGGCGACGGCGCCGATGGCGTCGAAGGGTGTCAAGCCCGTGGCGGCGACCAGCAGGACGGAGACGAAGTATATCAGCAAGAACAGGAAGAAGAACTGGAGGACCATGTGAAGAACGCCGGCGTCCACCGGTTTTTTGTCTATTTTGAGCGCGGACACCAGCTTGGGGTGGACGGCGTGCAGAAGCGACCAAGCGGCGTCCTTCAGGAGGATAAGCAGGCGGACCACTTTGATGCCGCCGGCTGTCGAACCTGCGCAGCCGCCGAGCAGCATCAGCATCAGGAGGATAATCTTGGCCGCCGACGGCCACTGGTCGAAGTCGGCGGTCGCATAGCCGGTGGTCGTCATGATCGAGGTGACGGTGAACAGCGAGTCGCGCAAGCCGCTGACACCGGCGCCGTTGTGGACGTGGAGGAGGGCGGCGATGGACAGAACGGAGGCAGCCATTATTCCCAGGTAGGTTTTGAATTCCGTGTCCTGGAAGAGCCGCCGGACGCCCTTTTGCCACGCGAGGTAGTAAAGGGCGAAGTTGCTGCCTGCCGCGAACATGAAGAAGGTTATTATAAGTTCGATGTACAGGTTGTCGAACTGCTTGACGCTGGCGTTCATGGTAGAGAAGCCGCCGGTCGCCATGGTGGTGAAGGCGTGGTTGACGGCGTCGAACAGGCTCATGCCGGCGAGCATCAGGAGGGCGATTTCCGCGATGGTGAATATTACGTACAGCCGCCAGAGGATGAGGGCCATGGTGCGGATGCGGGGCAGGACCCTTTCAACCGTCGGCCCGGGCGACTCGGCCCGGAAGAGGTTTACGGCATCGGCGCCGACGTTGGTGAGGAAGACGACGAACAGCACGATGATGCCCATGCCGCCGAGCCATTGGGTCATGCTGCGCCACAGCAGCAGGCTGCGGGGGAGGCTCTCGACGTCGGGGATGACGCTGGCCCCGGTGGTCGTAAGGCCGGACACGGTTTCGAAGACGGCGTCGAGGTAGGTGGGCACCCAGCCGGAAAACCAGTAGGGCATGGCGCCCGTCGCGCCGGCGAGCAGCCAGGTGCCGGCTACGATGAGAAATCCTTCGCGGCTGGTTATGCGCCCCGGTTCTTCGCCGTTGTAGAAGAGCAGCGCTCCCAGCGCCGCGGTGATGCAGGACGAAAACACGAACGCCAAATAGGCGGATTCACCGTTTAACAGGGCATAGCCGAGGGGCACGGCCATAAAAAGCGCGTAGGCGCCGAGCAATCTCCCCAGCAGCCGGGCGACGATTCTTGTTCCCATGCGGCTTAGTCCTTGCTTTCTACGAAGTCGAGAATTTTCGCCGCGTAGTCCGGCAATGTGAACAGGACGATCCTGTCGCCGGCTTCCAGCACGCTTTTGCCGTTGGGGATGAAGGTGGCGCCGTTTCGGACGACCGCGCCGACCAGCACCCGCCGGGGGAATTTGATGTCGCGGAGCGGCTTGCCGATTATACGGCTGCCGGCGCGCAGGTCGACTTCGATCGCTTCGGCCTTGGCGCCCTCCAGGAGCGTCACCGCTACGATCTCTTCGCGCCGCACCTGGCGGAGGATGGCCCCCGCCGTCACCAGACGGGGCGAAAAAACGACATCCACGCCCACCTGCTCCATGAGGGGGATGAAATCAGGCCGGCCGACGCGGGCAAAGGTTTTCTGGGCGCCGAGGTTTTTGGCCATGAGGGCGACAAGCAGGTTGAGCTTATCGTCGTCGGTGAGACAGACAACAGCGTCGAAGTCGCCGATGCCTTCCTCGGAAAGCAGATCGGCGTCGGTGCCGTCGCCGCAGATGACGAGCGTGTCGTCGACAGCCTTGGCAAGTTCCTCGCAGCGGCGGCGATCCTTTTCGATGACCTTTACCTTGTAGCCGCCGCTTTCCATGAGGAGCGCGAGGTTGCGGCCGATGCGGCCGGCGCCGATGATGAGGATGCGTTCGACGCGCGAGCGTTTGTGGGAAAACATCGGTTCCATGCGGCAGATGGCGTCCTTTTCGCCGAGGAAGAAAACGCTGTCGTTGTCTGCGACGGCGTCGCTGCCTATGGGGATGATCATTTTGTCTTTGCGGAGTATGCCGGCGATAAGCACGTTCTCGGGCAGGCGCAGGTCGCGCAGCGGCACGCCGCTGAACGGCGAATGCTGGCGGACCTTGACTTCAAGAAGGCGGACCTTGCCGCCGGCGAAATCTTCGACGTCGAGGGCGGCCGGGGTTTTGAGTATCTGACTTATTTCAACAGCGGTCACCATTTCGGGGTTGATGATCAGGTCGATGCCCAGGGTTCTGCCGAATGCCCGGCAGTCTTCCTCGAGATATTCCGTATTGCGCACCCTGGCGATGACCTTGGGGACGCCGTGCTGTTTGGCGGCCATACAGGAGATCATGTTGACCTCGTCGCTGTCGGTGACGGCAATCATCAGGCCGACGTCGTCGAGGCCGATTTCGGCCAAAACCCTCGGGCTGGCGCCGTTACCGGCGACCGTCATTACATCGAGATGGTGTTCGATGATGGCCCGCCGCTCGTCGTCCTGCTCGACGACGATAACGTCGTGATTCTCCTGTGTCAGCTTCTGGGCCAGCGTGTACCCGACCTTACCGGCACCCACGATTACGATTTTCATTATCCACCTCTGCATCGAAGACAAAATAGCACTAAGTAATTCTACCCCACGTGACAAAAACCCTCTGCCCGGATGGAGAATGCTGTAGTAACGGGCCACTTTTCCATAGGCCGGACTGCGCATGCCGGCGAAGTTGAAGGATCGCGTTATATAGATGCCCGCCACGGAAACAAATTATTGTCGCAGATTGTCGCCCGGCCGTTGCCCCAGGGCTTATCAACGGGCCCCCGATGGCTGCGCGACGTTTTTGGCGCGCTGCCATTTCTCCTTTTCGGTGTTGAAAAAATTCTGGACTAATCGTTCCCGATATGATACACTTTGTTCCAGAGGTGAAAAGAATGGCCCGGCCGAAGGAATTTGACCGTAACGACGTTTTGCAGAAGGCGATGAAAATTTTCTGGGCCAAAGGTTATGAAGGCACCAGCGTCGCCGACCTCACCGCCGGAATGGGAATCAGCCGCTCCAGCCTGTACGAAACCTTCGGCGACAAGCCGGACCTTTTTCGCGAGGCGCTAGAGCACTATCAGAATCTCACCGGGCGGAAGCGGGCGGCCGTTTTCGCAGCCGCGGACTCCGTCAAACAGGGCATGACCGAACTACTGGGCGGCGTAATCAGGTTCGCCCTGGACAAGGATCTGCCGGGCGGCTGTTTTTACACGAATACCGCTACCGCTTTGGGCACGCTGGACGAACATATCCTCGGAATGATAACAGCCGGCGCCGCCAGGCTGGAGGAAGATATTTTCGCGTTTCTCGTTAAAGGCCAGGAAAGTGGGGAAATAGCCCCGGAGAAAGACTGCCGCGCTCTGGCCCGCTTTTTTGTCGGCGTGATCCGCGGCATGAGCGTCGTCGCCAGGGTCAACGGTAACCGTGAGGTGCTGGAAGATATGGCGACGGTTGCACTGGAGACGCTGACGTAATATGTACCCGCATTTGTTTTTTTGCTAATTGAGGAACGATCGTTCCATAATTTTTGCCGATATCGGGACGATCATTCCATAATACCGTCTGCCACTGTGCGCACCCAAGTAGGCGTCAGAATGCAGCCGGAAGCTTATCGACGGCCACGGGAGGCCGGAATGGAGAGGAGGGCAGTTGTTGCGTCGCCCCGGGACGAACAATTATGGTAAAAAGGAGTGTTTGGTGATGAAGACTCTATTCGACAGTACGACAATCAACGGCCTGCCCCTGGCAAATCGTTTTATCCGCGCCGCGACGATGGATTTCGCGGCCGACGAGCGCGGCGGCGTAACCGAGAGGATGATCGCGGCATATGGTGAGGCGGCCCGCAGCCAGGTAGGGCTGATTGTCACCGGCTGGGTTTATGTTCTGCCTGACGGCCAGGGGCTGCCGGCGATGTGCGGCATCCACGACGATTCGCTGCTCGACGGCTTCCGCAAGTTGACCGACAAAGTCCATGCGGAGGGCGGCAAGGTAGTGCTGCAGATCGGGTACGGGGGACCGCAGTCGCCTTATGAGAGCGGCCCGGACGTCTACAGCCCCTCGGCTGTACCCGATCTGGGCACCGGCAGGACGGGCAAGGCGATGACGGAAGCCGATATCGCGCGGTTGACCGCAGGGTTTGCGACGGCTGCAGGCAGGGCAAAAGCGGCCGGGTTCGACGGGGTGGAGATTCACGCCGCCCATGGGTTTTTGCTGAGCCAGTTCCTGAGTCCGTATTATAACCGCCGCTCGGACGGCTACGGCGGCCCGGCCGAAAACAGGGCCAGGCTTCTATTGGAAGTGTATGAGGCGATCCGTCGGCAGACGGGGCCTGATTTCGTCATCCTGGCCAAAGTCAACTGCGATGACTTTGTCGATGGCGGGATGTCGTTCGCCGACAGCTTGTATACGTGCCGGCTCCTGGCCGAGAAGGGGATCGACGGGCTGGAAATCAGCGGCGGCCTGTCGGCGTTCAGGGAGAAATGCACCGTCCGCCGCGATATTACCTCTCCTGACCAGGAGGCTTATTTCGCGAAATACGCTGCCAGGATCGCCAACGAGGTGACGGCGCCGGTCATTTTGGTCGGGGGCCTCCGTTCTCCGGAGGTGATGAAGCGGTTGTTGCAGGATACCAAGATCGCTTATTTTTCCCTGTGCCGGCCGCTGATCGCCGAGCCGCGCCTGCTTGAGCGCTGGCGGTCGGGAGACAGGAGCGGGGCAAGGTGCGTTTCCTGTAACAAATGCCTAACTCCAGCCGGCATCCGCTGCGCCATGTACGGCGAAGCCTGACCGGGCCTGTTAAATTATCGGAAGCGCCCGCCGGAGCCATCCGGCGGGCGCTTGCTGGCTGGGCGCTATTTTTTCGCAGGGGTTAGCCGGCGGGGCGGGCCGGTGTTTGCCCGGTACCGGCTTGCTCGCCGTCCAGGTTTTCAAATACCTGGTTTAGCCGCTCTTCGCTCGGCGCATATTTTTGGGTCAGCTTGCTGACGATGACGAAGATGATGATGCTGATGACGAAGGATGGAAAGATTTCGTGGATATTTCTCATGCCCGGCACGTCGAAACGGATGAGGTACCGCCAGGCGATGCACGACACCAGCCCGGCGAGCATGGAGTAGAACGCGCCGTGGCCGGTGCCCCAGCGCCAGTAGAGCCCGCCGTATACCGCCGGGAAGTAGCTGGCGCCGAAGATCGCTCCCGAGAAGGCCGTCAGTTCGACGATGCCGGCCGGAGGCCTGATGGTGACGAGGAATACGAGCACACAGTACGCTACCATGGCTACTTTCGTCCAGACGATCGTCGCGCCGGCCGCCAGCGGCCGCCCCATGATGTTGCGGATGTCCTGGATGCAGGCGGTGCCGACAATCAGGGTGACGGACGCCAGCGAGGACATGCCGGCCGCGAACAGGCCGACGATGCAGAAGCCTGACAGCCAGGTGCTGTCGTACTTGTCGAGCATGAAGCCGATAACTTTGTCGGTGCTTTTCATGAGCATGGCCGCTTCTTTCGCGTCGACCATGGCGTGGACGTAAGCGCCGATGCCGAAGACGCAGATCAGGGATATGCCCATGAGGATGGGCGTCCAGAGCATCGCCGTCTTCATGGCCGCTTTGTCTTTGATGGAGTAGAAGCGTATCAGGCAGCGGGGCTCGGCAACCTGCTTGATGCCGACTGAGGCGGCAATCCCCAGTACGTAGGCGGGGGCGACCAGGGCGCCGAATTCTAGCAGGCCGCCGCCGATGGGTTTGCCGGCCGCCGTAAGATGGTCGGTTGTCCGCATGGCTTCGAAGACCGCGCCGATGTCGCCGACGTACAGGAAGGGCACCGCCGCCATCAGGATGGCGACGAAGAACATGATGACGCCCTGCATGGCGTCGGTCCAGAGGACGCTGTACATACCGCCCCAGACGGTGTAGAGGGCGGTGAGGAAGATGACGGCGAACGCCCCCGCCCAGTAGGGTATGCCGAGGATGGAGTCGAGCAGGTGGGCGCAGCCTTTGGCGATCGCCACCATGTACCACAGGGTGGAAAAGACGATGATGACCGCGGCGAGGACTCTGATATGCTTCGACAGCGGGCTTTGGTAGCGGAAGTCGAAGTAGTCGGGCAGGGTGACCGACCCCAGCCTCGCCGTCTGGTTGCGCAAACGCGGCCCGAGCACATGCCAGGATATGATGCAGAAGATCGTCCAGACAACCGCCTGCCATATCCAGGTGAGGCCGAATCTGAACGCCGCTCCGGCCTGGCCGATATAGGTGTTGGTGCTGATAAAGGTGGAGTAGAACGCCAAACTGACGACCCAGCCGGGGATCTCCCGTTTGGCGACATAGTATTCCGACACGCCTTTCTGCGCTTTATTCTTGAAATAGTAGCCGATCCAAAGGGAAAAGGCCATATAGACGATCATCATGGCGATAATGACGCCGTACTTGGACAGATAGTCCTCCATTATCGGGTCCTCCTTTCCTTTATCCTTCCGGGCCTTCGCGCGGCTCATGCTCCTGGTCGATCTGTACATCCCGGTTCAGTACAAGGTAGGTATTAAAGCAAATCAGCAGAACGGTTATGATGTATCCCGCGGCAACCAGCGCATCCATTTTTTCACCCCCTCGCCGTTTTTGTGGGATTTTCGGTTATCGAGCAGGTTTATTCTTATCCAAATTATACCATTTAAAGGTTTGCAGTACCAATATTCGCAATATTATAAAAAGTACATCCCGCCGCCGGTATGGCTGCGGGATGTACTTTTGAAGGCTATGGCGCCCGGTTATTGTCCGTTATTGGCCGTGACCCGGTTTCGCCCGCTGTTTTTGCTGGCGTAAAGCGCGGTGTCGGCCCGGTGCATAAGTTCCTCGGGGCTGCCCCCCTCCCCGCCCTGCTCGGCGGCGCCAATACTGACCGTGATCCGGAAGGCCGCGCCGTCCCCGGCGGCGATGTTCACCGCCGCGACGGCCTGCCGCAGCCGTTCGGCAGCGACGAGGGCACCCGCGAGGCCGGTGTCGGCGAGGATGACGCCGAATTCTTCGCCCCCGAGACGGCCGGCGATGTCGATTTCCCTGATTCCGGCGGCAAGCGTTTCCGCCAGGGCCATTATGGCTTTGTCGCCGAGGTTGTGCCCGTAGGTGTCGTTGACGTGTTTGAAGTGGTCGATGTCGAGCATCAATAGCGAGAAAGGGCGACCGCTGCGACGGCTCCGGCCGATTTCGCCGTGCAGGGCGTCCATGAAGCGGCGGCGGTTGGCCAGGCCGGTGAGGGGGTCGGTTACGGCCAGGCGGGCCAGTTCCTCGGTCAGGCGGACGTTCCTGAGGAAGAAGAACAGGGCGAGCAGCAGCAGCCCCATGCCGGCTAGCTCGAAGCGCATGTCGCCGAGGACGGAAAGGCCGAGTCGCCGTTTGTCGACGACGAACAGGACCCGCCAGGGGGCTGTCCCCAGGTCGAGCGCGGTTACGTAGGCGTCGCCGATAGCGGCGAACCCGCCCGGATGGATTTCCAGCAGCCGGTTGGCGGCGGGCCTGAGCGGGGCCGGCAGGGCGTCCTCCAGGGTGCTGACCCTGCTGTCCGATGATTTGACGAGGGTGGGATGGGCGAGCAGTTGACCGTTCTTGTTGACGATGAAGGGTGTGCCGATCGCGAGTTCTTCGCCGGTGAGGTAGCCGATGAGGCTGTCGACGGTGAAGTCGAAACCGACGACGCCGCGGAAGCGGCCCGCACGGTCGTATACGGGGTTGACGACCGAGCACATCAGCCCCTTGCCGGCGCTGTCGGCGTAGACGTTGCTCCAGTAGTAGCCGCGGCCGGGGTTGCGGGCCGGGGAGGCGTTGACGAAGGTATCTCGGGCGAGGAGGGCGTCGGACCAGCTGATGCTGCCCGGCTCGTAGGGGTGGACGACCAGCAGCCGGTTGAGCGAATAGTAGTAGACCCAGGAAGCGTTGCCGAGGTTATTTTTGACGGCGGCGAACAGCGGCGCTTGCGTCGCGGCGGCGGCCAGCTCCCGGGCCCGTTCGCCGCCGGACGCGGGCAGGGGGGCGCCGAGGGTGACGTGGGTGGCCGGAACGCCGGGCGACAGTAAGGGTGTCGGGCCGCTGAAGGCATCCCGCCCGGGAACGGGGAGCAGCCAGTCGTGAGCGGACGGCAACGGCCGGGGGGCCGGGTCGTCGAGTGCCTGCTCAAGGCCGACGCGGAGCAGGTCGAGCTGGGCGGTGGCCGCAAAGAGGGTGGCCTTTAGGGCGATCTGGGAGTCGATCAGCTGCGTTTCGGCGACGAGCAGCGCTCTTTCCACCCGTGCCGTCCACAGCTGATAGAAGCCTACCGCAGCCAAGGCGATCAGGACAACTACCAGCAGCCGCTGCAGGCTGAGCGGCCCCGCGGCTTTTCCCGCCGGCGGCCGTTCGCCGGCCGTCGGCTTCGCCGGCATGTTCATGGATTATACCTCCCGTGCCGTTCGTTATCGCCGATTTGCCATGATGCTGCCGCTTGTCACCGGCCGCCTTTGTATTCTTTCAATCTTTCCCTGAAGGCGTCGAGGACCGCGTCGTTTTCGTTGATGAGGTAGATCCGCCCCGGATTGCCCTGCCGGTCGAAGTCGACGCCGCTCCACCAGACGGCGACTTTGAGGCGGTCGAGTTTCTTTATCCCGTCGAACATGCCGTGAATCCAGGCGACTTTGTCGCCGCCGACCGAGTTGGAGGCGAATTCGGTGATCATGAAAGGCTTGTCGATGTGGTTGGCGTATTCGTCGTGGAGGGCGGGATAGATTTCGGCAAATTCCCGCCAGCGTTCGCCGGGGAAGTAGGTGCCGTTGTTGTAGCCGGTGAGGCCGATGACGTCGACATAGGCGTCGCCGGGGTAATAGGCGAGGTAGTTGTTCCATTTGAAGGCGGGCAGGGATACGTCGTGAGGGTTCCAGACCCAGACGACGTTTTCGACGCCGCGGGCGACGAAGAGGTCGTGGATGTAGCGCCACAGGGCCTGATAGAGGTCGGCGTCCTTGCCGGTGTAGAAGGCGGAGTACCAGCACCAGTCGCCGTTCATTTCGTTGTTGAGGCGGAAGAGAACGGGGTGTCCGAAGGCTTTGAGTTTGTCGGCGTAGGCGGCAAAGTAGTCGTCGTAGCGGCCGTCGAGGATGGCGTAGACCATGCCGGCGTTGCGGTTTTCGGTGGCCCACAGGGCGTTGACCTCTCCGGAGAATACTGTCTGGAGGGTCAGTTCGACATATTTGCCGTTCCGGTAGGCATTGTCGAGCCCCCAGACGGGGAACTGCTCGTCAAACATTTGATAGTGAAGGAGGACGGGAAAGGTGAAGTCGAGGCGCTTTTCGATGGCGGCCAGGGGTCCGAGGGTCTGGGGGGCGGAGGGTTCGAAGATGCCCCAGGTGAGCGGGGCGCGATCGCCGAAGTAGCGGCCGAAGAAGGCGGCGGTCTCGGCGTTCATAGGCGTGCGGGAGGGGGCATAGCGCTTGTAGTTGCGG
This sequence comes from Selenomonadales bacterium 4137-cl, assembly GCA_032334055.1. Lineage (NCBI taxonomy): Bacteria > Bacillati > Bacillota > Negativicutes > Acetonemataceae > Anaeroselena > Anaeroselena agilis. The sequence continues at coordinate 3,870,851 of JAUOZS010000001.1, read as the reverse complement.
GGGACGCCCCGGCGGTCGACGACCGCGAAGCCGGCGAGGATGTCGCTGGCGTTCGTGATGGGGACGGCGGATTTTATGAAGACGGTGTATACGTCGTTTTCGTCCGCGACGATTTCGAGGGAGGCATAGTGGTTTTTGTCGCCGCTGACGCGGGCCAACGCCGGCCGCGTCCAGGCGAGGAGGTGAACCTGGCGGCCGCCCGCCTGCAGCCAGCGGTCGGCGAGGATGGTGTGATGGGGAGAGGCTTTGACGTATTTGTTGCCGTAGTGGATGTAGTCGGCGGCGGTGGCGGCGGTGCCGCGGAAGTCGTCATGATAGATTTCGATGCGGGTGGTGTCGTCGGCGATGACGGTGCGAACGGCGGACAGCGACCAGTCGACGGTCATGTGGGCGGGGTAACGGAGGCTGAAGCCGTTGGCTTCGTCGGTGTAGATGTTGTAGCCGTCGCCGGCGGCGACGATGGTTTTGACGTCGTCCTCGGGAAAGCGCCGGCCGGCTTCGTCCTGATAGCCGTTGACGATGACGGCCGGGGCGGCGGCGGCGAAAACGGCGGGCCAGCAAAGAGCGGCGAGCAGGCATAGGGCGAGCAGCGTTTTTTTCGTGAACATTGCGATCCTCCCTGGTGGGCACAGTTAAGTTTAGTGTACCGCACGTCCGGCCGCCTGGCAATCCTTTCCGCGGCAAAAGGGCCATGCGGAAAAACAGCCGCCCCTGCGCGGGCGGCTATTTGGGTGGGCATCATTTTTTGGTTGCGGCGGCTGTTTTCTCCTCGCCGGCGCTGTTCCCCCAGCGGGCGACGGCGTACATCGCCGCGGCGAGCGATACCCCGGCGGCAACGGCGACAGGCAGGGTGACGACGCCGGCCGGAAGGGCTTCATAGAGGCCGGCAAGGCCGAAGGCGATGAAGACGATGGCGGCAAACCATTTGACGGCGCGTTCGGGGATTTTTTTGCCCATGACGATGCCGAAGACGATGCCGATGGCGTCGGCGATGAGCATGCCGGTGGTCGTGCCAAGCCATACGGGAATGATTGTGCTATACTGGGCGGCGAGAGCGACGGTGGCGAGCTGGGTTTTGTCGCCCATCTCGGCGATGAAGAAGGCGACGGCGACCGTCCAGAAGGGGCTGCGGCCGGTTTTTTCGTCTTCGCCGTCGAGCGAGTCGCCGCGGATGGTCCACAGGCCAAAGACGACGAACGAGGCGGCGGCGGCGAGCTTGATGTAGCCGAGGGGAACGACGGCGGTGAGGTAGTTGCCGACGACGACAGCGAAGAGGTGGTTGAAGATGGTGGCGACGAATACGCCCCACATTACCGTTCGCCAGGGGTAGCGGGCGGCGAAGGCCATGGCCAGGAGCTGGGTTTTGTCGCCCATTTCGGCGAGAACTACGAAGAGCATCGAAGCGATGTAGGCGGTCACGTGCATATCCTCCCTCGGGTGATTGATTGGAAGCTCCGGCTTCGCGGGGAGCAGGCGCTGCGTCCTTTCCGGCGGACTAAAAAACGAGACCATTGGTCTGGCCGCGAAAAAACGACCACACCAAAGGTCTCGCTTATCGGCTGCGCCGACGGCAGAGCCAGGCGTCGCCGCCAGTGTGTTGACTCTGCCTCGCAAGCTACTCCCCTTCAGGGCGAAAGGCTTGTCTTATGAGGCTGTGTATTAAGTTTAACCGCGGCGGGAGGGTTTGTCAAGCCGACCCGGGGGGGGCGGAAAATCATTGAGCAATGGATAAGGCCCCGGGGACGGGTACCGCCCCCGGGGTCTTTGTTTGCGGGCTAGCCCTTGACGAGGTTACGGCTGAGGTTGACGAGGAAATCCTGGATGTTGGTGACGATCGAGGTGACTTCGAGCGTGCCCCGGTCCCGGAGTTTGTTGACCGCGAATTCGGAGACGTCGACGCTGAAGATGTACGCCGGCCTGACAACACCGTCGACCACCTGATAGGCGGGGGTCATGTTGCCGGTGGCTATGGAGTGGAGCTGGGTGGCGAGACAGAGAACGGTGGTTGCTTTCCGGGCGTGTGCGCGCATCGCGTCCTGGGCGGCGTAGACGTCGGCTAATACCCCGGGCAGCGGCCCGTCGTCGCGGATGGAGCCGGCGAGGACGACGGGAATGTTGTTTTTGGCGCAGGCGCAGATTAAGCTGGCGTCGGCCGCGAGGCCGCCGATGAATTCGCCCAGGGAACCGCTGGCCCGCGCCCGGTTGATGATGTCGAGGTGGTGATAGTGGCCGTCCGGCAAGCTTTCCTGGGTGTAGATATCCTGCCCGAGCGCCGTTTTCAGGACCGCCCCTTCAAGGTCGTGGGCCGCGAGGGCGTTGCCGGCAAGGATGGCATGGACGTAGCCGTCTTCGATCAGGGAGATCATCGCTTTTTTGGAATCGGAGTCGAATACGACCGCCGGTCCCAGCACCCAGACGATGTAGCCGTTGTCTTTTTCGAAGCGCAGCAGTTCGTACAGCCGGTCGTAGTCCCGCGAGTAGGAGGTTTCCCGCGACCGGCCGGTGCGGAAGGCGAAGGTTTCCGCCAGGCCGGGGTTTTCCCGGAAGCCGGCGGTGTGGACGTAGATGCCTTCGCTGCCGTCTTCGGTTCTGCCGACGGCAACCATGTCGCCCGGCTGCAGGCGACGGAATTCCTTCGCTTCCAGGTTGCCGCCCCCGCCGAGGACGACGGTGCAGTCCATCCGGCTTTGGCTTAATAGCTTCCATTCGCCCCCGAGCTTGTAGTATTCCGGGAATATGGTGGTGGCGTGAAAGTTGTCGGGGGCGACGCCCGCCTTCTCCACCCGCCGCACGGCTACGTCGGGGCAGTCGAGCAAGCGCGGCTGCCGAAAGTCTGGTTCGCGGTAGGCCGGCAGTTTGAAACTCATTTTTCTTCCTCCTCCAGCGGTTTTCATCCGGTACAAAAAACCCCCTAGTAGTATTAACTACTGGAGGTATGCTCAGCACGCGTATGCATCTTGGGTTATAATGCTATTTCTACGCAAAGCCCGGTGTTCCTGCCTGATACGGCAGAAGCTCCCAGGGGAAGCTAAGCGGAGCAGGGGTGCCTCGTTAGCGCTGCAGATAGAGGGTTTGGGTGGGGAAGGCGAATTCGATGTTGCGCCGGGCGAACTCTTCTTTCAGGTTCAGGTTGATGGTCTGCTGAACGTCCATGTAGCGGTTGTAGTCGTTTCCCTGAACATAGTACACCACCTCGAAATCGAGGCTGAAGTCGCCGAAGGAAAAAAAGTGCGCGCGATCGAACGTCGTTCCTTCGGCGGCTTCGATGATGCGCTTGACGATCGCCGGTATTTCTTTCAGCTGTTCGTCGGCGGTGGAATAGATGACGCCGAATTTGAACAGGACCCGCCGGGTAATCATCCGCTTGTAGTTGCGGATACGGGAATTGGTGAGGTCGGAGTTTGAGAATACGACCTGCTCGCCGCTCAGGCTGCGAATACGGGTCGTTTTTATGCCTACGTGCTCGATTGTCCCCATGTGTTCGCCGATAATAATGAAGTCGCCGATTTCGAACGGGCGGTCGAACACGATGGCGACATAGCTGAAAAGGTCCCCCAGGACGGCCTGCGCGGCCAGAGCGACCGCGATGCCGCCGATGCCCAGCCCGGCTACGACGGCCGAGATCTCGAACCCGAGGTTGTCGAGGAGAAAGACGAGGCCGATCATCCATACCGTTACCTTGAATATGGGGGCGATGGCTCTAAGGCTGCGCTCTTTCTCAGGGTTGCCGCTGGTATGCAGCAGATATTTCAGGGCGACGTCCGCCATCGCGACCAGGAATCTGATGCCGGACAGCGTGAGAATAATGATTCCCAGGATATCGACGCCACGGCTCAGCGCAGCATTAAGAGCCAGGCCGCGCGTGGCCGCGTAGAAGGCGGCGAAGTACAGGGCAGGCATGAAGGTATGCTCCAGGGTGGCAAGAAAAAAGTCGTCGGCCTTGGTTTCGGTCTTTTCGGCCCATTCTTTGAGACGTGTTAAGACAAGGCTGTCGAACAGTTTGAGCGCGAGCAGCGTCGCGACGAAAACGGCCAGGGCTATAAGGTACTTTTCGACCGTATTGTTGAAGACTGTTTGCTGTAGAAGGTCCTGAAACAGAGACAGTCCCCCCTTTCATCATCCTTAATCTTATTGTAGTGCAAACTTGACGTACTAACAACCCATATACTATAATAAAATTGTTAGTAAATTAATCCCAGCAAAACCGCTGTTTAGTCGAGGCTTTTACAACACAATAGACTTAGCCCTAACAGCCGGGAGGCTGAAATTTTTTTAGGAGGGGTTAACTTGCCTGAGGGGAAAAAGGTAATGTTCCTTTCATATCATGGAGATCCGTTGGCAAAGTTGGGGGGGATTCAGTCGGGCGGACAAAATATTTATGTGAAAGAAGTTGTTACCGCGCTGGAAAGGCTCGGGTTCGCGGCCGATGTCTTTACCCACTGGTCTGATCCGGAAGCGCCGCAGGTGGAGGTGTTGGGCAAAAAGTCGCGGGTCATCCGCCTGGAAGCGGGCAAGAAGGGGTTCTTCCCGAAGCAGCGCATGTACGCAATGATCCCGCATTTCATCAGCGAGCTGACGGCGTTCATACGAAGTCCGGATAAGTATTCGCTTATCCACAGCAATTATTGGCTGTCAGGCTATATCGGGCAGCATCTGCGGAGTAGATACGGGCTACCGCTCGTCCATACCTCTCATTCGCTCGGTGTTATCCGCAGCAATGCCATGGAACAGAACAGGACGAGGGCGGTCACAATCCGGCTGGACACGGAAAAAAGGCTGCTGCGAACCGCGGACTGCGTAGTGGCGACCACGCCGGACGAGCAAGAAGTGCTGCGGGATTATTACGGGGTTGCCCCGGATAAAGTCAGCCTGGTGCCTTGCGGGGTAAATACCGGCGTTTTCCATCCCCACACGAAAACCGTCGCCGACAGGCGCAATACGCTGCTGTTCGCGGGCCGGTTCGAGGAAAACAAGGGACTGAGCGTCCTGCTCAAGGCGATGGCGGCGCTGAAGGCGAACCGTCCGCAGACAATGAAAAGCGTCCGTCTGCTGATCTGCGGCGGCGACCCCCTCGATTTGCCGGAGTCGGCGGTCAGCGCCGAAAAATGTCGCTACCGCAAGTTCATCGACGAAAATGCGCTGACTGACTGTGTTGAGTTTCTCGGCCCCCTGAAACACGAAGGGTTGGCGCAATGTTTCTCTATGGCCAGAGCGACGGTCGTCCCTTCTTATTACGAGTCTTTCGGGTTGGTCGCCCTCGAGGCCATGGCCTGCGGCTGCCCGGTGATCGCTTCGAACACGGGTGGGCTGCGGCATACTGTGCTGGACGGGATTACCGGCATCCTGGTGGAACCCAAAGACCCGGCGATGCTGGCTGATGCTATTTATGAATTGCTCACCAACGATTATTTGAGTACCCGAATGAGAAAAGATACCGCCCTGCACGCCCGAAGGTATTCCTGGCTGCAGGTTGCGTCGGATTTGACGAAAATATACCGCGAGGTGGTCGAATGCCGAAAAGAGACGCCAAGCATCCGCCAGAATATTTATTAGCCACCGATCTTGACGGCACGCTGGTAGGCTGCCGGCAATCCCTAGGCACGCTGAATCGGGTTATAAAGCGCCACCGGTCGAGGATTTTGCTGGTGTATATAACCGGCCGCCTGTTCTCTTCCGCCCGGCGGCTTGTCGAGTCCGACGGGCTGCTTACTCCAGATGTGCTGGTCTCCGACGTGGGCACGGAGATTCATGTCGCGCCCAAGTTTATCCGCAACGCCGGCTGGGAAACGAAGATAGGTTCCACTTGGAATCCCGCCGAGATACGGTCTCTGTTCGCGAATGTCAATAATCTGATCATGCAACCAATCCGCCCGCGGTTCCGGTTATCGTACACCACCGATAGCGGCAATCATAAAGCGGTTTTGGCCCAGTTATGCGAAATGAAGCGGGAGCTGAAACTGCCGGTCGAGATCATATCTTCCCTGGGGCGGATCATCGATGTTTTGCCGGAAGGAGCGGGCAAAGGCCCGGCTCTGCGGTTTGTGCAGAAGATGCGCGATGTCGCGGATCACCAGGTGATCGTGTGCGGCGACAGCGGCAATGACTATTCGATGTTCGTCCAGGGTTTTAGGGGGATTGTCGTCGGCAACGCCTGCCCCGATTTCAGGCGCCAGTTGACAGGCACCGAGGGCGGCGTCCATTTCGCCAGCGCACATTACGCGGCGGGAATCCTGGAAGGGCTGCAGAACTTCGGCCTGTTTGACGGTTAATCATATGAAAAGCGCCCTGCCGTCTATTCCGACGGCAGGGCGCTACATGTGACACTATACGGAAAGAACTTTTTTGCCCGCTTTAAGCAGTTGCGTCAACGGGTACCCCATGGGCTTGACCTCGATGCCGAGATCACCCAGCAACTTCGTCGCTCCGAACATCTCGGCGCACGCCAAGCAGGCCACTACGTCGACACCGGCGTCGATCATTTGCCTGATGCGCGCCTGCAGTTCCTCATCCTGAGCCAGCAGTTTCGTCGACGCGCCCCAGACAATCAGGGTTACGTCTTCCCACCAGCCTTTGAGTTTGGCGTTATGCGTGTACATGAAGGCCATGCTTAAGGCGTTTTCGCGGTCTCCGCTGGTCCAAAGAACGTATAGTTCGTTGGCGTCTTCCTTGGTAATCTCCTGATTCACAACCATTCCCCCTCATTTTAATATGATGCGGACGTAGCGGCGTTCACCGCGGCTTGATAATTGATTACTTTTCTTACTTGTTTATTTCTATTATGCCTTTTTTGGCGTAGTCCAAGCTGTACAGCCCGATGTTGGTCCACCGGTATTGTCCGTCTTTGGCCTCGTTGAACCGGTAGATTCTGTAGTAGCCGATGCTGCGGTCTCCGTATGCATCCAGGGCGACAAGGCCGCTTACTCCCCGGAAAACCGCCTTTTGTACATAGGCGGCGATTTTTTTGTTGTCGGCGGCAGCGCCGTTTTCCAGGTAGGCGCAGCCAATCATCCACAAGGCGTCAAAGGCGGCGACCGAGCTTTCTTTAATCTGATGGTGAATTTTATCCGCCAGTTGATAGTTTATGACGTGGTATAAGGGGTCGAAATAATTCCCGTACGCGCTGTAGCCGACCGCTGTCAGCCCGACCCGGGCGGCAACCCCCGCCGCCGTCCCGTCGCTGCAGAGCGCGCCTTGCAGGGCGATACTGTCGGTGCCGTACCAGGGCACGGAATTTAAGTTGCTGTCCGGCTTAAGGCGTAAGATTTCCGTAATTTCATTATAGGCGATCACCAGCACGGCCGTGTTGTCTTCGCCTGCCGAAGCCACCAGTTGTTCGGCCCGCGCAAGCAATTGGTCGAGATTCCCGTCGCCAGCGTTGTAGCCTAACGGAAACACCTTGCCGTCATAGGCGGCGCTGAAGGTCTTCAGCAGGTCTTGGCCGTAGACCTCGTCGCGGTATAAAACAACGACATTTTTAATCCCATCCCGTTTTGCCAGGGAAGCCAATGCCTGCGCCTGATAGCCGTCATTCATGATTAGCCGGTAGATATGGTCCTTTTTGCTGAGCGATGGCGCGGTGGACATCGGCGATATCGCCAGCGCGTCCCGCGAGCGCAGCAACGGCTCCACGGCGGCAAGCTCGCTGCTGCTCACAGCGCCGATGAAGTTCTTCACTCCCTGATCGAGCAATTTCCGGGTAACCGCCTTGGCTGTCTGCGGGTTGCTGGCTGTGTCTTCGACCACCAGCTCGATTTTGATCCCCGAGCCATTGTCAGACGCATACTTGTTGAATGAAGCAGCCGCCAGTTCAAGGACGGCCTGTACTTCTTTACCCTCCAGGGCAGTATCGCCCCGCAGAGGCAGTATCGCACCGACCCGGACCACACCGCCGTTTTTCGCGATCCCGGGTTCGATTGTCCTGATAAACGGAGCGCTGATCGACGGATTGACGTAATGACCCTTGCAACGCCAGTCATAGTTCCCGTTGCCGGTCGCATAAAGCTGATAGCGCATGAACCGAGCGCTCACGGTATCGCCGTTGTCGTCCATGGTGTTGATCAGTCCGTAGGAGTTCCGGAATTCTTTGGCGGTAGCTGTCAACGTCGCCTTCAACGCGTCCACGTCGGCCTCCGGATTTTGGCGGCAAGTCTCGGCGATCAGCCAGAGACTGTCCCAGGTCGTAAGCGCGAAAGGCGAGATGTCCGCCGCGCCGTTTAAGAAATAGTTAATGGAGGGCAATGCGTCGAGGGCAATGCCGTTATAGCCGATACTCAGGCCTTCCATGCGGGCACCGGCGGCAAAAGCGGCCACCGATTTGTCGGCGACAAAGTCTTTGCTGCCGATAATCTCTGCGCCGGCAAACCATTTCATCCCGGCAGCCGGGCTGGCGGGAGATACGCTTTTGACAAATTCGGCCGCCTGCTTACCGGGGCCGATCAACACGATCGCCGTTTTGGCGGGATCAGCCGTTTGCGTCAGCCTGTCAAGCTCGCCCGCCGTTGACACATAATCGGGCGACGACGCAAGGGGGATGCCGCCGAGCATTTGTTTGCCGCTTTTTAAGGCCGCCGTTTTCATCTGCTCGCAAAATCCCCGGCCGAATACGTCGTCGTAGTATACTACGGCAAAATGGGTTACGCCCTCCCTGTCCATGATCTTTATCAGCCCGTCCGCCTGATTCCAGTCGGTGGGAATCACCCGGAAGAAGTTGTCCTTTTTCGAAAGTTCGGTCGCGGTCGCCGAAGGGCTTACCAGCAGGATGGAATGGCCGGATGCGTATTCGTTCAGCACTTTGGCCTCTTCGCTGCTCATGGGGCCGATAGCGATACGAGTCCCCTGTTGGGCCAACGACGCCAGTTCGGCCAGCGCTTTTGCAGGCTTGCCTTCCGTATCGCGAATATCAATTTCCAGCCGCAAGCCTGAGGCAGCCAGATAATGGTTTACCTGACCGACGCCTGCCGCAAGGGCCGCCTGCGCCCCCCGGCCGGCCTCGCTCCAGTCCCCGGATAGCGGCAGCAATGCCCCAATTTTGATTGTCTCTAGCGGCTTGCTGTAACAAGGCTGGGCACCCAGACTTACAACAGCCAGAAATACAAGGATGAATAACCCGTATGCAAGTTTGCTCCGTTTCATCTACACTGCACGCCTCCTAATTTATGCAACGTTTTCCTATAATTTTATTACTTCCTCCCTGATGCAAAATTTTCCTTTACCTTTCACAAATCTGTATTTTTTCCTATCAAAGGATAATAGTGACAGAGAACGAAATAAAAAAAGATAAATATTAGGGGAAACAGGGGAGTACGGGATGCTATTTTTCACAAAACCAATGCAAAGATCGGGACAAATACTGCTCTTGTCGGCAATCGCTTTTTATCTGCTTAATCCGGTTGATGTCCGGGCGTATGCGGCGCAATCGCCGACGGCGCCGGAATATGAATTGGGAACAGTATATGTCACCGGCGCAAAAGAGCAGGTCGATATCGAGAAAGCTCAGAAGACGACCGTCGATGTCAAAGATAAAATCAATGCCGGCCAGATCAATAGCGTTACCGATTTGTTCCGCGATCTTCCCGGGTTTACGGTGCTGTTCAACCCCAATTCGGGCACACAGCCAACGTTGCGCGGCATGGGTGGCGAACGATTTCTGGTCGCTATAAACGGCAATATCCTGCAAAACCAGGGCGGCTTGATGCTGGGCCGCGGGTTTGCCTGGGACTCCATTCCGATCGCCAGCATCCAGAAAGTCGAGGTCATCCCCGGCGCCAGTTCGGCGGCTTATGCCGGGACGTGGGGCGGTGTAGTCAACCTGGTGACGGAAACTGCTCCCGGCAAGGTCCAATCAGACATCAAATACAGCTACGGCTCTTTTGCCACCCGGAAAGTGATCTTCACAAACCAGGGAGCAAGCGACGATGGCAAATACTCCTGGCTGGTCAACCTCAACAAAAACAAATCCGACGGATTTTACCGCAACAACTGGAGCGACGATAAAAACGCGAATCTCAATCTTCGCTATAAGATCAATGCACGGGAAAGTCTCGACTTTTCCATGCTGCATGATATCCGCACAGAGGGAATAATCACGGGGAATAAACCGGGATCGACAAACGGGTACCTGTCCAACTACCCTGTTGTCAACGATCCTCCCACCTTATTCGGCACCGCCGGCTGGCCGTTGACGGACGGCAGCTACCGTTTCTGGCGAGCCAATAACTATTCCGTTAGTTATACCTCCGGCTCCAGCAAGCTGAGCCTGCATCAGAACAACCAGTTCCGGACGGAATGGGGACGTACGGCCCTCAACACCACCCTGCGGCAAATATGGCAATCAAATCTTACCGACCGGGGCGTCGACTGGCAGCAGACATCGACCGCGGGAAACCATAAGCTGACGTATGGGCTTCAGTATCAAACAATGAACTATGACCTGACGTCGTATCAATCGCTGTTGAAAACGGATTTCAACGGACTGTTTTTCCAGGACAACTGGCAGATCGATCCGAAGTGGATCATCGGGCTGGGTGCACGGTATGACTATTCCAAGTTTAGGATGGATGTATTCGATGCCACGCTGCCCCAGAAGCCATGCAGCAGCGACGCCAATTATTTCAGCCCGAAGCTAAGCATAACCCACAACATCAGCGACCGGGAAACGGTCTACGCCAGCGCCGGTTCGGTCTTCCGCCCGCCGACCCCTGCCGATTACTTCCGGTGGAGCTACAATTACTTCAACTGGGATGCCGGCAGTACGGCACGGCAAATATCGGCGGCGCGCGGTTTCGCCACCCAGGCGGAGTGGCAGCAGGCTTTCGGTACGCTCAATCCTGAGCACGGCCGGTCTTATGAGGTGGGCTGGCGCAAGCAGGCGACCGACAGGCTTTCCTGGAGGGTGACCGGCTATTATATGGACATCGATAACTATATCAACATTTATATTTCACGCTTTACCACCCAGGGCTATTATCCTACCTATAATGTCGCCAACGCGAAGATCCGGGGCCTGGAAATGTCGTTTAATTACGATTCCAATCCGCACTTCAGCACAATCGTAACCGCTTCGCGCCAAAAAGGAAGCAAAGGCGGCGATAATCTCGACGCCAGCACTTTGCTGAACAATTTGCCCGAATATACCTTTTCCTGTGGCTTCCATTACAAAAATAGAAGCTTCCGGGCTGCCATCGATATGCATTACACCGGCGAGATGACGGCCGCCGGGCGCAGTCTGCCCGGCTATACAACGACCGATCTGTCGTTTCAGCTAGAAAACAAGCGCTCTGTTTTCAGCCTGGCAATCTGCAATATTTTCGACAAATATTACTTTGAAGCCAACTACCCGATGCCGGGAAGAACGTATTCCCTGTCCTGGCATTACAAACTGTAGGCTGGATAAGTTGGCTCGGCGCTCAATGGAGGTATGTATATGGAGTCGTTATCTGCCGCACTGGCCGTCTTCCAAAAGGGAGGCTTGGTCATGTATCCTTTGCTGTTATGCTCGATAATTGTGATGGCTATCGCCATCGAGCGGTTTCAGGCATACCGCCGCGCCGATACCGATGCCGACGCGCTGTTGGCGAAGCTGGGACCTTTACTGGCGCAGGGCGATAACAACGGGGCCCTGGAAGTATGCCGGCTGGCAGACGGCGTAATCCCGGACGTTTTGGCGGAAGGGCTTAAGCATCCACACTTAAATAGCCACGGTCTGGAAAACATGCTTTCCGGCGCCGCGTCGCTGGCCGCCGCCAACCTGCGCAAACGGCTGGGGATTCTGGATACTATCGTGACTTTGGCTCCGCTGTTGGGCTTGTTGGGCACGGTTGTTGGCATGATCTCGTCGTTCAGCGTTATGAACATAGCCTCCGGCCAGCCGCGAGCCATCACGGGAGGAGTGGGCGAGGCCCTGGTGGCCACGGCGGCGGGGCTGTGCGTCGCGGTGCTGGCGCTTGCCGTGCACAGCTATTTCGTTTACCGCCTGGATGCGATTGTTACCGATCTGGAAAGGGGCTGCACCTTTCTCCTGACCGCCATGAACCGGAGTGAACGGCATGAAACTGCGTAACCTGCGCATCGAGCGGACCCCAAAATTGATGATTATCCCGATGATCGATATTATCTTTTTCTTGCTGGTGTTCTTTATGATGAGCACTCTGTATATGGTGGAACAACGGTCATTGCCGCTTAATCTGCCGGCAGCCGCGACCACGCAGACCGAATTAACCAAAAACACGGTTATAACGATCACCAGCGAAGGCCGGATACTGATCGACCGGGAGGATATTCCGCCGGAGCTTTTCAGGCCACGCATACAGGCCCTGCTGGCGCAACGGGGGGACCCCGCCTTTTTGCTGCGGGCTGACAGGCAGACCGAGTATGGAAGGATAGTCACCGTGTTGGATGAGTTAAAGGCGTTGGGGGTCCGGCGAGTAGCCGTGGCTACCGGGCCGCCCCCGAGGGAACATTGATGGTTCGGCAAACCGTCTGGCGAAAAGCGCTGCTCCTGTCGTGCCTTATACATCTTCTGCTGTTCGGCATGGTTGGGTTTTGGAGCGGCAAATTGCTTTTTAACCCGCAGGCGCCGCAAACCATCGAGTTGGAATTGATCGATGTGCCTACTACGGGCGACAAGCCCGAACGCAAGCCTTCTCCGCCTGCGGCGGAGAATCCCCAGGCTGCGAAGGTCGTCATCAGACAGGTGGCGAAATCTCCGGAGCACACGGTTGACCCAAAAGCGGTTGCTGACGATGTCTTCCCCTCACAGCCCGGGATGAGTGCCGCCGGCAGCGGCGAAAAAAATAAGTCTGCCGGCAGTGCCGCGCCCGGGGCAATAGGTAGGCAGGCCGCCAAGGGCGTCACCGGGCCGAGGGTTCTGTCCCGAGTCGAGCCTCGCTATCCGGAAGAAGCGCGGCAGTCCGGTGTGGAAGGCAGCGTTGTCGTCAAGGCGGAAATCCTGGAGACCGGCCATCCCGGGGAAGTATCGATTGTTAGCTCGTCCGGCAGCAAGCTGCTGGACGACGCCGCCGTCCAAGCGGTAAGGGAATGGCGCTTTATTCCTGCGCACGAAACCGATTCGAGGCAGGCGATACGCTGTTTTTCGAAAATAGCGGTGGTCTTTAAGCTGAGATAGCCGTTCGGAATAAAAAAATTGACGGTCCGTGCAACAGCTGCGGAGAAAGACTATGGACACCGGGATTTTTCGGTGTCCATAGTCTTTCTCTTATTTGGCGGGTGATTCGTGAAGTGCTCTTTTTTGCTACTATTAGAATTTGGTTTGCGCACCTATCATGTTGGTGCCACCCAAGTCTCCGCCCAGGTGCGCAAAGTTGACTTCCGTGTCCTTTCCTACCTTTATGCCTATGCCGAACGTCAAGTTCCTTTGGTAGCAGCCGGCCCTAAGCGTTATTGCATCGCTTGCCTTATACTCCGCCCCAACGCAATACGCCCGTTCTATTTCGTCGGTCGCATCATAAATATCGGCGGCGATAATTGTTTTATTGTCCGGGCGATAGGCAATACCCGGGCGGTAGTTACGAATCATATAGCCGCCGTCCAAAGTCGTCGGCCTATTAAAGTCCTGCACCAATAAGCCGCAAGACCACTTATTATTTTTATAAAACAGGCTGGCATCCAACCCCGTAAAGTGTTTTGATTCTGTTTGGCCGTTAAGGGCTGTCTTCTCGACTACTTGCCTTATATTTGTCCCTATTGCCAGGTTATCCGTGATTTTGGCGCCATAGGATAAAACATACCACTCCTGATTATAGTTTTGGCCTTGAATCAGGTAGTTCATGGCGGCCCTGTCTTTAACATAAGTCAACCCGATTGCCCCGTTTTTTACCGGGGTGGTCACTTCGACAATATCTATATAGTTTATCAGTTCGCGGTTGTTTGTTATGTGTTGTATATTGGCCTGAGTTTCTTTGGTAAAGGCAATTCCGGCTGGATTCCAATATACGGCATTTACATCATCCGCTACACCAATAAAGGCTCCCCCCATACCCATTGCCCGCACTCCGTAACAGGCGGAAACCGGCGCCTGATTTACAGTACCGACAGCCAGTGCGACGGCAAGCACAGCAAATATTGTTCTCTTTTTCACTCAAAAGCCCCCTCCCAAGCAAATAAGCATTAACAGTCCGTGCAGGCACTGAAATAAATAGATAAATTCTCCAAACTCCGTATTAATCCTGTTTTCGAACAAAAACCCGCCATTTTTACAAATATGCGGGGCTTGCTGACATCGCTGCGCCAGCTTCAGTATATGGCCCTTTTCCATGTGCACCGTATCTGCCGATCAGAGGGCAGCAGTAGCAGCGGCCGCCCAGCCGGGGATACGGTCGACGAGTGGGAGCAGAGCATGGAGCGGGGCGGCGAAATGCTCTTGGTCGGAGCGCCGCTATCCTGTTTGGGGAAAAGGCGCGTGCAAGACTGGCGACAACCGGGAAATAAGAATCGCTGGATGGCATCCGCCAGACTGCCGGCATATTTTGGTACAGAGGAGGAATAGGAGCATGTCTTTTTTTCTAAGCCAAAACGAGCTTTATCGGGGTTACGATATCGGCGACTGGACCTATGGCTCGCCTACGATTTTCTCCTGGGATGAAGGAGCAACGTTAAAAATCGGCCGCTTTTGTTCCATCGCTGACGGCGTTGAAATCATGCTTGGCGGGGAGCATCGTTCCGACTGGGTTACCACCTATCCATTCAGTGCAATTTGCGAGCAGGCCCATTGTTTCCCAGGCCATCCAAAGTCGAAGGGCGACGTCATTATCGGAAATGATGTTTGGATAGGAAGTAAAGCGCTCATTCTGTCCGGCGTCAGAATTGGCGATGGTGCCGTCGTCGGCGCACATAGTGTCGTGGCCAAAGATGTCGCCCCGTATTCCATCGTGGCGGGTAATCCGGCCAGGTTGTGCAGGTTGCGGTTTGACGAGCAGGTAATTAAGAAGTTGTTGAAAATTGCCTGGTGGGAATGGCCTTTTGCAAAGATCATGGAAGCCTGGCCCTTATTATTGTCCAGTAACATTGACGATTTTATCAATGCTTACGGTTAAGCACGCTCATGCAAAGATCAACCGGTCACAAAAACCGCCGCGCCAGCTTGAGCATCCGCCCCTCTTCCAGATGCACCGCATCGGCCGGACAAAGCTCCTGGCAGCAATAGCAGCGGATGCATTTGCCGTAGTCGATGCGGACTTTGCCGTCGGTTACGGTCATAGCCTCAGGGGGACAGTGGGCGGCGCAGCGGCCGCAGCCGACGCAGGCGGCGCCGATTTCCGGCCGGGCGGTGAGGTGGCTGCGGCCGAAGGCGGCCGCCCAGCCGGGGATACGGTCGGTCAGCGACAGCATGGTGCGGGGGGCGACGAAGTTGAGCCGGATGTCCTTGGCGCTGCCGGCGAGGTCGATGCCGGCAAGAGGGGGCGTGAGACCGCGTTCGCAGGCGAGGGCGGTGAGGGGCAGGCGGGCGGGGTCGAAGCCCATGATTTCGGCCATGACGACGTCGACGGCGAAGCAGTCGGCCCCGGCGAGGAGAACGCCGGCGTGAACCGGTTTGCCGTTGCGCGGGCCATTGCCTTCCATGCCGACAACGCCGTCGACGATAGATAATACGGGCTGTACGAGGTTGGCGAGGTCGATGAGCATGGCGGCAAATTCTTTGCGCGCCTGCATCCGCAGGTGAAACTGGGCCTTCTGCATGCCGACGACGAAGCCGAACATGTTCTTGGCCGCGCCGGTGATGCCCATGAAGGTGTGGGTTTTCATCTTGGCGAGGGAGATGACTTTATCGGCCTCGGCCAGGGGCCGCGCCAGGGTGAATTTTTTGACGATGCCGCCAGCGGGATAAGGAAGGTCGACGGTGGCTTCGAAGGGAACGAGGGGAACGTCTTCCTCGCGGCAGACGGCGAGGAGACCGCATTTCTCGGCCGCTTTTAGGGTACCGGTAGTGCCGGGCGAGTCGCCGACGACGGGGGTGGCCCCGCCCGCCTTGACGGCGCGGAGCACCGCCCGCAGGATCTCGGGGTGGGTGGTGACCGCCTTTTCGGGGGGCAGGCCTTCGAGCATGTTGGGTTTGACGAGCACTTTGTCGCCGGGGGCGATAAAGCGCGCCACGCCACCGAGGAGGCCGAGCGCTTCGGCGAGGCCGCTTTCCACCGCGGCGCGGTCGTAGCTGGCGACGCTTACGGCCGCTACTTTCATGGTTGTCACCCCCTGGGGTCAAATCTTGGCGAGCATTTCGCCGGTTGTGACGATGCGGCAGTATTCGCCCGCGAGGTTGGCGAGCGACATGGCGTGGACTTCGGCGGCGCTCCGGAGGCGGCCCTCGTAGTCAGGGCGGGCGAAGGTAAAGGCGGCGTCATGGACGAGCCAGGTATCGAAGCCGAGGTTGCCGGCCATGCGCACGGTGGCTTCGACGGAGTTGTTGGTGATGACGCCGCAGACGACGAGGCAGGCGGTGCCGGCGGCCCGGATGGTTTGTTCGAGGCCGGTGCCGATGAAGGCGCTGTTGACGTTTTTGACGACGACTTGTTCGCCGGGCTGAGGCGCGGCACAGGGCTTGAATTCGCAGCCGGGCTGCCCGGGACGGTAGGTGGAGCCGGGCTCGGTCGACTCGTGTCTGACATGGACGATTTTGCGTCCGGTGCGGCGCCAGGCGGCGAGCAGGGCGGCGATGTTTTCCTCAGCCCCGGGATTGTTGCGGGGCCCGTGTTTGGCCCATACGGGGTCGTCGATGGCTTTCTGGACATCGACGACGAGCAGGGCGGCGTCCGCGGGCAGACGGTTCACAGGAATTTGCCCCGCAGGTACGGCTCGGGCCAGTCGGTCTCCTGGCCGAGCACGAAGGCGGCCTTGAGGGGCCAGTAGGGGCTGCGCATCAGCTCGCGGCCGAGGTAGACGAGATCGACGCCGGCTTTGACGACTTGCTGGGCCTGGATGGGTTCGGTGATAAGGCCGCCGCCGATGACGGGCAGGCCGGTTTTTTCTTTGACGGTGAGGGCGAAGGGTATCTGGTAGCCGGGGTAGGCCCGCGGGACGGCGGGGGTGACGGCGCCGGAGCTGACGTGGACGATGTCGATGCCTTCGCCTTTAACGAGGTTGAGCATGGCGGCCATGGATTCGGGGGTGTTGCCGCCTTCTTCCCAGTCGGAGGCCGAGACTCTGACGATTATCGGCATGGTGGCGGGAAGGACGGCGCGCACGGCGGCGACGACCTCGCCGAGCAGGCGGGCGCGGCCCGCCGGGGAGCCGCCGTAGCCGTCGTCGCGTTTGTTGCCGAGGGGTGAGAGGAACTGGCTGATGAGGTAGCCGTGAGCACCGTGGATCTCGACGGCGTCGTAGCCGGCGGCGGCGGCACGGCGGGCCGCGGCGGCGAAACGGTCGACGATGGCGGCGATTTCGGCCGCGGTGAGGGCGTGGGGGGTGCGGTGTTTGTCGCTGAAGGGGATGGGCGAAGGGGCGACCGGTTCGAGGTAGTCGACTTCGCTTTTGCGGCCGGCGTGGTTAAGCTGGACGGCGATTTTGGCGCCGTGCTGGTGAACGGCGGCGACGATGCGCTCCAGGCTGTCGCGCTGGCCGTCGTTCCACAGCCCGAGGTCGCGGGCGGTGATGCGGCCGCCGTCCTCGACGCCGGTGGCTTCCTGGATGATGAGTCCCACGCCGCCGACGGCGCGGGTGACGTAGTGGACGAAGTGCCAATCGGTGGCGAGGCCGACGCGGCCGGCAACGTAGTTGCACATCGGCGGCATGACGATACGGTTTTTCAGGTTTAGCCCCTTGGCGGTGAACGGGGTGAACAGCATTTTATATTACCTCCTTCGGGTTTGCTTTCTGTTTCAATATTTCCGGACGGAGGGTTTTTATTCCTGTTTCCGGCTGACACTCTGCGGGAAAACTTCTATAATGGATGTGCGCCGGGAGGATATCCACGTCCGGCGCAGAAGGAGCAGTCATGAAAATAAATAAGGTCAGCGCCGGCCTGATGATGTTCCGGCGGCGCGGCGGCACGCTGGAGATCTTTCTTGCTCATCCCGGCGGGCCGTATCTGAAAAATAAGGACTGGGGCTACTGGGGCATCCCCAAGGGCGAGATCGAGAGCGGGGAGGAGCTGCTGGCGGCCGCCGTCCGCGAGTTCGCCGAGGAGACGGGGCTGACGGCGGCGGGCGATTTTATGCCGCTGGGTTCGGTGGTGCAGGCGAGCGGCAAGGTGGTGCACGCGTGGGCGTTCGAGGGCGATTGGGAGGAGGAGCGCGTTCCGGCGAGCAATCTTTTCCCGCTGGAGTGGCCGCCCGGGTCGGGTCGCCAGCAGTGGTTCCCGGAGATCGACCAGGCGGCTTTTTTTCCCGTGCCGCTGGCGATGCGGAAGATCAACCGCGCGCAGGGGGAGTTCATCGTCAGGCTGCAGACACTGCTGGCGAAAAGCCGTTAATCCGCAATAAAACAGATAGGTGTTATCAACCGCCGGTATGGGCACACTAATACCCGAAAGGGGTGGTGATCGATGTCCCAGAAGTCCGACAGCAGCCGCGAGAGTTCCGTAGCGGTCGACCAGGACGTGCTGAACGGCGAGGCCTGCGTAAGATGCGGGTTCAAGTGCATCGAAGGGTGCTCGTAGAAAGCCCGGGGAGAAATAACGATGGCTGAGGATAAGAATAAAGACGCGCAGGACAGCCCTGTGCAGGGCGATTTCGCCACTTTCTCCGGTTTCGAGGCGAAGTGCAGCAGCAAGAGCGGCAAGAACTAAACCGTGAAGTAGCCGACAAGGGTGGTAGTGCGCCACCCTTTTCGCTTTTTACGGGCAGGGAATTATTTTCCGGCAGCGAATTAATTGCATTAGGCAGCGGCGCGGCAGCGCGCTGCGGTACGGTATCAATATTCGAATGGGAGGAAACGTCCATGGCTAAGCAGAAGGTGACTATCCCCGCGCTCAAGGAAATGAAGGAGCAGGGCAAAAAAATCCGCATGGTTACGGCCTACGATTATCCCACCGGCATCCTGGTGGACAAGACGGACATCGAGCTGATCCTTGTCGGCGATTCGCTGGGTATGGTGGTGTTGGGCTATGACGGCACGGTGCCGGTGACGATGGAGGAGATGATCCACCATTGCAAGGCGACGGTGCGCGGCGCGAAGAACACTCTGATTGTCGGCGACCTGCCGTTCGGCTCGTATAATATGAGCATCAGCGACGCGGTGTATAACGCGACCCGGATGATGAAGGAGGGTGGCGCCGACTGCATTAAGCTGGAGGGCGGCCTGCCGGTGGTGGAGACGGTAAGGGCGATCGTCAACGGCGGCGTCCCGGTCATGGCCCATATCGGCCTCACGCCGCAGACGGCTTCGGCGCTCGGCGGCTTCAAGGTGCAGGGCAAGGACGCCGCGGCGGCCGAGCGGATGATCAACGAGGCGCTGAAGCTGGAAGAGGCCGGCGCGTTTGCGATCGTGCTTGAGGCTATTCCCGCACCGCTGGCGGAAATCATTACCAAGAAGCTTACCATCCCGACAATCGGCATCGGCGCGGGCGTCCACTGCGACGGCCAGGTGCTTGTCACCCACGACCTGATCGGCCTGTTCGACCGGTTCGTGCCGAAGTTCGTCAAACAGTACGCAAATATCAGCCAGGATATCGTGGCCGCCTTCAACGCTTACGCCGAAGAGGTCGCGACCGGCAAGTTCCCCGGGCCGGAGCACAGCTTCACGATGAAGGACGACGTGCTCAAACGGCTTTATTAGCCCGGGGGTGAGGCTGTGAAGATCGCCATCATCGGCGCCGGCGCCATGGGCAGCCTGTTCGGCGGCCGTCTGGCGCTGGCGGGAGAAGAGGTGTGGCTGCTGGATGTGTGGGAAGAGCATGTCCGGGCCATCAATGACAAGGGACTGGCCATCGCCGCCGCAGACAGAGATATCGTCGCCCGCCCGAAGGCGACGACCAGGCTGGAGGATATCGGCACAGCCGAGCTTGTGATCGTATTCGTGAAGTCGACCGCGACCGCGAAGGCCGCCGAAACGGCCCTGAGCCTGCTCGGCCCGGATACGGCGGTGCTGACTCTCCAGAACGGCTACGGCAACGCGGAGGCGATCGCCGCCGCGGTCGGGGCAGGCAGGGTGATCGCCGGCACGACCGCCCAGGGGGCGACGCTGCTGGGGCCGGGGCGGATCATGCACGGCGGCAGCGGCGAGACCCATATCGGCGAGCTGGGCGGCGGACTGACCGCGCGCCTGGAGAAAATAGCCGCCTGTCTGACGCGGGCGGGCATACAGACCGTGGCTGACGACAATGTGGCGTCCCTTATCTGGGGTAAACTGATCGTCAACGTTGGTATCAACGCGCTGACCGGCATCACCGGCCTGAAAAACGGCGAGCTGGCCGAACATGATGAAACCAGACAGGTGCTGGCGCTGGCGGTGGAGGAAGCGGTGAGGGTGGCGGACGCCGCCGGGGTGAAGCTGCCGTACGGCGACCCGGTGGAGAAGGTTCTGGCCGTCGCCGTGGCCACCGCCCAGAACCGTTCTTCGATGCTGCAGGATTTGTCGGGGGGTCGGATGACGGAGATCGAGGCGATCAACGGCGCCCTTGTCCGCGAGGGCGAGCGCTACGGGGTGGCGACGCCGGTCAACCGGGTGCTGACGCTGCTGATCAAGGCGCTGGAGAAGCTCCCCCGCGAGAACCGCCCTTAGTTTTACAGGCTTTAACGACGAACCCGCCTCTGCTTGGAGGCGGGTTTCATGTTTTCGGACGGACGGGAGGGCCGCTTGCCGCATATCCTGTAGCAGCGGGAAAGGAGCGATCCGGGATGTGGAAGCTTGTCGTCAATGCCCCTAATGTGTGCGTCGGGATGATTACGGTCGTCTTCCTGTTTATCTGGCTGGCGGCCTGGACGCTGAACGCGCTGAAGAACACTCATTTCGATTTGGCCAGTCTGCGGGATATGTACATATGGCTGATGACCCAACTCAACGCGACCCATGCGATCAATTCGGTGTTCAACAGCCCCCGCGGCAATATGCCCCGCTGGGACGACCAGCCCGCCGCCCGGTCTAACGGCGACTAGCGGCAAGCGCGGCGGCGACCGCGGCGCCCACCCCGGAGCCGTCTTTTACGAGGACGGGGGCCTGACCGAGAGCGGCGGCCAGCGCCCCGGCATAACCGGGCATTTTTTCGTACAGCGAGCCGTCGACGGCGATGGTGTGCCCGGTTTTCCGGCCGGGGTCGATATGGGCGAGGACACCGCGGAAGGTGGCGGCGACCAGCCGGGCGGAACGCCCGGCGACGAGGGCGGCGAGGCGGCGGCGCGAGGGAGCTTGGCCAGGGTTTGCAAGCCAGTCGGCAAGGTCGGCGGTGGTAAGCGAATAAGGCTGGCCGACGGGGTCGCCCAGGCCGGCGAGGATGAGGCGGACGAGCTCGCCCAGGTAGCGGCCGGCGACCATTTTCTCGAGCCGCTGGGTTCCGGGATGTTCGCTGGCTGCATCGAGAGCGTCGTCCCAGCGGGTGAAGGGCCGGGCGGCGAAGTTGCCGGATTCCATGTTGATGACCAGATCGCGGGCGGCGTCGTAGTAGCAGGTGTTGTGGCCGGTGCCGCAGATGGCGGCGATGTCGGCCGCGGGGTCGCGGTAGGCGGCGGCGAGGAGGGTACCGACGGTGTCGTTGATGACGGCCACGGGCCGCACGCCCGCCAGGCCCCGGCGGGCGAGGGCGGCGGCCAGCAGAGCGTTGACTTCGCGGCCTTCGACGCCGGCGGTCTTTATTTCCTTGGTCCAGCCGAGGAGGACGGCGTGGCCGAGGTCGAGCTGGCGGCAGGGGAAGGAGAAAGTGTGGCCGAGGAGGTAGTCGGCCCCGCCGTCGACGAGGGAGGCGATTTGGGCGGCGAGGAAGTCGAAGAGCTGCTCGCCGGTGGCGGCGGCGGAGGTATGGTCGTAGGCGCCTGCGGGGTCTTTTAGCGGGGCGGCGGTCTGCCTGCGGACGAGCCATCGCCCGCCGCCGCACAGCTCGACGAGCTGGACGCGGACGTTGCTGCCGCCGAAATCGAGGGCGAGGAAAAGACCGCGCTCGTCGCCGCACGGTTTGCCGAGGTGGGAGGGCAGCATTCTGAGGGTGCTCGGCTCACCGGCCAGCCCGGCGGCCATGGCGGCGCGGAAATCGGCGACGATGGCCTCTTCCCTAGCGGGGGTGAGGGTGAGTTCGCGCTCGATGCGCTCAAGGGTATCGGCGGGGATGTGCATGGCGATGCTACTCCCTTTAAATAAATTGGGCCAGCGAATATGTAATATATTCGCTGGCCCTTTTATTATGCCTTGCCTTGGATCATTTCAATGAAATATTTGTGGATACGGTCATCATTGGTAAGCTCGGGGTGGAAGGCGGTGGCAAGGAGGTTGCCCTGGCGGGCGATGACGATGTGGTCGCCGACGGCGGCCATGATTTTGACGCCCGGTCCGGCGCTTTCGATGTAGGGGGCGCGGATGAAGACGGCCCTTACCGGTTCGGCGCCGAATTCGGGTACCTTGAGGTCGGCTTCGAAGCTTTCGCGCTGGCGGCCGAAGGCGTTGCGCCGGACGGCGACATCCATAAGGCCGAGGCGGGGCTGGTCGCTGCCGACGATTTCCCTGGCAAGGAGGATCATGCCGGCGCAGGTGCCGTAGATGGCCATGCCGGCGGCGGCCCGTGTGCGGATTTTATCCATGAGGCCCCATTCGACGAGCAGTTTGCCGATGGTGGTGCTTTCGCCGCCGGGGATGACGAGGCCGGCGAGGTCGTCGAGGTCTTCCGGTTTCCTGACTTCGACCGCTTCGGCGCCGCAGCGTTCAAGCATCCAGCGGTGTTCGCGGAAGGCGCCCTGCAGGGCGAGTACGCCGATTTTCACTGTTACCAGCCCCGCTCCTGCATGCGTTCGTGGGGGGCGATGGTGGAGATCTCCAGGCCGGGCATGGCCTCACCCAGGCCGCGGGAGATTTCGGCGAGGACTTTGGGGTCGTTGTGGTAGGTGGTGGCGGCGACGATGGCTTTGGCCCTGGCGGCAGGGTCGGAGGATTTGAAGATGCCCGAGCCGACGAAGATGCCGTCGCAGCCGAGCTGCATCATGAGGGCGGCGTCGGCGGGGGTGGCGATGCCGCCGGCGGCGAAGTTGACGACCGGCAGGCGGCCGAGTTTCTTTGTTTCGCGGACAAGCTCGATGGGGGCGGCGATGTTTTTGGCGAAGGCGGCGACTTCTTCCTCGGGAAGGTTCTGAAGGAGGCGGATTTCGCTCATGACCATGCGGATGTGTTTGACGGCTTCGACGACGTTGCCGGTGCCGGGCTCGCCCTTGGTGCGGATCATGGCCGCGCCTTCGCCGATGCGGCGGAGGGCTTCGCCGAGGTTTTTGGCGCCGCAGACGAAGGGGACCTTGAATTCGTGTTTGTTGATGTGGAATTTATCGTCGGCGGGAGTCAGGACTTCGCTTTCGTCGATGTAGTCGGCGCCGAGGGCTTCGAGGATCCGGGCCTCGACGAAGTGGCCGATGCGCGCTTTGGCCATGACGGGGATGGTGACTGCTTCCATGATCCTCTGGACGATGGTGGGGTCGGCCATGCGGGCGACGCCGCCGGCGGCGCGGATGTCGGCGGGAACCCTTTCGAGGGCCATGACGGCGCAGGCTCCGGCCTGCTCGGCGATCTTAGCTTGTTCGGGGGTGGTTACGTCCATGATTACGCCGCCCTTGAGCATTTCCGCCAGGCCGGCTTTTACGCGAAATGTACCTTGTTCCATTGTTTTTCTACCTCCTGTATGAATGCGGTCAGTGTTAACATGGGTCATTTACGGTAATTTATGCGACGGTCGGCCGGCGCTCGGGCCGGTTCCGGTGATTTTCCCCGCTCAGTCCGGGTGATGGGCCTGGCGAAGCGCGGCGGCGAGACGCCGCACGCCTTCGGTGATTTCTTCTTCGTTGAGGGGGGAGATGGAAAGCCGCAGATATGTATCCGGGGTTTCGCCGTAGAAGAAGCTGCCGCCGGTGGTCGCTTCGACGCCGTGGGCGGCCAGCAGGGTCTTCCAGTCGGGCGGCGGGTGGGGAGCCGGCTTGAGCTTTAACCAGATGAGGAAGCCGCCGCTCGGTTCGGTCCATTCCGCCCAGGCCGGGTCGATGTGGCGGCTCAGGGCGCGGACGGCGGTTTGCATCCTTTTGCGATAGGCGCGATGCATCCTGCCGATATGGCGGTCATAGTGGCCGCTCTGGCAGAATTCGTGGATGGCCGCCTGAAGAATCATGCTGGGGGCGAGCTCGCTGAAACGGTGGATGGCGACGAGCCGCTCGACGCATTCTTTTTCGGCCGCCAACCAGCCGACGCGGGCACCGGGAAAGAGGACTTTGGAAAAGGTGCCGCAGTAGATGACGAGCTGGCGTTTGTCCATCGATTTGATCGGCAGGACGACGCGGCCGCTGTATTTCATTTCTTCTTCGAAGCCGTCCTCAAGAATGGGGATGCGGTGCTGTTCGCACAGCGAGAGGAGGCGTTCGCGGTGGGCCTGGCCGGTGCTGATGCCGGTGGGGTTCTGGAAGGTGGGCATGGTGTACACGAGGACGGGCCGCTCTTGGGCGATGGCGGCCGCGAGCGCACCCAGGTCCATGCCGCCCTGACGGATGGGGATCTCCACCGGTCTCAGGCCGTAGAAGCGCAGCAGGGGGAGAACGTAGTCGTAGGTGGGGGATTCGATGGCGACCGTCTTGCCGGGGGCGGCAATCATGCGGAAGACGAGGTCGATGCCCTGCTGCGAGCCGTTGGTGATGAGGATTTCGTCGGCGGTTACGGAGATGCCGTGGCTCTGCAGGCGGCGGGCGATGTATTCGCGAAGCGGCGGGAAGCCGGCCCGGGCGCCGTAGCCGAGAAGGGCGTCGCCATGGTTTTTCACCGCCCGGTCGAGGCAGGCGCGGAAGCTTTCGAGGGGGAAGAGGCGGCTGTCCATGTTCATGCTGGCAAAGTTGATGAGGGCCGGGGTGCTTTCCTTGCCAAGCGGGTCGAGCCGGCGGTAGGTCCGCCAGACGGCTTCGCTGGCCGGCGATACGACGGTTTGCCAGTCGACGAGGCCCTTGTCGCCGCGGTCGGCGGCGGTGGCAAACTGCATGCGGTCGCGGACGCGCGGGCGGGAGCCGGGGCTGAGGTCGATGAAGCCGAGGGCCCACAGTTCCTGGTAAGCGGTGGCGACGGTGGAGCGATGAATGCCGAGTTGGTCGGCCAGCCGGCGCGTGGAGGGAAGTCTTTCGCCGGGCAGCAGGACGCGGCCGGCGATTTTGTCCCTGATCTGGGCGACGATCTGCCGGTAGATGGGCTCAAGGCTCTGTTCGTCGACGGTGAGCAGCAGCATCGACACCTCCGGGCGGATTATCCGCCATGATGAAACTATACCGCTAATCCGGCCTGTCGTCAATCGCCACTTTTGCTATATTTGGAACCGACCAGTTTGAGGAGCAAAAAAGAACCGCCCCGGTTTCGGGGCGTTCTTATAATAACATGAATTGTGCGCAGGCCGTTCAGAGTCCCCAGATGCTAGGCGGTTCGAGGACGCGATGCGACGCGTACTCGGACGTACGCTAGCAAGCGCCCACAGAACCAACAACGCAGATGGGGGCTATCAACGGCCTGCCCCCTATTTTTTCATTTTAGCCCTGACGGCTCGGACAATCTGGCGGGCGAAAGGCCCAAGATCCTGGTCCGCATATGCTTTGAGCACGCCGGCCGCTACCTGGCGGATGGCGCTTTTGACGATGTCGGGATCGGTGACGCCCTGCTGGCGGAGGCTTTCTTCGATGTGAACGGCGGCTTCAAGGGCTTTTTCGGCGGCGGTGGTGTTGATGAAGCTGACGATGTCGGCTTTGCCGACGACGACGTGGCCGACGACGGAGAAGATCTCCCGCGCGACCGGGACGAGCTCGGCCGGGCGGCTGTCGATGACGACGACCGGGTCGAGCCCGAGGGACATTTCGCCGGCGTGGCCGACAAATTTGACGTTGATGCAGCGGACCGGCGGGACGGCCGTTTCTTCTAAGACGTGCTGGGCTACGTTGGTGGCGATGTTGATGATCGTCACGGGGGTTTTGAGCTGGTTGAAGTCTTTGATGCAGTTTATCACTTCGGGGTCGGGGACGGCGAGGATGACGGTGCCGATGGCCGCCAGTTCGTCGATGGAACCGGCGGCGGGCAGGCCGAGTTCGTTTTGCATGGCGGCCAGGAAGGCGGCGTCGCGGTCGAAGACGGTAAGTTCGACGTGGTCTTTGAGGCGGCGGGCCAGTTCCCTGCCCATGCGGCCTATGCCGATGATGCCTACTTGCATTGTTTCACCCCTGGTGTCAGGCCGAGGCCTGAAAAGATTGTTCAGTTATTCAAGGCAGGCGGCGATGCGCTGCCCGGTGACGGGCGCCAGGGCGATGCCGTCGCCTTCGTGGCCGGCGGCGATGATGAGGCCGGGAATCCCCTCGGCCGGCCCCAGGATGGGCAGGCCGTCGGGGGTATAAGGGCGCAGGCCGGCGAAGGCGCGGATGATGTTGACGCCGGCCAGCCCGGGCAGGATGTGGCGGGCGTGGGCGGCGACGGCTTCGAGGCCGGCAAGGGTGGTGGCGCGGTCAAAGCCGGCGAATTCGCGGGTGGAGCCGATGAGGAGGCCGCCGTCGGCCGTCTGCTCGATGGCGAGGCCGACTCCCAGCCGGTTGTGCCTTTCGGCGGGGTCGAGGTCCTGGGGCCGGTATTTGGCGACAAGGTAACAGGCGCACAACAGAACGTGGCGGATGGTCGGCGGCAGGGGTTCGGTGACGAGGATCTGGCCGCGGCGCGGCTTGATCGGCAGCTCGAGGCCGAGGGGTCGTACAAGGCCGGGGGTCCATACGCCGGCGGCGACGACGACATATTCACAGTATATGTCGCCGGCGGCGGTGGTGACACCAACGACGCGACCGCGGTCGGCAATGAGGCCGACGGCTTCGGTGCCGGCCCGGATTTCCGCTCCCAGGCGACGGGCCGCATTGCTGAAGCCCTGGGCGACTTTGATGGGGTTGACCTGGGCGTCGGCGGCGCAGTAGGTGGCGCCCCACAGGTCGGGGGCGAGAGCGGGCTCGCGGCGGCGGGCTTCGGCGGCGGCGAGGATTTCGACCGCCAGTCCGGATACGGCCTGTTTGGCGACATGCTCCTTCATCAGGGCGGCCTGGATTTCATTTTCGATGACGATCATGCCGCCTTTGGGCTCGTACTCGATCGGGTAGTCGAGTTCCTCGGCGAGGCCGCGGTAGATGGCGGCGCTGGCCATGGCGAGTTCGAGGTGGGGGCCGGGGTTTTTGGACTGCATGATGATGAAGCCATCGCAGGCCCCGGAGGTGCCGCCGGCGATGTGGTCTTTTTCGAGGAGGACGACTTTGCGGCCGGCCTTGGCGGCGTAATACGCGACCGCGGTGCCGATGACGCCGCCGCCGATTACGACGAGGTCGCAGGTTTTATTATTCATCGTCTTCACCTCCGGACAGTGCCCCAAGGGACAGGGTGCGTACGGGCGGGCGGGAGGTGGCTGGCAGGATGTCGGCCGGGTGCTGGCCCGTTTCCTCGGCGATGATGCGGCTGACGAGG
Organism: Selenomonadales bacterium 4137-cl; assembly: GCA_032334055.1. Lineage (NCBI taxonomy): Bacteria > Bacillati > Bacillota > Negativicutes > Acetonemataceae > Anaeroselena > Anaeroselena agilis. The sequence continues at coordinate 3,843,275 of JAUOZS010000001.1, read as the reverse complement.
CGGCGGCAGGTGCGTCCCTGGCAGAGGCCCATGCCGGCCCGGGTGGCGAGCTTGACGGCGGCCACGGTGCGGGCTCCTTCGCGCACGGCCTGGCGGACTTCGCTTTCGCTGACTTCGTTGCAGCGGCAGATGTATACTTCGTCCCGGCCGCGCGGCCGGAAGTTGCGGACGACGTTGGCGAGCGCCGCGGGTACGGCGAGGGTGACGACGGCCGTGACTTCGAGGCTGGCGGCGGTGTTGACCTTCACGACCCGGGCTTTGCCGACCGGCTTGCCGCTCCGGTCGAAAGCGTCGACGGTGTCGCCGGCCGCCGGCAGGGGCAGATATTCGTAGGGAAGCATGACGGTGGCTTCGGTTTCGCCGACGGCGACGACGAAGATGGCGAGACCGGGGCAGCGGCTGATGCACAGGCCGCAACCGCGGCATTTGTCGAGGTCGATGACCGGCCGGGCGGTAATGTCCCGGCCGACGGTAATGGCACCGAAGGGACAGGCTTTTTCGCAGGGGTTGCAGGGGATTTCCTGGACACATTCGATAACCGCGACCGGTCCTTGGGCGAGTCTTTCCTGCGGAGGAAGGACGCTCGCTAGTTCGCTGTCGCTGAGCCGTCCGCTGTATTTTACTCCCGGCATGCCGCCGCCTCCTTCCCCTGGGCGAGGATTTCCGCCTTGGCGGTGCGGCGGGCGAGGCCGAACGGCCCCGAGCGCAGCACGTCCATGCGAGCGATTACCGCCGCTTTGTCGCGTTCGGCCGCGGCGGCGCCGGTCAAGCCGAGGGCTTCGGCGGCGGCGATTCCGGCCAGGCGGCCTTCTTCCATGGCGGTGCTGGCTTCTTCGACGCCGGTGATGTCGCCGGCGACGTAGACGCCGGGGTGGGTTGTCTGCATGTTGGCGTCGTGAAGGGGCACGTGGCCGCCGAGCCGGGGCGAGAATACGAACCGGCAGCCGGCGAGCCAGGCTAGTTCGGTAAGGGGGGTGAGACCGACGGCGACGCCGACGGTGTCGACGGCAAGGGTGGTTTCGCTGCCGTCGATTGTGCGGCCGTCGTCGCCGATCCTGGCAAGGACGACGCCGTCGACCTGCCCGTCGCCGTAGGCGCGGGCGATGGTGGTGCTGACGAGGATTGGAACGCCGGCGCGGCGGATTTTGGCGGCGTGGACGCCGTAGCCGCCGATGTGGGGCATGGCTTCGACGAGGGCGACGACTTCGGCTCCGGCCTGAAGGAGCTGATAGGAGACGATGAGGCCGACATTGCCCGAGCCGAGCATGACGACCCGCTTGCCGGGCAGGACGCGATGGACGTTGATCATCGTCTGGATGGCTCCGGCGCCCATCACGCCGGGCAGGACGGCGCCCGGAAAGGCGACGGCGTTTTCGGAGGCGCCGGTGGCGAGGATGATTTTGGCCGCCGCTACCGTTATCTGTTCGCCGCCTCTGAGGACGGCTACTTTGTTGGCGAAGAGACCCCAGACGACGCTGTCGAGCCATACTTCGACCCCGAGTTCGGCCGCTTCGGCGAGCAGCTTTTCGCCGATGGCGAAGCCGCGCACGCCAGCCTTGTGCTCGTGGGAGCCGAAGAATTTATGGATCTGCTTGAATAGTTGGCCACCGGGTTTGGCGTTTTCGTCGACGACGAGGGTGCGGGCGCCCCGCCGGGCCGCTTCGACGGCGGCCGCGAGACCCGCCGGCCCGGCGCCGGCGACGACGATGTCGTAGCTGTTGTTCATTCGGTCGTCGCCTCCCCAAGGTTGGAGGTGATGACCATGCCGTCGCGGACGGGGGTGACGCACGTCCGCACGTTGGGGACGCCGTCGACGGTCATGATGCAGTCGGTGCAGCGACCGATGCCGCAGAAAACCCCGCGCGGCTCGTGAAAACGCGGGGTTTTGCGAAACACGCGGCGGCCGTGGGCAAGAAGGGCGGCGGCGATGGGCTCGCCTTCGACGGCGGTTAGTTTCTCGCCGTCGAGCCAGATTGTGACCTGCCGTCCGGGCGAGGCGTCGCCCAGGACGGGGTGTTTGGTTACGCGCATTATTATTCCCCCAGATATGCACTTCGCAGGAGGGTGGTACCCATTGCGCTGATGTCGACGATGGTTTCGAAGATCTGAATGCCGGCGGTTTTTCCTTCCGCTATCGGAAAATCATGCCATATTATTTCAGAATGCCGCGCTTTTGCGATGAAATCTGTCGCTGATATATTTGCTGGTCACGTCGAGTATTTCGCAGACCGTGGCGAAGAACACTACGGCGGCGACGAGCAGGCGTTCGACCATGGCAGTTCCTCCTGGTGGTTCCTGTTATTATTATAGCAGCAGGCCCGTCAACCATCTACCCAATATGTAGGTGGTCAGGCCATAAACTTAGTGCAGATATTGTGGTTTTCATTTATAATGAAAGCAGGTAGCACTTTTTGTCAAAAGGGGGATTCCATTGACTAAGCATTATGTACTTGATACTAATGTTTTGCTTTATTCTCCCCAAGCTATCTTTGCCTTCAGCGAGCACACGGTGATTATCCCCGAAGTGGTGCTGGAAGAACTCGACAAGTTCAAGTCGGAGACCACCGAGCGCGGCGCCCACAGCCGCCAAGTCAGCCGCATCATCGACGAGCTGCGCTCTCACGGCAACCTGCTGGAGGGTGTTGCGCTCAACGAGCAGGGCGGCATGCTCCGTATCGAGACAAACTGCCTGGAGATAAATCTGCCGCCCCACTGGGACCGGTCGAAGCCGGACAACCGCATCCTGCAGGTCTGCAAGGGCCTGATGGACAACGGCCACTATTCGGTGCTGGTCAGCCGCGATACCAATCTGCGCGTCAAGGCGGTCATTCTCGATATCCAGGCGGAGGATTTCCGCAACGACAAGGTGGCGGCGATCGAGGATCAGTATACGGGCCGCGCGATCGTCTATACGTCTTCGGATACGATCAATAAGTTCCATCTCGATGACGGCAACGCCATCGATCCCGCACTGTTGGGCGAATATGACGAGTCTGACCACCTGCTCAGGCCGGGGACGTTCGTGACCAATCAGTTCATGCTTATCAGGTCCACCGATAATGACCGGCACACTGCCCTGGGACGCTTCGACGGGGAGAAGGTGGTGCACCTGAAGTACCGCAACCGCAACCCGTTCGGCGTTACGCCCCGCAATATCGGCCAGGTTTTTATGCAGGAATGCCTGATGATGGATGCGGAAGAAGCGCCGCTCGTCATCATCAAGGGCCCCGCCGGGACGGCCAAGACCTTTTATTCGCTCGCCGTCGGCCTTTATAAGCACCTGGACTGCCGTCCCCGCGAGTATCACCATCTGCTCATCTGCCGGCCCAATATCCCCATGGATGAGGATATCGGTTTCTTACCCGGATCGGAGAACGAGAAAATTAGCCCGTATATGCGGGGAGTGCGCGATAATATGTTCACCCTCATGTCAGGGCACATGATGACCGAGTCAAAAGAAATTTCCCAGGTGGAAGATACTGTTCAGATGCTGTTCGACAAGCGCATAATCCAGACCGAGGCGCTGGCTTATCAGCGCGGGCGGTCGCTCTACAAGTACTGGATGATTCTCGACGAGATGCAAAATGCCACGCCGCGCCAGGCTAAAGGGGTTATAACCCGGCCGGGGCTGGGCACGAAGATCGTTCTTCTGGGCGACCCGGAGCAGATCGACAATCCGTTCCTTGACAGCCGCTCGAACGGTCTGAGCTACGCGAGCGAGAAGATGCGAGGCTCGAAGCTTTGCTTCCAGGTGACGCTGCAGTACGACGAGTGCGAGCGTTCCCCCCTTGCCGCCGAGGCGGCGCTGCGCTTGTGACAAAATTATCTTTATTGCCCGAATTGTAGCGCTTTATTCTTGCTAATTAGCAAACGATGGATTAAAATAATATTTGAAGTGCTTATTGCCGCGGAGCTGGGAGGGGCCTGCAGGGTAGGTTTCCCACAGCTTTGCTTTTTTTTGCCCTACGGGCCGCGTTGCGCTTAACGGCGAATTACCAAGAACACTTTGGAAGGAGTCTTTGTCTTGGACAAACAGGTAATCATCGCGGTTTCCATCTTTCTCCTGGTGTATGCTCTGATTATCAGCGAAAAAATGCACCGCACCATCCTGGCCATGGCGGGCGGGATGGCGCTCATCCTTTCCGGAGTTATATCCCAGGAGCGGGCTATCCATCACATCGATTTCAATACCATCGGCCTTCTTGTCGGGATGATGATAATTGTCGGCATTACCGCCGAGACCGGCCTATTCCGCTATCTGGCCATCTGGTCGGCCAAGAAGGTGGACGGGGACCCTGTAAAGCTTTTTTACGCCCTCGCCACACTGACCGCCGTTTGCTCGGCTTTCCTCGACAATGTAACGACCGTGCTGCTGACCGTGCCTGTTACCATCAGCATCACCCGCCAGCTGAATATTTCGCCGATGCCGTTCCTGATCGCCCAGATTATCGCTTCGAACATCGGCGGCACGGCCACCCTGATCGGCGATCCGCCCAATATCATGATCGGCAGCGCCGTCAAAGAGCTGACGTTCATGGCCTTCGTCCAGAACTTGTTTATTATCGCTTTCTTTATCCACTTTATCACGATATTCATTATGTCGCGCATTTACCGGAGCAAGCTCCAGACTACCGACGAGCTGCGGGCGAAGATCCGCGAACTGGACGAAACCAAGCAGCTTACCAATATCCCCCTGCTTAAGACCTGTCTGTTCGTGCTGGCGTTCACGATTTTCCTCTTTACGACTCATCAGATGTTCCATCTCGATTCCGCCACCGCCGCCCTCAGCGGCGCCAGCCTGCTGCTGATTTTGACCGCCAAGCATACTGAGCACGGCCTGGAGCATGTCTTCCACAAGGTGGAGTGGGTGGCCCTGTTCTTCTTCGTGGGGCTGTTCGTGGTGGTCGGCGGACTGGTGGATACCGGCGTCATCAAATGGCTGGCCCAGGAGGCCGTGAAGCTGACGGCCGGCAACCTTACCGCCACATCGATGCTTATCCTGTGGCTGAGTGCCATCGCGTCGGCGTTCGTGGACAATATCCCCTTTGTGGCGACGATGATCCCGCTGATCAAGGATATGGGCACGATGGGGGTCACCAATCTCGAGCCGCTGTGGTGGAGCTTGGCTCTCGGCGCCTGCCTGGGCGGCAACGGCACGATCATCGGCGCGAGCGCTAACATCATCGTCGCCGGGCTGGCGGCCCAGGAGGGTTACAACATCACCTTCAAGGGCTTCTTCAAGATCGCTTTCCCGCTCATGCTGTTGTCGATCTCGATTTGTACGGTGTATGTATACTTGCGTTATTTGATCTAGTTTGGCCGGGCCCTACTTGCCTGGCACCGGAAAATAGGTTAAAATTGATTCTAAGCGCATATGGCCGGGTTTTGGGAGGAGACTGTCACCAAGGTCCCCTCCTTTCTGTTTGTCGATATGCGTTTCTGAAATTTATGTCGGAGGTATGTTAATGGACAAACAGGTAATCTTCGCAGTAGCGGTCTTCATCACTGTGTATGCCCTGATTATCTCGGAGAAGATCCACCGCACCGTCCTCGCCATGGTGGGCGGCATGTTAATGGTCGTCTTCGGTATCCTCAGCCAGGAGCAAGCCATCCATCACATCGATTTCAATACCATCGGCCTGCTGGTAGGGATGATGATCATCGTCGGCGTGACCGCCGAGACCGGCTTGTTCCGCTATCTGGCCATCTGGTCGGCCAAGAAGGTGGGCGGCGATCCGGTGAAGCTTTTCATCGCCCTCGGTACGCTCACCGCGGTGTGTTCGGCGTTGCTGGACAACGTGACCACCGTACTGTTGACGGTGCCGGTGACGATCAGCATTACCCGTCAGCTCGAGGTTCCGCCCATTCCTTATCTCGTAGCCCAGATCATCGCTTCCAATGTCGGCGGCACCGCTACCCTGATCGGCGACCCGCCGAATATCATGATCGGCAGCGCGGTCAAAGAACTGTCTTTCATGGCCTTCATCAACAATCTGTTTCTGATTGCCTTCTTTATGCATTTTATCGTCATCGCCCTTCTGGCGTGGTTTTACCGCAAAAAGCTCGTAACCACCGACGAACTGCGGGAAAAGATAATGCATCTCGACGAGACCAAGCAGCTTACCAATATTAAGCTGCTCAAGACCTGCCTGGCGGTGCTCGCGCTCACGATCTTCCTCTTCACGACTCACCAGCTTTTCCACCTGGAGTCGGCGACGGTCGCGCTGTTCGGGGCGAGCATCCTGTTGCTGCTGACCGCGAAACAGTCGGAACACGGGCTGGAGCATATTTTCCACAAGGTGGAGTGGGTGGCGCTGTTCTTCTTCGTGGGCCTGTTCGTGCTGGTCGGCGGCCTGGTGGAAACGGGCGTGATCAAGTGGCTGGCCCAGGAGGCGATCAAGCTGACGGCCGGCAACATCACGGCCACCTCGATGCTTATCCTGTGGCTGAGCGCCATCGCGTCGGCGTTCGTGGACAACATCCCCTTCGTGGCGACGATGATCCCGCTGATCAAGGATATGGGGGCGATGGGGATTACCAACCTCGAGCCGCTGTGGTGGAGCCTGGCTCTCGGCGCGTGCCTGGGCGGCAACGGCACGATCATCGGCGCGAGCGCGAACATCATCGTCGCCGGCCTGGCGGCCCAGGAAGGCTACAACATCTCCTTCAAGGGCTTTTTCAAGGTCGCTTTCCCGGTCATGTTGCTGACGATCGTCATTTCGACGGTATATGTGTACCTGCGTTACCTGCTGTAACAGAAAAGCCCGCTAAAGCAAATGCATAGGATAAGGCGCTCGGGAGGAGACTGTCACCAAGGTCTCCTCCTTGTCTTTTTTGAGCTGCGGCACATTAATTTTTGGGGAGGTTGGAGATGAGTACACAGGTTGTTTTTGCCGTTACCGTGTTCATTATCGTGTATGCGCTGATCATCTCGGAGAAGATCCACCGCACCGTCCTCGCCATGGTGGGCGGCATGCTGATGGTCGTCTTCGGTATCCTCAGCCAGGAGCAGGCCATCCACCACATCGATTTCAACACTATCGGCCTGCTGGTAGGGATGATGATCATCGTCGGCGTGACCGGCGAGACCGGCTTGTTCCGCTATCTGGCCATCTGGACGGCCAAGAAGGTGGGCGGCGACCCGGTGAAACTATTCTATGCTCTGGCGACATTGACGGCGGTGTGCTCGGCGCTGCTGGACAACGTCACCACCGTGCTGCTGACGGTGCCGGTGACGATCAGTATCACCCGCCAGCTTGAGGTATCTCCCCTGCCTTTCCTCATAACCCAGATAATCGCCTCCAACATCGGCGGCACGGCAACCCTGATCGGCGACCCGCCGAACATCATGATCGGCAGCGCGGTCAAGGAGCTGACCTTTATGGCTTTCATCGATAATCTGGCGGCGTTCTCTTTCCTGACGCACTTTATCGTCACCGCCATCCTGGCCTGGGTTTACCGCGGGCGGCTCAAGACCACCGACGAGCTGCGGGAAAAGATAATGCAGCTCGACGAGACCAAGCAACTTACCAATATCAAGCTGCTCAAGACGTGCCTGGCGGTGCTCGCGCTTACGATTTTCCTTTTCGCAACCCATCAGTTTTTCCATCTGGAATCGGCGACGGCCGCGCTGTTCGGGGCGAGCATCCTGCTGCTGCTGGCCGCGAAACAGTCGGAGCATGGGCTGGAGCATATCTTCCACAAGGTGGAGTGGGTGGCGCTGTTCTTCTTCGTGGGGTTGTTCGTGCTGGTCGGGGGCCTGGTGGAAACGGGCGTGATCAAGTGGCTGGCCCAGGAGGCGATGAAGCTGACGGCCGGCAACATCACGGCCACCTCGATGCTTATCCTGTGGCTGAGCGCCATCGCGTCGGCGTTCGTGGACAACATCCCCTTCGTGGCGACGATGATTCCGCTGATCAAAGATATGGGAGCTTTGGGGATCACCAACCTCGAACCGCTGTGGTGGAGCCTGGCTCTCGGCGCCTGCCTGGGCGGCAATGGCACGATCGTGGGCGCGAGCGCGAACATCATCGTCGTGGGCCTGGCGGCGCAGGAGGGCTACAATATCTCCTTCGGGGGGTTCTTCAAGGTGGCTTTTCCGGTCATGCTGCTGACGGTGGCAATGTCGACGGTGTATGTGTATTTGCGGTATCTGATTTGATTGCTCATCCTCAAGGGCTGCTTTTTGCGGCCGAAGTTCCCGGTTAGCCGGAAAGCCCCGTATGTTGCCCGCTCATGCGGGCGTAACACGCGGGGCTTTCTCTTTGTCTCAGGCATATGATGGAGCGAGGTGATTTTATGACTTACGCCATCCGCATTTCGCTGTCCACCCGCACCCTTTCCCTGATCGGCAACGGCCGCCTGGTCGGGACTTATCCCGTGGGGGTGGGGCGTCCCGGCCACCAGACGCCGCCGGGTTCTTACACCATCGTGGTAAAGCGGCCCAACCCCGGCGGTCCTTTCGGGGCGATGTGGCTCGGTCTGAGCATCCCCCGCTACGGCATCCACGGCACCAACAACCCCGCCTCGATCGGCGGCTATGTGTCGCGCGGCTGCATCCGGATGTATAACCGGGATGTGCTGGAGCTTGCGGGGATGGTGACGGTGGGAACGCCGGTGTACATCGGCTCCTGAAAACCGCCAGGGAGCCCATCTGCCGCGTTGATCCCGGAGCTTTCTGGACGCCTCTTATCTTAGTACCGCGTGAAACATAGGTACAATGTACGGATCGTATAAATAATGCAAGAAGAGGAAGAGCAGCAGGCCGACAACGCCGCCGACCACCGAGCCATTGATGCGTATCCAGGCCAGGTCTTCGCCGGCTTTGTCCTCGATGAACGTGTTGAGGTCTTCGTCGCTGAGGCGGATGAGCGCGTCTTTTACAACGGTGGCGACCAGGCCGTGCTCGCTGTCGATGAAGCGGTTGAGGGCGGCCTGAAGCTGTTCTTCGACCCAGTCGCGCATGGCGGAATCAGCCTTGAAGGCGGCCCACAGTTTTTCGGCCTGGCGGGCCGCCCACGCGGACGGCCAGTCGGAAGGGGCGTTGCGGACCGCCAGGGCCGCTAAGGCGGCCAGCGATTCTTCGAGCCTCAGGCGGCCGGCCAGTCCTTTCCTCCAGGTATCGAGGCCCGCCGCCCAGGCCGGGTCGCCATCCAGGCGCTCGGCGGCTGCCGCCAGCCTGGTCCGCACCCAGGCGCGGACCGGGTGGTCGGCGGCGGCGAGGTCCCGAAGCAGATGCAGAAGTTCGGCGTGTAGAACGGCGGCGGCTTCGGCGGTGTTGAGCGTGTCGGTGGCCTCGGCCAGGCTGAGGACAAGCTTTTGCCACCAGCTGCGGGCCGCGGTCCGCGAGTATTGGTCGAGGTGGCGCTCAATGGCAAGGCGGGTGCTGTCCCTGGCCGCCGCGGCGGTGATTTCGGCCAAAAGCTGTTCGGTGATCCTGTCGGCCCGGCCGCTGGCCAGCAGCCACGCAAGCCCCTGGCGGCTGTGGGCGGCAAGATCGGCTTCGTGGATAAGGGCCTTGAGCCATTTCTGCCCGTAGCGGGCGACGGCGGGGATGTCGAGGCCGGCCCAGGCCGACTGGGCGTAACGGGCGGCCAGGGAAGGCAGCAGCGCCTGACGGTCGCCTTCTTCCAGCCAGCCGACGATGACGTCCACCAGCCTGACGCCGGCCAGGCGGTTTTTGATCGATTCTTTGCTGAGCAGTTCGTTCTGGACCGCCCCGGCGATGGCGGCGACGATTTTGTCGCGGCTTTTGGGGATGAGGGCGGTGTGCCAGGGAAAGCCGAGCGGCCGCCGGAAGAGGGCGGTGACGGCGAACCAGTCGGCGATACCGCCGACCAGGGCGGCTTCGGCGACGATGAAGGCTATTCTTACGCCCAGCGAGTCCGGGTAGCGGTATTTGGCCGCCGCCGCGGCGGCAAACAGTGCGAAGACGAACGCCAGCACCCTGTTGGCTTTGCGGCGGTATGCGGCGGCACCCACGGCTACCACAAGCGGGTCAGCAGGAAGATGAGCATGCCTGCCAGTCCTCCCACGACCGAGCCGTTGATGCGGATCATCTGCAGGTCGTTGCCGACCCGGCTTTCGATGAAATCTACCAACGCTGTGGTCGAATATTGGTCGAGACGTTCGCGGACCATGGTGCCGATATGGAAGTGGTGGGTGTCGACGAACGCCATGAGCGCCTGGCGGAGGAGCCGGGCGAGCGCCTGCTGTTGGCCGGCGTCATCCCGGAAGGCAAGCACCAGGCGGTCCACCCGGGCGGTCAGCCAACGGCGGATTGCCGCCCGGCCCGTGTCGCCGGACGCCGCCTTAAGGAGGATGGCCACGCCGCCGCCGATGCGCTCGGCCAGGTCGGTCCGCCCTGCCAGCCATTCGTTCTTGGCTTGCTCGACCCTTTCTTGCAGGACGGAGTCGCTTTTGAGGCGAGCGGCAAGGGTGAGCGCCCACTGGCGCAGCTTTTCCCGCCACGGGTGGGCGGGGTCTTGAAGGGAGCGCAGCAGCAGGCCGCCCTCCCGCTGGGCGATGGCGGCCATGGCGGCGGGTGTGAAGCCAAGCCCTTCGAGGAACTGGCCGGCGAACTGGCGGCGCCTGAGGTCGCGCTCGTAGGCAAGCCGCGCCTCGCCGATGAAGGAGGCCAGCAATTCACCGACCTGCGGCTGGGCAATGAGGGCTTCGAGCTCGCCGAGCACGAAGTCGGCCAGGCGGTCGGCGAAGCCGTGCCTGACCGACCATTCGACCGTCTGGGCAAGCAGCGGGGCGAGCTTTATCTGCCCGGCGTTATCACGGATAAGGTCGGCGAGGAACCGGCCGGTTTTGTCAGGGTTGATCTGTCCTACGGCGTCGTCGCTTATTCTGGCGAGAAATTCACTGATGCGGGCTTTGCCGTCGTAATCGGCAAGGTAGCGGACGACAAGGGCGGCGATATCGTAGCGGCCGACGGTGGCGCGGATGTTTTCGCGGGTTAAGAGTTCGTCTTCAACCATGGCGATGATGGCTTCGGTGATACGGGCGCGGTTGCGGGGGATAAGCTCGGTGCGGAAGGGGATGCCGAGGGGACGCCGGAAGAGGGCGGACACGGCGAACCAGTCGGCAAGACCGCCGACCAGGGCGGCGCTGAAGCCGCTGGCGAGCAGGCCGCCGATAAAGGTGTGGGCGAAGGGATGGCTGACAATAAAGCCGAGAGACACCAGCCCCAGCGTTACGGTTGCTTTGTTTCGGTTGGTCGCGGTCATTGCTATGGCACCTTCCGGGGGTTTTTCTACAGGTTTCTTCTATATATTATGTTTTCCCCCCGACGAGGAAATCCCTTTTCTGCTTTTCACGTCGTTTTCGGATTACGCCGCGACCGCTCAGAAGCCCACGGACGCTGGGCGCCCGCACCAGTATCGCTTGTCGACGATCGCCTTATTTTACATTAACGAATTCGTTGAGGGCCGCGCCGGGCGCGATCATCGGCGTGACTATGTCCTTTGTCGCGATGTCAGCGGCGATGACGGCGGGGCCGCCGGCCTGCCAGGCGGCGGCAAAGGCGGCGGTGAATTCGGCCGGGGTGGCGACCTTCCGGCCGGGAACGCCGCATACTTCGGCGAAAGCGGCGAAATCCAGCTCGCGCGGGGCGATACTGGCCGAGTAGCGCTCGCGGTAGAAGAGCTGCTGCCACTGGCGGACCATGCCCAGGCAGCGGTTGTCGAGGACGACGGCGATTACCGGCAGGTTGTAGGCGGCGAGGGTGTGGAGCTCCATGCCGGTCATCTTGAAGCCGCCGTCGCCGGCTACAAGGACGACGCGGTGGCCGGGGGCGGCGACCTGCGCCCCGAGGGCGGCGGGGAGGCCGAAACCCATGCAGCCGAGACCGCCGGAGGTGAGCCAGGTGCTAGGCGCGTCGACGGACAGATGCTGGGCGGCCCACATTTGGTGCTGACCGACGTCGGTAGCGAAGACGACCGGCTGGCCGGCGGCCTGGCGGGAGATCTCGTTCATTATCCAGGGGGCGTTGAGGCGCTCGGCACTGTAGTCGGCTCTGTATTCCGCCCGCCAGGCGGCGACGGCGGCGGTCCAGGCGGCGATGTCGCCGGCGGCGGCCCGGGCGGCGAGGCTGGCAAGCAGCGGCCCGAGCTCGCCGATGAGGGCGATATGGCTGGCGACGTTTTTGCCGATTTCCGAGCGGTCGATGTCGAGGTGGATGAAGGTCTTGCCAGCCGGATAGCGCTTGGGGTCGCCGGTGACGCGGTCGCTGAAGCGGCTGCCGGCGGCGATGACGAGGTCGGCTTCGTGGACGGCGCGGTTGGCGGCGACGTGGCCGTGCATGCCGGTGAGGCCGAGCCACTGGGGGTGGTTGGACGGCAGGGCGCCGAGCCCCATGAGGGTGCCGACGACCGGCAGGCCGAGCTTTTCGGCGAGCAACGCCGCCTCATGGCTGGCCTGGCCGCGGATGACGCCGCCGCCGAGCACCAGGACCGGCCGCCGGGCGGCTTTGATGGCCGCCGCCGCGCGACCGACCGCTTCCTCGGTGCGCGCTTCGTCGGCCTTGCGCTTGGCAGGCGCAGGTTCGGCGGGGTAGAAGGTCAGCAGGCCCTGCTGGACGTCGCGCGGCAGGTCGACAAGCACCGGCCCCGGCCGCCCGGAGCGGGCGATGCGGAAGGCGAGGCGCATGATCTCGGGAATGCGGGCCGCGTCGCGGACGAGGAAGTTGTGCTTGGTGACCGACATGGTGATGCCGGTGATGTCGACTTCCTGGAAGGAGTCGCGGCCAAGCATGCCGGTGGGCACCTGGCCGGTGATGGCGACGAGCGGCACCGAGTCGAGGTAGGCGGCCGCCAGCCCGGTGACGAGGTTGGTCGCTCCGGGGCCGGAGGTGGCGATGCATACGCCGACCCGGCCGCCGGCGCGGGCGTAGCCGTCGGCGGCGTGGACCGCTCCCTGTTCGTGGACGGTGAGGATGTGTCTGAGGGGCGCGTCGTAGAGGGCGTCGTAAAGCGGCATGATCTGGCCGCCGGGATAGCCGAACACGGTGTCGACGCCTTCCTCGACAAGGCATTTAACGACAGCTTCAGCGCCGGTAAGCTGCATAATGTCTGCACCTCCATAATAATGCCCGGCGGCTTGCGCCAAGCCCAAAATAAAATACCCCTATCGGCGCGTGGGCGCCGATAGGGGCGGGTATCCGCGGTACCACCCTATCGTTTATTACTTTTCACACCGGCCCATCAGCCGGCTCCGCTGTAACGCGCGGTCGCGCTCCCGTCTAGGGCCGAAGCCGTCGGAGGAGAGCTCACGGGTGATCCGATATGCGGCAGCCGCGCCGGGCTTTCACCTACCCCGGCTCTCTGCGGCGGCTGCTGTTCGCATAGCCGTCCCGATCATCACTTTTATCGACACTATGATTGCGTTGACTAAAGGCTTAGACGACTCCGGCGAGGCGCAGCAGGTTCTGGTCCGCGTGCGGGTCGACGCCGCCAAGGTCGTCGCTGATCCCGCCAACATGCGCTAAACGTTCCATTCCAATCCCTCCTTGCCGTTAAATTATATCGTCTGTAAGCTGTTGTGTTATTTCTTGAGCCAGGGCATCATGGCCCTGAGGTCGCGGCCGACCTTTTCGATCTGGTGCTCGGCCTCGCTCCTGCGCATGGCGTTGAACACTGGACGATTGGCCTGATTTTCCAGGATCCACTTTTTGGCGAATTCACCGTTTTGGATCTCGGCGAGAATTTGCTTCATCTCAGCGCGAGTGGCGTCGGGAATGATGCGCCTGCCGGTCATGTAGTCGCCGAATTCGGCGGTGTCGCTGATGGAGTAGCGCATCATGCCGATGCCGCCTTCGTACATGAGGTCGACGATAAGCTTCATTTCGTGCAGACATTCAAAGTAGGCCGATTCGGGCTGATAGCCCGCTTCAACGAGCGTTTCGAAGCCCGCCTTGATGAGCTCGGTGACGCCGCCGCAGAGGACGGCCTGTTCGCCGAAGAGGTCGGTTTCGGTTTCTTCCTTGAAGGTGGTGGCCAGAACGCCGGCGCGGGTGCCGCCGATGCCGCGGGCGTAAGCGAGGGCAAGCTCCTGGGCGTTGCCGGTGAAGTTCTGGTGGACGGCCATCAGGCAGGGAACGCCTTTGCCTTCGGTGTACATCCGGCGGACGAGGTGGCCGGGGCCTTTGGGGGCGACCATGAAGACGTCGATGTTGTCGGGCGGCACGACCTGGCTGAAGTGGATGTTGAAGCCGTGGGCGAAGGCGAGGGCGGCGCCGGCTTTGAGGTTGGGGGCGATGTGGTCGCGGTAGACCTGGCCCTGTTTTTCGTCGGGGATGAGGATCATAACGATGTCGGCGCCGCTGACGGCGTCGGCCACGGCGGCGACCTTGACGCCGTCGTTTTCGGCTTTGTGCCAGGATTTGCTGCCTTTATAGAGGCCGACGGTTACGTCGATGCCGCTCTCCTTGAGGTTGAGGGCGTGGGCGTGGCCCTGGCTGCCGTAACCGATGACGGCGATTTTCTTGCTGCTGATCATATCCCAGTTGGCGTCAAGATCATAATACAATTTGCTCATAGTATTCTCTCCTCTCGTACTGGTGGATGTTGCTGGCGCCCCTGGCCAGACCGGCGAGGCCGGTGCGGACCAATTCGATGATGCCGTAGGGGCCGAGCAGGTCGACGAAGGCGTCTATTTTGTCGTCGTCGCCGGTAATTTCAAACGTGGCTGTGTGCTCGGACAGGTCGACGATACTGGCGCGGAAAACTTCGGCGAGTTTGAGGACTTCGGGCTGCTTGTCGCCGCCGGCCGCAATCTTGACCATCGCGATCCCCCGCCGTACCGAGGCCTCGGGGGGCAGGAGCTGAATGGCTTCGACTTCGACGAGCTTGTCGAGCTGTTTGACGACCTGGTCGAGGATACCGTTGTCACCGCACACCGCCACGGTAATTCGCGAATATCTCGGATCCTGGGTCGGGCCGACGGCCAGGCTGTGGATGTTGAAGCCCCGCCGCGAAAACATCCCTGCGACCCTGACCAGCACGCCCGGCTGATTGTAAACTAGTATTGACAGCACGTGTTTCATGGTCGACCTCCTCCTAAAAGTACAAGCATACAGGATACTGTATACAAAACATATGGGTATAAAAATGCCTGCGCGAAAGTCTCCTACTTAATTCGTAAGAAACTTCCCGCAGGGTCTTTTATACCCACGGTGTAATGCGTTATCGCATTCTGCGCCGCTCGGTCCAGACCCGCGTGTTAACGGCGGAACCCTAGACGCACTTCCTTACATCACGTCATTGTAATGTTGTATACATTATCCACGGACTCAAGAGTTTTGTCAATACACTTTTAATAAGTTCCTTTTTTCTTTTACTTACGCCCCGAGCGATTGGCGCAGCAGGTTTTCATCCGCCCGCGGGTCGATCCCGGGGATGGCTTCGGCGTCGGCGGGAGAATACGGGTTGTTGCTGACGGTCACTAAGGCCACCTCCTTTCAGATGTCGAGATAGGCATTGATGGCTGCCCCGGGCGGCACCATGGGAGTTACGAGGTCTTGGGCGGCGATGTTGGCGACGATCACCCGCGGGCCGGGAGCGGCGAGGGCGGCCGCAAAGGCGGCGGCGAATTCACGGGGGGTGTCGGCGGTGGCGGCGGGGATGCCGAAGGCGGCGGCGAAGGCGGTAAAGTCGACGGCAGGCAGCTCGCAGGCGGTGTAACGTTTGTCGAAGAAGGCGTGTTGAAGCTGGCGGATCATGCCAAGGCCGTTGTTGTTGACGATGACGGAGATGACCGGCAGACGGTGAACGGCGATGGTGTAGAGCTCGGCGCCGGTCATTTTGAAGCCGCCGTCGCCGGCGATATGGATGACGCGTTTTCCGGGGCAGGCGGCCTGCGCTCCCATGGCGGCCGGTAGGCCGAAACCCATGGCGCCGAGGCCGCCCGAGGTGAGCCAGGTGCGCGGGGTTTCGATTTTGAGGTGCTGGGCGGCCCACATCTGGTGCTGGCCGACGTCGGTGGCGAAGATGCAGTCGAGGCCTGTCGTCTGGGCGGAGATTTCCGCGAACAGCCCTGGGGCGGTGAGGCGCTCTCCGGCGGGCTTTGAGCGGTAATCGACTTGCCAGGCGGCGATTTTTTCCCACCAGGCTTCAGTGTCGCCGCCTACTGATACTCTGGCGGCGAGGAAGGAGAGGATAGTTTTCATGTCGCCGGTAAGGCCGATGCCGGCGGCGACGTTTTTGTCGATTTCCGCCGGGTCGACATCGATGTGGATGAGGGTTTTGCCGGCGGCGTACTTGGCCCGGTCGCCGGTGACGCGGTCGCTGAACCGGCTGCCAACGGCGATGATGAGGTCGGCGTCATGGATGCAGTTGTTGGCCGGTTTATGGCCATGCATGCCGGTAAGGCCGAGGAAGAGCGGATGGGACGCGGGGATGGCGCCGAGGCCCATGAGGGTGCAGACGACCGGGCAGGAGAGCTTTTCGGCCAGTGCGGCGGCTTCGGCCGAGGCGTCGGCGGCCACGGCGCCGCCGCCGACGATGATGACCGGCCGCTCGGCGCGGCCGATGGCTTCGGCCGCAGCATCGATGCGGGTCAGCACCGCCCCGCTTAGGGCAAAGGGCACTTTGGCCGGTTCGGCGGCCGGCTCGAACAAGACCTCCGCTGTCTGGATGTCGCGCGGCACGTCGACGAGCACTGGGCCGGGGCGGCCGGAGGCGGCGATGCGAAAGGCGTAGCGGAGGGTCTCGGCCAGCTTGGCGGCGTCCTTGACGAGGAAGTTGTGCTTGGTTATCGGCATGGTTATGCCGGTGATGTCGACTTCCTGGAAGGCGTCGCGGCCGATGAGGGAGATGGGCACCTGGCCGGTGATGGCGACGACGGGGACGGAGTCCATGAAGGCGGCCGCAAGGCCGGTGACGAGGTTGGTGGCCCCCGGTCCCGAGGTGGCGATGCATACCCCGGTCCGGCCGCTGGCGCGGGCGTAGCCGTCGGCGGCGTGGGCCGCGCCCTGTTCGTGGACGGTGAGGATATGGCGCACGGGCGAGTCGCGAAGGGCGTCGTAGAGCGGCAGGATTGTGCCGCCGGGGTAGCCGAAAACGGTGTCGACGCCTTGTTCTTTAAGGCATTCGACGATGATTTGGGCGCCGGATATTTTCATGCCGCTTCACCTCCTTCGTTATGGGGATGCCGCAGATGGATTTTTCACGCACCCCTGTTAAAGCTGCTTGATTATCAGTTTGCCCATTTCTTCGGTCGAAACTTTGGTAAGCCCCGGGCGATACAGGTCGGCGGTCCGGTAACCCTCGGCGAGGACGGCGTCGACGGCCTGCTCGACGGCGGCGGCGGGCGCCTCGGCCCTGAGGGAGTGGCGGAGAAGCATGGCCGCCGAGAGAATTGTACCGACGGGGTTGGCGATGCCCTGGCCGGCGATGTCGGGGGCGGAGCCATGGATGGGCTCGTAGAGGCCGGGGCCGTCGCCGATGCTGGCCGAGGGCAGCAGGCCGATGGAGCCGGCGACGACGGCGGCTTCGTCGCTCAGGATGTCGCCGAACAGGTTGCCGGTGACGATGACGTCGAAGGTTTTGGGGCCGAGGACTAACTGCATGGCGCAGTTGTCAACGTACATGTGGCTCAGTTCGGTGCCTTCCTCTTGGGCTATGGCGGAAGCGACCCGCCGCCAGAGGCGGGAAGAGGCAAGGACGTTGGCTTTGTCGACGGAGGTGACTCTGCCGCGGCGTCCTTTGGCGGCCTTGCAGGCCATACGGACGATGCGGGCGACCTCGGGGACGCTGTATATTTCGGTGTCCCAGGCCCGTTCGACGCCGTCCGCGGTCTCGCTTTCGCATTTCGGCCCGAAGTAGATACCGCCGGTGAGTTCGCGGACGATGAGGATGTCGGTGCCGGTGACGATTTCGGGCTTGAGGGGGGAGTAGGCGGCAAGGGCAGCCGATACTTTGACCGGCCGGAGGTTGGCGTAGAGACCGAGGGCTTTGCGGAGGCCGAGGATGGCCTTTTCGGGGCGGATATCGGGGGCGACGGTATCCCATTTCGGCCCGCCAACCGCGCCGAGAAGAACGGCGTCAGCGGTTTTGGCGGCGGCCAGGGTGTCATCGGGCAGGGGCACGCCGGTAGCATCGATGGCCGCACCGCCGGCCAGGCAGGTGGCGTATTCGAGGTCGAGGCCGGCTTTGCGGGCGGCGAGGGTGAGGATTTCCCGAGCGGCGGCGGTCACCTCGGGGCCGATGCCGTCCCCGGGGATGATGGCGATTTTTTTGCTGCTCACGCCTTTTCCCCCTTGACGTAGTTGATGAGACCGCCGGCTTTGGCGATGTCCTGGATGAAGCCGGGCAGCGGCTGGATGGCGAATTTTTTGCCGCTGGCCAGGTTTTCGATGCTGCCGACGCCGAGGTCGACGCGGATCCGGTCGCCGTTTTTGATTTCGGCGACGGCCGCGCCCAGCTCGACGAGGGGCAGGCCGATGTTGATGCCGTTGCGGTAGAAGATGCGGGCGAAGCCATCGGCGATGACGCAGGTGACACCGCTGGTCTTGATGGCGAGGGGGGCGTGCTCGCGGGAGGAGCCGCAGCCGAAGTTGCGGCCGGCGACGATGATGTCGCCCGGTTTAACCTTACCGGCGAAGGTCGGGTCGATGTCTTCCATGCAGTGGGCGGCAAGGGCTTGGGGGTCGGCGGTGTTGAGGTAGCGGGCGGGGATGATGACATCGGTGTCGACGTTGTCCCCGTAGCGCCAGACGTTGCCTTCAAGAATCATTTCATCACCTCCCTGGGGTCGGAGATATGGCCGGTGACGGCGCTGGCGGCGGCGACAGCCGGGCTGGCGAGGTAGACTTCGCTGTCGACGTGGCCCATGCGGCCGCGGAAGTTGCGGTTGGTGGTGCTTACTGCCCGTTCGCCGGCGGCGAGGATGCCCATGTAGCCGCCAAGGCAGGGTCCGCAGGTAGGGGTGCTGACGACGGCGCCGGCGCGGATGAAGGTGGCTATGTAGCCGCGCGCCATGGCTTCGGCGTATATCTGCTGGCTGCCGGGGATGACGATGGCCCGTACGTCGGGGTGGATTTTGCGGCCGGCAAGGACGGACGCGGCCTGGGCGAGGTCGTCGAGGCGGCCGTTGGTGCAGGAGCCGATGACGGCCTGGTCGATGGCGATGTGGGCGAGCTCGGTCGCAGGCTTGACGTTCTCCGGCAGGTGGGGCATGGCGACGACGGGGGCGAGACTGCCGAGATCGATGGCGACGGTCTGGGCGTACTCGGCGTCGGGGTCGGCGGCGACGGGAGTGAAGGGCCGCTTGACCTTGTCGGCTAGATAGGCTTCGGTGGCGCCGTCGACCGGGAAGATGCCGTTTTTGGCACCGGCTTCGACCGCCATGTTGGCGATGGTGAAGCGGTCGGTCATCGACAGGGCGGCGACGCCGGGGCCGGTGAATTCGAGGGCCTGGTAGCGGGCGCCCTCGACGCCGATCATGCCGATGAGGGTGAGGATGACGTCTTTGCCGGTGACCCAGCGCGACGGTTTGCCGGTGAGCTCGACCTTGATGGCGGATGGCACCTTGAACCAGGTGTCGCCGGTGGCCATGGCCGCGCCGGCGTCGGTGTGGCCGACGCCGCTGGCGAAAGCGCCGAGGGCGCCGTAGGTGCAGGTATGGGAGTCGGCGCCGATGATGAGTTCGCCGGGGGCGATGAGGCCTTCCTCGGGCAGGAGGACGTGCTCGATGCCCATGCGACCGACTTCCCAGTAGTTGGTGATGGCGTGCTTTTTGGCGAAGTCGCGCAGCGCCTTGGCCTGTTCGGCAGATTTAATGTCTTTGTTTGGGGTGAAATGATCGGGGACAAGGGCTATTTTGTGCCGGTCGAAGACGGGGCGGCCGATTTTATCGAATTCGACGATTGCCGGCGGCCCGGTGATGTCGTTCGCGAGGACGAGGTCGACCCGGCATTTGATGAGCTGGCCGGGGACGACTTTGTCCAGACCCGCGCACCGGGCAAGGATTTTTTCCGTCATAGTCATGCCCATTGGTTTATTCTCCTCCCGCTGCCATGTCGCCGGCGGCCGGGTGGCCGCAGGTGGCGATGAGTTTATTGATGGCGCCGACGTAGGCCCTGGCGCTGGCTTCGATGATGTCGGTGCTGAGGCCGCGGCCGCTGATTACCCGGCCATCCTGCTCAAGCCAGACGGTCGCTTCGCCGAGGGCGTCCTCGCCGGAGGTGACGGCTTTGATCTGGTAGTCTTTCAGGCAGATGGGGAATCCGACCGCTTTTTCGATTGCTTTGAAGGCGGCGTCGACCGGCCCGTCGCCGCATGCAGCCTGCTCGGTGAAGCCGCGGTCGGTCTCGATCCTGACCATGGCGGTGGCGGTGGTCTGGTTGCCGCTTACGACATGGTGGTTCACAAGCCTGAACCATTCGGGCATGGCGGATGCCTTCTCGGCTACGAGGGCTTCGATGTCGCGATCGAAAACCATTTTCTTGCGGTCGGCCAGTTCCTTGAATTTGACGAAGATTTCGTTGATGCGCTCGGGTTCGAGATCGTAGCCGAGGGTTTTGAGGCGTTCTTCGAGGGCGTGGCGGCCGGATAGTTTGCCAAGGATGAGGGCGTTGCGGTTGAGGCCAATGGTCTCCGGACGCATGATTTCGTAGGTGAGGGCGTTGTTGAGGACGCCGTGCTGGTGGATGCCCGATTCGTGGGCGAAGGCGTTGTCGCCGACGACCGCTTTGTTGGGCTGGACGGCGATGCCGCTCAGCACACTGACCAGCCGCGAGGCACGGTAGATGTGGCTGGTGTCGATGCCGGTGGCGGCCCGGTAGTATTCGGGGCGGGTGTGGAGGGCCATGATGATTTCTTCCATGGCGGCGTTGCCGGCCCGCTCGCCAAGGCCGTTGACGGTGCACTCGACCTGGCCGGCGCCGTTTAAGACGGCGGCGAGCGAGTTGGCTACAGCCATGCCAAGGTCGTTGTGACAGTGAACGCTGACGACAGCCTGGTCGATGTTGGGGACGTGCTCGCGGATGTAGCGGATGAGGGCGCCGAACTCGTCTGGGGTGGTGTAGCCGACGGTGTCGGGGATGTTGATGGTGGTGGCGCCGGCGGCGATGGCGGCGGTGAAGACCCGGCAGAGGTAGTCGCGGTCGGAGCGGGAGGCGTCTTCGGCGGAGAATTCGACGTCGTCGACAAACTTGCGGGCGTGGCGGACCGCGTCCTGGGCGGCGGCCAGCACCTCGTCCCGGGTCATTTTGAGCTTATACTGCAGGTGGATGTCGCTGGTGGCGATGAAGGTGTGGATGCGCGGCCGCTCGGCTTTTTTGAGGGCGTTGACGGCGGCGTCGATGTCCTTGGAACTGGTGCGCGCGAGGCCGGCGATGACCGGGCCGCGGACCTTGGCGGCGATTTCGCTGACGGCGGCGAAGTCGCCGGGCGAGGCGGCGGGGAACCCGGCCTCGATGATGTCGACGCGGAGCTTTGCAAGGGTTTGGGCAATCTCCAGTTTTTCGGCGGCGTTGAGGGTGACGCCCGGAGTCTGTTCGCCGTCCCGCAGCGTCGTATCGAATATCCTGATAATCCTCGTGTCCATGTCGGTCCTCCTCTTTTTGTGTCGGCGAAAACAAAACCGCCCCTACTGACGCCATGACGTCAATAGGGGCGGAATATTCCGCGGTACCACCCTACACTGTACTCTCTCACCGCCCATCAGCGGCTGCCGGCTAACGCCCGGCCTACGTCTTCGCCTAGTTGCACGGGTGTGCTTTCAGCGAAACAGTTCATGGGCGAGTTGTTCGGAGACGGCTTCCGCACCGGTTCGCAGCAACCACCGGCTCTCTGAGCGGTTTGGGCCGATCCTTTTCTCCCAATCATCACCTGTAGATTGTTCGTTATTCGGTTTTCCGGGAACGGACGCCAAGCCGATAAACTGTAAACTCCGCGTCCATTACCGCCAATTTCGGCGGCGAAGTGTAACATTGTATACAATATACCAGTACGCGGGGATGTTGTCAATAGGGTGGCGAGAATATTTTTTAGGCGGTTGTTGTGTGCCTGTGCAGTAAAATTTTTACCAATTTTCTTAGTGGAAGTACTGGGTCTACCTGCAGCAATATTGTTTGGGGCAATAGCAGTTTTCCATTTTTCGCTACAAAAACTAATTCTGGTTAAAATACTTTTATAATCAGAGTTTTTACTTTAGCTCAGGATAGTAAGAGGCTCATGAGTTATCGCTAAACCAAAGTTATTTCTTCTTAAGGTGATCAATTAAGATGCTTCCTACCCGTTGGCGATGGTCTCTGATCAGCTTTTCGACAGTGTCGCCGTCGTGCTCTTTGATTGCCTTTAGGATAGCTTTGTGCTCCTGGACTGATTCTTGCGGTCTCCTCTTAGAAAGGCTGAACACTGCTCGCGTACGCTCAGATCCGTCCCACATCTCATATATCATTCTATAGAGGCGTTTCAGGGGCGAATGCTCATATATTTTCTGATGGAACTTGCGGTTTAAAATGCCGAAATTAACATTATCCTCTGTGTGAATGCACCTTTCCATTTCTTCTATACACATTTCCAAATCCGCGATCGCTTCGTCGCCGATGAATGGAATTGCGGTTCTTGCAGCGTACCCCTCCAGCAGACTTCTAATATCCGTAACTTCTCTTATATCGTCCAAATCAAAAGTAGCGACCTGAGCGCCGGCATGAGGTGTCATTGTCACTAAATTCTGTGCTTCTAGCATCCGGATAGCTTCTCTTACAGGAATTTCCGAAACACCCAAATCTTGGGCAATTTTTTTTATGATTAATCTCGTTCCCGGTTCAAGCTTTCCGCTCACAATATTCTCGCGCAGTACATTATATACTGCTTCGAGTTTGGTCGTTATCACCGGCTGCTTCCCGTTCGCAAGCAGATCAAAGATTTTCATCCCCTCCTCAGAACCGATTCTCCTGCATTTTCTTTAGAACCGTTATTATATATTATATAATAATATATCTTTTGATGCCACCTATCTCACCCAATCCGGCTGGTCTCCTCTCGCCAGTTAAGCACCTCTTATTTGATCGGCTGCTTTTTGGTGGCTTTGCCCGTGTTGACACGCCCGCCATGGTCCGACTATCTGGCTGATTCTGCGACAAAGCTGCATTTTCTGTCCCCTCAGCTAAGCATCAACAAGGCTTCAAGCACTCCTCCCGCCACCGCCCGGGCCTTGTCGCTGATTGCCGAACAGTATTCCGGGGTGCCCGCGGGTCGACGTCGCCGATCTTAAGCGCCGTTTTCACCCCGCAGCCGTCGCGGATGAGGCCGCGCAGTAGGCAACGCCGCTGGCCAGATTGCCGGCTCCTTTTATCAAAATCAACGGCCCTTTCATTGATCAAGCACCATCTGTCAGACCTCAAGTTTTGTCGAGTTTTCTAAATCATCTGCCATAGAACTCAGTTCCTCCCCCGCTGCCGATAATTCTTGTATAACAGCTACTTGATTCTGCACCAACTGTTTCACGGCATGCATCTGCTGGCCAGTATCGTCAAAGGATTGGCATATTAGCTTAATCATTGTCTGAATCCTTCTTGCCGACTCCGCGCTCCGGTGAGCCAGCGCCCTTACCTCGTCGGCGACCACCTTGAACCCCGCTCCCTGGTTTCCTGCTCTGGCCGCCTCGATAGCGGCGTTTATTCCCAAAATATTAGTCTGTCTCGCAATGTTGTCGATAAAATCAATAATGGTATTGGTCTCAGCAATAGTCGTCTCCATGAAGTTCAGCCTGGTCCTCAGCATGTTCTCCGCTGCCGCCAGATCGTCCGACTGCTGATTAAAACTTTGCAAAGAGGAAGCCAGTTGTTGCGAAGACACCTTTAGATTAAGCGCTGTTTGCCTGATACAATCGTGCTTATCGGTCCTTTCCGTTGTAATCACGCACCCCACGGGAACGGCCCTTTCGTCGCAAAACGGCATAGCGTTGACGATGTAAGGTATTCCCCAGGGAGATTGCTCCCTCGTCATTTCCACCAGGACTTTTCTTTTTTCACGCAAGGCAACCTCGCCGGCAGACCCAGGCTTCATCCTGTCACCGGGTTTAATACCGAAATCTAGGTTCCGCGCCGGCACATATACGATGCACGTGTCGTTATCCCACACGGAAACGCCTATGTCGGCGGACGTGATATCGTTGATGCAATGCGCAATCCTGACGAAATGCAAGATCGCCTCCCTGCCGCTGACAACCTGCCTGTCTGTTTCCATCAATACTCCTCAACTTCGCCTTCAATCTCTTTGTCTGTCCACTGTGTAAAGAACTGCACCTGATGGTGCAGTTCTTTACACAGTAATGCTAGCTTAGCGTAACATACCAGAAGCGGACGGCCGCGGCTAAAGCGATAAGGAAAGTTATTCCTAAGCCGATATTGTACCAGGTGCCGGCGCGATATTTCCCGACGACTTCCTGCTTGTTCATGAGGTACCACCAGGCGGCGATACCCAGAGGCATAAACGTGGAGTTAAACGCCGCCCCCCATGCGACCCAGCTGAAAGGATTCCATCCAAAGAGCGGGACGGTCAGCATTAAAACAAATAGGCTTGTCTGCAGTATTTTAAAAAACTTTGTCCCCGGTTCCGGTTTTCTGCCGATGATATCAGATACCGTATACGCATGAACAGCTGATTCTGCCACCATAGTGCTCAGAACTGCACCAAACAAACCCAGACAGAATAATACCGTGCTGAATTTGCCTGCCAAAGGCTCCAGCGCAGTCGCAGCTTGAACTGCAGTCTTAGGAGTGATACCGGCTTTAAACAGGGTTGAAGCCACTACGATTAGAACGCCCAACTGCACCAGGAACAAAAATATGTTGGTCATTACTGTCTCAAAGCGAAAATTCGCCAACCTGCTTGGTCCCCATCCGCTGGTTCTCGTAGCGAAGGCTTGAATTGTCGGCACATTGATGGCGAGGGCCGATCCCAGCACGGCGGTGAACAACAGGACGGCATTTTTGCTCGTCGGAAGTTCGATAAGGAATAGCCCGCTGAAGAAACCTGACCAATCGACATCGACGAAGACAAGCGTAACCAAAAAGCTCGCCGTCAGCGCATATACCATCCACTTGAGCATGTTCTGCACTACATCCATTGCAGCCTTACCGGGAACCAGCGCAATAAAAGCGGCAATAACCACGCTTGTGATCCCCCAGACTGTCTGAGAGAGCATCGGGAACAGCGTGTGCAGTACCAATCCTCCTAACACGACCTGAAGAGTCGCGAACACCAAATTTACAATTACGATTGCGGATCCTACCAGCCAGCCAACAGCCGGGCTAATATGCTCACGCATCACGGTTATTGGGTTTTTCCCGGTGACCACGGTAAGCTGTACGCACGCCATAGTACACATGAATATCGCGAATGTTGCAAAAATAAATACCCAGCCAAATTTAAACCCTGTCGCCGCGGCCAGTAGCACGGAATTAGTAACCGTCCCGCCGCCAATGTTCAATCCGGCAGCCATCCAAGCCGGCCCCGAAGTTTTCCACATCTCCAGATAACTTTTCCCGGACTGGTTCTGAAGTTCCGGACTTGCGCTCATCTCTCTTGCTCCCCCTTCTGTTTTAGGTATCTGTCAGACTGCTATCTATCGTTAAGTGCTCGCCATACTTTTTCCGGGGTTAGAGGCAAATCTTTAATCCATACTCCGGTTGCATCTCTGACGGCATCCGCTATCGCCGGGGCAGGAGAAATAGCGCCGCTTTCGCCCAGTCCTTTGGCGCCATAAGGCCCTGGGCCATCTTGGTTTTCTATGAACGCGCTTTTCATATCCCGAGGCACATCCATAATCGTCGGGATTCGGTAATCCAAAGCTCCGCCGTTTTTCAGCCGGCCACCCTCGTCATATATCATTTGCTCCATCAGCGCATGGCCCATAGCCATAATCGACGCCCCTTCTTCCTGGGATTTCGCTTGCAAGGGGTTGATAGCTTTGCCGATGTCGCTTACGTTGACGAGTTTGTTGACGGTTACTTTTCCTGTTTCCGCATCCACCTTTACCTCTGCAGCGGTAAAGATGACTTCCCAGAAATCGGTCAGTCCGCCCAACGCATTTGTCGGGTCTTTTGTTCCCTTGAACACGCCTCGGCCGATCACTTCGCCCTGATTTACCCCGAGATACTTTTGTAACAGCTCAGGATAGGATATTACTCCGTTGCACCCTTCCACGAGGCCGCCAGAGATCTTCACCTCCTCTCCAATATCAATCAACTTTAGTTCATGAGCCATTTCCCTCAACTGGCGTAATATATCCTTGCAGGCCAAGTTAACCGCATTGCCCATACTGACCGTCGAACGGCTGCCAGCAGTGCATAGGTCAAAAGGGACTGTAGCCGTATCACCCATGACGACGGTGATTCTTTCCACAGGAAGGCCCAGCGCTTCCGCCGCGATCTGAGTAAACACCGTTCTGGCCCCCTGCCCCATCTCGGTCGTGCCGACCGCGACGGTCACGCTGTCGTCGGCATGCAACTTCACGATAGCGTTAGACACGGCCGCCGGCACCGGGTTCTTGATGCCTACCGAAATGCTCCTTCCCAGGCCAGCCGCCTTGGGCGAGTGCCAGCCGATCATTTCGGCAGCCAGCTTGATACCCTGTTTCCAGTCCCCGTCGGCCGGAGTATCCTCGGGAACAAGTGTCTCTCCCCTATTAGGAAGATTCCTTAAACGTATCTCCAAAGCATCGATGCCAATCAAACGACAGGCTTCGTTTAACTGTGATTCAATTGCCCAAACCATCTGGGGCATCCCGAAGCCACGGGCCGCAGTACTTGGAACGGTATTAGAATAAATTGCGTTGGCGGTTGTCCTTACGTTCGGCACTCTATATGGTCCACATCCGCCCAGATATCCGGCCTTGGCCACGACGCGCGGCGCCGAGTCGGCGTAGGCGCCGATTTGGTAGTCCGCGACAACATCCTGAAACACGATTCGGCCGGTTCTGTCAAATCCGGAAGCGATCTTGACCCGCGCCGAAAGACGACGGGCGGTATAAAACCCTTCGTTCATCGAAAAGTGGAGCTTTACAGGTCTTCCTGTCCTTAGGGCGAGATAAGCGGCCAACGGTTCATATTTCGCGTAGCCTTTCGCGCCGAAGCCGCCGCCGATAGGCACGGAAACTACTCTTACCTGCGAAAGGCTTAGGTTTAATGCGGAAGCAACTACCCGCCGCAATATGAACGGATGCTGCACCGGCGATTTAATAACAACCCCGCCGTTTTCCGGGTAAGCAATGACACAGAAAGGCTCTATGGGCAAATGGTGAATCATAGGGAATTCATATGTGTTTTCGATTATATATTCACTGCCCTTTTTGGCCTCTTCTACATCTCCCCAGCTATATAAGTACGAACTGTGAACATTTCCTTTGCAGCTAAGTCCCGCCTCATTGGCATGTATGTTGAGAGCATCCGCGGCCAAAGCCTGGTCGATCGTGCATAAAGCAGGCAGTGCCTCGTATTCCGCCCAAACTTTCTTAACCGCATCCTGCGCTGCCCCTTCAGTTTCCGCCAATACTACGGCGACGGGCTCGCCGTAAAATTTGACTTTTTCATCCGCAAGAACAGGCTGTTCCGCAGTTACCGGCCCGAAACGGGGAATCGGGTGTGGTAGATCCGCTGATGATAATACGTCAAATACACCCTGGCTCTTTTTGGCCTCTTCGGTATGTACCCGAATTATACGAGCGTGTGCATGGTCGGAACGAAAAATTTTTCCATAAAGCATCCCTGGCATAAATATATCGTTCGTATACCGGATTGCCCCAGTCACTTTGCTAACAGCATCAGTTCTTGTTATGTTTTTACCGATAAACTCTAAACCCATATATTACACCACCCTGTTAAGTGCAATCTTTACCGCCGCATTTGCAGCTATTGGACGCTGCCATCACTGCGTTGATAATCCGGTGGTATCCGGTACAACGGCAAAGATTGCCGGCAAGTGCTTCGCGCACCATTTCTTCCGTAGGTTCAGGGTGCTCATCCAGCAGTGCTTTGGTGGACATTATCATTCCGGGAGTACAAAAACCGCACTGCACTGCCCCCTCGTCAATAAACGCCTTTTGAATGGGATGCAATTCTCCATCCGTTGACAATCCCTCAATGGTGAGCACATCCCGGCCATCTACCTCGGGAGCAAGGATTATACAGGAATTTACCGCTTTCCCATCAAGAATCACCGTACACGCTCCGCATTCTCCCTCTCCGCAGCTTATTTTTGTACCGAGGAGACCGAAATGTTCGCGGATTAGCGAAGTCAATGTCTGGTGCGGCAAAACCTCCGCCTGCCGCATAGTGCCGTTAAGCCGGAATTTTATCCGTATCACTGCCTCGCTCATGCTATCAGTCCTCTTTCAATCCGATTAACTTAGCGGTAACGTCGTTGATTGCTCGCCGCGTCAGCGCTTCTACCATCGCCAGCCGATACTCCCTGCTGCCGCGCAAATCACTAATCGGCTTCGCGTCCTCCAAAATTGTCCGTATGGCCTCGTTTATCGTCTTTTCTGCGATCACCAATGATTTTAACAGGTTTTCTGCCCGCGAAGCGCGGAACGCCTTGGGACCGACAGCGCCGAGAGCAATTCTTGCCCCACCCTCTTGAGTCGCAGCAACCGCTACCCCTACGGTAGCTAAATCTACGCCCTCGCGTCGCGACAGCTTACTATAGGTCGAAGCTGCTTGGGTGGGCAGATACGGCAAGAAAACGTTCGCCACCAACTCATCATTGCTCAACACTGTCCGCCCGGGGCCGGTAATAAACTCCTCGAGGGGAACAGCTCGCATGCCTTCATCGCCGGTTACAACATTGACGACCGCGTCAAAGACCAGCAGTCCGGTCACCGTATCCGCTGCCGGTGAGGCGTTGCAAATATTTCCGGCCAGCGTACCTCTGTTCCTAACTTGCTTTGACCCAACTTTGACCGCCGCTTCGGCTAAAGCGGCAAACCGCTCCTGTATCACAGGATGCTCGGCGACTTTTGTCAGAGTCGCCAGGGCGCCGATCTCGACCCCGTCCGGCCGCACGATTATTTCCCCGTGCAGATCAGCAATTTTTTTTATGTTGATAACCATCGTGGGGGTACGTTTACCTAGATGTATCTGATTTATTACATCAGTACCCCCCGCCAGGACCGCCGCCGAAGCGCCATACACGCGCAGCAGAGACAGCGCTTCGCTCACAGTTCTCGGCTCGGCATACCCAAACCCGCTCATTGACACCCTTCCCCCATCAGTCTTTACGCCGCAGCCCTAATCGGCAAATACGGCTACGGCTCTGCACCAGCCTGCCGTACAGCCTTGTAATTTAACCGGTAACGCGCTGATGGTAAAGCCATAGGGCCGAGGCAACATCTCCAGATTGGCCAGTTTCTCGATCTGAAGATACTCCCTCCTGCGGCCGTGGATGTGGGTCGGCCACAGTTCGTTTTTATCCCCTGTCTGCTTGTACGCGGCTACCATCGCGTTAACCGGCCGGTCCAGCGTCCAGGCATCGATCCCGATGCAGCGGATGCCCTGATCAAGTAACCAGTTCAACCCTGATATGCCAAGCCCCGACTGCATGGCAAGATATGTCGGCGTATCAGTTCCCCAGTACTTATCGCAGCCGGTATGCAAAAGTACAATATCGCCACGTTTCAAAACATACCCGATCTTCCCGAGGGCATGCTTCATGTCCTCGATCGTGATCTCCGCGCCGGCCTCCTTGTGGCGCATATCCAGGACCACTCCCGGTCCATAGCACCACTCCAACGGCACCTGGTCCACCGTCTTTGCCGGCCGACCCTCGCACAACGGCCCGTAATGATACGGAGCATCTATATGCGTGCCGGCATGAGCAGAACCGGAAATAAAATCCGTGGCCAACGCCATAGTATCGGGAAAGTCGCTCGCCTCAATCCCGGCCATCTTAGCCAGACGATGCGCGCCCGCAGAGTGATCTGAGTGTTCTATCTTTGGCCCGAATGGCTCCGTCGCATCATTGCAGTGTGACACACTCAGGTCAATAATTTTCATTTACTACCACTCCCTAGCATATTATTTCTGACTGTCAGCCCTTTTCATAAGACGCGACAATACTTTTAAATTCGTCCAGGCTCAGTAGGCCACGTTTCTCGGCCCCCCTGTCTTTAACCTGTTTCAGCACCTCTACCACAGCTGTACCGGAAAGCTGGATACCAAGCTTGTCCAAATAGTATTCGATTGACGCTTTGCCACTCTTTTTACCTAAAACAATATCGCCTTCCCGGCCAAAAAACCTTGGGTCGGTCGCAAACATCGCCAGCGGCTCTTTGATGACCAAGTCGACGCCGATGCCTGATTCGCGAGTATAATTCCTTTTGCCGGCCACTGGTTTGTTATCCGCCAGACGGACCCCGGAGATATTCTCAACCAGTTGACAAAGGTCCATCAGTTTATCCAGCTTGTAATCGTTGTCTGTTCCATAGAGAATTTTTAAAGCTACCATCAGCTCCTCGGCGGCGGCATTGCCCGTTCGCTCGCCCAGGCCGTTGACACAGGAATGAATTACCTCCGCGCCTGCGGCCACACCCGCCAACTGAGTGGCCACCGCCATGCCGAAATCGTTATGAGTATGGACCTCCACCGGGAGCCCGCCCGTTAATGCCTTTACCTTTTTCACCATGTACTGAATGGTTTCAGGTAGGGCACATCCCATTGTGTCAACTACCCCCACCGAGTCGGGAGGAGAGTTTTTCATGATTCCAGTTAGAAGATGCGCTAAATCTTCTTCCCGAGCCCGGGTGGTGTCGTATGGGAAATAGACCGCATAAAGGCCCTGACTCTTAGCATAGTTGATGCAGTCCATGCTCTTTTCAAGTACATTCTCCCATGTCCATTTAAACTGGTATTTTAGTTTAGGATAACCAATCGGAACCTCAATGACAACCCCATAGGCTCC
This sequence comes from Selenomonadales bacterium 4137-cl, assembly GCA_032334055.1. Classification (NCBI taxonomy): domain Bacteria; kingdom Bacillati; phylum Bacillota; class Negativicutes; family Acetonemataceae; genus Anaeroselena; species Anaeroselena agilis. The sequence goes on along the minus strand of JAUOZS010000001.1, from coordinate 3,812,364 downwards.
GCAGTCTACCGCCTTGTCGATGTCCTCTCTCATTGCACGGGCAAAAGTGAATATCTTTGCCTTTAAATTACGTTTACATATAGCCTTGATAGCTTCATAGTCGTCTTTGGATACGGCCGGCATACCCGCCTCTATGCGTTCAATACCCACCTCGTCCAACTTTTCGGCAATCCGAATTTTATCATCTACCGAAAAAACCACACCAGGAGTTTGCTCGCCATCTCGCAACGTAGCATCGTGAATTTCTACTTTCGGTGCCTTTTCAATTCTTTTCCTCACTAACTCATGGTCATTGTAAGGACTTGCCCACCACGCGTTTTCTTTGTAATGATTGTTGGCCATTTCTTCTCCTCCGTTGTGAATAATAATTACAATTAACCTAACGTAAGTTTCAGCTAAGTGATACCTCGCAATACACCTTTCTCTTGCCGGAAATACGGACCTGTAACAACTATGGCGTTTTACCCGCCATCATATATGATATATTATATATGATATATGATTTGATGCGTATTCTGATTCTCCTGCTAATACAAAGAACTTTTTTTATTTGTTTGCCAAACAAGAAATGAAGCATAGGTTTGCCGATTCGGCAAACTTATGCTTCAAAAAGTTTCTCGGGGTGCGGGCTGCTGACTGGATTTTGTTAAATGCCAATTGCCTTAAAGTCAGTACACCTGTTTTAATAATAAGAGGTTCCCAGCCTGTGCCCGCAAAAGGAGAAAGGCCGCGGCTTCGTGCCGCGGTCTTAATATTTTTTAGTTCGCATAGCCCCGGGAATCGAAGGATACGCGTTGTCCGGCCCGGTAGGTGCGGCTTTTGCCGGGCGCGTACGCTAGCGAGGTATTGTTTCTCAGCACCCCGGAACGGACGTAGCCGTTATTGTAGAATGAGACGGCGTGTCCGCGCGCAAAGGTGGCTGACCAGCCGGACCGGTAGCTAAGCGACGTGTCGTGGCTTAGATACCCGGCTTTGACATGGCCGTCGCTGCGGAAGGAAATGGAACTTCCGGCTCTGAAGGTGGCCGACCAGCCGGGCTTGTAGCTTAAAGAGGTGTCGTTGCGCAGCACTCCGGAACGGACATAGCCGCCGTCGCCAAAGCCTACCATGCTGCCGGCCTTAAAGGTGGCGGACCAGCCGGACTTGTAGCTTAAAGAGGTGTCATTGCGGAGAACGCCCGACGTAACAAAGCCATGGCCATCCAGATATACCGTCGTACCGCCTTTAAAGGTGGCGGACCAGCCGGGCTTATACTTCAGGCTGGTATCGCGTGCGAGGTAGCGGGACGATGCCTCGGCGCCGGCGACGAAAGCGACCTGCACCACCAGCGCGAACACCAGGGCGTACAGGCAAGTGGTCATAAACTTCTTCTTCACAGTATGCCTCCTTTTACTTTTCCAGCTGCTGATTTCGACCGGAGTTTTTCACAAGCTAACAACTTACTAATTAATTAATGGGTTGTTAGTAGTTTTTATCATAAGGCTCGCCCGGCTGATCGTCTATCACCCTTAAGGGTGATTTCCCCCAAAATACGCTTAAACCACGGTATTCACCGCGGCTTTAGCATAGCCGGACATGAGCCGTCCTGCAGCGCGGGCGGGGGCATCCGAACTATTGTCTCCTGCGAGAGGCAAAAGTTCTTTGCATGCGGGCGCGTGTATACAGTATCTTGGTATACTTGCCCGGTCGGCCCCAAAAGTGTTGAATGAAACAATAAATTGTGATAGACTTTCGTTTGTCTGTTAAATTATTACACATGGGGATGGAGAAAAAAGGAGCGAGACTTTTTATGAACCGGATCAAAAAGGTACTGGTCGCCAATCGCGGTGAAATTGTCATCCGGATTTTCCGGGCCTGCAATGAACTGGGGATCCGCACCGTCGCGATATACTCCCAGGAGGATGTGCTTTCCCTCCACCGTTATAAAGCGGATGAGGCTTATTTGATCGGCGAGGGAAAAGGGCCGGTCGAGGCTTATCTCGATATCGAGGGCATTATCAAGATTGCCAAGGAAAACGATGTCGACGCCGTCCATCCCGGCTATGGCTTCTTATCGGAAAACGCCGCACTGGCCAAAAGGTGCGCCGAGGAAAACCTGATCTTTATCGGACCCGAGCTACGGCACCTGATTATGTTCGGCGATAAGATAAATGCCCGCGAGCAGGCGAAGGCCGCCGGTATTCCGATGATACCCGGCAGCGACGGCCCCGTATCCGGCCTGGAGGAAGTGAAAGCTTTCGCCCGGCAACATGGTTTCCCCCTGATAATCAAGGCGGTATCGGGCGGTGGCGGCCGCGGAATGCGCATCGTCAACGAGGCGGCTTCGCTGGAAGAGGCCTATCAGCGGGCCCGCTCGGAGGCTAAAGCGGCCTTCGGCAGCGACGAGGTTTACCTGGAGAAGCTGCTGGCTCACCCCAAGCACATCGAGGTACAGATTCTCGGCGACCGCTACGGCAATATCGTTCATCTTTTCGAGCGGGACTGCTCGGTTCAGCGCCGGCATCAGAAGCTTGTAGAAGTGGCGCCGGCGGTCGGCTTGCCGGACTCGCTCCGCCGCGAGATCTGTGATGCGGCCGTGAAGCTGATGAAAAAAGTCGGCTATGTAAACGCCGGCACGGTGGAGTTTCTGGTTACGCCGGATAACAAGTTCTATTTTATCGAAGTCAATCCGCGCATCCAGGTTGAGCATACGATTACCGAGATGATCACCGGCCGGGATATTGTCCAGGCGCAGTTGCTGATCGCCGACGGCCTGCCTCTCGGCAGTGAGGAGATCGGCATCCCGTCGCAGGAGGCGGTCCACTGCCACGGTCATGCGATCCAGTGCCGGGTGACTACCGAAGACGCCGCCAACAATTTCCGGCCGGACACGGGCAAGATCGTCACTTACCGCAGCGGCGGCGGCTTCGGCGTGCGCCTGGACGCCGGCAACGCCTACAGCGGCTCGGTTATTACGCCATACTACGACTCGCTGCTGGTTAAGGCATCAACCCTGGGCCTGACCCGCAAGGCGGCAATCGCGAAGATGAAGCGCTGCCTGGAGGAGTTCCGGGTCCGGGGCGTCAAAACCAATATTCCCTTCCTGAAAAACGTGATAAGTCACGAGAAGTTTCTCTACGGTACCTACGACACGGCTTTCGTCGATACTTCGCCAGAGCTTTTCGTTTTCACGCCGCCGAAGGACCGGGCGACCAAGGTGATGAAGCACCTCGGCAATATCATCGTGAACGGTTACGAGGGCCTCGGCCGGCGGGAAAAACCCGTCTTTCCCACACCGCGCATGCCTCAGGCGCCGTGCGACGATATCCCGGCCGGCAGTAAGCAGATCCTGGAGGAAAAAGGCGTAGACGGCCTGATTGCCTGGGTTAAAGAGCAGAAAAAGGTGCTGCTTACCGACACGACGCTGCGCGACGCCCATCAGTCCCTGCTGGCCACCCGCATGCGCACGTACGATATGGTCAAGGTTATCGATCCCACGGTGCGCCTGCTGCCCAACCTGTTTTCGCTGGAAATGTGGGGCGGGGCCACCTTTGACGTCGCTTACCGGTTTCTCCGCGAGGACCCGTGGGAACGCCTGGCGGCCCTGCGGGCGAAGACCCCCAACATCCTGTTCCAGATGCTCCTCCGCTCCGCCAACGCGGTCGGCTACACCAACTATCCCGACAACGTCGTCCGTCACTTTATCGCCCAGTCGGCGGCGGCCGGGATAGATGTTTTCAGGATTTTCGACAGCCTCAACTGGCTGGAAAGCATGCGGGTGGCGATCGAGGCCGTCCGCGATGCCGGGAAAGTCGCCGAAGCATCGCTTTGCTATACCGGCGACATCCTCGACCCGCGGCGCAGCAAGTATGACCTCGATTATTATGTAACGATGGCCAAGGAACTGGAAAAGGCCGGGACACACATCCTCGGCATCAAGGACATGGCCGGCCTGCTGAAGCCGGAAGCCGCTTACCGGCTGGTGACGGCCATCAAGGAGGCGGTGTCGGTGCCTGTGCACCTCCACTGCCACGATACCAGCGGCAACGGCATCTATACTTATGCCCGGGCCATCGATGCCGGGGTCGATATCGTCGATGTGGCCATTTCCTCGCTGGCAGGCTCAACCTCCCAGCCGAGCGCCAACAGCCTTTACTACGCCCTGAGCGGGCACGAGCGCCAGCCGGATGTCGGTATTCGCGGCTTGACCGAGCTGTCCCATTATTGGGAGGATGTCCGCAGCTATTATACCGACTTCGATTCCAAGCTGTTTTTCCCGAACCCGGAGGTTTACGAGCATGAAATGCCGGGCGGCCAGTACAGCAATTTCAAGCAGCAGGCCAAGGCCCTCGGCCTGGAAGGGCGCTGGGAGGAAGTCAAGGTCATGTACCGCCGGGTGAACGATATGTTCGGCGATATCATCAAGGTGACACCATCCTCCAAGGTGGTCGGCGATATGGCGCTGTTCATGGTCGAAAACAGCCTCACGGAAGAGAACATTTACGAAAAAGGGGAACTGCTCAGTTTTCCGCAGTCGGTCATCGAGTTTTTCGAAGGCCAGATCGGCCAGCCCTATCAGGGCTTCCCCCCCAAACTGCAGACGCTGGTCCTGAAGGGCCGGAAGCCGATCACCTGCCGCCCCGGCGAGCTGCTGCCCCCGGCCGAATTCGCCAAGATCCGAGAGGTGATTGAGCCGCTTCTTGAGCGCCCGGTCAGTGAGAAAGACCTTTCCTCCTATGCGCTGTATCCAAAGGTGTTCACCGACTGGCTGTCTTTTATCCGCGAGTACGGCGACGTATCTCTGCTGGATACGCCCACCGCTTTCTACGGCATGCTGCCGGGCGAGGAGATCCGGGTAGATATCGAGCAGGGCAAGACCCTGTATATCAAACTGCTGGCCGTCGGATCGCCCAACGCCGCGGGTGAACGGATCGTAGGCTTTGAACTGAACGGCCTGCTGCGGGAGATCGTCGTCCGCGACAAGAGCGTCAAGGCGGTTGCCGCCCAACGCACCAAGGTCGACCCGGCCAACCCCGAACAGGTGGGAGCCTCGATGTCCGGCACGGTGGTCAAGATACTTGTCGAGAAGGGGACGAAGGTGAAAAAGGGAACCCCGCTTATCGCCACCGAGGCCATGAAGATGGAAACGTCCATCCAGGCGCCGATACACGGCTTTGTGAAAGAAATTTACGTCAAGCCGGGCGAACATATCGAAACCGGCGATTTGCTCCTGAGCCTCGAGCGTCCTCCCGTCAGCCTCGCCGACCAGGAGGAGCCGAAGAAATTCCCGCGATAAAACAGTGACGCCGAGGGCCCTGCTGCTGCCAGCAGGGCCCTCGGCGTCACTGTTATTGCATCAAATGTCTAGGGCGGCGTGGTATCCTTGATAGATCGCGGTCGTTATGGTGGACGCGCGGACACAATCGCCGATCTGCGCTACATAAGGCGCACAGTCGACCAGTTCTTCCGCTTCTTTTCTGCGGGCTTGCTGACCGAGCGCGCAGATCACCGTGGCGCCCGCAACAAAACGCTCATCGCCGTTTGCCGCGGCGCAGAAGATTCCTTCCCGCGTAACCCGCGTCGCCTTGCAGCCCGTATGGACGTGAATCTTGAGCTTGTCGATTTCGCCGAGCAGTATCGGCCGATGCCTGATGTTCGCGTCCGGGGCCAGTTCCGCCCGCATTTCCACGAGATGCACTTCCTTGCCTTCGCGGGCAAGATGAATCGCCGCTTCGCAGCCCGCCTGGCCGCCGCCCAAGACGACCACCCGGTCGCCGACCATATCTTTCTTCAAATAATAGTCGTTGACGATAATCACGTTTTCGGCCTGCAAGCCCGGAATCGGGGGAACGAGCGGTTCGGACCCGATCGCGACAATCAGCGCGTCGACATTTTCCTTTTCGGCGTACTCTTTGGTAACCGCGGTGTTCAGACGTACCTCGACACCGGCGTCCGCCGCCAACTTTCCGAGTGTAACGCCCAGTTGGTACATTTCGTATTTGAACGGGATCGCCTGTTCCCCCTTCAAGATGCCGCCGAGCTCGCCGGTCTTTTCGCAGAGGATTACCTTATGACCCCGTCTGGCGGCGGTAATCGCGGCTTTCAGACCGCCCGGCCCGCCGCCCGCGACCATAACCTTGCACGGCCGCGCGGCGGGAACGATTTCCGTCCCGTCGAGTTCCCGGCCGATCAGCGGGTTTACGGCGCAACGCCTTGTGGAGGTGACCGCCCGCTCGGCCATGCAGGTGAAGCAGCGCAGACATTTGACGATGTCTTCGTCCCTGTTGCTCATTATTTTTCTGGGCAGTTCCGGATCGGCCAGCAGGGCGCGGGCCATCTCGACGACATCCGCTTTGCCGCTGGCGATGATTTCCTCCATCATTGCCGGATCGTTCAAGCCGCCCAGCGTCGCTACTGGCACGCTTACGTGCTTTTTGATCTCGGCGGCGAGATAAACATTGCATCCATGAGGTACGAACATTGAGGGATGGGTTGTGCTGAAGCCGCGCTGGTAAGTGCCGGCTGATATGTGCAGCAAGTCGATGCGCGATTCGAGCAGTCTGGCGATTTCGACGCCCTCCGCAAGATCGTACCCGCCTTCGAACAATTCCGAACCGCTCATTCTGAATTCGATCGGAAAGCCGGGCCCGACCGCCTTGCGGACACTGTCGAGAACTTCCCGCGCGAAACGCACCCTGTTTTCCAGCGATCCGCCGTACTGATCCGTCCTGCGGTTAAAATAGGGAGACAGGAACTGATTGATCAGCCATCCGTGTCCGCCATGGACCATGATCAGCTCAAAGCCGGCTCTTTTGGCCAGCGCGGCGCAATTGCCGTAAGCGGCAACAATGTCGGCGATTATTTCTTCGGTAAGCTCTTTTACTTCCAGCCCGTCGGGACGGACGCCGGCGCTCGGCCCCCACTGGGCAAGGCCCCGCTTCTTGTCCTTGTCGGTCAGATATGTTCCCGCATACTGCCCGGAATGGGACAGTTCGACACTGGCGATTGCGCCGTGGCGGCGAATGGCATCGGCGGTGTAGGTGAAGCTCGCGAGCGAACCGGGAGTATGCAGGTCGAGATGAAAGGCGTGAGAGCCGTCCGTTTCGGGGTGCACCATGCATTCGCTTACCGTAACCGCTCCTGCTCCGCCCTTGGCCCGCAGCTCATAAAAAGCCGTCGAGGCGCGGCCGATAGTGCAATCGGCGGTAATGTCCGTGCCGCCCATGGGAGCGGAAAACATTCTGTTGCGGAAAACAACATTGCCGATTTTGATCGGTTTGCATAGGTTTGGGTATTTTCTTCGCATTCTGCCATTCTCCTCGAAGGTTATTTTGCGGTGAAGTTTGCGAGTTTTTTCGCTTCGGACTTGTATTTCGGCTATTTATAATTTATATTAATTATACAAACATGTCAATTGTTACATGTATATGTTTATATTGCAGTCATATGAATAGGGGTGATGTTTTAAGGCATGCGTACATTGAAATACGCGGTTTTGGGCCTGATAAACAGGGATCCGATGACTGGCTACGATCTGATGAAAGCGTTTAACTTGGGGTTGGCGAATTTTTGGCATGCGCGGCACAGTCAGCTCTATCCGGAGTTGAAAAAACTGACCGCCGAGGGCCTGGTGACCTACGAAACGGTTATCCAGGGCGAGAAACTGGAAAAAAAGCTTTACTCGATTACGGAAGCCGGAAGAAAAGCTTTTTTCAGCTGGCTGTCCAAACAGGAGCGCCCGGAGCCTACGCCCAAAGATATCTTCCGTCTGAAAGCCTATTTCGTCGAAGCCATGAGTAAAGAGGATCTCCTGCGGCAATTCGGTTATCAGCTCGATCAACGAAAAACGAAATTGGCTAAGCTGGAAGAGACCATGAGGCAGCATCCCTATTCCCGGGAGGTCGAAGAGATCCTTTCGCCGCTTTACGGCGACTATATTGTTTTAAAAGGCGCCATCATGCGGGAGCGCGCTTACGTCGCCTGGCTGTTAGAATGCATGCGGGAAATAGAGACCCGTTCCAAATAATAAAATGTCATTGCCTGATCGACGGCAATGACATTTTTTGCGATAGCCGGGCTTACGGCATATTTAGCCTTTTCGACCGCCGGAAACATGTAAAACATCCCCGCTGATGAACGCGGACTCGTCGGACGCCAAAAACAATATGGCGTTGATGACATCTTCCGTCTCGCCCAGGCGCGGAATGGGGGTCTGCTTTAGCTGCAGGTCCCGAAGCAGCGCGAATTTGGGGTGCGACAGCACAAGCTCGGTCGCAACCAGGCTTGGCGCCACGGCGTTTACGGTGATGTAGTGTTTACCCAGCTCTTTCGACAAAGCGCGGGTCAGGCCGATAACGCCGGCTTTTGCCGCCGAATAGTTTACCTGTCCGGGATTGCCCAGGTAAGCCCGCGAAGAAAGGTTGACTATTTTCCCGTAGCTTTGTTTGATCATGTAGGGAACGGCGTACTTGCAGCATAAGAAGCTGCCTTTCAGACATACGTCAACGACTGAATCCCAGTCCTCCTCGGTCATGTCCGTTATCAGGCGATCCTTCAATACCCCCGCGTTGTTGACCAGGATATCGATGGTGCCGAATTCCCCGGCAGCCCTTTCCATAAAGCCTTTTACCCGGCTTCCGTCGGTTATGTCGATTTGCTCGCCGACCGCCTCGCCCCCGCAGCGTCTTATGGCATCGACCGCTTCTTCGCAGGCATGCTGGTTTACATCGCAGAGGGCCACTTTTGCTCCTTCGCGCGCGAACGCCAGCGCAGCCGCCCGGCCAATCCCCCGCCCGGCGCCGGTTATTACGGCTACCTTGCCGGTAAACCTCATTACAACCATCTCCCGTTGCTTCAACCGCGAATTCGAAAACGGCTTAGTCCGCGTCTTTACTCAGGTCTTCCGCCAACTGGTTCAGATCGCGAACAAGACCGCCGGACTGCTGAACCGCGTCGGCCACGTGGGATATGGCTGCCGCGATTTGGTTGACAACTTCATTGACATGAACAAGCTGGGTATAGTTATTGTCGCTGTCCGCCTGAATCGCTGTCACGACCTGCTCGACCTTTTTAATCGAATCGGCGCTGCCTGTCGACAGTTTGCGGATTTCCTCGGCGACCACGCCGAAACCGCGGCCGGCGTCGCCGACCCGGGCCGCTTCGATGGCCGCGTTCAGACCGAGAAGGTTTATATGGCCGGCAATGTCTTTCATTATGCCGATTATGCCGTTTGTTTCCTTTACCCTGTTCTGGGAATCGAGAACGCTTTGCGCGAGAGTGGTGCACACACTGGCGATCTCCTCGGCCTGAGCGGATAATTCTTCGACAGTGCTGGCCAGGACGCCGATATTCTCGTTGAGGGTATTGGCCATTTCCATCATCTTGTCCTGCAGTTCGACCGACTCTGTGGCGACCGCACAGCCGATCACTTCCCCGGAGTCGTCCGTTATCGGGAAGGCGGAGGCAATGTAGGGAACGCCGAAGACCGATTTATCGGCTCTTATCACTACCCGGCGCTTTTCCTCCAGGGCCCTGGCCACGGCCGAACCCGGCTGCACCGGCCTGTTCGGCACACTCTTGAACGCCAGTTTTTTGCCGGGTTTGTAAAACAGGTATTTTTCCCGGTCGGTCAGGGCAATGCCGAGGTCTTGCACGCAAATGTCGTTCAGCAATGGCAACACGTAGCGGAAGTGTTCCAGAATGGCGTTTTTTTGTTCTTCACTCATGTTTAATCACCCCTCATAGCCGATAGCCGCTGTCCTCTTAAGGCTGTCGAGTTCACTTTCCGGCCTGAATGCCGCACGGATCACTCCGGCTCCGTAAATTCATGGGCCTGCTCTTCGCCCCGCAAAACGCGCAGCGTACCCAAAGCGAGCGCCTCAAGCTCGTTTTCCCCGGGGATGATTTCCACGGGAGCGATAAAGCCGACCCGGTCGACGATCCAGTCGGTCATCATCCGGGAATGGGCGATCGCGCCGGTTAGGACAATCACGTCGACCTTGCCTTTAACCACCGTGGCAAGTTCGCCGATGGCCTTGGCGACCTGGTAAGCCATCCCGTAATATATCAATTCCGCGTACTTGTCGCCGTTCTTGATTTTCTCTTCCACTTCCAATGCTTTGTTAGTCCCGAGATAGGCTACGAGCCCGCCGTTGCCGCGCATTCTCCTGGTAGCCGACGCCCGATCATGCTTGCCGGAAAAGCACAGGTCGACCAGCTGGCGGCAAGGAACGCGGCCTACCCGCTCCGGCGAGTAGGGCCCTTCCTCGTCGGTGAGAACGTCGATCATTCGCCCGCCGCTGATTACCGTACCGGTGATGCCGCCGCCCATGTGGGTAACGACAACATTCATGTCCCGCAGATTCTTATTGAACTTTTTCGCCGTTTTTATCGCGACGGCTCGCATGTTGAGGACATGACAGGATGCTCTTCTGGTAATCTCCGGGATGCCTGACAGACGGGCGACTTCCTCCAGTTCGTCGACGACGACGGCGTCGTATATATAGGCGGGGATGCCGAGAGAGGATGCTATCTCATAAGCTACGAGCGCCCCGAGGTTCGAGGCGTGGTCGTCAATGGGGCGGTAGGTGAGGAAATCGACCATCGCTTTGTTAACCCGATACGCGCCTTGCTTAAGCGGCGGAAGCTTTCCGCCCCGTCCCGCCACGGCCGCCAGCTCGCCGATGGGGTATTTGGCGGCAACCAGCCGGGACATGACGGCGTCCATACGCATTTCAAACTGATCGACCATTGTTTTGTAACGGGACAATTCCGCGACATCGTGCTCGACCGACCCGCGGAACAGTTCATTTTCGTTTTCGTACACCGCGATTTTGGTCGAGGTCGAGCCAGGGTTTATCGACAGTATCTTGTACATTTTTTCGAGCATAAACTGGTTACCTCCGGCATTTTATGGAGATCAGGCAGAATACTCCACAGCTTGTCCTGCTTTCTAAAGGGTGGCCGAAGCCGCGAGGATGAGCGGCAACAGTTTTGCTTCCGTTTCCGCCGCCCGCGAGGTGAGTACGATCGGCACCCTGCCGCCGACGACTATTCCGGCGCTGCTTGCGCCTGCGGCGTAGCGCAGGGCTTTGATAAGGATATTGCCGGCCGAGATATTGGGAACCACCAGCAGGTCGACCTCGCCGCAGACCGGGCTCTTGTGGCCTTTGATTGCGGCTGCTTCCTTGCTGAACGCCAAATCGTAGGAAAGCGGCCCCTCGACCAGGCAGCCGGGCAACTCACCGGCCGCGTTCAGCTTTTTCAGCTCGGCGGCATCGGTCGTTTCCGGCATTTTGGCGCTGACCTCGTCACTCGCCGCCAGGATAGCGACCTTAGGCGGGTCGAAGCCCATACGCGCCATTGTCGTAACGGCGTTTTCGACGATCGCCCGTTTCTGGTTTAGGTCGGGACAGATGTTCAGCGCCACATCGGTCAGTCCTACGAGTTTGTGGTAGTTGGGGATGTGGATGATGCTCAGGTGCGACAGCAGGCTGCCTACGCGGAACTGGTTGTCGCTGAATAGAACCTTCATTAAGCCGGCGGTCGGTATCAGTCCCTTCATGAGGAAATCCGCCCGGCCGCCGTTGACGAGCTTCAACGCCCCGACGGCGGCGTCTTCGGCCGTTGCCGCGTGAATGACCTCATAGTTCGCCGGGCGTTCGCCCATGGCGGTCAGGAGTTTTTCGATCGCTTCTTTGTCCCCGACCAGCAACGGCTCGATTACTTCATCCTTGGCGGCAGCCTTGACGACGGCCTCCAGCGTATGCCCGTCCTGGGCGGCAACAACCGCCACCGTCCGCTTTTTCTTGCTTTTTGCCCGCACAGTTTCTATAAGCTGTTCGAAATTCCGGTAGATCATGTCATTGCCCTTTCTTGTCTACATGCTAGCAATACCGGCTGAGCACGCTCATGCCGGAGTGTTTTTCCTGGTTAGCAGGCTTATGGCGACCAGCGCCAGCAAGCTGGCCAGCAGGCCGGGGTACAGCGGGTCCATACCCGCCGGGAATGCCAGTTTCCAAGCGAAGTTGGTCAGCGGGCCCAGCACCGCCGCGGCGATGCCGGCTGCGGGCGTTACCCGGCCGGGGAAGAACATCGCGCCAAGGAGCGGCAGCAGGATGGTGCAGCCGCGCAGCCCCATGGACATGAAGCTCCAGCCCAGAATGAGGCTCCCGGCGTTGCTGCTGACGAACAGCAACACAGCCAGGGAGATAGCCACGATGATGCCGCGCTGAACCAGCAGTACCTGTTTGGCGTCCCCCCGGGGAGAAATGTAACGCTGATACAGATCCTTGGTGACCATTGTTGAGATGCCCAAAGTCAGCCCAGCCCAGGTGCCGACCACCGAGATGAGCAGCGTGGCCAGCACCACCCCTGCCGGAACGGGCGGCAAAAACTTGAGGACGAAGACCGGCAGCACTTCGCTGGAGACGGTATCAGGGAAGTTTATCCGCATGTACAGGCCGACGAGAACGCCGCCGATGCCGATCGGCGGAATGAGCAGCGCCGAAACGAGGGCACCTTTCCGGGCGTCGGGAACGTTTTTGGCTGACGACAGCGCCTGAAAATAGGTCTGGGTGGACAAAACGCCCACTATCAGGGAGAACCCGGCAGCCAAATCCTTGCTGACGCCGCGACCAAACAGGGAGAACCAGGGGTGCGCGGGCAGCTTGGCCATAAGGCCTTCCGCGCCGCCGGCCATTGCGTACGCGGTAATGCCGCAGGCCAGCATGGCGAGATAAAGCAAAATCAGCTTTACGACCCCGGTCAGCCCCGTTCCCCAGACACCGCCGAACAGAACGTAGGCGAGAACAAGTATTAGTCCGATTACGGCGGCCAGCGACGGCTGCATGGGGAACATCGAGGTCACCAGCGCACAGAACGCCAGCGCCTGGGCCATGAGGTTAAAAAAAATACCGATCGACGTAAATACGCTTGAGACCGGCCCGATATTTGCCCCGTAAGTTTTCACCAGGTATTGCGGCAGGGTGTCGACCGCGCTTTCCCACAGCGGCCGCACCATCCAGAGGCCCATAATGGCGACGGCCATTCCAGCGCCCAGCGTGAACCACCAGGCGGAAAAACCGAACTTAAAAGCCAGTTGGGCCGTGCCTATCGTTGAGGCTCCGCCTACGAGCGTTCCCATCAGGGTACCGGCAACAAGGGCTGGCGAAACGCTGCGATTGCCGGTGGAAAAGTCGGCTGCCGATTTAACCTTGCGTCCGGCATAGATGCCTACCGCCGAGACGAGGGCAAGTGTGACAACAATGCCGACAATGTGACCAGTACCCAAAAGCGACAAAATATAGCCTCCTTTCCCGCTACACCGCTTCGACGATAGTGGTCATCCCCATACCGCCGGCGGCGCATAAGGTGGCAAGTCCATACTTAAGACCGCGACGGCGCATCTCGTGGACGAGGGTAACGATGATCCGCGAGCCGGAGCTGCCCACCGGGTGCCCGAGCGCGATAGCGCCACCGTTGACGTTGACGATTTCGGGGTTAAAATCAAGTTCGCGGATGCAGCCCAGCGACTGGGCGGCAAAAGCTTCGTTCAGTTCGATGAGCTGTATGTCGGCAAGCGATAGGCCGGCTATTTTCAACGCTTTTTTGGTCGCCGGAATGGGGCCTAGACCCATTACCCGCGGATCGACGCCCGCCGCGGCGAAACCGCGTATGACAGCCATAGGCTTAAGGCCAAGCTGATGCGCTTTTTCGCCCGACATCAGCAGCAGGGCGGAAGCGCCGTCGTTGCGCCCCGACGAATTGCCGGCAGTTACGGAGCCTTTCCCGTCGGTGCGAAAAACCGGCTTTAATTTCGCCAGTGCCTCAAGGGAAGTCGCCCGGGGAAATTCGTCGGTGTCAAATACGATCGGTTCCTTTTTGCGGCCCTGCGGCACTGTCACCGGCACGATTTCATCTTTAAACCGCCCGGCCGCAATGGCTGCGGCCGCTTTCACCTGCGACCGGTACGCAAAAGCGTCCTGGTCCTCCCGGCTGATATTCATGCGTTCTGCCACGTTTTCGGCGGTCATGCCCATGTTGAACCGGCCGTAGATGTCTTGCGGCTGAGAGCAAAACTGAACTTCAGTCACGGAATCGAGCAGCTCCCTGTTGCCTACCCCCAGCCCGTAGCGCGCGTTGCGGAAATAGAATATCGAATTACTCATGCTCTCGGTGCCGCCGGCGAGCACGATATCGTTCTGTCCGGTTTGAATCGCCATCGTCCCGTCGGCAACGGCGGTCATGCCGGAAGCGCACTGGCGCATGACGGTGTAAGCCGGCACTTCCTCCGGGATGCCGCACATGAGGGCAGCTAGGCGCGCGATATTGGGATTGTCGGAGCTCTGGCGGCAATGGCCCAAAACGACTTCGTCGACCAGCGCCGGTTCGATGCCTGTTCTTCCGAGTATGCCGGCCATGACGGCACGGGCGAGGTCATCTGGCGTTAGGGGCTTCAGACTGCCGCCCATATTGCCGACCGCCGTGCGGCAAGCGTCGACGATTACTACGTCTTTCACGTTATTCACCTCATACTTTTTGTGCGGCAAGTCCCCAGGGGCGGCCGGTCGCGGATATAAGTATCTACCGGTGCTTTTTCAAGCCCAGAATCTGCCGCGTCTCTTCCGCAGTCGCTATCTGCCTGCCCACCACTTTGCCCAGTTCGACAGCTCTCTCCACGAGTTGGGCGTTCGTGGCGTGGACGCCCTTTTCCAGGAAGACGTTGTCCTCAAGCCCTACGCGCAGCCCGTCGCACCCCGCGGCAAGACCGGCCAGCATCATCGGCACATGGCTCTTGCCGATGCCTGTTATCGACCAGGTCGAGCCCTGAGGAAGCTTGGGCAACAGGTACGCGAGGCTCTCGATGTTGCCCGGCATCCCGCCGGGTACGTCGAGCACGAACTGATAATGGCAGGGCGGTTTCAGGACGCCTTTTTTGAGATAATACTCGACATTGCCGAGCATGCCCGCGTCGAATATCTCGATTTCGGGCTTGATCTGAAGCTCCTGGCAGACGGCGCCGAGTTTTTCCAGAAAGGCGGGGGTGTTCAGGAAAACATAACTGTTGGCCCAATTCATCGACCCGGGGTCATAGGAGCACATTTCCGGCATCAGCACCGGGAGGTGCGCGACGCGTACATCTTCGGGCCACTTGCTGCCGGAGGTCGTCAGGTTGAGGACGACGTCGAGCCCGGCGGCGGCGACAGCGGCTCGAACCTTGCCCACTACTTCAACGAACAGTTCTGTCGCCATGCTGTTATTGCCCTGTTCGTCGCGTACATGAATGTGGACGATTGATGCGCCGGCCTTTACGCAGGCAACGGCATCGGCGGCGATTTCATCGGGAGTGAGAGGCACATGCGGGGATAAAGCTCTTGTCGTGCCCGCGCCACACAGAGCGGCGGTAATAATCAGCTTCTTATTAATAATCGATCACCTTTCCTCAGGGAAAATTGCGGCTCCCCGGCATCCGTAGCCGCTTTCTCCGCCGGTTTTTCCTGCGAGGCGCGGCTGTTCCGGGGCCTTATATTTTTTTGTAAATCAGGTCCTTGACCGATTCAAAAACCCGGATAAGTTCCTCGTCTCTTTTTTTCAGGACTTCTTCCATTTTTCTGCCGCTGTAATCGAAGAAGCCTTTGCCGGTTTTTACGCCGTAATCGCCTTTTTTGACTCTGTCGAACAGGCTCTTGGGAGAGTTGTCGTGTGGCGCTTCGAGGAAGCCCTTGTTCTCCAGGTTCATCGCGCTCAGGTCCAGACCGGTGAAGTCGTAGCGCTGCACGAAGCCCAGCACCATCGCTCGCGGTATCAGGCTGGCCTTGACCGCCAAATCGAGGTTTTCGGGGGTTATGTAGCCATTATCGAGCAGGAAGAATACTTCCCGACCGATTATCCGCTGCATCCGGTTGATGCAAAACCCGGGAACGAACTTTTCCATTACTACCGGCACTTTATCCGCCTTGCGCAAAATATCCACCAGCATATTTACCGTTTCTTCAGAGGTCTTTTCCCCCTTGACGACTTCTACCAGGGGAATAATATGGGCCGGGGCGAAAAAGTGGGCGATTGCCGCGTTAGGCTGCCGGCGTTCCGGCATGACTTCAAAGATATTCAAAAAGGAAGTGTTACTCGCAATGACCGCATTGGCAGGACAAAGAGCATCGACTTTCTGATAGATTTCCTTCTTGGCGTCGATTTTTTCGATAATTGCTTCGACGATCAGGTCCGCGTCACCGACCGCCTGTTCTAGGGACGTTGTCGTCGCTATATTCGCCAGCACTTCTTCGATCCGGCTTTCCGGCATCAGCCCCAATTCGACGAAGGTATTAAGACTGGTTTTTATCACCGTGCTTGATGTCTCCAGCGCTTTGGGGGAAATATCGTAGGACTGCACTTTGTAGCCCGCCGCAGCGAAAACCTGCGCCAGCCCGGAACCCATCGTCCCGGTGCCAAGAACGGCGACTTTCTTTACATCATTTATGTTCACGATTAGACCCCTTTCTCTAGTCCACGAGCCTGCACACCTGCCGGATAACTGCGATTCACAACATTTTCGAGGCGGCCGCCGGCCGGAAACCGCGGGAGGGGGTGGGGAAAACGGTTTCCGGCGCCGGCTGGACTTTCGCCATCAGGGCCGCATCTTCCAGTACTGACTGGTCAAACGTATTATCCGTTTGCGGGCCGGTTATTTCTTCTTCATCGCTTTCAGGTTTTCGGCCGATTCTTTGTAACCTTCCGCGCAGATTTTGCCGAATTCGTCACCGGGGATGTAGTTCGCCGGGACGTTCATTTTCTTCATGACGGCCTGGAACTCGGGATCTTTAAACGCCTTGGCAAACGCTTCCCGCAGGACCTTCAGACGATCGGCGGGAACGCCCTTGGGCACGCCGACCCCCATATACGAGTTGATCGCGATGTCATAGCCCTGTTCTTTCAGGGTGGGAACATCGGGCGCGATTTCGAGGCGGGCCGAGCTAACGGAAGCGAGGATGCGCATTTCCTTGGATTTGACGAACGGCATCAGGTCGGACATTACGGCAACGGCGGATTCGACATGCCCGCCCAGTACGGCGGTATTGGTTTCGCTGCCGGATTTTGTGGGGACGTGAACGAATTTGACTTTTTTCAATTCGCTGATTTTCTGGTAAACGAACGGCTGGGGATATCCGGAAGCCACGTAAGGCATGCCGTCAGGTTTCTTCGCCGCCGCGGCGACAAGGTCGTCCACCGTCTTGTACGGCGAATCTGCTTTGACGGCCAGCCCGTAACGATAGATGCCGTAGGCGCAGATATAGTTAAAATCTTCCGGGGTGTAGGGAACTTTCATCTGATGGGGAACGATGGCCAACGGCGCGTATGTGACCACGCCGATCGTGTACCCGTCAGGCTTTTTGTTTTTCAATTCGATGATGCCCGTGGTTCCTACGCCACCGGCCTTGTTGATTACGGTGACCGGGACGCCGAGGTGCTTTTCGGCCGCCTGCGCCAACGCCCTGGCTGAAATGTCCGTACCGCCGCCGCCGCCGTAATTGACGATCATGGTAATCGGCTCGGAGGGAAACTTTGCCGCCTTTTTGTCGGAGCAGCCGGCTGTGAACACCAGGGCGAGACACACCAGAACCGTAGCGATAATCGTCAACCTTGTCTTTTTCATGCTTTTTCCTCCCATTTTTTATATTGGTTTACTACTCCGCCGTCTGCTTCTGATAATGGTGAAGACGGAGTAAACGGTAACCAGCCAGAAGAACCAGGTTATCGGCGTCGAAAAGAAGATCGCCGGGTTATTGCCCGAAATCAGCAACGCCTGCCGGAGGTTCACCTCCAGGAGCGGCGACAGGATAAAGCCGATCATCATCGTGGCCGGCGAGTAGTCGAATTTGACCATGATATAGCCGATCACCGCGAAGAAGAGCATTATCCACACGTCGGTAACGCTTTGGTTCAGAGCGTATACGCCGATGAAGCAGAAGACGAACACGACCGGGAAAATTACCGTTGTCTCAAGCTGCGACACCTTGGTGAAGCCTTTGTAGCAGGTCATGACAAACAGGGCGAGCAGGAGGTTCGACAGAATCAAGCCTGCGTACAGGCCGGCGATGACCTGGGGGGCTTCGCGAAATACCAGCGGCCCCGGCGTAAGTCCCTGAACCATGAACGCGCCGATCATGATCGCCGCCATCGCGTCGCCGGGAACGCCCAACGCCAGCAGGGGGATGAGGTTGGCGCCGCAAACCGCGTTGTTGGCGGTCTCGGCGGCGGCCACGCCCTCTATTGCCCCCTGGCCGAATTCCTCGGGATGCTTGGAATTTCTCTTCGCCATGTCGTAGCCGATGTAGGCGGCCAGCGTGGTCCCCAGGCCGGGCAGCGCCCCGATGCCGCAGCCGATGGCGGCGGAGCGGGCGATTGTTTTGATATTGGCTATATACTCCCGCCAGGACAGCCGCGCGTCGTCCGGTTGACGGGGAGGGGGCAGGTGTGCGTCGACCTTGCCCCGCGCCACCGATTCGACCTGGACAAGCACTTCGGAAAGCGCCAGCGACCCGATCAGCATGACGATCAAGTCAATGCCGCTGGCCAAGTTCGGCGAGTCGAAGGTGAACCTGGTCACGGAAGCGATCGAATCCAGCCCGACCATGCCGAACAACAGGCCAAGCAGACCGCCGATAAAACCTTTGATTACCGACTTGCCGGCCGCCGAGCCGATAATGGTGAGCGAGAAGACCATCAGGACGGTGTATTCGGCCGGACCGAACTTCAGCGCATACCGGGCGATCGGTTCGGCGATAAGCACCAGCACGATGCAGCTGAACAGGCAGCCCGAAACCGACGCGAACAGCGCCATTTTGATCGCTTTGGCGCCTTTTCCCTGCAGCGCCATCTTGAAGCCGTCCGCCACCGTCGCCGCCGCCGCGGGCGTCCCCGGGGCACCGAGCAGAATCGCCGAGATGCTGCCGCCGAAGGTTCCGCCGTTGTACGCGCCGATCAGCATTGACAGCGACTGGACAGGGTCCATGTAAAAGGTTAGCGGGATGACCAGCGCGATCGCCATAGTTGCTGTCAGCCCGGGTATAGCTCCCAGTACCGTTCCGAGAACCACGCCAATTATGAGGGATATGAGAATGGACGGAGTAGACAGCACGGTCGCAAAGCCGCCCAACAGCAATTCGAACATTACTCTGCCTCCAATTCAGCCATACTTACGGCAGCACCATGTGCAGAACCTTGGTAAAAAACAGGTAGATCATCACCGGCAGCCCCAAAGCAACCGAGAAAAGCACTTTCTTTTTGCGCTGACCGTACATGTACATGAGCAAGCCCAGCACCACTATCGTCGGGATCAGATACCCCACCATATCGAAGGCGACGATATACGCCGCGACTACCGCCAAGCTTTTTACGACGAGCTTGGCCTCATGCCGGCTGAGCGAATATGTCTTCTGCCCCTGCCGGTCTCTTTTGCGATAGCCGCTTATAAACAACGATACCGCCAGGATAAAGAGCAGTATGCCTACCGCTTGCGGCATGAACCGCGGCGAAACGCCCATTCCGCGCACATCGGCTATTTCCGCCGGAATAATCACGAAATACAGCAGTAACGAAAAAACGCCTAATATTATTCCCCCCGCCTGTTCCGCCCTGGATTCGGAAATTTCCACCTTTCCACCCCTTCCCTTATCTAATTCATCTCTTTCAACTCAATATAATGCACGACTCGTGCCAACTGCCCGAAAAATAAGAAAACAGCGAATATTCGCTGTAGCAATGCCGTTTTGCTCCCCTATCCCTGCCAACCACAAAACGGCCGTCCGGATTATTGGGTTATTTATTGACGTCATAATTGGGTTGACAGTCGTAATAAATAGCCTAATAACGGTAGACGGCCAACCGGGATGATGATACTATATTATTTGAAGGTTTCCATACATTGCTTTTCTTATAATATACCGATCTTACAGCATTTTGAGCCGCGGAGGATTAGCTTATGAACCCCACAGCTCCCAAAAACGTTTTGATCGTGTCGATGCGAAAAATGCCGGCCACCAACCTTGCCAAATCATTGCAGGACATCTTCGGCAAAGCGGTTAATTTCAGCATCCATTCGTATTTGGAACAAGGAAACCTGGCGGGCTCCGGTTCTCCCGACCTGATACTGGCTTCCGGCGAGAAATCTTACGCAAGAATACTCGATACCCACCCGCACGAGAAAATTATCCTGGCGAAGCGCGACCTCGCCCTGCCGTTATTTTTCGAGCGGGTCTTTCTGCTGCCCAGGGGGAAAAAGGTGCTGGTAATCAACGAAACCCATGCCGGCACCCTTGACACTATCCAAAACCTCATTAATATCGGCATAGATTACCTGGATTTCAAGCCCTACTGGCAAGACTGCGGGCTGCCTGTCGACAGCGATATCGATACCGCGATCTCCCCCGGAATGCTGCATATCTGTCCCGACAACATAAAAATCAAAATCGACGTCGGCATGAGACAGTTGTCGATTTCCGTTTTTATCAGGATGCTAAATGAACTTGATCTCGATCCGGGGTACACCGAAAAATTCATTTCGTACAACAAAAAGGTGCTGGTCAATGCCTACCAGCGGCTGTCCGAGCAATACCTCTGCGCCGAGACGCTGCGCTTGTCGCTGGAGTCTATCCTTAACAACATCAACGAGGCCATTATTTCCGTGCAGAACTTCAATATCTCCGAATGCAACCCCGCTGCCGAGAGGCTGCTGGGCCTGAAAAAAGCCGCCGTACTTGGCAGGAATATTTATGATGTCATGGGCGACCAGTTCCGGGGATATCATCGCCGCGAAAACGAAACTGACAACATTCTCTTTTTTAACAACAAAAAACTTTTTGTTACTTTTCTGCCCTCTACCGAAACTGTCTCCAACGGCATTTTTACCTTTAAGGAAATTCGCGAAATCGAAAAAATGGAGGAAAGCGTAAGAAAAATCCTGTATAAAAAGGACAACGGCTATACCGCCAAATACGCTTTCAAGGACATTGTCGCCCAGACGGCTTCCATGCATGAGCTGCTGGGCCGTGCCGAATCGATGGCCCAGTTTGACGAGACGGTTCTTATTACCGGGGAAAGCGGCACCGGCAAAGAACTGCTCGCCCAGGCGATCCACAACGCGTCGCCGCGGCGGGACCGCCCCTTCGTAGCCGTTAACTTCGGCGCCATACCGGACAACCTCATCGAAAGCGAGCTATTTGGCTACGAGGAGGGCGCCTTTACGGGCGCGAAGAAATCGGGGAAAAAGGGTCTGTTTGAGTTAGCCCACAACGGGACTATTTTCCTTGATGAAATCGGCAATTCCTCGACCTGGATTCAGTCCCGCCTTCTTCGGGTCCTGGAAGCAAAAGAACTGATGCGCCTGGGCGATACGAAGGTTATTCCCGTTAATACCCGCGTTATTGTTGCAACTAACAAGAGCTTAAAAGAACTTATCAGCCAGGGCCTTTTCCGCGAAGATTTGTATTATCGGTTAAACGTTTTTCCGTTAAACATTCCCCCGCTACGGGAACGCAAGGGATGCCTGGGACATTTGCTGCACCACTTTTTACGGACGGCCGGGATCAACAAGCCTATAACCGAGGAAGCATACCGCCTGCTGATGGATTATCAGTGGCCCGGAAATGTGCGTGAGCTGAAAAATCTGGCTAGTTATCTCGCCCTGCAGAGCAACAAGGACCTTATATCGGTGGAGGACCTTCCCGATGACATAAGAATAGCTGCGACCTGCCAAAACGTCCTGCCGCAGACCGCCCGGGATATCCTGCAGGAACTGGCCCTGCAATTTGATTTACCGCTTATTTTTCGTGTACTGGCCATTTTTCAGAAAAATACAGCCGGCAGCAAAGTGCTCGGCCGTAATAAAATGCTGCTTTTGTTGCAAAGCCAAGGCATCGATATAAGCGACGGCCGGCTCCGCACGATTATCAAGCACCTGGAAAGCCATCACCTGATTGAGACCGGCAAAACCAAGCAGGGTACGATAATCAGCAGCGCGGGGCGCCTAGTGCTAGGAACGTTGGAAACTATGCTTGGGACCGCCCTTTAGCGAGTCGTGTAGCGGGCCGGGAAACGGGGGGATTTGGCGATGTTGACGATGGCGATAACCGCCGGCTGGGTGCTGGCGTCCGTGGCGGCTGTTCTGTTCGCCTGGCTGGCCGCGACGCTTTACCGGGAGCGGGAAACGCGCCGGCTGCCACGGGTTTTGGCGACCGGGGCGATATTGCTCGCCTTGTGGGCCGGGGCGCTCGCGGCCGATTATCCGTACAAACTGGCGGTTTTGGCAATTGCCGAGGCAGCCGCGGCGGCCGTTGTAATGGCTTTTTTCCTGCCTGCCGGTACCGCCGGCCGGGCGGCGCTCCCCGCGGATATGCCGCGCCTCGACGAGCGGGATGTCATGTTCGCCCGCGCCGGCTACCGGGACGGCACGGCGCATTATCACGATTACTATTCCCGCCGCCCGGAGAACCGGGAGCAGGATGACCGCATCCGCGCGCTTCCCGGGCTTTGCAGCCCGGGAGCAGCTACCTACCAGCCTATTCATGCCGGTATCGCCGGCTCGGGGTTCCGCTTTCTGGCCGATATGCGCCCACTGGCTGAAGGCCAGGCGGCGGACAATAAGCAGGCATCGGCACCGGAGGAAATGACGGCCATGCTCAAGGGCCTGGCAAGGTACCACGGCGCCAAGGTCGTCGGTGTCGCCGCGCTGCGGCCTTACCATTTTTATTCCCACCGGGGACGCCACCCCGAAAACTATGGGGAAGAGGTAGCCAGCGCCCATAAGTTTGCGGTCGTGTTCGCGGTGGAGATGGACTGGGGGTTGGTGCGGAACGCCCCGCTGGCGCCGGTCGTGATGGAGTCATGCCGACAGTACATCGAAGCCGCCAAAATCGGCATGGTGCTGGCCTATTTCCTCCGCGAGCTGGGCTATGACGCCCGCAACCACATGGACGGCAGCTATCTGGTCTGCGCGCCGTTGGTGGCGCATGACGCCGGTGTCGGCGAGCTCGGCCGGATGGGCATTGTGATTACCAGAGACTACGGCCCGCGGGTCAGGCTGGGGGTAGTGACCACCGATCTGCCGCTGATCGCTGATGTGCCGACCGCCTTAGGCGTACAGGATGCGTGCAGCGCATGCGAGAAGTGCGCCCGCAGTTGCCCGGCCCAGGCCATCCCCTATGGGGGCAGGGCGGAGCACAACGGCGTGAGCAAGTGGCGAATAGATCAGGCGCGCTGCTACGAGTTCTGGTGCAGGGTCGGCACGGACTGCGCGGTGTGCATGAACGTCTGCCCCTACAGCAAACCCGACACCCTGCTCCACCGTCTGTTTCGCTATAGCCTCCGGCAGTCGTCGCTGGCCAGGAGGGCGATGGTTCATCTCGACGACTACTTCTACGGCCGCCGGCCAACCGCCGGCGAGAAGCCGGACTGGCTGTGACCGGGAAACGAGGAAAGGATGTGGCGCAGCACCGCCACATCCTATTACGTTCAGCCGTCGGCCCGTTATTGGCCGCTAATGTCGTAGCCCATCTGCCGGGATATGTTTAGGGCGGCCTCACGAACCAATGCGCTGTATTCTGCAACAAGAGTGTCGAGGGACATGTTGGCTTCAACACCCGAGATGCTGACAGCGGCGACGACGTTGCCGGTATAATCGAGGATGGGCGCTGCCACGCACCGCACTCCGGGTTCGTTCTCGAGGTCGTCGAGCGCAAAGCCTGTTTCCCGCACTCTTTTTATCTCTTCGCCGAACTTGGCCAAATCGGTTATGGTGGCGGGCGTAAGCGCAGGCATTCCCCTGACCCCAATCAATTCGCGGAGTTTATCGCTGCCCAGCCTGGAAACGAGGCATTTGCCATTGGCGGTGGAGTGGATGTAATTGTGCGTTCCGACCCCCGCGGCAAGCTTGATGTTGCGGTGGCTTTCGAGTTTGTCTATATAGATGATGTCGCCTGCTGTCCTGTCGAGGATGGCTAGATAGATGGTTTCCCTGGTTTTCTGGTTAAGCTCTTCCATGTATTTGCGGGCGTAGTTGGTCAGGACGAGGTCGCGCTTGACGATGTTGCCGTAGGTCAGGTAGGCAAAGCCGAGGGTGTAGTTGCCGTTGTCCTTTTCCGCCAGGTGCCGCCAGGCAATGAGGTTCTGGACGATACGGTAAACGGTGCTGATGGGTAGGTCTATCTTCTCGGCGATCTCGCTCAAGCTCAGGCCGTGGTCGTTAGCCTCGCTGATTACCTCGATGATGGCGAAAGCACGGGCGATCGACTGTACATAAAACTTCGTGTCTATATTCCTGCCGGTTTTTTTCATTGCTGCCCCCCCCTCTTCCCTTTTTGGCATCTTGGCTGCGGCGGACACTTCTGTCCGGCATCCCTTGGTCAGTATTGGTAGAACCCGCGGCCGCTCTTGCGCCCGAGATAGCCGGCCCGCACCATTTTCCGGAGCAGCGGCGCGGGGCGGTATTTGGGGTCGCCGTATTCACGATACAGAACCTCCATTATCGCCAGCAGGACATCGAGGCCGATCATGTCGGTGAGAGCCAGCGGGCCCATGGGGTGGTTGCAGCCGTTGACCATCGCCTTATCGATGTCTTCGGCCGAAGCGACGCCTTCGTCGAGCATGCCGATGGCTTCGTTAAGCATCGGATCGAGAATGCGGTTGACGACAAACCCGGGTACGTCCTTAGCTACGACAGTCACTTTGCCCAGTTTTTCGCCGGTGGTCAGGGCGAGATTCAACGTGTTCTCGGTGGTGCGCAGACCCTTGGTTATCTCAAGCAACTTCATCACCGGCACAGGGTTGAAGAAGTGCATGCCGATAAAGCGTTCAGGGCGCGTGGTGGCGGAGGCGAGTTCGGTTATGGAGATCGACGACGTATTGCTGGCAAAAACGGTTTCCGGGCTACAAAGCGTGTCAAGCCTGCCAAATAGCTGTTTCTTGGCGGCGGCGTCCTCGCTGATCGCTTCAATTACCAGCCCGGCGTCCGCTGCTTTTTCCAAAGCGGTGGTGATTGTCAGCCTCTCGATGCAGGCATCTTTGTCGGCCGCCGTCAACCGGCCCTTGTCTACCCCTTTACGCAAGCCGTCGGCGATCTTCTCGGCCGCTTTATTCGTGATGCTTTCCCGCACATCGTAGAGACAGACACGGTAGCCCGCCTGCAGCGCTACCTGGGCGATACCCGCGCCCATCTGCCCGGCGCCGGCGATGAATATTCGTCCGTTCTCCATAATATTACCCCTCTCTCTTGGGTTATCACATTGTAAAAATCATTTTCATTTTACCTCCTTGCTCGCAAAGGTGTCAATTATCGCCTACCAGCGACCCGCCCTTGCAACGGAGGAGTTTCGGGATTTTTCAGGACCGATATGTGATTATATTTCCACTACTGTATTGCCATTTTTATCCTAATAATTTATAATGAATTAGAGATTGCGAAATAGTGAGTGTTTCTTGGAGGAGGCTGTCAACGCAGCTTTCTTTTTGTTTGTATTGGTTTTGCGGATGGAGGAGGAAAACAGTGAAGTGCAAGTTCATGATCACGCTGGAATATCCCGAGCTCCTGGCGTTGGGGGGGACTGACGTACAGCAGTGGCTCGAGCAGCGGCTGGACGGAAAGGTGTCCGATGTCGGAGGCTTCAGGATAACGTCGCAGTCCCGCGGGCCGGACCGGATGATTATGCACTGCATTTTTGAGGTGAGCCACTACCGCGCTCTCAATGAAAAGACGATGCGCGACTGGCTCGCTGATTCGCCGCCGTACTTTTTTGTGCGCACGGTCAAGAAGCCCGCCCGGGAGGGCTGGTAGGTATTGCGGGCCGAAACCGGCCTCCTCAAGGAGGCCGGTCTTTCCTGCGGCTCGGGTTTCGCGCCGCGGCGGATATAATCTTTCCACCTAAGGCATGCGCGTCTCCGCTCCTTAAACGACCGGGAACACAACGTGGTAACGCCCCTAATAAAAGGCCCCGCTCCCGCGGGACCTTTTTGGTTTTATGGTTATAAATTGTATTTCCGTTTTTTGCGAACCAGGGTCGATAAGTCGATTCCGAGATGGCTGGCCGTGTTGCGCATCGATCCGAAGGTGGCGAGCGCCTTTTCAATTACCGCTTTTTCGACGACTTCGTTTATCTCCTGCAGATTGAAGGAGGAGAAGTAGTCGGGAGTTTCGATGAACAAGGGCGTGAGTGCGGCTCTCGCTACGTTTAGGGGAACGTATTTTTCATCGATGGTGTCTCTTTCGGCGAGAACGGTCATGTGTTCGATGATGTTGCGGAGCTCCCGAACATTGCCGGGCCAGGCGTAATGGGTCAGGATATCGACGACCTTAGGGGAAATTTTTTTCTTCATGTTATACTTGCGATTATTCTGGTCAAGGAAATTAAGGATCATTGGCACGAGATCCTCGCGACGTTCGCGTAGCGGCGGGATGTAAATCGGAATGACATTCAGACGGTAGAACAGGTCACGACGGAAGCGCCCTTCCTCGATCATTTTTTCCAGGTTGGTGTTCGTCGCGGCGATGATCCGCACCTTCGTCTCAACCGTCTTCGTGCCGCCGAGGCGGAACATCCTGCCGGTCTGCAAAACATCGAGCAGCTTAACCTGTAGGGACATGGGCATTTCACCGATCTCGTCAAGGAACAGGGTACCGTTGTTGGCTAGCTCGATCAGACCCACTTTGCCTTTTTTCGACGCTCCGGTGAAGGCGCCGGCTTCATAGCCGAACAACTCCGACTCAAGCAGCGTTTCCGGGATGGCGCTGCAGTTAATTTGGACGAACGGTCTTTTATCCGCCTCTTCGCCGCAATCATGGATGTACCTGGCGAGTACATCCTTGCCCACGCCCGACTCTCCCTGGATAAGCACAGGGGAAGAAACCTGGGCTATCCGTGCCGCCAGCTTGAAGATGTTTTCCATTACCGGGCTGGCCACGATGAAACTGCCGTCACGGCCGGTCATTTCAGCCTGCCACAAGAGCCGCCGGTATTCTTCGTTGAGGTCGGTGCTACTCTTGAGCTGCTCTCGGATGCTTACGAGCTCGGTGATATCGCGGACGTTGGAAAATACCCTGAGCAGACTGCCGTCGTCGCCAAAGACGGGGATGCTCGTCACCAGCGCGGAAACGCCGTGGTAATAGTCGATGACCTTGGTCATTGGCTTTCGGGTCTTGACAACATCGGGAGAACAGGCGTCGGGAATCTCCCCTGCCTTGACAAGTTCGCCGAGGTTCCTCCCTTTGAGCATCTCCTTGTCGAGCCCTGATATTTTAAGATAAGCTTCATTGCAATAGACGACGTTGCAGTCTCCGTCGGTTAAAAATATCCCGTCATAAGAAGAATCGATTATCTTCCACAACAGTTTGTTTTCTTCCTCTGCCTCAAGATGTTGCATTTTATCCCCCACTCGTATGCAAAAACGCTTTCTCAGTATGCATTTTTGCTTATGTGCTCACGCGTGCTTATTACTTAATGTTTCCAAAGAAATCATTAAAGGAGCCAGGGGCTGATTAGGCATAATTGCCAAATTCGGCGGGCAAAGCGTATCAAAAACCGCGTAGCACTAGCACGTGGTTTTTGGCACGCTTCTTGCAATATAAACAGTTGGTGCCCGATCCAGTTTCGTTCCGCGCCGCTAAATCCGGCCGGGGACCGTGGCAAACCGACCGAGGCTAGTGCTGCCCTTTGGAGGTGGTGCGCTTCTGAAGCCGGCTAGCCGGGTTTGCCAGGGCTTCCGGGGAATGCAAGGCCTTCCTCGGCAGCCCAAAGTATCGCACGTGCGCAAGCACGTTTCTGTTGGAAATCATTTTCTTTGGAAAAGAGCCCAGACTAGCGGTTTTAGCCGATGTTTACCCTCAACAATAATTTTTTGTATGTTTTCTTGCCTACACAGGAGATTTCCTGCTGTTTCCAGTGCAACCTCCCGGCTTTTTTCGCCGGCTTACCGGACTCTTCCGCAAGCTCCCCACATAGGGAGGATTATCCGTTAAGGATAACCTACCCTATTATGACCGCGTAAAGCGGTCTTTTTTTTGCCCCATTTAGCTGCAAGCGGCGGCAAGCAGCGTTTTTATCACCTGTGTCGCGTATTACTTTTCCTCATGCGGATAGTCAGGCTTGGGCATTAAAACAACAAAACCACTGTCATGTCTATAGACATGATCAGCAGCGTGTTTGGCAGCTGACGGTCCCATTCTGAAAATCGTCATGGCGCCGAGAGTGAATGTTCCGGCACAGGCGAAGCTGTGCCGGAACATTATTCCACCTTACTTTACCACTGCCTGAACAACGTAGATTACCAGCGGGATTGTAATTACAGCCAGGCCGATCGCGTCGATTAGGACGCCCGACCTGATCATCTTGGTGATGGGGATCATACCGCTGGCGTACACGATGGCGTTCGGCGGAGTCGACACCGGCAACATGAAGCCGAGAGAAGACGCCAGGGCGATGGCTACCGCCACCGGGATGGGGCTTAGGCCGGCGGACATCGCTACGGTGATGCCAAGTGGGCCGACCATGTTGGTGGCCGCGGTGTGTGAGGTCAGCTCGGACATCAAGAGCGACATCACCGAGAACACGGCTATTATCGCAACTTGGGAATTAGCGCCGGTAGCTTTAACGATTGCATCGCCGATCCACTTCGACAGACCGGTGGTGTACATCATCGCGCCCAGCGACAAGCCGCCGCCAAACAGGATCAGTGTACCCCAGTCGATGCCCTTGACGGCGTCTTTCCACTGCAGGGTAAACTCGCGCTTCTCCCAGTTGGTCGGCATGATGAAGAGCAGCAAACCGGCCATCATGGCGACAACCGCTTCAGGGAAGAGCTTGCCGTAGGCTTTTATAATGGGGGCGCCGGGCCCATAGAAGATGGTCAGAATGCCGGGCAGCACCCATAGGATAACGGCAAGGGCGAAGGCTATGATGGCGTTGCGTTCGCCAGTCTTCAGGGGTCCGAGACCCTTGCGCTTACTGGTGATAAGCTCTTTAGCGCCGGGTATTTCCGAAATGCCGGCCGGGAACATCTGCCTGAGGACGACGAACATTAGGACGAAGTATACGACCATCGCGATTGATCCCCAGATCATCCACTGAAAGAAGGTAATCTTGATGCCAGCGAGTTTGTCAAGGAAGCCCATCATGATAATGTTTGGCGGGGTACCCACCGGGGTTAGCACGCCGCCGACCGAAGCAGCATAGGCGGTCATCAGCATTAGGCCGGTGGCGTATTTGTACGTGCTGAGGTCAAGGTCCTCACCATTGGCTTTGTACATATCCTTGATGGCCATGAGCAGGCCCAGCGAAATGGGATACATCATGGCGGTGGTGGCTGTGTTGCTTACCCAGCCGGAGAGAAGGGCGGTAACCAGACCTACGGCCAACAAAATCCGGGTCGGGCTCGACCCTACCCAATTCATTGAAAGAATGGCGTAGGCGAAGCGTTTGTCAAGGCCGTGGCTCATCATGCCTGTAGCCAACATGAAGCTGCCCATAAATAGGTAGATGAGCGGATTGGCGAAGGGGGCAAAGGCGGCGCCGGCGGATGTCACCCCGCACAGCACGGCGAGGACAGGGCCGATAAGCGATGTCACGGGGATGGGAACAGGCTCGCATATCCACCACGTAGCGACAAAGGTCATGATCGCCATCAGCGTGTGGCCGGCCGGCTTCAGCCCCTCAATCGGGATGAAGAATACCAATAGCCCAAGGACTGGGCCGAGGAACCAGCCGATAGTTTTGCGCCGTCTGTCAAACTTTTCTTCGGCTTCGGTCATTTTCGCCATCGGGGCGAGTTGCTCTTTGGGAACCGATGTAGTCTCCATAGACTTACCTCCTTTTTACTTTCTTCGGCTTATCCATTAAGGTCTCATCCGTCGACCTTCTTGGCAAAACGTTTCCCAGGGAATCACGAGGGGTAAAAACGAATCAAGCAGTCATGCTCCCTCCGCACGCCGCGTGCGACAAACGCACGATTCGGGCTTTTTTACAGATGCTCTCCTTTAGAGCCCCAATTCCCTCCCGCCTCTCCTACGCTCCGGCCGGAGCAACGGGCACATCGGCGGTCTCTTTTATCTTACTTATCGTCTCGGCCTTGGTCCGAAAGTTCGGAACCCATCTTTCCGCATAAGTTCGTTGACAGTGACCCCCAAAACACGCGACAACCTGAGCGCAAGATCGATGGACGGTTTCTTGCGTCCAGCCAGGATGTTGGATATATGAGATCTTTCCACATCCACCAGTTTGGCGAGTTCAGTAATATTGAGGCTCCTTCGCCGCATTAGTTCTCTTATCCGTGACCCGCTCAACCGTATCCCTCCCTAGAAACAAAAGGCCCGCATGGTTTCTTTGGGAAACACAAATGCGCAAAAAAAATGCTTTTCGCTGTAATATCTGATTCGATTATAGTTTCTTTTAGAAACACTGTCAACGGTATTTGTGAAAATATTCCCTTGGAATCCAGGTCGCCCCCTCAGCGTTGGGCTCTAAGCCGCTCGAAAACTCTACTGGAAACGTTGGATATAATACGGTATAATGTTATATGCGTGGAGGTGGATAAAGGTGGATATCGGTGCAAAGCTTCGTTCCTTGCGAAAGCTGCGCGACTTGACCGTTGAGGAGCTGTCGCAACGGTCCGGCGTTTCCCGTTCATATATCACCAACATTGAAAACGGTCGAAAAACAGAGGTCTCGTCCCGAGTTATCGGCAGTCTGGCGGATGCTCTCGGGATTAACGCCGATTATTTCCGCGTCAGCGAGGCCCAACTACCGACCGACTGTCTGCCTAACCTCGATCCGGAGGTCATAGCGTTGTTAGCAAAATCCGAGAGCATGCCATTCCTGTAGCTTACCAAAAAGGCTCTCGCCCATGGCGTGTCGGCCGAGACAGTGGAGGCCGTCGTCGACGCCATTATCAAGGCCCAGCGAAAACGCAGGAACCCGGTTATCTAACAGGCAGAAGTTATCCGCTCATCCGGGCTCATCTCCGGGGAAGCTTCAGAAAGAACGATATACTCGTATCCGTCCCAAAATAGTTCGATTTCGTTGCAAATTTGGCTATTGTCTTTCATGGTTGACCTCCGTTCAAAACGGTTCTCATTCATCTGATAACTACCAACGCAAGAAATATGCCAATTCGCAAAGTTGTGAAAATTGCGTGTTATAAAGAAAGCGGAGATCCCTACCGGCCGCAATGATATAGGCAATAATGCATACGCTGTTGGCTATGTATGCCCTGATTAACACCATTTGAATCGCGTATTGCCGTGCGCGAAATTGCATACGCTTTATACGCGGAATCCCCAAGGCAGATGCCTTGGGGATTCCGTTCTTAATGTGCTTGTGCCCTTTCGCCACCTCTGACGCACCGGGGCTTGACAAATATTAACCCAGCTATTGCCTGAAAATGGCGCCCAGCGGTTTATTGCGGCAAAAAATCTTCCCTGATCGGGGTGAAGGTGTCGATCAAGACAGAGTCATCCTCAAGCGCAACCACGCCGTGGGGCACGTTGCAGTCAGCGTAGTAACAGTCTCCCTCACGGGCGATTTTCGTTTCACCGCCTACAGTGATTTCAAAACTTCCCCGGGCCACATAGCCAACCTGCTCGTGGGATTCATGCTTATGTATTTTGCCTACGCCGCCTTTTTTAAAAGCAAATTCTACCAACATAAGTGAAGGCCCATGGACAAGCACCCTCCGCGTGGATTTGTCGTCAAGCTGGATAATCTGTTTGCTTTCCTTGGATATGATCATTGTAATCACCACCATTCTTCATCATTGATTAATTCGGTAAGGGGCGCGGGATTCCTGCGGGTGCTGTACATGTTGCTGGCTCTATTTTCCTTTAGGCGCGGCGTGTACCTGCCGGTAAACAGTCCATACTAATAAAGAGTCATGCCTAGAAAAAAAAGCCATTAGGGGCCGAAAGGAAGCATGCGCATGGACCTGAGCATAATTGTGCCGACTTACAATGAGCGGGAGAATGTCCGGACGCTTACGGAGAGGGTTACCGCGGTTCTGACGGGATGCGGCTATTCATATGAGCTTTTATTTGTCGATGACAGCCGCGATGATACCCCGGCTATCCTGGAGATGCTCCAGGCACAGTATCCTCAAGTCAGATTCACTCACCGCAGCAGCGAAAGAGGGCTGGCTTCCGCAGTGGTAAAAGGATTCTCGCTGGCCAGGGGCAATTATATCGTTGTAATGGACGCCGACTTGCAGCATCCACCGGAACTCTTACCGGTGATAATGAAACGTCTGGCCCGCGCGGAGGTGGTTATCCCCAGCCGATTTATCGGCGGTGGCTCGGACGGCGGCCTTAATGCCTTCCGCAAACTCGTTTCCTGGACGGCACGCGTGATCGGCCGCCTGTCGATACAGCGATTACGGGCTATTTCCGACTGCACAAGCGGTTTCTTTGGCCTTCACCGCAGCGTTATTGCACAAGCCAGGCTTGACCCCATCGGCTGGAAGATCCTCATGGAGGTGCTCGTAAAGGGCGCTTACCGCTCCGTCCATGAGATTCCCTACACCTTCGTGGCCCGTGACAGCGGCGCATCTAAAATGACCTGGAAAGATCAGTACGACTATCTGCGCCATATCGTGCGCCTCGCGCGGCACAGTCCCGAAGAAGCCCGCTTTTTCACCTTCTGTCTGATCGGCGCCGCCGGAGTACCCGTCAACCTTTTGGCGCTGACGCTTTTGTTGAATTTCTTCTCCTTTGACGTAGCTTTTGCCTCAGTGGTTGCATCCTTTGTCGCAATGGTGCATAATTTTTTCTGGAATGACAGCATCACCTGGAGGATGGAAAGGAAGCCGGCCTTTTGGCGTCGCTGGAAACAGTTTATCCAGTTTGCCTTTGTTTCGGCTCTCAGTATCGCTATTACGGCCGCCTTTGCCCACACATTCCACATAAACGGGTGGAATCCCGTCGCTGGTCAGCTTGTCGGCATTGTACTGGCGACCTGGTGGAGCTTCACCGCTAACGATCGCTGGACCTGGGGGCGTCCTGAAACACGCCCCGACTTCGTCGTAACCCGCGAATACGCGGGCGAAACCCCGTAAATGGAGGCTGTGTCTGCCGCGAGGACTCTTTTCCTATTCATAGGGAGGGTTTGGCGCCCATTTTTGTTGCATTCGGCGATAGTGCTGCTTTCGGCCTGGCTGTCAGACGCCTTCCCCTCACATTCACCGGCGGGGTTCGTGAATCCCTATCTCGGCGATACACCGCCGCTGGCCAACCTGTTTCTCAAATGGGACGCTCATTGGTACACCTATATTGCCGCCCAAGGTTACGATGCGAAAAGCGTGGTCTTTTTTCCCGTACTCATCGTCTTCATCCGTATTGTCGCCTGCTTGGGGCTTAGTCATGCCGTAGCCGGGCTACTAGTTTGCAACCTGTTCACTTTGCTGAGTTTTGCGGTTATGCATGCCGCCTTCCGTCAGGATTTTTCGGATAGGTTTACCGATAAGGCTCTTTTGGCCTACGCGGTAATGCCAACATCCTTTTTCCTGAACAGTGTTTATACCGAGCCAATTTTCCTGACCTTTGCCCTCGCCTGCGTTTATTTCGCGCGCCGCGGGGATTGGTGGTCCGCCGGAAGCTGCGCTGCTTTGGCCACGCTTACCCGCAACCTCGGCGTATTCCTCTTTTTCTTCGTGGCTTACGAGTTATACTTAAGCCGCAAGGTCGTCGGACGGCCGACCTGGGAGCTATTGTCGCCCTTCCTGGCGCCGGCCGCCTTGCTGGGGTATATGGGCTTCAATGCTTTCTTCTGTGGCGATTCCCTTGCTTTCGTGCACTCGCAGCAGGCGTGGGGGCGTTATTTCGCCTGGCCACCGGAAAGCTATATCCGAAACCTTGGGCTGTTGGGGTCCTTTTGGCCCAATACCCAGGCCGGGATTTCCCTCGACGCCTTTCTGGTCCTTGCCGGCTTCGCAGGCTTAAGCTATGCGACAATTTTCAGCCGGCACATTCCGGGCTCTTATCTGCTGATCGGATGGTTGTGGTTTCTCATTCCGCTGTTCTCCACCTCCTCTTTTCTCCCGTTGTATAGCATGTCCCGCTTCCTGCTCGTAGTCTTCCCGCTCTATGTCTTCTACGCCGGCATGCCAAAAGCGCTGTTCACCTGTTTTCTGGTTGTAAACGCCCTGTTGCTTTCCCTCTGTACTATCATGTTCGTCAACTGGTATTGGATAGGTTAACCGCCCGATATAAGCTCGGAGCCCTGCGGGAAAAACCGCAGGGCTCCGGTGGATTAGTTGATACCTTAGTCAAACGCTTATCGACCGCTGGCGTCATCGAGTTCGGCGAACGAAAGATTCATTATCGGATAACTGCGCCAATCTTTATAATCGAAATGCCACCACTCTTCCTCATAAACGGTAAAACCTTCGGCCTCCATGTAGATGCGCAGCAGGTCACGGCGCCCTCTCTCCAGGGCGGTGCCGCCTGGATAACCCGGATGAGCCCGCAAGGAAAATTCGTCGTAGCCGCTGATCATAGCAATGGGGCGGCCAGTAGATAGGTCATAGAGCGAAAGGTCCACAGCCCCGCCCCGGTTATGACGGGATCCTTTGGCGGGATCGGCGACAAACATCTTCTGCGCCTCCGGTGTAGCGTCCCAGAACATCTTCGTCACTGCCCACGGCCGGTATGCGTCGTGAATAATCAGCCCGTATCCGTGGGAAACGAGTTTTTTATGTACGCGCACTAGCGCCTCCGCCGCCGGGCGCTGCAGGTAGGCCCGCGGCCGGTCGTAAAGAGGAGCGCCGATAAAGTTGTTGTCGGTCGCGTAGCGGATATCGAGATGGATCGAAGAGTCGAGAGTTGCCACATTGATAAGGTCTGGGTGCAAAAACGTCCCCTGTTCTGGAGGCGGGCTTGCCGTTGCCGCCAGCCGACGCAATTCCTCCAAAGAATACTGCGCCTTCAGACGATACGTCTTCCCTAACTCTGGATCGAAAAAACGGCGGTTATAGGCATCCGGCCCCACTAGACATACGTTTCCGAACCCACTAGCGTCACGTTCGATATAAACTTTCCCGGTAGCCTTTCTTAGCGGGCTGGCAATAATAAGCTGATATTCATCAGCCGCGATGACCTGTAAGGGAAAAACGGCATAAAGAGAGAACGGGGCGCTGTTCCTGTCGCCCATATCGTAAACCATTTCTACGTGACCGTCGTTTTCACGCAAAAGAAACTTATCACTAGCGCCTTCATACAATCCAATAACTTTGGTTATCGCGGCAGGGACGTCGTGCTTTGCCGCATTTACCGGCATGGCAAGCGCCATTACAACGACTATTACGGCCACAGCCAGCCATGCTTTGAATCTTGATCCGCACATCATGACTACTCCCCCAATCAGTGTATATGTATTCCTTCTAGCAATATACATCATCTCCTGCCGGTACATGAAACAGCACAAAACCCCGTTCGTAAAACGAACGGGGTTTTGTTTTGCGCTTAACCGGCGCCTACCTATCCTCCCAGGCCGTTTCCAGCCAAGTACTTTCGGCGTATGTGGGCTTAACTGCCGTGTTCGGTATGGGAACGGGTGGAACCCCACAGCTATCGGCACCAGATGTTATTGATAATTTGGTTGCGGGGGCAGGATTTGAACCTGCGACCTTCGGGTTATGAGCCCGACGAGCTGCCAGCTGCTCCACCCCGCGATGTGAGAGACAGACAGAGTACCTTAGCGGTACTCTGTCTAACCGGCGCCTACCTATCCTCCCAGGCCGTTTCCAGCCAAGTACTTTCGGCGTATGTGGGCTTAACTGCCGTGTTCGGTATGGGAACGGGTGGGACCCCACAGCTATCGGCACCAGATTGTAGAGGTAAGCATCTCTTAAAAGTACGCTCCCTCAAAACATCACAGAAGAAAGTGTATGCACATTTGCTTGGATTAGACATAGGATGTTCTTCGCTACGCTCAGAACTTGCCGACCACATCAGCGCTGAAGCGCTGTGTGTCTGGCCATAAGTCAAGCCCTCGGCCTATTAGTACCAGTCAGCTGAAGACATTACTGCCCTTACACTCCTGGCCTATCAACCTCGTGTTCTACAAGGGGCCTTACCAGCTTATGCTGTGAGAGACCTCATCTTGAGGCCGGTTTCACGCTTAGATGCTTTCAGCGTTTATCCGTTCCCGACGTAGCTACCCAGCTGTACCCCTGGCGGGATAACTGGTACACCATTGGTCAGTCCACTCCGGTCCTCTCGTACTAGGAGCAGTTCCCCTCAAGTCTCTTACGCCCGCGATGGATAGGGACCGAACTGTCTCACGACGTTCTGAACCCAGCTCACGTACCACTTTAATGGGCGAACAGCCCAACCCTTGGGACCTACTTCAGCCCCAGGATGTGATGAGCCGACATCGAGGTGCCAAACCTCCCCGTCGATATGGACTCTTGGGAGAGATTAGCCTGTTATCCCCAGGGTAGCTTTTATCCGTTGAGCGATGGCCCTTCCACTCGGTACCACCGGATCACTAAGCCCGACTTTCGTCCCTGCTCGTCTTGTCTGACTCGCAGTCAAGCTCCCTTCTGCCTTTGCACTCTGCGCGCGATTTCCAACCGCGCTGAGGGAACCTTTGGGCGCCTCCGTTACACTTTCGGAGGCGACCGCCCCAGTCAAACTGCCCACCTGGCACTGTCCTGAGAGTCGTTACTTCTTCAGTTAGAACTCCAGTAAATCAAGGGTGGTATCCCAAGGGCGACTCCACCAAGACTTGCGTCCTCGCTTCTAAGTCTCCCACCTATCCTGTACATGATTTACCAAAATCCAATGCCAGGCTGCAGTAAAGCTCCATGGGGTCTTTCTGTCCAGTCGCGGGTAACCTGCATCTTCACAGGTATTTCAATTTCACCGGGTCCCTCGTTGAGACAGTGCCCAAGTCGTTACACCTTTCGTGCGGGTCGGAACTTACCCGACAAGGAATTTCGCTACCTTAGGACCGTTATAGTTACGGCCGCCGTTTACTGGGGCTTCGGTTCACACCTTCGAATTGCTTCTAAGCACTCCCCTTAACCTTCCAGCACCGGGCAGGTGTCAGCACCTATACGTCAGCTTTCGCTTTAGCAGGCACCTGTGTTTGTGGTAAACAGTCGCTTGGGCCTCTCTTCTGCGACCCCAGGACGCTTCAATCGTTTCTAATCTACACGTCCCAGGGCTCCCCTTCTCCCGAAGTTACGGGGACATTTTGCCGAGTTCCTTAACGAGGGTTCTCCCGCGCACCTTAGGATTCTCTCCCCGCCTACCTGTGTCGGTTTGCGGTACGGGCACCCACAAGTCTCGCTAGAAGCTTTTCTTGACAGTCTAGGGTCAGTAAGTTCGCCAATATCGCTATCGGCTCCCCGTCACTTCTCAGGCTTTTCGTTTGGGGGATTTGCCTCCCAAACACCCTACTAGTTTAGACGCGAATTTCCATCCTCGCGATTACCTACCTTACTGTGTCACTCCATCACTCAAACGACTTGGGGTGGTACTGGAATATCAACCAGTTGTCCATCGCCTACGCATCTACGCCTCGGCTTAGGTCCCGACTTACCCTGAGCGGACGATCCTTCCTCAGGAATCCTTAGGCTTTCGGTGGGAAGGATTCTCACCTTCCTTTTCGCTACTCATACCGGCATTCTCACTTCCTACCAGTCCACCGCACCTTCCGATGCGACTTCGACCCAGTAGGAACGCTCCCCTACCCCTGAACTTTCGTTCAAGCCATAGCTTCGGTTCCGTGCTTTAGCCCCGGACATTTTCGGCGCAGCGACACTCGACCAGTGAGCTATTACGCACTCTTTTAATGGTGGCTGCTTCTAAGCCAACATCCTGGTTGTTTTTGTATCGCCACATCCTTTGCCACTTAGCACGGCATTGGGGACCTTAGCTGATGGTCTGGGCTGTTTCCCTCTTGACTACGGATCTTAGCACTCGCAGTCTGACTCCCAAGTTAAACTTACTCCATTCGCAGTTTGACAGAGTTCGGTAACCTAACGGCCCCTAGCCCAATCAGAGCTCTACCGTCGTAAGTCATCACTTGAGGCTAGCCCTAAAGCTATTTCGGGGAGAACCAGCTATCTCCGCGTTCGATTGGCATTTCACCCCTATCCACAACTCATCCCAAAGCTTTTCAACGCTCACGGGTTCGGGCCTCCACGTAATTTTA
Organism: Selenomonadales bacterium 4137-cl; assembly: GCA_032334055.1. Taxonomy (NCBI): domain Bacteria; kingdom Bacillati; phylum Bacillota; class Negativicutes; family Acetonemataceae; genus Anaeroselena; species Anaeroselena agilis. The sequence continues at coordinate 3,774,202 of JAUOZS010000001.1, read as the reverse complement.
CCTACGCTTCACCCTGGTCATGGATAGATCACTGCGGTTTCGGGTCTACAATCACTAACTGTCGCCCTATTAAGACTCGCTTTCGCTGCGGCTCCGTGTTTCCCACTTAACCTCGCTAGTGACTGTAACTCGCCGGTTCATTCTTCAATAGGCACGCCGTCGCCTTTTACAGCTTCGACTGCTTGTAGACATACGGTTTCAGGTACTTTTTCACTCCCCTCCCGGGGTGCTTTTCACCTTTCCCTCACGGTACTATGCGCTATCGGTCGCCAACGAGTATTTTGCCTTGGAGGGTGGTCCCCCCTGCTTCCCACAGGGTTTCTCGTGTCCCGTGGTACTCTGGATACCAGCCACTTGGCTCTGTCTTTCGCCTACAGGGCTCTTACCTTCTGTGGCCTACCTTTCCAGGTAGTTCGACTAGACCTGACCAAGATTATGCTGGTCCTCAACCCCAAGGAGCCGAAGCTCCCTGGTTTGGGCTCTTCCCCGTTCGCTCGCCGCTACTTAGGGAATCTCGTTTGATTACTTTTCCTCCGGGTACTTAGATGTTTCAGTTCCCCGGGTGCCCTCCTCACGCTTAAAGCGTGGGTGACGGTGCATTACCACCGCCGGGTTCCCCCATTCGGAGACCTGAGGATCTATGCCTGCTTGCGGCTCCCCTCAGTTTTTCGCAGCTTACCGCGTCCTTCTTCGGCTGTTGGCGCCAAGGCATCCGCCGTATGCCCTTACTAGCTTGACTTATTACGGTTGGCACACAGCCAACCTAAGCTTTGCTAATGTAGCTTTGCTTCACCTTGCCTAATCCTAATGTGCTCGTTAAGAACTTCTCTACTTACATAGAGAGGTTTTTTAACTTCACTTTCTTCTGTGCTGTTTTCAAGGAGCTGGTTGCAGGTTTAGGATTCATGTTCCCGTCCCTGCCAGGATCACTTATGTTACCATACTCGCTTATGTTTTTCAACATGTACTTTCTGGTAACTGGTGTTCCCTCAAAACTAAACAATGTAGGGTGAGCATTACTGCCACGACATATCGTGCGTCTAATGTTCTTTGCCAGATGTGTCCGACCTTGGATACCGGGAGATGTTTCACTCCCGAGTTCTCCATAGAAAGGAGGTGATCCAGCCGCACCTTCCGATACGGCTACCTTGTTACGACTTCACCCCAATCATCGGCCCCACCTTCGGCGGCTGGCCCCATTGCTGGTTACCTCACCGACTTCGGGTGTTGCAGACTCTCGTGGTGTGACGGGCGGTGTGTACAAGGCCCGGGAACGTATTCACCGCAGCATGCTGATCTGCGATTACTAGCGATTCCGACTTCACGGAGGCGGGTTGCAGCCTCCGATCCGAACTGAGAGCTCGTTTTTGGGATTCGCTCTGCCTCGCGGCTTCGCTGCCCTCTATTAGAGCCCATTGTAGTACGTGTGTAGCCCAGGACATAAGGGGCATGATGACTTGACGTCATCCCCGCCTTCCTCCGCATTGTCTGCGGCAGTCTCCCTTGAGTTCCCACCTTTACGTGCTGGCAACAAAGGATAAGGGTTGCGCTCGTTGCGGGACTTAACCCAACATCTCACGACACGAGCTGACGACAGCCATGCACCACCTGTTTTCGTGTGTCCGAAGACAGGCACTCATCTCTGAGTGTTTCACTCAATGTCAAGCCCTGGTAAGGTTCTTCGCGTTGCGTCGAATTAAACCACATACTCCACCGCTTGTGCGGGCCCCCGTCAATTCCTTTGAGTTTCAACCTTGCGGCCGTACTCCCCAGGCGGGGTACTTATTGCGTTAACTCCGGCACAGGAGGGGTCGATACCCCCTACACCTAGTACCCATCGTTTACGGCCAGGACTACCGGGGTATCTAATCCCGTTCGCTCCCCTGGCTTTCGCGCCTCAGCGTCAGACACCGTCCAGAAAGCCGCCTTCGCCACTGGTGTTCCTCCCAATATCTACGCATTTCACCGCTACACTGGGAATTCCGCTTTCCTCTCCGGCACTCAAGAATATTAGTTTCTCACCCATCACGGGGTTGAGCCCCGCACTTTTAAATGAGACTTAATATCCCGCCTGCGCGCGCTTTACGCCCAATAATTCCGGACAACGCTCGCCACCTACGTATTACCGCGGCTGCTGGCACGTAGTTAGCCGTGGCTTCCTCCTCGGGTACCGTCATCTTCCCACATTGTTCACATGGAAAGTGTTCTTCCCCGATAACAGAGCTTTACAACCCGAAGGCCTTCGTCACTCACGCGGCGTTGCTCCGTCAGACTTTCGTCCATTGCGGAAGATTCCCCACTGCTGCCTCCCGTAGGAGTCTGGGCCGTGTCTCAGTCCCAGTGTGGCCGTTCATCCTCTCAGACCGGCTACTGATCGTCGCCTAGGTGGGCTTTTACCCCGCCTACTAGCTAATCAGACGCAGACCCATCTTCTAGCGATAGCTTACATGTAGAGGCCATCTTTCTTGCCTAAGGTATGCACCTTAGGCATCACATTCGGTATTAGCACCACTTTCGCGGTGTTGTCCCCAGCTAGAAGGTAGGTTGTCTACGCGTTACTCACCCGTTCGCCACTAGGAGTTATTGCTAACTCCCCGTTCGACTTGCATGTGTTAAGCACGCCGCCAGCGTTCGTCCTGAGCCAGGATCAAACTCTCCAAAAAATTGTATTCTTTGGAGCCTTTGATGGCTCGTTTGAATCGATTGTGTCTTTTTTGACTACGCTCCCGAGGAAGCGCAGCCCGCACATCTGGCTTAATTTTACCTACATTGTTCAGTTTTCAAGGAACACTGTCCGGCGTTTGACCGGATCTTTATGTTAACATATCCTCATCGGCTCTGTCAACACTCTCTTTTTTCCATCTTTGCCGCTGCTTGCCTCGGCTGGCCTTTTCGTCCAGCCCGCTTGCGGCGACTTTGTTATATTAACATAACTCTCAGGTCATGTCAATATGCATTTTTTGGTGCCCGTGGGGGGCAGCTTTTATATGATAGCATGGCTTTCCGCCTACTGTCAAGGGCGTTTGCGCCATTTTCGCAATTATCGTAATATATTTTGTTCGCGGCGAAAGAAAATATGCATATGGAGACAAAAAGGCGCCCCGGGAGGGGCGCGCGAGCTTTACCGGGGGCCCGGCTAGTCTGATTCGCCTTTCTTTTCAACGGCGGCCACGGCGACCAGTTTGTCGTTTTCGTCGATACGCATCAGCCGGACGCCTTGAGTGTTGCGGCTGATGACCGATATTTCCTCGATGTCGATACGGATGACGATGCCTTCGCCGGTAATAAGCATTATCTCCTGGCCCGGCCGAACGACTTTGATGCCGACGACTTTGCCAGTCTTATCGGTAACTTTGTTGTTGATGATGCCGACGCCGCCCCGGGTCTGCGGCCGATATTCGTCGATAGCGGTTCGCTTGCCGTAGCCGGCTTCGGTAACCGTGAGGAGCTCGCCGTCCTGTTTGACGGTTTCCATGCCGACGACATAGTCGCCTTTGCGCAGGGCGATGCCGCGCATACCACGCGTTGCGCGGCCCATCGGACGGACGTCGCCTTCCGCGAAGTTAATGGCCATGCCTTTCTCGGTGCCCAGCAGGATATGCATCTCGCCGTTGGTTAGCTTAACGTCGATTAGGTCGTCGTCTTCGTCGAGAACGATGCCGATCAGACCGACACGACGGGCGGTATCGTACTCCATCAGTTCGGTTTTTTTGACAACGCCCTTTTTAGTGGCCATAAACAGAAAGCGGCGGGCGTCGAATTCTTTGACCGATACGACGGCAGTAACCTTTTCCCGATTCTCCAGTGTCAGCAGGTTGACAATCGCTGTGCCTTTGGCGGTGCGGCTGGCTTCGGGAATTTCGTAGGCTTTCAGCCTGTACATCCGTCCGCGGTTTGTGAAAAAGAGGATGTTGTGATGGGTTGTGGCTACGAAGAGGTGTTCGACGAAGTCCTCTTCCTTTGTACCCATGCCTGTTACACCTCGGCCGCCACGCCGCTGGCTGCGGTAGGTGTCGACGGGGAGGCGTTTGATGTAGCCGCCGTGGGTAAGAGTGATGACCACGTCTTCCTCGGCGATGAGGTCCTCGACGTCAAAACTTGAGGCGTCGGTGGTGATAACGGTGCGGCGTGCATCGCCGAAGCGCTTTTTGACATCGAGCAATTCTTCTTTGATTACATTGAGGACTTTTTGTTCATCCGCCAAAATGCCTTCCAGGTATTCGATTGTTTCGAGGATATCCTTGTATTCCTGCTCGATCTTTTCGCGCTCCAGGCCGGTGAGGCGCTGGAGGCGCATCTCAAGGATGGCCTGGGCCTGTTTTTCGCTGAGGCCGAAGTTGGTCTGCAGCGCTTCGCGGGCGATGTCGACGGTGCGTGACTGGCGGATGGTGGTGATGACCGCGTCCAGGTTGTCGAGAGCGATTTTCAGGCCTTCAAGGATATGGGCGCGGTCTTTTGCCTTCGCCAGTTCGAACTGGGTGCGGCGGATAATGACTTCTTTCTGATGCTCGATGTAGTAGCGAAGGACCTCGGCGAGGTTGAGGGTGCGAGGCTGGCCGTCCACGAGGGCTAGCATGTTGACGCCGAAGGTATCCTGCATTTGGGTGTGCTTATAAAGCTGATTGAGGATAATTTCGGCGTTGACATCCCGCCTTAGCTCAATGACGATGCGCATTCCGGAGCGGTCGCTCTCGTCGCGGAGGTCGGTGATGCCGTCTATTACTTTGTCTCTGACGAGAGCGGCGATGTTCTCAATGAGGCGCGCTTTGTTTACCTGGTAGGGAATTTCGGTAACGAGGATGCGGTATTTGCCGTTGGTCATTTTTTCGATACGGGCCTGGGCGCGCATTTTTACCGAGCCTCGCCCGGTGTTGTAGGCGTCCCTTATGCCGGCATGGCCGAGGATGAGGCCGGCGGTGGGGAAGTCGGGGCCTTTTATGACGGTCATCAGGTCTTTTACCGTGACCTCAGGGTTGTCGATCATCATTATGACGCCGTCGACCACCTCGCCAAGGTTGTGGGGCGGGATGTTGGTGGCCATGCCAACGGCGATGCCGGCCGAGCCGTTGATAAGCAGGTTGGGAACCTTGGACGGCAGAACGCTGGGCTCTTTGAGCGATTCGTCGTAGTTGGGGACGAAGTTTACGGTGTCTTTATCGATATCGGCCAGCATTTCCTCGGCGATGCGCGACATGCGCACTTCGGTGTAACGCATGGCCGCAGCCGAGTCGCCGTCTACCGAGCCGAAGTTGCCGTGGCCGTCGACGAGCATGTAGCGGGTGGAAAAGTCCTGCGCCATACGGACGATGGCGTCATAGACGGACGAGTCGCCGTGGGGATGGTATTTACCAAGGACTTCACCGACGATACGGGCCGATTTTTTGTGCGGCTTGTTGGGCGCCATGCCCGCTTCGTGCATCGCATAGAGTATCCGCCGGTGAACCGGTTTCAGTCCGTCGCGCACGTCGGGCAGTGCCCGCATGACGATTACGCTCATGGCGTAATTAATGTAGGAGTTTTTCATCTCCTCTTCGATTTTTATGGGCAGGACTTTCCCCAAACCAAAATCCACGTTCTCACCTCTAAAGAAGTTGCGTATTATACTCTGACCTATATATTTTCCCTCTTGCTGGCAAAAAATCCTGCCTGGTGATCGTATCCAGGCCATAGCTTTTTCCTGCGGCCTATTTCTCCATCTCCCACCACCATAGCAACGAAACGCAGAGAATCAGCCACGTGCCGCCGGCGAAATAGCCGCCAAGCACATCGCTGGGATAGTGGACGCCCAGATAGATGCGGCTGAAGCCGATGGCGCTTACCAGCACGGCCGCAAGACTGTAGACAACAATTTGCGCCTGCAGGCCCCGGATGTGGCGGCAGAGGAGATAAGCCGCCATGCCGTAGAAGCAGAGGGAGACCATGGCGTGACCACTGGGAAAGCTGTAGCCGGTGGCGCTAATTACTTTGAATAGGTCGGGGCGGGCCCGCTCGAACAGACTCTTGAGCAGCCAGTTGAGCGCGGAGGCTCCCACGAGACAAACGGCAAGGGTGGCAGCTTCGCGCCGCAGCCGCAGCCACAGCAAGACACCGAGAGCAAGGGGCGCTACGACGGCGTATACGGCCCCCGAGCCGAGGGCGGTGATGGCGATCATCGCCTGATCGGCGGCCGGTGTAGCTAGCGTGTGTACAAGCCAGATGACCGCCCTGTCGATAAGCTCGGTTTCCTGATGGTAGATGGTTTCCTCGGTAAGGTGAACGAACAGCGCCAGTAACAAGCCGCACACCGCCAGGCCGGCAAGGGCGTAAATCCCCGGCCATCGCTCCCTGTTGTCGCGCAGCACGGCCTGCACGCGGCCGAACAGCGGCGTCCGCCGCAGGTATCTTGCCAGCCGCCATATTATCCAGGCCGTCGACAGCATCACCGCTGTCGCCATACCGCCCAGGCCCCAGGCGAGCACCCCGGCCAGCGGCGACCCAGGCGGTAAAATGAGTTTAACGGGGAGAGAAATTGCTGCTCCGGGGTCGCCCTTGAGATAGCCGCCGAGGATGAGCAGCGGACCTTTGACCCGGCCACCGGGCCGGAAAAGAACATCGCCGCCGATTACGGCCAGCCACCCGTCGACCTGACCGGAGATTACAGCGTCGCCGTGAACGACCAGCAACTTTCCGACCGCCTGCGCCGGGCCGATGACGATGGACCCCTGCGAAAAAAGGTCCGGTCTTTCCTGTTCAGGCTTTTTTATATGGGAATAGGCCAGGAGTGAGGCCGCCAGCATCAGGAGCGCCGCGATGCCGGCAAGCCATCGGCGTGTCGCCTTCATTGCTGCCCCCCCGTCAGTCGCCGCGCACGTCGGCGAAGATTATTGCCGATTCCGTGGCGACAAAAACTTTGGGTTCGAGACGTTGCAATTCTTCAATGACCCACTCCGGTTCACGGGCCGCGAGGAGACGAAGGGCTTCTTCCGGCGAGTCCGCCTGGACGACCGCGACGGCGTCGGTGTAAAAGGACTGGTGAACGTTGGGCTCGTTTATCATGCTCCAGCTGTGCAAACGGCGGTTGTGCCGCCATAGGAATACCTTCATTATGTATCCTCCCTTTTCGCTTCAAAGCAGGCGGCTAATGCCTATTCCCAACCAGGTGGCCGCAAAGCCGACGCCAACGTTAAGCGCCAGGTTGTAAAACGCCAGAGCGGTTTGGGCATCCTCCAGCAGCTTGAAGGTTTCGTAGCTGAAAGACGAGAAGGTCGTCAGCCCGCCGACGAAGCCGACGGTCACCAGAAGCCGCCAGTGAGGACTGACAATAAACCGCTCGGTAGCAATGGTCATAAAGGCGCCGATTATGAAGCAACCCACAATGTTGGCGACCAGCGTGCCATACGGGAATGCGGCGCCGAAGCGGTCCGCGGCCCACAGCGACACGAGGTAGCGGGCAACCGCCCCGCAGCTGCCACCGACGGCGACGGCGACAATTTTCAGCATCGGGATTCCTCGCTTTGCGCGGCCACGCTACCGCTTCGGCGGATTGCGGCCGTATTTGATGACTTCGATATCTTCAGTTGTGACCATTCCTTCCTGCACCATGTCATCGAGGAAAGGGAGCAGCTTGGAGATGTATTCCTCGCTATCGACGATCTCTACGAGTACCAGCAGGTCGGACGAAAGATCGACGATCCTGGCCGTATGGATGCGGCTGTTGGCCCCGTAACCTTCCAGGCCGCGAAAAACGGTAGCCCCGGCCATATCCAGTTCCTTGGCCTTGCGGACGATGGCGTGGTACAACGGCAGTCCTTGGCATCTATCGGCTTCGCCGACGTAAATGCGCAGTCTCTTTGCCCTGCTGGTGATTTTCGGCACTTTATCGCCCCCTTGCTTGCTTTATCTCTGTATCTCTTTTCCTCCGACAGGTTTCCTCCCGAAACAAAGGATATTTTTTCCTCTGGCACGAATGTTATACTATCCCCCCTGTGACCGGAGGTAATATGGAAAGACTTACCTGCCCGCTCATCGAGTTCGGCTGCCGGCGGGAACGCTGCGCCTGGTGGGACGAACAGGCTCGGGAGTGCGCCATCCTGACAGCCGTGCGAACCCTGAAGGAAATCAAGGCCTCACTCGCCAGGGTGGTGCCGGAGAAAGGCGACAAGTAAACGCTCTCGGGCTGCGGAAAACTCTGGGCAAACGCCCAGAGTTTTCCGCCTTCCGCACATTACAAACCGCCTGCTTCGGGAGACCGGAACGCCGCCTCCGGCATGGCCAGCAATTTATCGATCCCAGCGAGCATCGCTTGCTTATCCATCGGCAGCCGGCCGTTGACGTAGGCATAGTTAGAGTTGTGGTCGCTGAAAAGCTGCCCGGTGACGTCAAGATGCTCGATAAACATTGCCGTTTCCCGTAGGGCCTCATGCGGGGACAGGAGATCGAACCGGCCCTGCCGGTAGTCTTCGTAGAGAGGGGTGCCGGGTATCGGAATATAGGTCCGCAGCCGGATAAAGTCCGGGTTAATTGCATTCAGGACGGCGGCGCTGGCGGCGGCGTGCTCGCAGCTTCTCCCGCGCCCGCCGATACCGATCAGGACGTATTCGCTCAGTTCCATGCCCGCTGCCTTGACTTTTAGCCCGGCGGCGATTATTTCCGCCGCTGTCGCGCCCTTTCTAATCCCGGCCAGGACTGGGTCGTCGCCGCTTTCCATGCCGGAATGAATGCGAGTAAGCCCGGCCTCCCGCAAGAGTTGCAGATCAGCCGCCGGTTTCAGGTTGATGAAACGGGCGGAGCCATAGCTGGTCACCCTACTAAGCCGCGGGAACATTTCCCGGGCGAAAGCGAGGATCTCGAGTAGCTGTTCCGTCTTCATGAGGATGGTGTTGCCGTCGGGAAGAAAAATGGTCTCGATCTTGTCGCCGTAATACTCCCTGGCGGATCGCAGGTCTTCCTTGAGCTCTTCAACCGGTCTGATACGAAAGACTGTCCCTTTGTACATCGGGCAAAAGGTGCACTTGTTATGGGGACAGCCAATCGTACACTGGATCAAAAGACTGTTCGCCTCACTGGGCGGACGGTAAACCAATCCTTCGTAACGCATATCGTTCGCCGTCTCCTTTTAAATTATAGCTCCGGCATTAAATCCGGGCGTAACTTATGAGGAAAAACCTAGTAAGGTGATTTTCCCCGGCTCAGACCTAAAACCCTTTTTCGCGCGACTGAGCTGCGGAAGGATATTGCGCGGCCACCCAGAACATGGATATATATGTCGTGGGGAGGGGTGCCGGTGAAGCTCTTGAATGTTGTTGTCTCAGCCGCCCTGCTGCTGGCGTTGGCCACGGGGCCTGCCTGCGCAGCCAGGCTCGACACCCATTCGCTGGTCGTAGACGGCCGGACGCGCACTTATAATGTTTATCTGCCGTCAAGCTACAGCAGCAAGCAACCGCTGCCGGTCGTCATCATGCTGCACGGCGCCGGTGCCACCGGTACGGGAGTGATCGGTGAAACCGCCTGGGATAAAAAGGCCGACCGGCAAGGGTTTCTTGTCGTGTTCCCAGACGCCGTACGATCCGATCCCACCAGTCCGCCCGGCTTTCTTACCAATCCCCAGTTGTGGAACGACGGCTCGGGCCGCGGCCAGAGCTTTCTGGGCGGTGTCGACGACGTCAAGTTTCTTAATATTATGCTGGCCGATCTGGCAAAAAAATACGCCGTCGATACCAAGGCAGTGTTTCTGACCGGATTCTCCAACGGGGCGTCGCTCGCTTTCCGGGCTGCCGCCCTCCTGCCGGACAAATTCGCCGCCATCGCCCCTGTTGCGGGCCCGTATTGGCCGCCACAGTCCACCCCGTCCCATAGGCCGCGCGTGCCGACGCTATTCATCGCCGGCACGGCCGATCCTTATAATCCTCTCGGCGGCGGTCCTATCAGCCATCCCTGGGGTACCTTCACTCAGCCGCCCCTCCTGGACGGCCTGCGAGAGTGGACAGTACTCAACGGCTGCGATAACGGCCTGGTGCCGGCTGCCGGCCGCCAGGGAATCAGGTCGCTGGCCTGCGCCACTTTGCCTATGCGCGTTTACCTTGTCGAAGGCCTGGGCCACCTGTGGCCGGGCGGCACGCCCCAGTTCCCGGCCTCGTATATCGGCACGGACCCGGGTACCATGCCCGCCACCGACGTCATCTGGGAATTCTTCGCGGCCGTTAGGGCCCAAAGCCGTTAGGAGGCAGCCATGCTAGTCAAAGGCTTTTTCGCCGCCTATCTAATCCTGTGGATTTATCTCGCTTTCGAGCCGCTCGACCGATTCGACTGGGTGCTCGACAATCTCCTAGTCTTTCTTCTCGGCCCACCCTTCCTTTACTCGGCCCGGCGCTTCCGGTTCTCTGACCTGTCTTACATCCTTGTCATCGTCTATCTGATGCTATGCGCGATAGGAGCCCACTGGTCGTACAGCTTCGTGCCCGCCGGCGACTGGCTCAAGGAGAGCTTTGGCTTAGGTCGTAACCACTACGACCGCATCGTTCATTTTTCGTTCGGCCTGCTGCTCGCTTACCCCCTTAAGGAGTGGCTGGAGCGGGTGGCGAAGGTGGCGTCTCCCTGGCCTTATTTCTTCTCCCCGCTCCTGCTCGTTGCCGTCAGCGCCATTTTCGAGTGTATCGAGGCCATCGTCGTGGAGATGGTCAACCCCGACCTCGGCATAATCTTTCTCGGCGCCCAGGGCGACATCTGGGACGCCCAGAAGGACATCATCGTCGCTCTTTACGGCGGCGCCCTGGCGATGGCTGCTGCCCATCTCGCGGAAGTAAAACCGCGCCGCCAAAACCCTGATATTTAAGGAGGCATTCTATTGAGCTACAATTTTGACGCAACCATCGAGCGACGCGGTACCGACTGTGAAAAATGGGACCTGCTCGAAAAGATTTTCGGGACAACCGATGTGCTGCCGTTCTGGGTCGCCGACATGGACTTCGCCGCCGCCCCGGGAATCGCCGCCGCCCTACAAGCCAGAGCCAGCCACCCCGTTTACGGCTACCAAACAAAAGAAGAAAAGGTTTTTCACGCGGCGATGGCGTGGGAAGCCCGCCGGCACGGCTGGGTAATCGAGCGCGACTGGATCCTCAACACTCCGGGGGTGGTGGCCTCGCTCAGCGCCGCCGTCCTTTCTCTTACCTCGCCGGGTGATAAGATCGTAATCCAGCCCCCTGTCTACCCGCCCTTTTTTACCTGCGTTACCAGGAACGGCCGCCAGGTAGTGGAGAATCCCCTCCGGGAAAGGAACGGCTGCTGGGAGATGGACCTTGCCGACCTGGAGCGCAAGCTCGACCCGACGGTAAAGATGCTGATCCTTTGCAGCCCTCACAACCCGGTCGGTCGCGTTTGGACACGAGACGAGCTGCGCACCCTCGGCGATATCTGCCTGAGGCACGGCATCACCGTCCTCGCTGACGAGATTCATTGCGATCTCGTCTTCCCCGGCCACCGCCACGTGCCGTTCGCGTCACTGGGCAGAGAGTATGCCAACGCCAGCGTTACCTTCTTTTCTCCCAGCAAGACCTTCAACATCGCCGGCACCTACACGTCGTTCGTCGTGCTACCCGACCCCGACAAACACAGACGGTACGGCGACCTGGTCGCCGCGCTGGACATCGGCGAGGGCAACCTGTTCGGACTGACAGCCGCCGAGGCGGCCTACAAAACGGGCGGAGACTGGCTGGATAACCTCCTTTCCTATCTGGGGGCAAACGCCGATGCGCTGGTCGACTTCGCACGCCGCGAACTGCCTGGCGTGAGGGTGGAGAAACCGGAGGGCACCTACCTAGCCTGGCTCGATTTCCGCACCCGCTTCACCGACCACGATGCGTTGAAAAAGTTTCTTATCCATGACGCCAAGGTCGGACTGAGCGACGGGCTGTCTTTCGGCCGCCAGGGCGCGGGCTTCGCGCGTTTCAACTTTGCCTGTCCCCGCACGCTGATGCTGGAGGGATTGTCCCGCATCGCCGACGCGCTGAGAAAGAAAGGCTAACAGGACGTAGAAAGCCAAGACCGTACGGATTGCCGTACGGTCTTTTATCTGTCTAGATATTTCTTAAAGCCTTTATACTTATCCGGAGCGAAGCCCACGCTGGCGTAAAAACGGTGAGCATCCTCCCGCCAGTCGACCGATACGAGGAAGACGTAGTAACAGCCTCGTCGCCGGGCTTCGGCCTCCAGTTCGTCCCACAGCCGCCGGGCCACCCCCTGGCGCCGCGCCGCCTTTGCGACGATGACGTTTTCCACCACCAAAAAGGGCCGGCAGCAGCCAACGATATCGAGGCAAATTATGCCCATAACAAAGCCGACGAGTTCACCCTCCAGTTTTGCCCCAAGCAGAATGTAACTGTCGCCGGCAGACATGGCGCGGAAGTTGGCCGCCATCGGCGCATAATCGGTGAGCTCATCGGTCAGTTCGGCAAATAGGGCGATCAGCGCAGGCAAGTCGCTCTCCGCGAGCGGCGCTACGGTAATCACTGCTTAACGGCCCCAAGTCCGACCTGGCGGCGAAGGTCGGGGGCAAACGACCCGGTCATCACGCCGGTGACCGGCCCGGTCATGAAAACGTGGCCGTCCGGCCGGATGTCGATATCGATGACCCCGCCTGGCATATGAACCTTGACCTCCGGCCCGGTAAGCCCCAGCCGGTGGGCGACGCTGGCCGCGGCGCAGCTGCTGCTTCCGGAGGCGAGGGTGTATCCTGCTCCCCGCTCCCAGATTTCGATGCGGATATTGGCCCGGTCGATTACCTTGAGAAATTGAACGTTGGTCCGCCGCGGGAAAAGCGGGTGGTTTTCGACGAGCGGTCCGAGCCGTTCGGCTGTTTCCCGGGAAATATCGTCAAGAGGAATGACGCAATGGGGATTGCCCATCGAAACGCAGTTGATCGTGTACTCCGCTTCGCCCAGGGCGAGCGTCTCGCCGAAGATCTCGCGCGCCGGACCGCTAGCCGGCAGGTCGGCGCTGCTGAAACTGGCTGCACCCATGTCGACCTTTATTAAGCCGCCGACCCCGTCGAGCACCGCGACCGCAACCGTTCCGCCGGCGGTTATGAGCGAGAACTCTTTGCCCTTAACATAGCCTGCTTCCACAAGATAGCGGGAGAAGATGCGAATTCCGTTGCCGCTTTTTTCCGCCTCACTGCCGTCGGGGTTGAGTATCCTTAGTCTCATCCCCCCGGCTTCCAGCAGCGGTCCGAAAAGGATGCCATCCGAACCGACGCCGAAATTGCGATGGCAGATCAGGCGGATGTTTTCTTCCGACAGCGCTAGCGCGCTTTTATTTGGGTCGATGACGATGTAGTCGTTGCCGAGAGCATGGTATTTATAGAAGTCAGTCGGCACAAAAATCAACCTTCCAAAATATTTTTGATAAGCCTACTGTTTAAGCGCTTGTTCCAAATCGGCAATTATATCATCCGGGTGCTCGATTCCCGCCGACAGTCTTATCAAACTGGTTGTAACCCCCATGCGCAGCTTGCGCGCGCTCGGCACAGACCCGTGGGACATAACGTCCGGCAGGTTGACGAGCGTCTCCACGCCGCCGAGGCTGTCGCCGAGAACGCATAGCTTGGTCCGGGACAAAAAACCGCGGGCGAAGTCGCCGTCGCCCAGGTCGAAGGAGACGACATTGCCGGTGCCCCTCGCCTGGCGGAAGTGGAGGTCGTGCCCCGGATGATCGGCAAAGCCGAGGTAATAAATTTTATGCACCTCGTGCCGGCCCCGCAGCCACTCGGCCACGGCCCGGGCGTTGGCCGCCTGGCGGTCCATGCGCACACCGAGGGTCTTAAGGCCGCGGAGAAGCAGCCAGGAGTCCTGAGGTCCGAGAACGCCGCCGGTGGCGTTCTGGACGAAATGCAGTTCCTCCGCCAGTTTTCCGTCTTTGACGACCACCACGCCGGCGAGCACGTCGCTATGGCCGCCGATGAACTTGGTGGCGCTGTGAACGACGATATCCACGCCCAGGGACAGCGGCTGCTGCAGGTAAGGGGACATGAAGGTGTTATCGGCGATGGCAAGCAGCCCCCGTTCGTGGGCTAAGGCAGCGACGGCGGCAATGTCGGTCACCATCAGGGTAGGGTTGGACGGAGTTTCAATTATAAGCGCCCTTGTCGCCGGGGTGATGGCGGCGGCAATCTCTGCCAGATCGCGGAATTCCACGTAGCTGGCCGACAGGCCGAAGCGGCCTAGTACCCGGTCGAGAACGCGCGAGGTGCCCCCATAGAGGTTCTGGCTGGCGACGATGTGGTCGCCGGCCTTGAAAAGGTGCAGGACGGCCGTCATCGCCGCCATGCCCGAAGCAAACGCGAAGCCCCGGCTGCCGCCCTCCAGGAGGGCCATCTGCTCCTCAAGCGCATGGCGGGTAGGGTTTGAACCCCGCGAATACTGGTAGCCGCCCTGCTGGCCGACGGTGTGCTGCCTGAAAGTCGACGCCTGGTAGATGGGCGTGCTCACCGCCCCGGTCGCCGGGTCGCCTTCGTCGCCGTGAACAAGCAATGTTTCGAGTTTCATCGCGAATCTCCCCTGTTTATCGTTTCCCTAGCCTTTTATGCCCAGGTACGCTTTGCGCACCAAGGGGTCGGCGATCAGGTCGCTGCCCGCGCCTGTCAGCAATACGCGCCCCGTCTCGAGGACAAAGGCGTCGTCGGCCATCTCCAGGGCCTGAAAGGCGTTCTGTTCGGCGAGCAAGATGGTCGTGCCCCGGGCCTTGATCTCCCGGATCGTCTTGAAAACATTTTCCACGAGAAGGGGCGCCAGCCCCAGCGACGGCTCGTCGAGCAGCAATAGTTTGGGACGCGACATCAGCCCCCGGGCGATGGCGACCATCTGCTGTTCGCCGCCGGACAGCGTGCCGGCGTATTGCTTCAGCCGTTCCCGCAGGATGGGAAACAAGGCGTACATTTTTTCCAGGTCGGCCTCGATGCCGTCATTGTCGTTGCGAAGGAACGCCCCCATAAGGAGGTTTTCCTTTACCGTCAGGTTGGCGTACAGGCGGCGGCGCTCGGGAACCAGGCAGATCCCCCTGGCAAGCACTTCGTATGCTTTGGCGGGTACCGGTCTCCCCTCGTAGGTTACCTGCCCGGAGGCGGGGGCCAGCAGGCCGGCCAGCGTCATCATCAGGGTGGATTTGCCCGCGCCGTTGGCGCCGATGACGGCCACAATGCGGCCGGGCTGCACCGACAGGCTGACGTCGCGGAGGGCGTGTATCTGGCCGTACTTGACATTAAGGTTACTGACTTCTAACACGTTTGTATCCCTCCCCGAGGTAGGCTCGCAGCACATCAGGATTGGTCTGGATCTCCTCGGCCGTGCCTTCCGCCAGTTTGACGCCGAAGTCGAGGACGAAAATCCGCTCGCACAGCTCCATCACCACGTCCATGTGATGCTCGATGAGCAGGATGGTCAAGTCGTGGCGGGCGTGAAGGGTGCGCACCAGCCCGGCGAGTTCCAGCGACTCCTCGGGATTCATGCCGGCGGCCGGCTCGTCAAGGAGCAGCAGTCTGGGCCGGAGGGCCAGGGCGCGGGCGATTTCGAGCTTGCGCTGCAGACCGTACGGCAGGCTGTCGGCCCGCACATCCGCCTTATCCGCCAGGCCGACTTCCTCAAGTCGTTCCATCGCCAACGCGCAGATTTCCTGTTCTAAGTTCTTCACCCGCGGCGACCGCACCAACGCTTCGCCAAGGGCGTAGTCGACCTCTTTGTCGACGGCGATCCGGACATTGTCGAGCACCGTCAGATTGCGGAACAGGCGGATGTTCTGAAAGGTGCGGGCTATGCCGTGCGCCACTACCTTGTCGGGGCGAATGGCGGTGATGTCTTGGTCGGCGAAGGTTATGCTTCCGGCTGTGGGTGCGTATACGCCGGTGATAAGGTTGAACACGGTCGTCTTGCCAGCGCCGTTGGGGCCGATGAGGCCGGCGACCTGCCCCGGGGCGACCGAAAAGCTGATGTCTTTGCAGGCGACGATACCGCCGAATTTTTTGGTGACCCCTGTCAGTTCGAGCATGCTCACCGTCCTGCCCCCTCTCCGGCGGCGGCCGGTTTTCTGCGGAAGCAGCGGACGCAGCTTTGCCAGGAAATTTCCCGGAAGCCGAACAGTCCCTGGGGCCTGAAGACCATGATCGCCACCAGCAGGAAGCCGTAGGCCACAAGCCGCCACATACTTGCCATCCTGAGCGCCTCGGGCACGGCGACGAACAGCACCGCAGCCACCGTGGGCCCGGTGATGCTGCCCATGCCTCCGGCAACGACGCTGGCGGTCAGCTGGGTGGAGAGGGCGGCGGTAAACATGCCCGGCTGGATGAAGGAGACGTAATGGGCGAACAGGCCGCCGGCCAAGCCGGCGCAACCGGCGCTGAATACCAGCGACCGGATCCTTACCTGGAACAGGTTGATGCCCATCATCTCGGCGGCCACGAAATCCTCGCGGACGGCGATGGCCGCCCGCCCGTAGCGGGAGTGGACGAAGTTGCGGGCCACCCACAAAACGAGTACGGTCAGAAGGATTACTACCGGCAGGGTTGTCTCGTTGGCGATGCCGGGGAGACCGCGAGCCCCCTGGGTGATATCGAGGTTTTCGAGCAGCACCCGCACCGCCTCGCCGAAGCCGAGGGTAGCGATGGCGAAGTAGTCGCTGCGGAGCTTGGCTTTAAGCGTCGGGTAGCCGATGAACAAGCCGACCAGCGAGGATGAGGCAATGCCGGCTGCCAGCGCCGCCCAGAAATTCACATCGTAAAAGTAAGTAAGGATGCCGGCCGTGTAGGCGCCGATGGCGAAAAAGGCCGCGTGGCCGAGGGAGAAAAGACCGGTAAACCCGGTGAAGACGGCCAGCCCCACCGTGGCGATGACGTAGATCAGGCTGAAGGTTATGATGCCACTGACATAATCGAGCATGGCCGGTTACACCTTTTCCTCGAGAAATTTGCCGAACAGGCCTGTCGGCAGCACCAGGAGCAGAACGACAAGCAGAGAGAAGCTGAAAACATCGCGGACGACCGACGACACATAGGCGGATACGAAGGTCTCCAGCACCCCGAGGATGAGTCCGCCGACGACCGCCCCAGGGAGGCTGCCGAGGCCGCCGATGACGGCGGCGATGTATGCTTTGTTGGTTATCCAGCCCATGGTGGGATATACCATGTACTTCATTCCCAGGAACATGCCGGAGATGCCGGCCAAGCCCCCGGCGAGCAGAAATACCCAGCCGATTACCTTGTTGACGTTGACGCCGTTTAGCTGACAGACCTGCATGTCGTAAGACGCCGCCCGGATGGCGATGCCCGTCTTGCTGTTCTGGAGGAAGTAGTGCAGGCCGTAGATGGCGATAGCCGAAAAGACGATAGCGAATACGTCCAGAAGGCCGATCGATACACCGCCGAAGGAGACGTTCTGCTGAGTGAGAACTTCGGGGAAGGCGTAAAAACGCGAGCCGATTGTGGCATAAACGAGGTTTTCGAGGAATATCGATGTCCCCATGGCGCTGATCATGAAGTAGAGCGAGGAGGCGTTGCGCTTGCGCAGCGTACTGTAGGCCATCCGCTCGTTGACGAAGCAGAGCACGGCAGCCCCGGCGATGGAAAGGAGAACGGCCAGCGCCAGAGGGACGCCCATATGCATCAAAACATAGTAACCGATGTACGCGCCGAGCATGATGATTGAACCGTATGCGAAGTTGCTGAAGTTGAGGATGCTGAATACCAGGGAGTATCCTACCGCCATCAGGGCGTAGATGCCGCCGATAGCGAGTCCGGTCACTAGCGTTTGGATGAACATAGGCGCCCGCTCCTTAATATGAGACTTGCCCAGCCGAAAAAAACAGGGACGGCGGGGGCCTTCGGCCCGCACCGCCCCATATCGGTGTTACTGGGTGACAAACTTGGCCTTGAATACAAACTTGCCGCCTTTGACTTCCTGGATGACCGCCGGTTTGTTGAGCGGATTGTGGGTCTTGGGGTCGATGGTAAGCTTGCCGCTCAACGCTTGCAGGTCCTTGGTTTTCGCGAGCTGCTCGGCGATCTTCGCCGGGTCGGTGCTGTTGGTCTTCTTGAGGGCGTCGACAATGGCATACAAGCCGTCAATAGCCATTACCGGGTTGGGCATAACCGGGTCGCTCTTGTATTTTTCCTTGTATTCCTTGATGAACGACTGGATGTCGGGGTCGTCCAAGCTGGCCAGGTTAACGAAATACGAACCTTCCACAGCCGAGCCGCCGAGGGTTACGAGGTCCGGGCTGCCCCAGCCGTCGCCGCCGAGGAATTTGGCCTTGATGCCGAGGTCGGCAGCCTGTTTCATAACGAGAGCCGCTTCTTTCTGCATCGTCGGGATAAAGAGGACGTCAGGGCTGGAGCCCTTCACTTTGCCGAGGATGGCGCGGAAGTCGAGCTCGCCCGTACGGAAAGCTTCATTGGCGATAATTTTGCCGCCCTGCTTCTGAAACTCTTCGATGAAATACTTGCCCAGCCAGGCGGAATAGTCGGAGCCGACATCATAAATGACAGCCGCTGTCTTGGCTTTCAGGTCCTTGACGGCGAACTGGGCGGCCACCGTTCCCTGGAAGGGATCGATAAAGCAGGTGCGGAACGCATAGTTCCTGACCTTGCCGGTCTTGTCGTCAACCGTAACCTTAGGATTGGTAGCGGTGGTGGCGATGAACGGCACCTTTGACGGTTCGGTAACCGAGGTTGTGGCGATGGCGACGCCGCTCTGGGCGGGGCCGATAATGGCGACGACCTTTTCGCCGACAAGCCGTTTGGCGATGTTGACCGCCTCGGTGGCGTCAGCGCGGTTGTCGTAAGCGACAAGCTGGAGCTTCTTGCCCAGCACCCCGCCTTTAGCGTTGATCTTGGCGATTTCCATTTCCAGGGCGTTCTTTTCCGACTGGCCCCACATCGAGCTGTCGCCGGTCAGCGCAACCGTCTGGCCGATCTTGATTACATCAGCGCCGCCCGATGAGCCGCCGCAACCGGCGACAACGGCGGCAAAAACAACTGCCAAAACTAATGCCAACCATTTTGTACGCATGATATCCCTCCTGACTATTTTCCGGTTTACCAAAACCCCGTAAATCCCCTTCCCTTCCCCCCTCCAGTCGCTTAGATTCCCTCCCTGGGCCGGTTTTCCGGAAACCCATACATATATATTTTTCCTGTTATCACCAAATCCTCTTTTCGGGCGCAATTTTGCCGCATCCTTTTCCGCTGCGGCCCGAGGTTAGTGGATGGCTTTCTTTTTGACCCTGCCGCCGATCACCTCATGGACATCCTGTACCGTGACGAACGCATTTTCGTCTTTTTCATAGATGATCGACTTAAGCTTGGCAATTTCCAGCCTGGTGACAACCGAGTAAAGGACCTTCTTAGGCTCGCCGGTAAACCCGCCGGCACCGTGCAGCACCGTCACGCCCCTACCCAGACGGGCAAGAAGGGTTTCGGCAATTTCGTCGGGATTGTCGGAAACGATTATTACCCCTTTTGTCTCGTCAAGGCCCTCGATGGTAATATCGATGACCTTGAAGGCGACAAAATAGGCAACCAGCGAATACATCGCCTTGTCCCAGGAAAATACGAACCCGGCTCCGGAAAGGATGAAGAGGTTGATGAACATTACCACTTCGCCGACCGAAAAGCCGGTCCTTTTATCAAGAATAATAGCAATGATTTCCGTGCCGTCGAGCGACCCTCCGTAGCGGATGATCAGGCCCACTCCCACGCCGACGGTTATCCCGCCGAAGACGGCGGCAAGGAAAAGGTCGTGCGTTAGCTCGGGAACGGGACGAAAGTACGCCACCCAACCGGCCAGGGATACGACGGCGAAGACGGTGGAAATGGCGAAGGTCTTGCCGATCTGCTTGTAGCCGATATAAAGAAAAGGGAGGTTGAGGACGACGATCAGGACGGCAAGCGGTGTGTTTGTCAGATGACTGAGCAGAATAGCGAGACCGATGATACCCCCGTCGATGATCTGATTGGGGACGAGGAAAATCTCCAGCCCAACGGCTGTCAGGATGGAGCCGACAAATATCAGGACTCCTTTCTCGACCAGGCGGAGCGTCCTCTGGCGCTTGGTGCGCGGCATGTGCCATCCCTCTCTCGGCAAAGCGGCAGTAGGGCTCTGCTTTAAGACCCCTTCTGCCGCTCTGCAGTGTCGTTATCTAGATAATCTTCTCGCCCTTGTACACTTCGCCGCCGGCATCGGGGAGGATGCCGTAGCGCTGCGTCCACAGCGTCTTGTATTTAACCGCTTGAGCATGGATGCGCGGCCACTCGTCGGGGATAGTTTTTATCACCTTGGCCGGCAAACCGACGACCAGGGAATAAGGCGGAATCACCTGGTTCTCCCTGACCACGGCCCCGGCGGCGACGATGCTGCCTTTACCGATAACGGCTCCGGTGAGAATTACCGCCCCCATGCCGATCAGACAGTGTTCCTCAACTGTTGCCGCATGGATTACACAATTATGGCCGATAGTGACAAAGTCGCCGATGATGGCCGGATAGTTGTCGGCGACATGAATGACGCTGTTATCCTGCACGTTGCTGTAGCGGCCGACCTCAATGCGGTTGACGTCGCCTCGCACGACGGTATTGAACCAGACGCTGCTGAACTCTTGCAGCGTAACCTTGCCGATCACCCGGGCTCCTTCGGCGATAAACGCCTTGGGGTCAACATTGGGCTTGTTGCCTTCAAATTCCGTCATAGTCAACCTCCCGCCTACCCCAACAGATCCTGTTTGACCTTTTCCAGGCCGATACGGTCGAGCATCCGGCCTAGTCGCTCGTATTTGTTGGCGTTGGCCTTATAATAGGCGATGATCTTATCGACGAGAGGCAACACTTCCTCCTGGGGAACACCCTGGGCCAGGATGTCGGCAAGTCGAGGCCTGGCGCTGGCATTGCCGCCGATCATAACAGTATATCCCTTGGGTGTGCCCATGATGCCTAAATCTTTTATTCCCGGCTCGCTGCAGGAATTTGGGCAGCCGGAGACACCCATCTTGAACTTCGAGGGAAGCTCCATGCCGTGGTAGCGCTTGTCGAGCTCCAAACCGAGGGTCACGGCATCCTGCTGGGCCATCCGGCAAAAATGCATCGCCGGACAAATCTTTACGCTGCGAACACACAGTCCCACGGCTGCGCCTTTCGGAGTGCCGAGGTCGGCCCAGGCCTGGTCGATCTTGTCGTCGGCGATGCCGACGATGGCCACGCGTTGTGCGCTGGTAAGCTTCACCGCTTTGGCGCCGTATTTCTCGGCAACGTCGGCGATTTTGCGCAACAGACTGAAGTCGAGGATAATACCGCCGGGAATATGGGGGGCAATTGCGTACGTTTCCTTGTCCCGCTGCAGTATAGCGCCTTTTTCCAGAAGATCGCCTTTATTCTCCATTTATTATTCCTCCTGTACGCCTGGCGAATTAGTCCGCCAGAAAAGATTTCTACGAAAAAATATTTCTGTGTAATAGACAAAAAGCCCTCTTTGCAGAGGCCTTTAGTACCGCAAATATATGTCGCTGAGACGAGATTACTGACCGATCGCCCTTTTAAGAATTTCGGTCTCTACCCGGAATTTATTCTTGATCCGCGTCAAAGCATTATCGACAGCCTTAGGCGACCGCGCCAGCGTCGCGGCCGTTTCCTGGATTGTATACCCGGCGAGGCGGCATTGCAAAACTTCCATCTCCAGGGGGGAAAGCACCTTTTTCAGTCTGCGGATAAAGGTTGCCGCTTCTTCTTCGGCGATAATCGTCGCCAAAGGATCGGTCGCCGCTCCGGGGATAATTTCCCCGACTTCCTTTATATGGGCGTACCGGTCTTCCTGCACTCGGTTTTCGAGCCTTTCGGCGCTGGTAAGCACCAGTGCCTTGCCCCTCCGCGCCGTCTTGAGCGCAGTTATCAGATGACGGTTGATAACCATCGCGGCAAAACTTCTGAACGACGTTCTGCCGTCCGGCTTATAAGCAAGGGCTGCTTTATAAAGCCCCATCATTCCTTCTTGGATAACATCTTCGCGATCGCTGCCAGGAAAGTAAAACTTCTTGGCCATCGCACGGACCAGACCCTTGTACTCGGCTACAATATCGGCAAATTGCGTGTCTGATAAAGAAGAAATGACAACCACCTCCCTATAGATACAGGTTGCCGTTCAGTTTCAATCGGCAGCGCGCTATCTCAGCCCCAGCGCGGCCAGTTCTTCATGGTTTATTATTCTTTCGATGGCGACCTTCTGCCGACGTCGGCCCATTTTTCGCGAGCGACAGATGTCTTTAAGCTCCTCTTCCACCTTCGAGACTAAACTATCGACAATAAATTCCTCCGCGCCGGGTAAGGCAGTTCTGATGTCCGAACGAATTTTATCCTGGCTCGCCATATTCTCCTCCCGAAAGTAGCTACCCCATTCGTTCCCTTGCTGCGCAGGTGTCGTTTGCGTACTCCTGCGATAGCCCACCTAAGTTGTCGTACTTTGTCAGAGTTTGCCTTCTTTTATTATAAAGTGTTATAAAAGAATTTTTTATGAAACAAAAGTCCCATTTTTGAAGCTATATATAGTACTTAAGTCCTATTTTAAAGGTCTGTTAACACAAGGGGTAGGGCAATATGTCCCATATAGAAGATACCGAGTCAGGAATTAAATCAGGAGTTACTTTTTTCACAGCACCTCCGGCCGCGCTTTGCCCGGGGCATCCTTGCCTCCGGCACTAATTATTTGCGAACAACGGGAAGTACGACGGTGACTGTAGTTCCCTTTCCTTCCTCACTCTCAACCTTGATTACGCCACCATGGTTGCGGACGATGTCGTAACAGACGCTAAGGCCCAATCCCGTCCCTTTGCCGACCTCTTTGGTGGTAAAAAACGGTTCGAAAATCCTGTTCATATGCTTCGCCGCAATGCCACGACCGCTGTCTGCGATGCTGATGAAGATGTTATCTTTATGCGCCCAGGTCTTGATGTGAATCTCGCCGAATGCGTCGATTGCCTGAGCGGCATTGACCAATAGGTTCATAAACACCTGATTAAGCTGCCCGGGGTTGCACCTGGTCAGGGGGAGCTCCCCCAGGTCCAGGCTGACGACGGCTACGTTTTTGAGTTCGTTGCCGGTAACATTGACGGTAGCCGCAATGCCGTCATTGATATTCGCCATCTTTCTGATCTGATCCGACCTGGCGTACCCCTGAAGATCCTGGACGATATGTTTTACTTTGGCGGCGCCGTCTAGGGTCTCCCTAATAAGCTCTTCGGTGTCGCCAAGGACATGGTCAATTTTCATCGACCGCCTGACATCATCGACCGACGTTATTACCTCCGCCGCCGCGGCCTTATTTCCGCCGGCCTTTGCCAAGTCGGCCAGCGCGGCTTCCTGAAGCGCCACAAACTGCTTGAGCCTGGCGGTATAATGGCGTAAACTTTCGAGATTGCTGATGATATATGCCATCGGGTTATTGATTTCATGGGCGACGCCGGCCGCCAGTTGGCCGATGCCGACCAGCTTTTCCTGTTGGACGAGCTGGGACTGGGCATGTTGCAGTTGACTAAGCGCTTCTTCCAGCCGCGCTTTTGAGACGGTGGTTTTTTGCAGATCGGCGGCCATCTCGTTAAACGAGTCCGCCAGGCGCCCGATCTCGTCCTGCGAGCGGATTTCGACCGGCTGAAACGCTTCCGTGCCCTGGGCCACGATGTTCTCGGTAGCGCGTTGCAGCTTGACCAGCGGCTTCGTTACCCACAGGGAAAGAAACAGGCCGAGCATCACCAGGGCGACTCCGAACTGCAGAAAGGATACCGCCGCATTCTGGCCGGTGAGTGCGGCGACCTTGTCGGCGATATTTTCTTCCGGATAGCCTAGCACGACGGCCCCGACGTGACGTCCGTCCGGCTCGGCGACCGGAACGACGAAGCCGAACATCTCCCTGCCGCCGTCACTATATCTGACAACACTTTCCTTATTATGGCCGACGGCGCGATTAAGCTCCGGCTCGTAGCTCGCGATGCGTCCGTCGGAGTTATTGCTGTGAAACAGCACCGCGCCATTGGTATCCACAACCGCTGCGTAGGTAATATCCGGATACTTTTTTACTACCTCGGTGCATAGCTCGTCGAAACCGACTATGTCGCTAAACGGCAGACCATAGCCCAACAGCCGCTCCACCTGGACTTTAAGCCCCTGCCCGACGGCGAACAATTCGCCTTCGACCGCGCCGGTATACTCGGCGCGAAAAATCCTGCCGGTAATGAACACGTTTACGGAGAGCGTCAGCAGGAATACCGCCAACAGGATCAGCGTTATTTTCGTCTGCAGGGTTTTTGCCATATCACCGCCACCCGTACGCGCTGAAAACCTTGGTGCTCAGCAACGCCTTGCTGTCGATTTTCAGGCCGAGACTCTTCGCCCGTGCCAAGCTGATAGCCGCCTGCCCCCTTGTTGTAGGCGCAATGGGAATGCTGGCCGGTATTTTGCCGTCCACAAGAATTTCCCGGGCGATCCTGCCTGCGGCTAATCCCTGTTCGTAGCCGGATACCGATACTACGCACAGAGTGCCAAAATTAGCCCGGTCGAGCCAGAAGCTGAAATCCGGCAGACGACTATTCTCTGCAGTCCACTTGAGCACGTCGCGATAATGGACGTTGTGGCCGCGCTCATCCTTAAAGTTGAATATGCCGACAAGGCAAATGCCGTCGACCTGCTGTTCGTATTCTTTGATTTTCGCCTGATACGCGGCGAACGTGTGAATCGTGTCCCAGGTTACGAACTCTAGCCCCGGTACTTCGCCGACCCTGTCCTTCATTCTCTTGCCAACAGCTTCCCAAATGGGAGCATCGTCGAAAACCACTGCCACCTTTACCGCGTTAGGCACGATCCTGTGAAACAGGGCGGCGCTTTCCACGAAATGTTCTACCTCTAAAACGCCGGTAACATTCCTACTGCCCGATAATCCGTACTCTCGCGGCGATTTGTTAACCCCGCTGAAGACAAAGGGGATCGGGCCGCCGGCAAAACGGCTGGTAACGTACTTCTGGGCTTCATCATCGCTGGTATATACGAGATCCGGCTGCCAGGCGGCGATCAGCTTCTCCGCTTCCCGGCCGCTTTGCTGCAGCCATTCGGCGGAACTCCTGTTTTTCGCGTCCATCTGGTAAACCCGGTATTCCACATCAAGCCCCTTGAGGGCGTCTTTGAAGCCGGCGAACTGTGTATCCGTCCACTCCCACGGCGAATGATAGCTCATGACATGGAAAACCTTATACTTTTTCTGCTTTACCGGGTGAGACAAGGACTGGGCCTGCGACCCGCCGTCCTGCGGGGACGCGCACCCGGCCAGAGCGATTGTACCGGCGATCACAGCCGTGATTGTAGCGAGCAAAAACCTGTGTTTTATCACTGAAGCCGCCCCCATTCAAAGCCAGGGTATAGCGCAAAAAAACAAGCCAGGACAAAACCCTGACCAATAGTGTCGGTAAAACGGCAACCTGGCAATCGTAGCCGCCTGGCGGCAGCTTTAGACCCATGGCTTTGCGTCCCTATCTTTCGGTAGGTTTGCCTCAATATTTCATTGTGGTTTCATTTTACATTGTCAAGACAACATAGTCAATTTTTTATCAGGACTTTCGTCCTAAATTACCCCGCCTATCGTCCCGTTATTTGGACGTGTCGAAAGCCGCCAGCGACGCAGTCTTTATTGCCGGACCACTGAAAAAGATGGTAGGCTTACAGATCAAAGCTCGGCAAGACGATACCCAACTCCCCTCACAGTCTCGATGGCCTGCGCGACATCGGGAGCACCCGCCAGTTTGAGCCGCAGGTGACGGATATGCACATCGACCGTTCTGGAATCCCCGGCATATTCGTACCCCCATACCGTCTCCAGCAGTTGGTCGCGGGAAAAAGCCCTCCCGGCATTGGCGAGGAGAAGTTTCAGTAGTTCGTACTCCTTCGGTGTAAGTTCAAGCCGCTCGTCGCCGAGAAAAGCCTCGTGGCGGAGCAGATTCAGCCTGACCTGGCCTGCTGAAAGTTCATCTGCCTGCAGCGGCTCTTTCTGAGACCTGCGGAGCACGGCTTTTACCCTCGCGGTAAGCTCCCGCGGGCTAAAGGGTTTGGTTATGTAATCGTCGGCCCCCATCTCCAATCCCAAGATGGTGTCGACTTCCTCTGCCTTGGCGGTGAGCATGATTATCGGTATCCCCGCCGTGGCTCGCTGGGATTTGAGGATGCGGCAGACCTCAAGGCCATCCTTCGCGGGCAGCATGATGTCCAGCACGATCAGGTCCGGACGTTCCCGGCGGACAATATCGAGGCAAGCTTGTCCGTCCGAGGCTTCACGGCAGGAAAAGCCCTCCTTCTCGAGATTATACTTCACAAGTTGGCGGATATTCTCTTCGTCGTCAACGATGAGTATTTTTCCTGTCATACCGGCCCCCCCTGCCCACACGACTCTCTTACTGTCTCTTAGAATTCAAGAAGCAAGCTTCCATATCCTCCACGCGGCGAGCAAGAAAACAACTGCCCGGTCTGTGAATCTCAGACCGGGCGACATTTTTTTCGACCTACCTGTCCCGATGAACCTTTAAGGCATCATTTGCCTCGCTTGAGCCATCTGACTAAGTCATGAAACTTTATCAGCAGAAAAAATATAAGCAGGTAACAAAGTGCCGAATACCAGGTCTTCCAGCCGCTATAAAAAAACCATCCAGCGTAGACCGCGCTCCATTCGTAAAGCGCCGAGAAAAGCGACCAAGCCGCGATATAGATCGCTTTTTCAGACTTTTTCCCCGTAAAGGGGTAGTAATTTAAGAAGACGATCGTGATTGCCGGGAAAATTCCGTATATCGGGACAAGGGCAAGCCAGTCCGGGCCGGGGTTAAAATAACCGTACAGCCGGTACTTTAAATCGAGGTAAATGTCAGCTTCGGCTTCGAGCTGAAGGGCGAAAAGCGATGTTGCCAGCATTTCATCGCGTGTTATTCTCTTGGGAATCAGCCATGCCACTAAATTGAAAATAATTACAGAGATAATCAGGTGTACCATGACTGAACCTTCTTAACTCAACTCAAGTCGGTGATTCGTTGAGAACCACCGTCGCCGCGCCGGCGGCGGCGGCACTGGCGGCAGCGTCGCCGGGTTTGACGATCGTTTCTTTCATGGTCTGTAGCTGCTGGTCGATTTTTTCCAGCAACATTTCCCGTTCAACGGTTTCAAGCCTAGTGGCGATTTCCTTTAGCTCGGAATTCGATTTTTGACCAAGCATGCTTTCGAAAGCCTCGATCTGCTTTTGGATGGCTTGGGCAGCCTTCTGCTGCTCGGCCGTAAGCGGTACTTCCTGGCTTGCCTTATTTTGCCCCTGACCGGTTGACTGCTGTCCGCCGCTGGGGCTCTGAACTCCTTGTTGATCGTTATTGTTTGTGTTGCCCGCTAACTCCCGCGAACTTTGGGATGAACCTCCCTGATTCTCTTTATCCGGCATATAGCATCCCTCCAAGGTTAGTATCGTTTCCAGCGGTAAGCTTTTATACACGGCTATTCCGGCGGTAAAGATTAACGCTATCCGGATTAGCCGTCTGTCTCTCGGGCAATACTACCAACCAGGTCACGCCAAAGAGAGGTCGATGAGATGAGTCCGCAAAATAGTCCAGTGCAGAGCTTTCCACCCCAGCACCAGGACCGGCAGCCGGGAATCGAAGCGGTGATGAACCCCCGCCCCGTATCGATGCGTGAGGACTACCGGGCCAGCGGGCGACTGCAAGGAAAAGTAGCCCTGATAAGCGGCGGCGACAGCGGCATCGGCCGGGCGGTTGCCCTGGCGTTCGCCCGGGAGGGAGCGGACGTCGCCGTAGTATATCTCAACGAACACGACGACGCCGCCGAAACAAAACGCGGTGTGGAGCAGGTCGGCAAACGTTGCCTGGTAACCGCCGGCGACGTGGGAGACGAGCAGTTTTGCCGCCAGGTCGTCGAACAGACGGTGAAAGATTTCGGTCGGTTGGACATACTCGTCAACAATGCAGCCGAGCAACATGTCCAGCCGGGTCTGGAAAGCATTTCCGCCGAGCAGCTTGAAAGAACCTTTAAGACTAATATATTCGCCTACTTTTATCTGACCAAAGCCTCCCTCGCCCATCTTCAAAACGGTGGAACGATAATCAACACCGCCTCCGTGACCGCTTACCAGGGTAACGAGCAGCTTATTGACTATTCGGCATCAAAAGGAGCGGTGGTCGCCTTTACGCGCTCTCTCGCTCTTTCTTTGATGAAACAGGGCAAGGACATCCGTGTCAACGCGGTGGCCCCCGGACCTGTTTGGACGCCGCTCATCCCCTCCTCTTTTCCAGCCGACCAGGTAACTATATTTGGCCAGGATACTCCGATGAAGCGGGCGGGGCAGCCGTCAGACATCTCTCCCTGCTATGTTTTCCTCGCCTCGGCTGATTCCGGTTATATGTCGGGGCAGGTACTACATCCCAACGGGGGCACGATAGTCGGTAGCTGAAAAACGTATGGCGCTCGCCATACGTTTTCGGGTTACCTGTATTTTTGAGGAGATGTGTCATGCAGAAACTTAACAAATGGCTTGATAGCCATATGTTTCTTCTTGTCCTAGTGGCCCTGGCAATCGGTTTTTTTGTAAGGCTTCCCGATAGTCCGGCGCTGAAAAAGGTCATTGTATACCTATTCGCATACATGACCTTTGCCACATCTATTACGACGAGCCTTGGGAAGTTCGGCCGTTCGTTGCTAAAACCGTGGATTCCGCTCTGGTCCCTGGCGCTGATACATATTGTCACTCCTGCTATCGTGTGGGGCATCAGCGCGGTCATTTACCCTGCAGAAACCGAAGTACGCCTGGGTTATCTCGTCGCCGCCGCCATTCCCATAGGAGTGACTTCCGTAGTCTGGACGGCAATGACGAAAGGCGACCTCAATCTGTCCCTAGCGGCGGTTACCCTGGACGCTGTTGCCACCCCGGTCATTTTACCGCTTTACTTCAATGTGGTTATCGGGCAGCTCGTAGCGATAAATTACTGGAATCTGGTAATACAGCTAATGCTTATGGTTACGCTCCCAAGTATAATCGGCATGGCTATTTACGACTTTACACGCGGCAGATCTGCTCCCTTAGGCGAGGGAATCGGGGCGACATTGTCCAAATTAGCCTTTTTCATCGTCATTTTAATAAATTCTTCTGTAATCAGCCCTCAACTTTCCTGGAACCTTGCCCTTTTTAAGATGGCCGTGGTTACTTTCCTGATGTCGCTGACCGGATACGCGGCCGGTTATCTCGGCGCATTTATTCTGCGGGACCGCACGCCGGGGATGACGCTGACTATGATATACAATGTCGGGCTGCGAAATATCAGCTTTGGCTTAGTAATCGCCCTTACATACTTCCCCCCCGCCTCGGCAATACCGATTATGCTGCTTATTCTGTATCAACAGCCACTGGCCGCAGTAATCCCCAAAGTATTGCAACGGTGGGATCCCCGGTTCCGGGGAAAAACCGCCTAGTTGTCGTCCCTCCGGTCTTTATCCATAGGCTTCAGCAAGGCGGGGCGCAACACCTTCAGCGGCATCGGCAAACGCAGGAGAACGTCTTTCATAGCCTGATAATTGAACGGTAGCAGCGGCCACAAGTAAGGGTATTCAAAAGACTTCGTGGTAACGAACAGCCAAAATAGCGCCAACAGGCCAATGAGCAGGCCCGGCAACTTAAACATCATTACCAAAAGAAGCAGGACCAAACGAAAGAATCGCATTGCCATCGCAAGTTCGACACTCGGCGTGGCAAAAGCTCCCACCACAGCGATCGCCGTATAGAAGATTACCTCGTTGCCGAACAACCCCACTTTGGTGGCGAACTCACCCAGCATGAAGGAGCCGATGAAGCCCAGTGCGGTAGCCTGGGACGATGGTACATGGACTGTGGCCATGCGGACAAGTTCAACACCAATTTCGGCCAGAATGAACTGAAAGCCAAGCGGAATGATTCCTGGATCACGTGGCCCCAAGAACGCCAGCGTCTCAGGCAACAGTCCTGGTTGAAAAACAATACTCAGCCACAGCGGCGGCAGCAGCAACGACAGCATAACGCCAAAAAGCCGGATTAGTCGCAGATACGATCCGATGGTGGGGTTCTGGTGGTACTCTTCGGCATGCTGGACATGATGCCAAAAGGTCGTCGGCAAAATCATTACATGGGGTGAAGTATCCACAAGCACGCAGACGTGCCCTTCCAAAAGATGCACAGCAACTACGTCAGGGCGCTCGGTATACCGTACCCTGGGAAGCGGATTCCAGCGATTGCCGCGCAGAATGAATTCTTCAATGGCCTTTTCGGCCATCGGCACGCCATCTATACTGATACTTTTCAGGCGTCTTTTCACTGTTTCGATAATGCTAGGGTCGGCGATATCCTTTATATAAGCGATGGCTATATCGGACTGTGAACGGGCCCCAACCTTGACTGTTTCAAACCTGAGCCCGGGATCGCGCAACCGGCGGCGAATCAGGGTGGTGTTAAAGGGCAGAATCTCAACGAAGGAATCCCGCGAGCCGCGGGTCACCTTCTCGATCATCGACTCGGAGGGAGATCGGTGGGGAATGCCGCGGGCGTCAATAACCAAAACCTCTTCCTCTTTATCGACGAAAAAGATAATCTCCCCGGCCAGCAGACCTATAAGCGCGTCATGCATGTTATCGAGCAGTTTGGCCTGTGTGTGGGTCACCCTTGAGTGCAGCAATTTTTGGAGAGTATTGACATTCATCTCTTCCTGGCAGAAGACCATCATATCCTGAAATATATTGGTTACCAGCACGTCATTAATCATACCGTTCACGGAAAAGGACGCTGCCTTCCGGTGACCGACCCTGAACTCGCGGAAGTTAATATCGAAAGTTTCCCCTACGCCTAACAACTCTTTTAGATAACTAATATTCACCTCAATGTCCTTGTCGATTTTCCTGTTGACGTCTTTTACCGGCATAGCATTCACTCCGAATCCTAAACGTTATTCACATCGGTCGTTTTTCGACACCGATCCAATATCCCGAACGACCGGCATTTTCGCTGTTCCCCTAGGAAGATGTACTCTTCAGAACGGCTGCAATGGCCGTTTTTATTTCGTCATAGCTCGTGCAGCGGCAGACATTCGCCTGCAGCCATTCTTCGATTACATAGTCTTCCGCCTCGGGATGGAGCGTGGCGAGAGCGTGACAAACCATAAGAAAGCCTGAGGTGCAATAGCCGCACTGAAAAGCCCAGTTTTCTACGAATGCCTGTTGAATGGGAGCGTTTTTTAGCCCCTCGACCGTAACGATTTCATGGCCGACGGCTTCAGCCGCAAGCATAAGGCACGACTTGACCGGCCAGCCGTCCACCAATACTGTGCATGCGCCGCAATCCCCGTTCTCGCAGCCGGGTTTTGCTCCGGTCAATCCGAGTTGCTCACGGAGAACGTGGAGCAATACGTCGGCGGGACGGGCGACGGCACTACGTATCTCGCCGTTGACATTGAGTTCGATAACACTCTTGCCTATAATGCTAAGCACTCTCCTTACCTTCAAATGCTGTCAAGGTGTTTTGGAGCGTATTGGCCAAAACGAATTCCCGGTATCCTGACGATCCGGACACATCGTTCAGCAGCGGGGCCGGCACGCTTCTGACCGCCCTGCGCACACGCTCCTCCAGCGCCGTGCCTTTCTCGTTTATTATGCGTTCAATATCCGCCGACCGAAAGGGAAAAGCGCAAACCCCGCTAAACGCCACCCTAACCTCGTCTTTATTTTTTAATGCGGCGAACGAAACAAGCGGGTAATCGATCTTCTCACTCTTGGTTCTCTTCACATGTACGTACGGCAGGTCTAGAAATTCTTCTTCGACCAGGAATTGAACGACCATCTCGCCTTTTTCGAGGCGGGGTCTTTGGTCAAACACCTTATGGATGGAAACCCGCCTTTCTCCCTTTTCTCCGGCGACCACTACCTCGCAATCGGTGAGCAGCAGCGGCAACAATGCTTCGTGGTAGATAATCGTGCCGCAGATGTTCCCGCCAAGGGTGATCTTGCCTTGTGTTGTATGGTCGGCGATACGTCCGCCGGCTTTGGCAAGAAAACTCCACAATTTTGCTTCCGATATCCGGGTCAAGGTTACACCGGCCCCGATTGCGAGCTTGCCGGCGGCGAAACCCAGTTCCGAGCATGCGGGGATCCCCTTGATGTCGATCACCGCCCCGGTGTCGAGGTTGTAAGCCCTGGCCATGGTAATGATCTCCGTTCCGCCGCCGTAGTACAGCGGCCGCTTTTCGGCCGCGGCCAGGTCGTGGTAAAGCTTAGTCGCTTCCGCCACAGTGTCCGGACGGTAATAGTCGAAATCAATCGGAATCATATCATCCTCCATCTACTTCGAGCCCGTTTACTTTGCCCAACAATTCCATATAGCCCATTTGTTTACTTTATTCTTTCGCGCTTCGCATACATTTATTCGCTTATGCTGCAGAGAATGCGTCTACTCATCCGGGCAGACAACCTTGTTTTAAGATTACGTTCCCACTCTGTCGTCTCTGGTGTCGATATATAACTTTCCTTCCGGAGTAACAACCGCAACCATTACTTCCTCTAATCCTATATTGCGCCTGGCGATATTATCCAAAAGCCAGTCTTTGCTAAGACCCTGGTGTTCAAAAGCCCTATCGATGATTCGCCCGTCGATCACCAGCGCCCGGCCGGACATATGGACATGAAACGTCTCGGTATTTTCACCGGCCCGGTCTTTTTGCACTATGCTCAGTTCCCCGTCGGATTCAATAATTCCCAGGGATACCCGGCCAGGATCAAAAATTTCTCTCTCGCGAAGCAGCTCAAGGAGATTGTTGACCGTGTAGTAGGTCTTGCTTAGGTTATTCTCCAGGATCCGCCCGTTGTAGATGACCATTACCGGATCCGGCTCTATCAGTTTCCGGGCCGGCACATTATGCAACATTGCGAAATTAAAGATGAGAATCCAGACAGTGCAGGCGACCAGACTCACCGCTCCTTCGATCACCGGGATTGCCCTGTCTACGGCAACCGCGGCGCCGATGTCGCCGATTACGAGCCCGACGACGTAGTCGTACAACGTAAGCTGTGCCACCGACCGCCTTCCCATAGCGCGGGCCAAAACCATTAAAACCAACAGAGCGATAAATGTGCGTAACACGACTTCCGTCAGCTGCGACACAGTTGCACAACCTTTCCCTGATATTATCATTGGCATATTTGCTGTGGTCCGACAGATAGTATGCCTCCGGAAGTAGACTGTACTCTTCCCGGCAGCGGGATAACGATCAGGGTTTATTAGCTCACGGCTCAACCCCAGCAGCGCAGGCTTCTAATGTTTTCCGCCGGCCGGGTAAAGAGAAAAAGGGGAGGCACTGCCTCCCCCCATCTTCCGCATCATCCAGCTTTTTTACGGCAAGCAATTCTAATACAATCGAGCTGTCCGTGCGATACTAAACGTTATAAGAAAGGAGCGATTATCATGGACGCTTTTTCGGTAGTTCCTCCCATAGCGGCAATCCTCGGCGCGGCGGTCACGAAACGGATCATCCCTTCTCTGGTGGTCGGTCTGCTTGCCGGCGCCGTTATTAAATCAGGCGGTAATCCGCTCACCGGGGCAGTGATTGCGGGTGAATACTTATCCCGGGTAGTCGCGGACGAAAACCATGCCTATATCATCCTTTTTTTATTCGGCTTCGGGGCGCTTGCGGAAATGTTCAAGGTCGGCGGCGGAATATCAGGCTTCGCCAAAGCCGTGGACCCTTACGTGCAATCGGAAAAAGGCGCACTGCTGAGCGTGCTGCTGGTCACCCCCGTGACCTTTCTCGATTGCTGCTTCCATGTTATCTCCACCGGTACGATAAGCCGGCCCCTATTGGATAAAACGGGCGGGTCCAAAGAAAAACTGGCGTTTATCATCAATACTACTTCCTCTCAGTTGATTGTCTTAATCCCTTTCGCCACCACTTATCTGGGATACATACTGGGGGTGACCGGCTCAGCGATGTCCCAGGCAGGCATTGCCGGCAGCCCTTATATGTATTATCTGGCTTCGCTGCCCTTCAATTTTTATTCGATTCTCATGGTCGTTATCAGCTTGGTCTCCATTTTCTGGAGCTTTAACTTTAGTTTTTTCAGACTTGCAGACCCAGCTTATAAAAAAGATCTGCCTGAAGGGGACCACGATTCCCACGAGGCGCATGAGGAATGCGCATTTGCGGAAAAAGTGCCGCCAAGGGTAGCGAACTTGTTAGTCCCGTTAGCCCTATTACTGCTGATGATCATATATTTGTTCTGGTGGACCGGACAGGCGAAAGGGGCGAATTCTCTCTGGAACGCTATGATGAACGCCGATTACGAAAAAGCCATCTTTACCGCGACTTTGGCAACCATCGTTTTCACTGCCGTCATCTATGGCATCCAAAGAATTCCGATGAAGGAACTCCAGAGCCATTTCTTAAGCGGCGGCACAGAAATGCTGCCGCCGATAGTCATCCTAATCTTCGCCTGGGCTATTACCGGCGTGACACAGGACTTGGGGTTCAACTCGTTCATAGGCAACTTCTTGGCAAATAATTTTATCTCCAGACCGCTAGTGCCTTTAGTAGTTTTTGCCGTCGCAGGTTTAGCCTCATACTTTATGGGTTCTTCCTGGGGAACATGGGCGTTGGTTATGCCGATGGCCCTTTCATTGGCTGCGACGACGGACGCCAACGTTTCGTTAACCATTGGCGCCGTCCTTGCAGGCGGCTCAATTGGCGATAACCTGTCGCCACTGGGGGAAACTCCCGTACTCACCGCGGCGGTAACAGACCTGCCGTTAACTATTCATGTGAACTACGTCCTGCCCTATGGAGTAGTCGCGATTGCTTTGTCATCGATGCTTTATTTAATTGCCGGTTTTTTTTATAAATAGCGACGCCTCTGGCTGGTCGAATGAATACCTTCCGGCATAGTGTGGCGTCGTCATCTTCAACTGATCAGCCCCATAATGACAACGCGGCCCCTGCAAGGCGCCGCGTTGTCACTATTGTCCGCTATCCTTACTGAAGCTTTCCGCCACATGATCAAGCTTTTGCACAAGCGCGACTGTATTTTGTACCGCATTCGCCACTTCCGAAATCGATACGGCGATTTGGTTGACAGCCTCATTCACTTGCTGAAGCTGATCGTAGGCGTTAATGCTGTCCCTCTGAATAGCTTTAATGATTTTATCTATGTTTTTTACAGAATCGGAGCTGTTTGCAGCAAGCTTTCGGATCTCTTCAGCCACAACGCCGAAACCCCGCCCGGCATCGCCCACGCGGGCCGCTTCAATAGCGGCGTTCAACCCTAAAAGGTTTGTTTGTGCGGCGATACTTCGGATAATAGTAATTATCCCGTCAGTTTCTTTAACTTGTTCTTGTGAATGCAAGGCTAATTGTGCCAAGTTGCTAGTTGTGGCGGCTATTTCCTCAGCCTGGGCCGATATTTCCTCCGAAGTGCTGGCGATAGCGCTAATGCTGTCATTAACGTTTATAGCCATCTCCTTTAATGAATCCTGCATATCGACCGGCTCGGTGGTGATGGCGCACCCCACAACCGCTCCGGTCTCGTCCCGAATAGGACAGCATACCGCAATATAAGGCATCCCATATAGCGATGAGTCGCCTCTGCGGACTACTCTTCGATTTTCCCTTATAGCTTGATCAACAGCAGATCCCGGTTTAATCGGATCGCCTGCTGACACCTTCATGTCAAAATTTGTTGCCGGTTTATAAAGCAGGAACTTCTCCAGGTCTGTCAGCGACACACCGATGTCCTTTGTTAACAAATTATTAAAATACGGCAATGCATGCATTAAATGTTCTAGAACATTACAAACTTCCTTGCTCAAGCATAGCCCTCCAATTACGCTAATTCGTTTTCTTCCTGCTTAGACTTAAGAAAGAAGGGCAAGACTTCGGCTGCCGCAATATTGTCAAAGCAACCTCAGCCTTGCCTGTGATAATTTTAGACTTAATTAGCAACACACCTGATATAACTAATAGAACAATATCGCGAGAATAACCGCCGGAATAAGAGTAATCAGAGGAACAACCACACATGTAGCAAACATGTGTCTATAGCCCACCTTATGAGTCAGTCCAAATACAGCCAGAATCGTTATCACGGCGCCGTTATGCGGCATTGTATCCAAACCGCCACTGGCCATCGCAGCAATACGGTGAATGACTTCAGGATTGAGCCCTAAGGCTTGATATTTCGGAATTAATACTTCCAGGGCGATGCCAAGACCGCCGGAACCCGAGCCGGTAATGGCGCAGAGTAAATTTACAGCGACTGTCATAGAGATCAAAGGATGCCCCGGAATACTCATTAGAGCATTGACTGCCGTTGTAAATCCTGCGGTTGCTGCGACGACCTTGCCATAACCAACATCGGCGCAAGTATTCACCATTGGCAGAATGGTGTTAACAGCTCCCTTGTTAAGCGTATCAAGGTGATTATTAACGTATTTGTAAAACAGCACGATACAAAGCAGTGTCCCGCCAAGTAGCGAATATACGATATCCACTTTAAAAACGTTTAGTACAATCAGCAACGCTGCGGGAGGAATTATTGACATGGGTAATGATGGCAGCTCTGTTTTTTCAACGTTGCCGACCATTATACTATCAGGCCGGGAGAATACTTCCCCACGCTGCTGCGCTTTGTTGAGGGCCCATTTAACGTAGTACAATCCAAGGGCTGTACTGATTATCGAAGAGACAACGCCAATGAGCGGTGCCGCAGTTGCAGTAGTCCCTAAATACTTTGTCGGCATTATATTCGCTAATGCCGGGGTTCCCGGAAGCATCGTCAATGTCGCAGTACCTAAGCCAAGCATAAACGGGGCAAGACACAAATGCCACGGCAAATTCATTTCCTTGAATATTGGCAATGCAATAGGAATCAAGGCAAAAGAAACAACCCAAAGGTTAACGCCTCCATATGTCAGAACTGTAGTTATTATCCAGATAGCTACTAACATAGGAAATGGCTTATCTCTCCCAACCCTTTTTAGAATAGCAAGAGCAATCGTCTTAGCAGCACCAGAGTCATCCATATATTTCGCGAATAAAGAAGCACCTAGGAAAACCAAATAAAATCTTTTTGCATATGCAATGAAACCTTCCATATATGGTCCGTAGAGACTTTGCAATACATCGAGACCCGAAAATAGGCACACTATTACCGTGGCGATAGGCGCGAGCAAGATAATATGCCAGCCGCGCAGAGCTAGAGCAATCAGCACCACCAAGGATAAAATAAGGCCTAATACGCTTAGATCCATTGATTAAAATCCTCCCTATAATGATTTGCCAAAGAATTATACATAAGATTGAGATACTTTAAGTTGGCGAATCAGCTTTTTCATGAAGTTTTTCCTGATCTCGGATACTTTATCGGGATCATACTTAAAGAACCCTTCGCCGCTTTTCACCCCCAGTTTTCCTTCGAGTACCTTTTGCCGTAGCAGTTTGTTCGCACTCTGCGAATTATCCATAACCTTTAAGAGGTTGTCCCCGACAATGCACCAGATATCTAAGCCGCCAAAGTCGGTTACTTCTAACTGACCGGTTGTGGCATAGCGGAAAGCTGGGCCGAATTTTAGCGCCTTGTCGATATCGCTCGCCTCCGCAACCCCTTGCTCAATCAGCGAAAAAACCTCTCTTGCAACTCCTTGCATGATGCGGTTGGCCACCAGTCCAGGTACATCTTTCGAAACGCGTACGGGTTGTTTCCTGATGGAAAGATATAAACTCTCCACCTCTTTATAAATTTCCTCCGGCATGTTTCCGAAATAAGAGAGTTCTACAAGCGGAATGAGATGTGCCGGATTGAACATGTGATTCACCATCATCCTCTTCTTGCGCTCCTCACTAACAAGCGCCATCATTCCGCTTAACGGAAGACTGGAGGTGTTGCTTGCCAAAATGGTATCAGGCGGGCAAAATTCATCAAGCTGCTTGAATAATCTCTGCTTTAACTCCATGTTTTCAGGGGCTGATTCAATTACATACTCCCTGTCTTCAACCGCTTGCTGGAGATCAGTGAAAAGCTTTATCCTATTAATAATGGCGGGTATCTCTTCACTCTTTAAAAAGGCTTCCTCCGAAAGCATTGTCAATTCTTGCTCAATGTGCGCCTTGACTTTATCAAGCGCTTTGGCGTTGATATCATAGAGATTTACGTCATAACCATACATGGCGAAGGATTCAGCTATTCCGTGCCCCATCGTCCCAGCGCCCAGAATCGCTACTTTATTAATCACTTTTCCATTCTCCCAACTCTGATTGATTAATTAATGCGTCTAGAATCCAACTTTCTCTAAGCCTTTTAAGTTTAATATCTGTCGTGCTTCCGCCGGAGTAGCCACATCAATGCCCAATCCTTCGGCAATGTTACGTACCAGATCCACATGTTCAGCGCTCGACTTTGCCAGAACTCCCGGCTTAACATATAGGTTATCTTCCAACCCGACCCGTACGTTGCCGCCCATGCCTAAAGCAGCGGTGACAAGGGGAAATTGCGCTTTTCCAGCCGCCGCGACCGACCACTTGAAGTCGCCAATCTGCTCTTTTGCCGTTTTTACCAGGAATGCCAAGTTCTCAATCGTGGCCGGGATGCCACCCAAAATTCCCATAACGAATTGGATGTAAACAGGCTTTTTTGCAATGCCTTTTCTGATAAAGAAGGCGATATTATTAATCATGCCGACATCATAAACTTCGAATTCAGGTAAAGTCCCGTATTGATTCATTGTTGTGATGTAATACTCAAGCCCTTTGTACGTGTTGGCAAAAACAAGATCGTATGTCCCCTCAAGAAAGGGAATCTCCCAGTCAAATTTTGGGTTAGCAATTTTGGCTGCCGCCGGTTGAAGGACAAAATTCACCGAGCCGGCATTGCAGGATGCGAGTTCGGGCTGGAAAGCGGGAACCGCCGCAAGCCTCTCTTCCAAAGACATGCCCAACTGGCCGCCCGTGGTAATACATACGATAACGTCTGACCTTTTCTTTATTCCCGAAACGATTTCACCCATCAACTCAAGACTACTGGTCGGTCGACCAGTCTTTGGATCGCGTGCATGGATATGGACGACGGATGCCCCTGCTTCGCAAGCCTTAACCGCGTCGTCGATGATCTGCTCTTTAGTAACTGGCAAATATTGTGACATGCTGGGAGTGTGAACTGCTCCCGTTACTGCTGCGGTGATTATCAACTTCTTTGTCACTTTACTTTCAGCTCCTTATATAAGATAATCTGGCAAACTAAGAAAATGCGCGGAATTATTGGCTCACCTCCCCACTCTGCTCCCTTCCTAATCGCAATATGTATGCCAATAAACAAAACCCCTATAAAACCTGGATTACCAGGTTTTATAGGGGTTATTCGCGTGCGTTTTCCACTACAATAATCGTAGCTGTTTAACTACACTATGCCATGTTTTTTCATTTTAGCATAGAGTACGGTTCGATGGATATTCAACTCTCTAGCCGCAGCAGTTTTGTTGCCATTAGCCTTGGACAGGGCATTTAAGATTGCTTGCTTCTCCGCCACGTCTTTGACCTTTCCTAAACTAGCTGAACCGTTTGTTTCCGCCGAATCTGTCTCCGTGTTACCTAATAAACGGGGCAGAAGATAATCGAAGTGGGCTTCATCAAGTTCGCCGGATATAGCCATTACTGCCGCTCTCTCCATTACATGCTCCAATTCTCTGACGTTACCTGGCCACCGATACCTTTCAAATAACCTAAGCACATTCTCTTTAATACCAGTAATCCCCAGGCCATGATTTACGTTAATTTTCTTTATGAAATGGCTCGTAAGGTCTCTAATCTCCTCCTTACGTTGACGTAGAGGCGGGATGCTGACATCGACAACGTTAATCCTATAAAATAAATCTTCCCTGAATTCGCCTTTGCGTACTATATCCTGCATATCGCGATTCGTCGTACATATCAGCCTAACGTCGATTTCGATTGGTTTTATACCGCCAACCCGCTCGATTTCATGCTCCTGGATGACCCGTAAGAGTTTAGATTGGAGGAATATGGGCAGTTCATTGATTTCGTCAAGCAAAAGCGTGCCTTCATTTGCAAGTTCAAATTTACCCGGCTTGCCACCCTTTTTTGCCCCGCTAAATGCTCCTTCTTCATAACCGAACAGTTCCGATTCCAGAAGTTCTTTGGGTATAGCTGCGCAGTTTATTCTCACAAATGGCTTGTGTTTCCTAGGACTAAGTTGATGAATAGCCTGAGCAAACAGCTCTTTTCCAGTACCGGTCTCGCCGTTAATCAGAACAGCGAGTTTGGACGGAGCGACTTTTTTTATAAGCTCTTTCACTTTTTGCAATTGAGGTGATGATCCGACTACCTGATCCAGTGAGTATTTTGCGCCTCGCAATTTGACAAGCTCGGATTTGTATTCTTTAATTTCAAGGTTGAGCCGGTTAATTTCGGCAAAAAGTGAAGCGACTTCATCCATCTTCCGAAAAGTCGTAAAAGCTACCGCCCCAATTGGTTTCCCATCTTTCATTACTGGCAAGCGATTGCACACTACAGGTATGGTTCCTTTAACCATATGCACTGAGCCTATTTCCTCTTGGCCCATTTTAGCCACAATGTCCATGCGCGTTTGAGGTATGATTTCTCGAGCATGTTTACCAATAGATGTCCCTACATCCACACCAAGCATATCCGCATATTTTTTATTGAGATAGACTACTTTTCCTTCGGCATCAGTAACAATAGTCCCGTCTACCTGCTCTAAAACCTGTTCCAAAAAGGCTGTGTATTCTTTACTTGTCCGATCCATCATAGTTCACCTCTTCCGTGGTATATAAACGCCTAATAAAGTGTAGTTTCTTTACTACATTTTATTAGCTACATTACCACAGAACATCCACATTTTCAACAAGATAGATCTTGATATAAGGGGACGGTTCTTTTGTATCCTTATGCTTTTGCTACAACGTTAACCGTAAACCCTGTTATTCTTGCTATCTGTCTTATCGATACTTCTTCAATATCCTTCATTTTTCTCAGTATTTCATTTCGCTTTTCTTTATCAAGTTGCTGCACCTCGGCAAATGTCATATTTATATGTCGCTGTATTTTCTCTCTTGCTTCATTATCCGTTAGTCTTTTATCTTCTTCCAAACTAATCTTGCTACCGCCGCTCTCGACCATGTATCTTGCAAACTCTTCTCTTGCCAGTTTTTCATTCTCTGAAAACATTCCTAGCACAAATGCCGTATCCACTATTTTAGGTACTCCAACGTACTCGTTGTAACTACTCCATTTATATCTTGATATTTCTTGCTCGATTCCCGCGTTCATCGGGTTTTGATGTATATATCTCAAAACGCTTAATAGGTACTGGTCATCCTCGATTGACTCACTTTTATACCGATCCTGAAATAGATGCCCTCTGCGCTTATTCTTCCAGTTATACCAACATACATAGCTTACTCCAATCCGCTTCATCGTGTTTGCTATTGGCTCGTTACCTTCTTTTATGAGGATGTGGGCATGGTTGTCCATTAGGCAATAGCCTAGTATTTTATACTCTTTCTTGGTCTTGTACTGTTTAATCGTGTCCAGGAATTTCGCCTTATCTTCCTCTTCCTCAAATAGAACTTGCCGATTTATTCCTCTAAGCATTATGTGATATACTCCACTTTCACTTTTCTTACGTGCTTGTCTCGGCATTTTTTTCACCCCAGATTATCATACCACATCCATCTAGGATACAAAAGAACCGTCCCCCTGTATCTTATAACGACATTGATGAAGCTGCGTAAATAGTTATTATTTAGCGCATAGAACTCAGTTTAAGCCTTGTCTTGATGATTTCGATGATATTTTACCTATGCCTCGTCGTCTGCCATTTAAGCTGATTTCCTGAGATGCCCCAGAAGCACCTAAACTGATGGATTTAATAGAGAATATATTGAGAAAGCGTTTGAAGGAACAGGCGACAAAGGAAAAGGATGCGCATAAATCGCATCCCTTTTCCTCCTGAGATCTATGCATATGGAGATTCATGTTTTTCTACAAAGAGTCCCTTTTGCATGATTTTATTAATAGCATCTTCGCACGTTTTAATACATCCAATGTACATATAGTAGTCATAGCCAAAATGAACAAACATGTTATCGACACTTTCAAGCTTACACCATAAGTCTTCTCGCAAAACCAATCGAGCCATCAGTTGTACATCCTTTAAGCTAAGAACACTATGGTTTCGAACTGTAGCATAGAGATTAGACATTTCAGTTGAATAAAGCTCCTGAACTGGCTTTGGCGCACTCCCTTTTTCGAGACCTATGACCTTCAGTGAAGTAGCTTTTATACACCCCATAAAAGTCACTATTGCATCCACATAGGCATCTTCAACTGCGAGATACTCGCTTTTTGTTAACTCATGCCCATCAAAGCTACTCCCGATTTCAGAAAATGATGTCCACTCGCGTTTCGAATATCTACCCAATTCATCTCGATAATCAGGGTTGTATTTTGTTATACGCCAAGTGAACATTTCTTAGTCCCCTATCCTATTTAGATTCGCATCGTAAGTACCTAATCTGGTAGATTTGCTTTTTAGATCTTCAACTGAACTTGCAGCTTTCCATACCCCACCGTTGTGACCATCGATATCAGGCGTTATATATAAATTCCCTTTCTTATAGATCGGTTGACCATGCGAAAAATAGTTGGTTTTTTCAAAGCCCAACACTTTTGCTGCATCAGTAACTTGTTTGGTAGTCATACTACCTATTCTGATCGAACCACGCTCATTATTGAGCACTTCTACTGCACGCGCTAAGCCAGGTACTTTTTCTACTAATTTCGAAGCAACTCCAACATCAAGAAGAAGAAGCCCGAGGTCAACTGATAAATACCCTAGTTGTTCGCCCGTGTCAAAAGCCGATCCATTAACCATCGCGTCAAGTCGGTATTGATAGTCTTGAAACGTTTCTTTACCAATTTTCGCAACGAGACTCGGATCATTCCATATTTCCGCGATAGTACCCGCAATTCCTTTTGCTGTATCTACAGGGTGCTCAATAATGGTTTTGAAAGCTTCAACAGCCTCAATACCTTTGTCTTTAAGCCCCTGTTTAAGTCCCTCTGCCACTTTAACGGGGTCTGTAATAATATGCGACAAACGATTATTTCGTATTTCGCTTACAGCTACGGCAGCGGCAGTCTGCGCGTCTCCGCCTACGAGGTTAGCTGCTATAACCCCTACAATCGCACTTGCCCATTGCAATGCGGCTGGGTCTTTTATATTTGCCAGTTCATTCATGACAAGCTGAGTAAAGCCTGCACCGGCCAATCCGGACGCAAAGCTGCCACCGCCCAATTTTGCCATTAAGCCACCGGCAAATGCCTCGAGAGCTACTTTCTCGTCGCTACCATCAGGAAGCCCTAAATCTCCTATTGCTTTAAAGGCCACTTCGCCAAACACCTTGGCTAATTCCTGTTGCTCTTGCACCGTCTTCTTATCGAATATTTTGCCCAAGGTATTAAGCGAGTTTCCGGTATCTCGACTGAGTCCAGACAAATCCTGAGTTGGATTGCTTCGAACCTCAATCGTTCCAGCAGCAATGGCTGATTTCGTTGTACTTTCTGCGTTGCCACTTGCAGTAGTGCCGATATTAGGCGTTATGCCTTGGTCTTTCTTCTCAGTACCCGGACCAAAGCCTACGTTTACCCCTACACTACTCGCCTTATACTCCGCCTTATTCTCAATATCGCTCCAGGTCAGCGTCCCCGTACTCAGCTTATTCTTATCCGGCGCAGCCTCGCTGGCGATGACAGCTCCCTTCAGGTCGGTGTTGCCGCCCACGGTGATGTCGAAGCCGCCCTGGCCGGCGTAGACGCCGCTCTGGTCGGTGACGCTGGCGTAATCCGAATCAATCTTGCCCTTGCTGGCCGATACACTGCTGGCTACTCCGGACCCCAGGCCGATGGTCCCGCCGGCCGAGCTTGTCCGCTCATGGTAGCTGTCGGTATCCTGCTGGCTGGCGATGTTGAGGTCGCCGCCAATCTCCATCTTCACGTTGTCGCCCTTGGCTTGGGCGCCGACAATGTTGGCATCGCTGCCGGTCTTGACGGTGAGCGTGTCGCTCGCCGCCACCACCGTTTCGGTATGGGTCGTGCCAGCGCCGTTCTCGTTGCCGCTCGCCTTGCTGCCCTGGACGAATACGCCGCCCTTCGGACCGATCTGCACGCCTACCCCGGCGGAGCTGCTGCTGGAAGTATTGGTCGTCGTGGTGGCGTTATCCGCCGCTACGAGATTGACGTCCTTGGCCGCCGTAAGGGTGACGTTCTCCCCGCTCACGCCGGAACCCACGACATTCACACTGCCGTCCGCCGCCTTGCCTGCCGCGTCCGTGGCCCCGCTACCGGTGGCGGTGATGTTGACATTGCCGCCCGCACTAACTTGGCTGCCCTGGGCCGAGGACAACGATGACACCGTCTCCGTGGAATACTTGGTGCTGCCGATGCTGACACTTACCGACAGCGGCGAGCCGTCTTTCAGGGCGTTATACGCGTCCTTGGCATCTGTATAAGCCTTATAGGCATAAAGCGCCTGCAGCCG
Organism: Selenomonadales bacterium 4137-cl; assembly: GCA_032334055.1. Classification (NCBI taxonomy): domain Bacteria; kingdom Bacillati; phylum Bacillota; class Negativicutes; family Acetonemataceae; genus Anaeroselena; species Anaeroselena agilis. The sequence continues at coordinate 3,729,549 of JAUOZS010000001.1, read as the reverse complement.
TTCGTCCGAAACGTTGCTTATCCGCCTAACATCGCTCGCGGCGCTCAAGACCGGGGTTATTGTATCTCCGCCCAAAGAGACTGTCAGGCCGCTTTGTTTAAACTCGTAGGTTTGTTTGCTCTGGCCGCTGTTTTGTCCAGCCTCGATGGTGACGTTCTGGCCTTGAATACTGGTGTTCTTACCGCTGATGATATCTGAAGCGGTGACTCTGGCGTCCTTGCCGGCGATGATATTAACATCGCCGCTGATCGAGCCTACCGTGCTGCCCACCATATATTTTGCGCAGGGTGGCGACTCTTAAAATACCGCTTGAATGCGATGTCCTCGTTCGGATAATATCCAATAAAAACGGCAGGAGTAAGGTTTCCCTTACTTCCTGCCGTTTCACGATTATTTCAGCTTATGGGTCACAAATTTCACCTTATGGGTAATCCGATAACAGCTGTAGGCTCGCATTGAAAACGAGACTGGCCTGGCTGCTAAGTACGAAATTAAGGCTACATTTCGCAGATAATTTGAGACCAGTACCGCATTGGAAACGATACTTTCCGGAAAAATCGCACATAAAACGCGCCTGGCACGTGGTGCCACAATTACCCTTAAAACCCAAAATGCCTTCTAAGACGCTTGGAACTTCCATATCTTTTATACTATGCATGATATTTTCTAGTTGTATGGGGCCTCCTATAATAATATGTAAGTTTGCTTTGAGACTGGTCATGCGCGTTTTGTGGGTTTGAAGGTCCCGCGCGCGTAAAGGTCGAGATGTGGGTCGTTCATCTTAACGACCCTTTCGATAGTTATTGCAGTTGACAAACCGCAATTATTATCAAAAGGAGTTTTCCTGTCATCCTCACCGCTGAAAGCTTTTCTAAACCCCGTGTATAAGAAACGCGGCACCATAAAGGCGCCGCACTAGCACTATATTAACCACAGTTAGATAGAACAGTTTATAAAGTTCCCCGTACCCTTGTTCAGGGTCTGAATCGCTTTAAGGGTGTTAAGAGTATGCTGACGTACGTAATCCTCGATAACCGCCGCCGGAGCTTTCTCTCTCAGCAGAGCGATGATCCGTTCGTGCTCCTCCGTGGAAGCCCTGGCGCGTTGCGGAGCGAATGCTATGTTGGCCCGACGCACTTGTGCCAGTCTCTCCCATACCTGTTCGAGCTTTTCAATAAGGTACGAATTACCGCACTTGTTATGGATGACGGCATGGAATTTAACGTTGAGTTCCCCGACCCGCTCGAAGTCAAGCTCCTCCAACGCTGTCTTCATCGCGTTGTTCGTCTTTTCCAGACCGTCGAGGTCCTTCTTGGTCAGGGATCTTGCGGCAAGAGCCGTGGCGGCCGCTTCAAGAATCAGCATCACGTAAGATACTTCCTGATAGTTGACTTCATCCAGACGCTTCACGACCGCCCCGCTATACGGAATGTTCTCGATCAGCCCGTCTGCCTCAAGCTGCTGGATCGCCTCGCGTACGGGGATAGTGCTCAGGTTCAGTTCCTTGGCCACCCGGTCGATAACGATGCGATACCCCGGCCCGTATACTCCGCGCAAGATGTTAGTCTTTATGTGCTGATACGCCTCTTGCTTCTTGATCTTTCTGGGTGAATCCTTTGTCATACCGCCACCATACCCTATACAGTTTCACAACATAATATTATATACGAAAATATATATTATCTCAACTCCCATCATTTTGTTTCCACCGCAGCAGCCAAACACATTTACAGCTTGAATCCGGAAATCGCCGCCTGCAGATCTTCCGCCAGCGTCGCGAGATTCTGACTGGAAGAGGCGATTTCCTCTATCGAGGCCAATTGTTCCTCTGTCGCCGCCGATACGTTCCGGGTCTCCGCTGCATTCTCGTTGCTAATTTGGTTGATCCCCCGGATCGAGGCAACGAGAGAACGAGTATCGTCGTCTATACGATGTATCGCTGACGATATCGCCTCAATGCGCTCCGCAAGATTCCTGACTGCACCGGCAATCTTATTGAAGGTTTCCCCGGAATCGTTGACGCCGGCGATACCAGCCTCGACACCTTCGGTACTGGCTTGGGTGGCATTAACAGCGCGGTCCATGTTGGCCTGGTTCCTCTGGATAAGCGCCCCAATCTGCTGGGCGGCCTGGTGGGATTCTGCGGCCAGTTTTCTGACCTCTTCCGCCACAACGGCAAAACCTCTGCCGTGCTCGCCTGCCCTGGCCGCCTCGATCGCGGCGTTGAGGGCCAGAAGATTGGTCTGTCCCGCGATGGTGGAAATAAGGTCGACTATTTCGCTTATTTCCTGCGAGCCTCTTGCCAGCTCGGTGATGGCAGTCTGCACCGCGACCGATCCTTCCCCGACCCGCCGCATCCGGCTCACTACCTCGCCGACCGTCCGGTTGCCCTGCTCCGCCTCCCCGGCGGTTTCCGCGGCTATGCAGGCCACTTCGCGCGCCGAGGCGGAAATCTCGGCGGTATTTGCCGACATCTGTTCCGCGACCGTGAAAACGTCGGCAGCCGACGCCGCCTGCTGCGCCGTGCCTTCGGCTATGCCGGTGATCGATCCGGAAACCTGGTTGGCGGCGTCGGCGAACTGCTGGGTACTCGCCGTCAGTTCTTCGCTGGCTGCCGCCACCTGGTCGGACTGTGAGCTTACCTTGCCGATCAGGGTCCGCAGGCTGGAGCGCATGTCGCGAAAACCGGCCGCCAGATGGCCGATCTCGTCGCGGGAGAAAACCTTCCTTTCTTGCTCGCGGAAATCTCCGCGGGTCATAAGCAGACACTCGTCAAGGATCTGTTGGATCGGTTTTACAAATTGTTTGCTGAAGACGGCGATGAGTATCACGGCGAGAATGACGAACATCAGGGAAACGGCAAGCATTATCCTGGCAAGGGTGGCGGTTTTGCTTGCGACCTCCGCCTCTGGGGCGGTGACCGCCAATACCCAGCGTTGGTCTCCGGGCAAACGGATGGGGGTGAAAACGCCGATCCGTCCTGTACCGCCAAAGGTATATTTGCCCAAAACCTGCTTTTCAACGCCGCTCTTGAACAACTCCATCAGGTTGTTGTCAAGCTCAGTATCGGGGAGTTTCAGCCCCGCGTCGATCTTTTTTTCGGTCAGCCGCATTTTGAAAACGACCGCGGGTTCTGCGGCATGGGCGATAACCAAGCCACTTTTGGCAGCTACGAAACCGTAGCCGCTCTGTTCGAACTTGACCTCCTTCACTAGGTCGGTTATTTTTTCCAGGGTATATGTACCGACAAGCACCGCCGTTAGGCGCCCATTATCGATTACGGGCACAGCCAATATAACCGCAGCCTTCTTGGCCAATTTCGTTATCACCGGCTCGGATACGACGGCTTTTTGGGTTGCCACCACTTTCTTGAAGTAGTCACGGTCCCCGAGGAAAACGGTATCTCCGGCCATGCGGATCGACATGCCGTCGAGAAACACGAAGTTGAGAGAGTCGAACTTGCCGATTCGCTTGTGGGCCGCGGCAAGGTCGGCGACGATTTGCGGGCGGTCAGTGGCGCCTCGCAGGGCCGGCTGGCTGGCGAGATCCTCGAGTTGAACGACCGCGGTCAGAATATCGGCCTGGATACGGTTGGCGTTGTCCCGGCCGATCGCGGAAGCGGTCTCGTCAACGCTGCCGTTCAGCAACTGCAAAGAGAAGTAGTAACTGATACCGGACAATATTCCGAAGGAAAGGATAAACATTGGCAATAAAATTACCAAAAGCTTCGCCCTTATACTTTTCATGCTGCACCACCCTCCGCTGATATTATCAGCTGATATTATCAAGAGGAGGAGGAACGCCGACGGTCTACCGACCGCACGTCGTTTCTCCTCCTCATCTTGCCTGCTGACCGCTAAGTGCAAGTCGTTACGCGCTTTAGCTGGGCGTAGGAGCGATCGACATGCTCCTGGATTTGATCAAGTTCTTCGTTCGTCAGATGAGCAAACCGTTTCATAAGACGGGTGAAGTCCCGGATGGGCGCCGGTTTTTTCACTTCGTGAGTGAACCTGATAACGCCATTTTCCGCCTCCCAGAGCGGGAAATAGTTGGTCTCTACAGCCGCCTTGGTAACTTCGACGACCTTTTCCGTCGCGAACTTCCAGCCGGTCGGGCAGGGGGTGAGGACGTGTATATAGGCCATGCCGCGTTTGACGGCTTCCTTCGCTTTAAGAAGTTTGCGCACGTAGTCCTCCGGATAGGCGAGGGTAGCCGTGGCCACGTATTCGATGTTGTGGTACGCCATCAGCAGCGGCACATTTTTTGGCATGCCTTGGCGGCCGCGCCCGCGTGCGCCCACTTGGGTCGTATTCGTCCAACTGCCGAAAGGGGTGGTGCTGCTACGCTGGATACCGGTGTTCATGTAAGCCTCGTTGTCGTAGCAGATATAAAGAATCCTCTCGCCCCTTTCGGCGGCTCCCGATAAGGCCCCGAAGCCCAGGTCAGCGGTCGCGCCGTCGCCGATTATCCCGACACAGATGGTTTCTTTGCCGATATGCTTGAAGTAGCGGGCGACACCGGTCGCACTTGACGGTACCTGGGTCATCAGTGTCCCGTAGTATGGCACCTTGGCCTTCGAGCTGAGCACGTTGCAGCTCGGGGCGCCGAACAGCACGATATCCTTGCCCAGAACCTGCAGCGTCTGGCGGTCGAGGAGTTCCATCCCGCAGCCGGCGCAATACGGCAGCCCCGGGGAGAGCAGGTCCTCGCCCAGTTTATCAGCCACGCCCGCCGCTTTTTCAAAGGTGAGGATATTGTGCGGGCATGCTTTCGCGCATGCCGCGTCACCGCCGCATTGATCGCATTTCTGCGATTTATGCTCGCTTTGCCTCGGATATATTCCGCCGTAAGGGCAGACCAGGTTGCAGATGCTGCAGCCTACGCACCGGCCGGCATCGAGAACGACCGGCCCGGCCTCCGTTCGGCTTAGGGCGCCGGTAGGGCAAACGTCGAGACATTCCGCCCGGCTGCACTGATTGCAGGTGAGCACGCTGTGATAATTCACTTCAGGCAGGTCTATTTTTTCGATAACAGGCTCGGAACACTCTCCCGATCTTTGTCCGCACGCTTCGACGCAAAGCTTGCACGAAGGCGGGCAGTTGGTGTCGCGGACCACAAGGGTATTGTTTAACATAGCCTTTCCTCCTTTTGCGTCAAATCGCTCGATCTGCACGGTGACGCGTCATCAGCCAGCAAGCCGTCTCCCGGGGTTTGGCGAGCAGGAGTTCGCGGTATTCGCCGACCGGAACCCGCTCCCTGATGAGGTAGTGGAACACGCCCGGATGGACATACTTCTGGTTAAGGCCCTCAGCCCCCGCCAATAGGCCGTCTTTGACCACCAGCTTGAGGAAACTGTCGCCGTCCGTTTTTTCGAAGGTCTCGTAGCCGTCCGCGGGCGTAGCGTCGATTGTGCCGACGCTGAAAAGGTGTTCGTCGAAGCAGCGAAGGTAGTTGCCGGGAATCCAGCCCTTGTATTCGATCTTTTCACCGGCCATATTGGCCCCGGCGACTTTACCCTGCTGCACGGCTTCGGGAAGTATCGGGCAGGGTGCGTTCTGACTGTCGTCGAAGGAGGGGGCGGCAGCGACGTCGCCGGCCGCGAATACGTCGGGAATGCTGGTTTCCATGTGGCGGCCGACCATGAGCCCGCCGGCGGCGACGGGAATAAGGCCGCCTGTGACAAGATTTGCGGCTACGCCGGTAGCGACGAGCAACCGGTCGACAATCAGCGTACGGCCGTTGCCAAGCTTGAGTTCGAGCTTGTCGGCTTTTTTGCCCACGGCGGCCAGCGTGCTTTTCGTAATTACTTTGCCGCCGTGCTTGACGAACGCTTTTTCGAGAACGGCGACGCTATGGGGGTCAAAGTACTTGCGCAGGAGGGAACTCCTGGCGATGATGGTGACGGCGTGACCGGCGTGGCAAAGTTTTTCCGCCGCTTCGACCGCTACGAGACCGGCGCCGTAAATGGCGATATCCTGGTTTTGCCCGAGGTTTTTGCTTAGTCGCTCGAAGTCGCCGTAGGTTCTGAAGGTGTATACCTGGTCTGGCGCCAGATTTTCGACGGGCGGCACCTGGGGCGCGGCGCCGGTAGCGATGAGCAGTTTGTCGTACGTCTCGCGCTCGCCGCCGGCGTACTCCACTTCTTTTTTCTCAGGGTGAAGGGCGACTACTTCTTTGCCCCGGACGAGCTGAATGCCAAGAGAGTCAAGGGTTTCTCGGCCTTTGAGGAAGAAATCTTTTTCGCTGAGTTCCTGGCTGATCAGGTAAGGCAGCATCGCCGGCGAGTAAGGAAGCGATTCTTCTCTGGTGACAAGCTTTATATCCGCGGATTTGTCGGCGTTGCGGATCGCCTTGGCAGCGGCAAGGGCGGCAGGTCCGGCGCCGATTATCAGATGTTTAGTTCTGTCCATAGCGTCCTCCTTATTCAGTCCCATATCAGCCAGTTGGTCTCCGCCGTTTTCCGGCCGTTCATGGCGGCAGCGGTGACGTTCAGGGCCTTTTCGATGTGGTCGTAGGTGATGTCGGTGTTGCATAGTCCGTCAATGAAGTCGAGAACTGTCTTGGGCGGGTTGGCCATGTCGGCCAGCACGGCCTTCATTTCCATGTATAGGTGCCCGCAGTTCCAGCCGAGACAGATGCTACGATCAATAACGGCGACCGCCTTTTTGCCTTCAAGCACTTCCATCAGCCTTTCCCGCGGGTACGGCCGAAACACCCTCATCCTAGCCAAGCCGGCCTTTAACCCGCGTTCCCGGGCAGCGTCGACGACAACCCTGGCCGTGCCGGCGCAGCTGCCCGCGGTGAGGATGAGAATCTCCGCGTCGTCCGCCAGATACGTGTCGACCATGCCGCCGTACTCGCGCCCAAAAATAGCCTTGAATTCCTGTTCAATGAGGGCAATTTTGGTTTTGGCGGCCTCGAACGCTTGCACTGTCTTGTAGCGGTATTCCGCGAATTCTTTGCCCACGATGCTGGGGCTGAAGTGCAGGTTTTCGCCGGAGAGAAGCGTCGTTCTGCCGCTGTTCTTTACCGGCGCGAGGAATTTGTCGACATCCGCCTGCTCGGGGACTTCCACCCGTTCGGACAAGTGGGACAGGTAAAAGCCGTCATACGCGACCACTACCGGTAGCAAGATGTCAGGGTCCTCGGCGAGGCGATAAGCCATGATCACCGAGTCGAGGATCTCCTGGCAGGTTTCGGGCTCGATCTGGATCCAGCCGCTGTCCCGTATGCTCATGATGTCCTGGCGTCCGCCGCCAACGCCGCGCATTGAGGGCGTTTCGCGGGTGACGTCGACCATTACTGCCGGTATGCGCATGCCGGCACAGTACATGAGAGCCTCATTCATATACGCCAGACCCCAGGAGGAGGTGGCGGTAAAGACCCGTCCTCCGGCCACTCCCGCGGCGGTGATGACGCTCATCGAAGTGTGTTCGCCCTCGACTTCAACCATTTCGCAGTCAAGTTGCCCGGCGGCGTGAAAATGCGCCAGTTCTTCCGCCAGAGGCGTCTGGGGCGTTATCGGATACATTGCGATGACATCCGGCCGCGACAGACGTACGCCGTGAGCGGCGGCCTTATTGCCGGTAAGTACCTTAATCAATTAAATAACCTCCTCCGCCGTCATTTTGATGGCATGGGCCGGGCACATGTTAGCGCAAACTCCACAGCCTTTGCAGTAAGCCAAGTCGGGGTGGTAGTATCCGTCATCACCCAGCTTCATGCAGCCGACAGGGCAGTAAATGCTGCACCAGCCGCACAGCCGACAGGGCGATTTATCCAGTTCCGGCCTTCTGTACCGCCAGTCGCCGGTACGGACATTCAACAGTTTTTGGGATACGTCGGCCCAGGCCGCGGCAAAAGTAGTTGTTATCTCGGGCGGCTTCACTATGTCGACTAGGTCGCTTTGCCCCTTTTCCCGTTCCGCTGTCTTTGCCGGCGTATAACGGGAAACCTCAACTTCCGCATAGCCTCTTTCCAGGCTTCTGATGTTTTTAGCCAACAGATCGCCTTGGAAGTATAATGCCAGGGCCTCTTTAAGGTCGTCCAACCGCACGAGGCCGGTCGCCTTGGCAAAAGCGCCCAGCATGCAGGTGTTGGTAATAGCGGTGCCGGTTTCCTCAAGGGCGATGCCCACTCCGTCCACGACGGCGAGCATCCCCTGGTTGAGGCTGAGATCCTCGATGGCCTGCTTATGCTTGGTATTAGCGATAATTGTTCCGCCGGATTTGAACCCGTCGTAATTGGCGCGGATTTCGGTGAGCGACTGGTCCAGCATTAGAAGAATGTCCGGCCGATAAACCCTGGTTCGCTCCCGGATCGGCTGCTCGCCGTAGCGCGCGAAGGCCATAACCGCCGATCCCCGCCTCTCAACGCCGAACGACGGGAATACGGAGGCATACTTTCCCCCGAGAACAAAAGCGTTGGCGAGCATTTCGGCAGCGATTACCGTCCCCTGTCCGCCGCGGCCGTGTAACCTTATTTCACCCATACATCTAACCTCCATCTCTATGGCGAATGACTTGTCACGATGATTTGAGAACGAGACGCGCGTCAACGACTGTACAGCCGTCGGGATAACAAAACACGGGGTTGAAATCGAGTTCGGCGATTTCGGGGTATTCGGCCAGCAGCTTCCCGGTGTTGACCATTACCTCGCAGAGGGCGTCAATGTCGCAGGGCTTGTCCCCCCGGACGCCTTGCAGCAGTTTGTAAACCTTGGTTTCCCTCACCTGACGCAGAGCTTCGTCTTTGTCGAGCGGCGCCAGCCTGAAGGAGACGTCCTTGAAGACTTCGACGTATATTCCGCCCATGCCGAACATAACGACCGGGCCGAACTGATCGTTGCGCAGGCCGCCGACAACCACCTCGACGCCTTTAGGCATCTGTTTCTGCACTATGACGCCACCGATCTCGGCGCCGGGAGCGCTTTTTGCGATATTCGCCAGCATGCGGTCGTAGGCCCGGCCAAGTTCATCGGCGGTCGCTATTCCCGTGACCACCCCGCCAACATCCGATTTGTGGACTATCTGGCGAGAGAAGATTTTGATGACAACCGGGAAGCCCATGCTTGTTGCGGCTGCTATGCATTCCGCCTTGCCGGGCGCCAGCACCGTGGCCGGACAGGCTATGTCGTAGGCCCGGCAGATCTGCTGCGCTTCGAGTTCAGGAATAACGGCATCTCCGGCGGCGATACTGCTGGTGATTATTTTCCGACAATCCATATTGACCCCCTAAATCCTTTCTATTGACAGGCGTTTCGCCGCCGATACGCGCTGTATCTGACCATGTTGACCATGACCCGGGCGGCGTCGTCCGGGAATTCGAAGGTCGGCAAACCCTGTTCCTCGAGCAACGTCCGGCATCTGGCAACCGCGTTGCCGGCGAGCATGACCGACAGCAGCGGTTTTTTCTTTTCGTCCGGCACCGAATTGTAGCCTTCGGCGATCGCCGCGGCCAGTTCGTCATCCTTGATGAATCCCGGGGGAGTCGTCATGAAAATGATGCCATCAATGCCGTCATCGTTCATCAACAGTCTGAGGACATCGGTATGCATCTTGGGATTGACCGAGGCGGTCATGTCTATATAACCGTCCGGACTGCCGATGTTGGCACTGGCTACCAGGTACTTGGCCGCTTCTTTTTTCAGCTCGTCGCTGAAATGGGCCAGCGAGACTTCGCCGGTTGACACCAGTTCGTCGACGCAAATGGTGCTCGGCCCGCCGACGACGGTGAGTATCGCGATTCGGTTGCCTTTGGGAAGGGGCATTTTATCGAATACCCTCGCGGTGTGATAGAATTCGGCGACGCTCTGCGCCCTGATCACGCCCGCCTGGCGGAAGGCGCCGTCGTAGATGTCGTTGTTGCCGGCGATGGATGCGGTGTGGCTCTGGGCGACGTTAGTGCCCAACGAGGTTTTCCCCCCTTTGATGACGACGATCGGCTTCCGCTTCGTCACCTTTGCGGAGATGTCGATCAGGCCGCGGGCATCGACGATGCCCTCCATGTACATAGCTATGACCTTGGTTTTCTCGTCGTCGCTCATGTAGGCGAGCAAGTCGCGGAAATCCAGGTCGGCCATGTTGCCGAGCGAGACGAACTTATTGACGCCGACCAGTTTTTGATCTCTGGCCCAGCGTAAAAACGAGGTGGCGAAGGCCGCGCTCTGGCTGATTACGCTGACGCCGCCTTTCGGGGTGTTAGGCGGTACGCTGAATGTTGTGTTGACGCCGTTGTAAGTATCGGCCACCCCCTGGCAATTCGGGCCGATTATCCGCGCGCCGCTCGCTTTGATTGTCGCGATCAACTCGCTTTGCAGTTGCTCGCCTTCGGCGGTCGCCATCTCCTTGAAACCGGCGGTGACCACGGCTACCGCTCCGGCGTCGCCCTTCTCGCCGCGCCGCCGGGCAATCTGACGGGCCACGCCCAGGCTGTGCTGAGCGCCGACGGCGATGACGACGAGGTCGACCGGCTCCGGAATAGACATGAGATCAGGGTAACATTTTAGGCCGACAATCTCGTCCGACCGGGGGTTCACGGGGAACACCTTGCCGTTCAGGCTCATTTGCTTTGCGAACTGCACTATCTGGTTGTTGGGGCTGCCCGGCGTCGCCGAAGCGCCGACCACGGCGACGCCCCGGGGATTGAAAAAGTTGTCGATGGGGGCAGTGAACGGTTCCGCCATCTCTGCCGCTTCCTCCTTTAACCCTCGCGGAACTGTCTTGCCCGCGGAGGACTTTGAGAAAATTTTCACACATTCCGAGTACACTATCGTTGGGAAGGGTCGCTGAGACCTATTATTTATCTGTTCCGCCGCCGGCTAAAAGAGACTGGCCGCCATCGCGTTCGCCCAGGCCCCGCCGGCTTCTTCGCGGAAAGAGCGTTTCCTCACAGAATGGCGAATTTTTTCGCCCAACCCTCCAGTACGTTCCATGTCGCCAGCGGCAACACTGCGCCTTTTTCCGTCCTCTGTCTGAGGGTGTTGGCCTCGATCTCGCCCGGCAGGAAAATTTCCGTGAAGCCTTTCGCAAGCTTGGAGCTTTTCAGCTCGCTTCTGCTACGCTGCATGCCGGCGAAGAAATCATCAATCTCCATAAAATCTTCGATATTGACGAGGACGGCGAAGTGACCGATATCCTGGGCTTTGGCCAAATCGCCGTACAGGGAGGTTATCCCCTGGCCGAAGTTTGACCCGGTCATTATACCGGCCATAATGTCGATGATGAGTGACAAGCCGTATCCCTTGGGTCCGCCTACGGGCAGAAGGATTCCTTCGAGCGCAGCTTTGGGGTCGGTCGTCGGTTCGCCGTCTTTGTTGAGGGCGACGCCGTCGGGAAGTTTATAACCTTTCTGGGCGGCGAGGAATACTTTCCCGCGCGCACTGGCGCTTGTCGCCATGTCGAGAATGACCGGGTCGCCCTGGGTGGGTACGCCGAAGGAGATGGGGTTGGTGCCGATGCTGAGGGTGACGCCGCCCCACGGGGCCATGAGCGGGGTGCTGTTGGTCATCGCCATGGCCGCCATGTTAGCTTTGGTGGCAAGTTCGGTATAGAAACCGAGGGCGCCGCAGTGGTTGGTGTTGCGCACGCCTACCGCGCAGACGCCGGCAGTTCTGGCCTTGGCGATTGCCATTTCTATCGCCAGAGTGAACGCCACCTGGCCGAGGCCTCCCTGAGCATCGACGAGGAGCAGGCCGGCCTTTTCCTTTACTACTTTGAGGTCGGTAACGGCTTTGACGCTGCCGGACTGGATACGTTTGAGGTAGATATCCAGCCAACGGACGCCGTGCGACTCTACGCCCTTGAGGTCGGCGTTGACCATGACCTCAGCGACCATCGTGCCTTGTTCGCGGGGGACGCCGACTTTTTCAAGCAGGCTGGTTACCAGGTCTTTGAGCTCCTGGGGGGCAATGGTTACGACTTCTTTATCAACGCTTACTTTCATTATAGTCACTCTCCTTGAGATCGCTTCGTCAGCCTTTCCCATACCTGGGGATTAATGATGTTGGCCGGTTTTTTGCCTTGATAATAATCCGCAACGGCACGGGCGGAGCCGATGGCCAGCCGTTCGACCGCATCGTCGGTGGCGCCGGCGATATGGGGCGTCAACAATACGTTGGGGGCGCTGAAAAGCGGATTGGTAATGCTGGGAGGCTCCTGCCAGAATACGTCGAGGACGGCGCCGGCAATTTTCCCTTGTTTAAGGGCGGCGGCAAGAGCCTGTTCGTCAACAAGTTCTCCGCGACCGGCGTTGATGAGGATGGCGGTCGTTTTCATCTCGTCCAGGACGGCGGCGTCGATCATGTTTTCCGTTTCCTGGGTAGCGGGGGTGTGGAGGGTAACGAAGTCCGCGCTGCGATATATTTCGCGAATGTCGCTGACCATTCTGGCTCCCGGGGGCGCTTCTTTCTTGTATGGGTCATAGGCCAGCACATCCATGCGAAGAAAGGAGGCGGCCATCTCGGCGACCTGGGATCCAATTTTGCCTAGACCGATCACGCCGACGCAGCGGCCGGGAAGCTCGCTGCCACCCAGGTTGAACTTTTTCACCAGGCCGGGAAGAGATGCGCCCGGCTGGATGAGCTTACCGGACCTGAGCGCCTTGTCGCCGTCGAGGAACTTCCGCGACACCATCATGATGGCGGTAAGCACGTATTCAACGACCGAGTAGGCGTTAGCGTCGGGGACATTGGCGATGACGATGTTACGCTTGTCGGCGGCGGCCAGGTCGATGTTGTTATAACCAATTCCGTGGCGACCGATGATTTTCAGATCTTTGCCCGCTTCCAGCACCTTTCCGGCGAGCAGGCTGGTGCGGACGATGATGCCGAATACGTCGTCCCTGACCAGTTCCGCCAGGGTATCGGTGTCCGTCGAAGGCGACACCACCGGCTCCAGACCGGCCTGGCGGAGGATCGTTACTCCCGATTCATGGATCGGCTCGACTAAGAGCACTTTTGTCACTGTTCACCCATCTCCCTTTTGGGTCATGATTCTTGGCTGTTCGGCTTCGTCTGCGGGTCAGCCGGGAATTTTAGCCTACGTGCTTTACGATACTGAGTCAGCAGAATGAAGACGCATATCGCCAGTCCAGTGTAGTCGGTGACGGCCATGGGAATGATCAGAAGCAGGGACCCGATGGCCCCGAGCACCCTTTCCCAAAGCTTAGCCTTGGTGAAATACCAGCCCATGGCAGCGCCGCCCAGTACGTAAATCCCCAGTACGGAAATCAGCGTGCGCCAGATTACCCAATAAGCCGGGCCCTGCATCAGAAGCGCTTGATCGTTGGTGATGACGAAGGGAATTATGAACCCGCCGAGAGTGAATTGGAACGCCATCCAGCCGGTCTTGGCTGCATCGGCCTTAGCGATGCCTGAGGCGGTATAGGCCGCGAGGGCTACAGGTGGCGTTACGAACGACAGCAAAGCGAAGTAGAATACAAACATGTGGGCTGCAAGCACGGGAATGCCCATCTGGATGACGGTCGGCACCATCAATAGGACGACGATGATATAAGCCGAGATGGTCGGCATACCCATGCCAAGGATAATGCATACAAACATGATCGCGATGAGGGTGATAAACTTGCTGCCGGCGGCCATGGCTAGGAAGAAGGAGCTGAACTGCAGGCCCAGGTTGGTGCTGATGACAACGCCAATAATAATGCCGGCGGCGGCGCAGGGGATGGCGACGGCCGGGAGGGTCCTAATTGCCGAGACGAGGCCATCGAGGCATTTCATAGGAAGCATGCGCGTTTCCTTGCGCAAAAAACTTAAGACGATCAGCATGGCTGTCGACTTGAGGCCGGCGGCCATAAGCGAGTTGCCGATGCCCATGAATACGACTAGGGCTACCAGGGGAATCATCAGGTGGCCGTAGCGCCTGACTGATTCCTTAAGGTTCGGCAGATCTGCTTTGGCCATCCCCTTGAGGCCGGACTTCTGGGCGTAGAAATCGACCTGAAAAAAGATGCTTAGGTAGTAGAGGATGGCGGGTATTGCCGCCGCCAGGGCGATTTCGAAGTAGGAGATGCCGGTGACCTCAGCCATAACGAAAGCTGCGGCACCCATTACCGGCGGCATGAGCTGTCCGCCGGTGGAAGCGGCGGCTTCGATACCACCCGCGACATGGGGCGCAAAACCCGTCCTTTTCATAAGAGGGATGGTGAAGGCACCTACACCGACGACATTGGCCACAGCACTGCCGCTGATGGTTCCCATTGCGCCGCTGGCAATAACCGCCGCTTTAGCCGGGCCGCCCCTCGCCCAGCCGGCCACGCGGAGAGCGAAATCGATAAACAGTTTGCCGCCGCCGCTGACCTCGAGAAAGGCGGTGAAGAGGATGAAATAGAAGACGTAGGCGATGACGGCGCCGATCGGCTGACCGAAGATGCCGCCAGGAGAGAGAACCTGATTGTCGATGAAGTCGGCGATTCCGGCGCCACGATGACCGAGAGGGCCGGGAATCCACGGCCCAAGAAAGCCGTAGGCCATGAACACAGCGACGATAACTGCAAGGCTCATGCCGGCGACCCGGCGGGTAGTTTCCATAATAATGGCGATAAGGGCCACGCCAAGAATGAGGTCCATACTCGTGGGGTCGTCGATAAAGGGAATTCTCAGGCTGATGCGTTCCGCGCTGAGCAAAACGTAGACTATCTGCACGACCATGATAACGCCCATTGTAATATTGGTATATTTTTCCCATTTCGACTTAGGGGGTTTGAGGCAAACCAACAGCATACACAAGGACAGGAAAACCAGTCTGTGGACCATGATCGGGACCATGGCGAACGACATTGCCATTAATTGGAATGCGAGGAGGGCTACGGCCAGGCCCCGCTCAGCCCAAACTCTCCAGCCGGTGTGGATTTCTTCTCTGGTTTCTTCCAAAGCCTTTTCCTCCTATTACTGACTCCCGGCAGCTCCCGGGGTGCCTTCCGGCGCCCCGGGGCGGCGGGCGGCTGCTACTTCATATAGCCTTTTTCCTTGTAGTATTTCTCAGCGCCGGGATGGAGGGGGACGAAACCGTTCTTCTCCGGCGTCCAGGCGGTTGCAGGGTCGAAGTCGACAAGGCTGGCATGGACGGTAGCCAGTTTTGCTTTATTTTCACACAGGGCCTTGGTTATGATATAGGCAACTTCGTTAGACATCTTGGTGGTCGCGATGACGCCGGTGGGATAGCCGATAGCGGGAACATCGGCGGTCACGCCTGTAAATTCGCCTTTTTCGAATTTCAGGTTGGCCTGATGTCCGTATTTATCCACGAGGTACTTGGCTTTATCGGGTTCGAGGGCGAGGAACCGGATGCCGTCGCGAAGAGCCATCTCCATGATGTCCGGCTGCTTGTAACCGACATTGTGAATGAAGATGTCTGCCTGGCCGTCCTGCATCTGCTGGATGGCTACCGGCAGGTCGATATGGTTGACCGAACCGCCCATTTCCTTGATGGTATCATAGGTCATACCGTAGGCTTCGAGAATCTGGCGGGCGAGAGCTTCGCCGGCGCCGCCGCGCTGTACGGTTACTAGACGGATTTTCATTTTCTTGTCTTTGATTTCCTGGAGGCTCTTGATGCCGAGGTCGGTGCGCACCATAATGCCGATGCGGTGCGGCTTGTTCAGGCCGCCGACGAGTGAGCGAAGGTTGTCCATCTTGCCTTTGCTTTCATAGTCGACGATCCCCTTGTAGGCCCAATTGGAAGCGGTGCTGAAAGAAAGACCGAGGTCGGCTGAACCTTTGGAAACGAGGATAGGGTTGCCCACGCCGCCCTGATAGGGGAGTACGTCGATCTTGGAGCCGGCAGGTAATGCGGGCTTAATGATTTCGGCCATGTTGACGGCGTAGATGTACCAGCTACCGCCGACGCTGAACGACGCAAACTTCAGATCGACCGGCTTCGTGAGAGCATCCGACTTGTTAGCTGACGGCGCCCCACCCTGCTGCGACGAACCACAGCCGGCGACAACGAGGCCCAGGATGACCACCATGATAACTAGAAAACGCTTGTTCACTTCTTTTCCCCCTTTATTTTAATTGATTATACCCTCCAAGGATTGTCTTCGCCCGGCTTCCTCCGTGGCCACCTCCCCTTCCATGGTCAGCCTGCCCATCTTGGGAAGAGCTGATTATCGACACCGAGAGCGTCGGCTATCCGCCCTACCATACACTTGACCAGGCCGTCGATATTTTCGGGTAGATGATAGAAGCCCGGGCTGGCCGGCATTATCGTGACTCCGAGATTGGAAAGCGAGAGCATGTTGACAAGATGGATGGAGCTTAACGGGGTTTCCCTCGGTACAAGCACTAGTCGGCGCCGTTCCTTTATTACAACGTCGGCGGCGCGGCAGAGAAGGTTGTCGGCGAGGCCGTGAGCGATTGCGGCGACAGTGCGCATAGAGCAAGGCGCGACAACCATGGCATCTGTCTTGAATGATCCGCTGGCGATAGCAGCACCGAGATTGTCGAAAGCGTGCAGACGGGTTACCAGATTCTCGACATCTTGTGGCGAAACGTTGCACTCATGCTCCAGCACCTTCCAGCCGTTCGCCGACACGACCGCGTGAATTTCGTGGCCTTCGCCGCTCAGGAACTTAAGCAGCTCCCAGCCGTAAACGGCACCGCTTGCCCCTGATACCCCCACAATAATGCGCACGAGTTAGACCTCCATTTTACGGCTTGTCAATATAGGCGTCAAGGTTGAGGTCTTTTTCCCCGGGAATGCGGATTTTCTCGAACCGAAAGGGGTCGGAGCCGCAGGGAACGGTGGCGTCGATGCCCAGCTTATCACTGAGACCGTCGTTGCTGGACGGGTCAAGCTTGTTGCCGAGGGCGTCCGAAACGACGACAAGATCGCGACCGGCCTGGAAGCGGGTGGCAATCGCCCACTCGACGTCGACGGGATCGAAGATGTCGACATCCTTGTCGACGACAACGACGCGCTTGACTTCCTGGCTGCTGGCGAAGGCGGCAAACATGGCGTTTTTCGCTTCGCCCTCGTTCTGTTTGTCGATAGCGATGACCGCATGGTAGCGACAGGTGCCGCCGGGGGTAAGATGAACGGCCAATGCGTTGGGCACGGCTCCTTTGATCACCTGCAGCATGCCGCCCTCACGGGGGATGGCGCCCAGCAGCATGTGCTCCATGGTCGCCGGTACGATGGTGTGGAATATGGGATTGCGTCGGGTGGTAATGGCGGTAAGCTCGATGACCGGCTTGGGTGAGGCCGGACCGTAATACTTGGGATATTCGCCAAACGGGCCCTCGATTTCACGGACGTCCGGCAGCAAGCGCCCTTCGAGAACGATCTCGGCATGGGCTGGGACTGCCAGGTCCACGGTCTCTCCAGGGACAAGTTCGAGCGGCCGGTCGTATAGAGCGCTGGCGATGGTATATTCGTCGAAACCGAGCGGAGCGATGGCCTGCGAGGCCAGCAGGAGGATGGGGTCAACCCCGATGGCAATAGCCACGTCCAGCGGCTTGCCCTGGGCTTCCGCCTTGCGATAGAAGTGAGACAGGTGCCGGGGCAGGATAAGTATGCCGAGACGATTGGGGCCGAGAACGTGAAGACGGTGGATAGAAAGATTACCCGCCCCGGTCTCCGGGTCCTTGGATATCAATACACCGGCGGTGATGTAAGGACCGCCGTCTTTTTCGTGGTGGACCGGGATGGGTAGCTTGCCGAGATCGACGGACAGTTCGACGACTTCTTTGACCGGCGCCTGGCTTTTGTCGATAATCGCGAAGTCGCAGGGCGAGGCCTGGGCAGCGGAAACAGCTTCGACCAACTTTTCCGTCGGCACGCCCACCGCTTTGGCAAACATGGCGCGGGTGCCTGCCAGGCCGGTGACGACAGGGATGCCGGCGCCGGCGACGTTGTTGAACAACAGCGCGTACTTGCCGTCGGCCTTCTTCCCGAGGCCGGCAATCTCATACTTTAAGTTTACCTCGCGGCTGACCGTTTTGATCAACCCGTCGCCTTTCAGCACGTCGAGCCAGTCGCGTAGCGACTTGATACTCATGAATTCTCCCCTCCTTACGCTGATATTGTCCTTACATCCTGATAAGCTGCCGCGGATAGTCGGTAAGAATCTCATTGGCCCGCTCGCCGACATAGATGCAGTCGGTCACGCGGGGACCGCCAATCTCGGGTATGTAGACGGTCGGCAGCAGCAGGTCGACGACCATGCCCGCTTCGATCGTCTCCGTCCGCCCCTTGCCGATGACAGGGTAAAATTCCGATTGCCTGAGGCCGACGCCGTAGCCGGCGTAGTCGAGATAATGCTTCTCCCACCCCGCTTCCGCGACAATTCGCCGCGCCGCGCCGTCGACGTCGCCGGCGGCGACTCCCGGCCGCAGCGCATCGATGGCCGCTTCCTGAGCCCTTAGCAGAAGGTCGTACACCGCCACCCTGCCGGCCGGTACGTCGCCCACCGCCACCGTGCGGCACACCTTTGCCGTATACCCACGGCAGGCGGCTCCCAGGTGGATGACGACGATTTCGCCGACGCCTATCGCCTTGTCTGACGCGCAGGGATGGGTGAGCAGGGTCCGTTCGCCGGAAACCACCTGCGGCCTGAAGGGCGAGCCGTCCGAGCCGGCCTTGAGCATAGCGTATTCGGCTTCGGCGAGCACCTCGTTTTCGCGGGCGCCCGGCCTCACCGCCCGGACGGCGGCAGCCATGCCGGCGGCGACGATCCGGCCCGCCTTACGCATGCGGGCAAGTTCTTCCGCATCCTTCACGGCACGCAGCTTGTAAAAGAGGTCGCCGGCATTGACGAAGTTATCCGGGGAAAAAGCCTGGCGCAGGGCGTCGAAGACGCCGAAGGCGACGAAATAGCGCTCGAAACCGACGCGGGGGGCGCTGAAGCCGTAGGCCCGCATGCACTCTATGCACTTCGCGGCCAGCGTCTCGCGCGGGAAATGATATCCATATGCGGTCAAGCCTGATTGCCGGCTGACGTAGTCGGCGTCCAGCCAGAGGGTTACGGCGCAGGCTTCGCCCTCGCGAGGGATGAGGATGGCCAGGCACTCGATCTGGGTGAGGCCGGTAAAATAGATGAGGTTTTCGCGGTTATTGACGAAGAGGATATCCAGGCCCTGTTCGGCCATCATCTGCTGGGCTTGCCCAATTCGCCGCCGGTAAACCGCCGTCATGTCCTCGCCTCCGGTTCGTTATGCCTGTTTAGCTTTTGCCAGGTCGATGGCGACATCAAGAATAAGGTCTTCCTGCCCGCCGACTGTTTTGCGTCGTCCCATCTCGATAAGAATATCGCGGGCGTCGACACCGAACTTCTCGGCGGCCCGCCGGGCGTGAAGCATAAAGCTGCCGTAGGCACCGGCGTAGCCGATGGCCAGGGCCTCGTTCGAGATGATCTGCGGGCGATGCATGATCCCGTCGAGCACTTCACCGATATCCATGGCTTTGTAAAGATCGATACCAGTTTCCACGCCCATCTTGTTGAGCACCGCCACCAGCACTTCTAGTTGGGCGTTGCCCGCCCCTGCTCCGAGACCGCGCAGGCAGGCGTCGACTGATTCGGCCCCGGCCTCAATCGCGGCCAGGGTATTGCCGATCGCCAGGCCGAGGTTATTGTGACCGTGAAAACCAATCGGCAGCTTGACCGCCTCCCTGACTGCGCGGATGCGCGCGGCAACATCGGCAGGCACCATGGCGCCTGCGGAATCGGTGACATAGATCATGTCGGCGCCATAGCTTTCGAACAGTTTGGCCTGCTCCGCCACTTTCCCGGGCGGCGCCATGTGGGCCATCATCAGAAATCCGACCGCTTCGAGACCATGTTTCTTGGCGAAACCGATATGCTGCTCGCCAACGTCGGCCTCTGTGACGTGAGTGGCGACCCTTACCGTGCGCACGCCGTATTCCATCGCTTCTTCGAGGTGTTCGATTGTACCGATGCCGGGGATGAGCAGCACATCGAGCCTGGTGTTTTTTATGGCGCTGGCGACTGCCGCCAGGTATGCCTTATCGCTGGCGCGGGCGAAGCCGTACTGCATGGACGAGCCGCCCAGGCCGTCGCCGTGGCCGACTTCGATGGTGCCCACCCCGGCGGCGTCAAGTCCGGTGGCTATCTGCGCCATCTGTTCGGGGGTGAGCTGGTGGCTGACGGCGTGCATGCCGTCGCGCAGGGTTGCATCGATTATCCTGATCTTTTTCATCATCTTGCCCCTCCCCTCTTCAGATCGGCGTACCGCTCAGCCACTGCCACCGCCGCCGAGGTGATGATGTCGAGGTTGCCCGAATATTTAGGCAGGTAATCGCCGGCGCCTTCCACTTCGATCATCGACACCACCCGCTCTCCGTCGGCGTAGGGAGCGACTTTGAGCCGGTAGCCCGGCACGTACTGCCGGAGTTTACACACCATTTCCTCGACCGATTTCTTGATAGCTTCGATGCGCGTCGAGTCGCACTTGGCGTAAATGGTGTTGCGCATCATGATCGGCGGCTCGGCCGGATTTAAGATAATAATGGCTTTGGCGGCTCCGGCGCCGCCCACTTTGACGAGGGCGTTGCGGGTCGTCTGAGTGAATTCGTCGATGTTCTGCCTGGTGCCGGGACCGGCGCTGCGGCTGCTGATGGTCGATACGATCTCGGCATATTCGACCGGGGCGGCCTGGTTGATGGCGTAGACGATCGGCACTGTCGCCTGACCGCCGCAGGTGACCATGTTTACGTTCGGTTCGGAAAGCAGCTCGGTGTCCATGCCCACCGCCGGCACAACGTACGGGCCGACCGCGGCCGGCGTCAGGTCGACGGCGAAGATGCCGGCTTCCTTCAGCTTGGGGGCATGGACGAGATGGGGGCGCGCCCCGGTGGCGTCGAAAGCGATGTCGATTTTTTTGGCGGCGTGAACATCTAGTACGCCGTCGATGCCGTCCGCAGTGACGGCGATACCCCGTTCTGCGGCCATTTTCATGCCCGGCGTATCGGGGATAATTCCCGCCATGAGCGCAAGCTCTATATTTCGGCTGCGGAATATCTTCATCATCAGGTCTATCCCGATGTTTCCTGGTCCGATTATTGCCGCGCGTAGTTTTCCGTCCACTTCGTGCACCTCCGCAACTTATTTGACAAACCGCGCCCCCACCGTACCCAGACGGTCGAAAGCGGCACTGATGTTGTCTCCTGCAGCTACCGGGCAGGCCGCGGTTAGCGAACCCGACATGATTATTTCCCCGGCCTTAAGGGAGATGCCGTAGTCAGCCAGCTTATTGGCCAGCCAGGCGACGGCGTTGGCGGGATGGCCAAGTACGGCTGCGCCGGCGGCGGTGGCGACTGTTTCGCCGTTTTTCTCCAATACCAGGCCCATGTAGCGCAGATCGAATTCGTCGGCCGGGATGAGGCGGCCGCTGACGATTACTTTGCCGATGGACGCGCCGTCGGCGATGGTGTCCTGAATTTTAATCTTCCAGTCCTTGATACGGGTGTCAATTATCTCCAAAGCCGGCATAAGCCCGGCGGTGGCCTGCAGCACCTTTGTGACCGTCACGCCGGGGCCGGCGAGGTCCTCTTTGAGGACGAAGGCCACCTCTGCTTCGATCTTAGGGGCGATCAGTTCACTCAAAGAGAGCGGCTCGCCCTCAAAAACCATCATCCGGTCGGTGATGTAGCCGTAGTCGGGCTCGAAAACTCCGAGAGCGGTCTGCATCGCCTTGCTGGTAAGGCCGATTTTTTTGCCGACGATGGTGTGCCCGTCGGCAAGCCTGAGGTTCATGCCCGCAAGTTGCACCTGGTAGGCTTCTTCGTTGGTTATGCCAGGGTGACGGGCGGTCAGCGCTTCGATAGGGGCGTGGCCGGTTTCGGCCCCGTAAAGTTCCCGGGCAAGCTGGAGAATGATTTTGTCGTCCATGCTGTTCCTCCGTTCTCTAGTGATGCCACTTCTTGTGGCGGAGTTTCTCCCGCAGGATGGCGGCGATGTCGGCGGCTAGGGACTGCCTGTCGACAGGTCCGGCCATACAGTGACGGCGTAGGGCGGCACCGGCGACTACAACTTCGTCGTTGGGCCCGGGCAAGCTTACAAAGGTTGTCGGCCCGCAGCCGCCGACGCCGATGCGCACGCCGTCCTTGACGTGCCGCCCCGTGCCGGCCTGAAATTTGACTATCCACGGCGTAACCGCTGCAGGGTCGACTTTAGTCAGCGCCTCGATACTGAAGTCCTTATCCTCGGCACCCACGCCGCCGGTAGTGATTACCAGTCCGAAGCCGCGGTCGGCCGCATCCCGCAGCCGGTGGGCGATAATTTCGGCATTATCTTCGAGTATGCCGCCAAACTCGGCCCGGTAGCCCTGTTCGACAAGCACTCCGATGAGATAAGGGCTGTTGGTGTCTTCGATCATCCCTTTAGCAACCTCAAAGCCGGTGGCGAAGATGATTGCCCGCCCGAGGACGGCCCGCTCGATCTCGCTGCCCATGGCCTCCGCGCGGGCGACGATCCCGGCTGCTTCTTCCTCTGAGCCGCCGATGAGACCAAGAATGCCGGCGGAATCGACATAGGCCCCAGGGGTAATTTCAACACCGTTCACCTTGCCGACTGCGGCCAAAATAGCCTTCTCCTTGCCAGCAATTTGCCTGATGTCGATGGTTTTGGCCAGTAGGTCAAGACAGATATGGTCGTCGCGGACGTCGACCACCAGCACCTTGCCGGAGGGGATGGCCAGCACTTTGGCGACGGCGGCCGCGACGACCGTGAGATTAGCGGCTTTAAGCTCCAGCCCGTAAATCTTGAGCTCGGTTTTCTCGAGGAGATTCAGTTGCACGGTGCGACCACCTCCCGGACATCAAGCCTCATATCGAGAAGCGGAGCGTCAATGATGCTCACGCCGATATCGAGAATGTCGATGCCTTTGTCCTGGAGGGCCGGGATATCCTCCAGGCGGATACCCTGGGCGAAAGCTATTTTGACTTTGTCCCTCAGGCCGGCAGCACGGAGGACGCTGTTGACTGACGCCACGTCGGATAGATTACCGGTGTCGATCATGAGGATGTCGGCGCCGCCGCGGGCGGCAATGAGGGCTTCGGTGGCGATAGGTGCCGAGCGTCCTTTTATCTGAATGCATTTGATTTTATCATCCATCGCCGCTACCGTGGCCATAGTCGTTTCCACCCCGCCGAGCATGTGCACAAAGTTTTTGTCAAGGTACAGGAAGGGTCTATCGGTGATGCGGAAGGACGCCCCTCCGGCCACGACCGCATCCCTTACACACCGCTTTATTTCCGGTGGCATCTTTTTCCATGCTCCGCAGACGATCTTGAGCTCCGGTCCGGCGAGTTCGACAGCCCGCCGGGCGGCGGTGGCGATGCCGGAGGTTTTGGCCAGCAGGCCGATGGCTACTTCCTCGGCCATGGCCAACTGTTTGGGGGTGCCGGTGATCTTGGCGACCGGCGCGCCGGCAGACACTTCCGCGCCGTCGACAATCATCATCTCCACGGAGACCCCGAGGACGGCGAGCTGGTCCGCGAGCTGCGCCGTGCCGGTGACGACGCCGGCGCGCTCGGTGGCGATATATGCGTTGTACGGCCGGTGGCTTATTGAGGCGAAGATTATGTCGCGGATATCCTGTTGCGTCTGGGCCGCTGGTTGCATTTTGCTGCCTCCTAGTCCTGTCGTGTGCGGATCAGAACCTGATTACGCCCCTCTGCCTCAGCCACTTGGGCATGAGTTCCTCGTCCACCTTCACCGATACTGCCGGCGCTCTGGCGATCAGTAGGTCGGCGAGACTGCCCGAGACGTTGATGCCGCCCATGGCGCCGTCGAAAATGATGACTTTGTCGGTCTTGGCAGTCTTATAGGCGAAATGCATCGCGCCGTCGAGGTGTTCGGCAACGACCGAGTGCTTCATGTACTGGAGATTCTGGGGGTCGGTGTTCAGAAGGTCAGCCTGGGCCTGCCCCACCACTACGGTGGGAATGTGCTCGGAGAAGAACGCGCTGGGATAGCCGCCCCAGGCATAGTTGTGGACGACCATCCTGATAGCCGGATTCATAGGGATGACGCCGTCGACGAGCGGTTTGCCGTCCTTGCCGTAGAAAGCTTCGGTATACCAGGTGTACGGCGGCAGCGGCCTGTCGAGATCGAAGAGGTCTTCGTTGGCGCCGGCGAAATTGGCGTATATGACGCCAGCGGCGAAAACGTAGGGCACCGGACAGGGAAAGTCCAGGCCGACGATGCATTCGTCAATTTCTCCCAGTAGGGTCATGATCTTACCGTAGTATTTCAACCCTTCGACAGTCAGTTGGTCGTTAAGAACGTATAAGTCGTTCTCGGCGCTCACGCCCACGACACCGCTCGGTGACATGTTGAGGAAAGAGGCGAAGGCGAATTTGCTCTTAACCAAATCGGATTCGAAGATGGCCCGGGCAGTGAAGTTGGCGCCCCGCGGGCCCATGTTCCAGTGGTAGGTGGATCGGGTCTCGATGCGGGCGTAACTCATACCGAAGGGCTTAACGGCCCGGTCAACCTGGCGGTGGAAGTGGACCTCGCGCACGTCGCTGTTGTGGACGTGGACAATCCAATCGGCGTCATAGACCGCCTTAAGGCCGTAGAGAGTTCCGATCTCGGTCTGGATGGCCAGTCCCTCGTCAATGGGGGCGATGCCGCGAGCTTTTCCCTTGAAATGCTCGTCAAGCTTGTAGCGTTTGATATATTCCTCAGTTTCCCTAAAGCGCAACCCAACCCCGGCCCTGAGGCGGATATCCTGCGTACCGGTGCGTACGGCGATAACGTCGCGCACCGCCCGTAGCAGTTCGGCGTACGGTTCGCCGCCAAGAAGGGTGAAGCCATGATGGGAGGCCAGGACGTTTACCGAGTGTCCGCGCTTGATCATCGACATGTCGACTTTGGCCAGCGCCGCTTCGGCCGCTTTCCGCACCGCGCCGATGCCGCCGTCTCCGGGATATATGACCGCCGGCGTATCGGCGAACAGGTCTTTAACAAGGAGGGAGGTCATTTCCGGGTATTCGGCCATGCGTTTGGTCACAAGCTCCGGGGCAATTCCATACTGGGACGCGCGCGGCGCCATCGGGGTGATAGCCGGGCGTTTCATCAGGAATTCCCCCTTTCCTTTTTGGCTTTTACCACTTCGTCGAACAGTTTGATGTCTTCCTCGAAGTAGAAGCCACGGCTGTTGTACTTCCTCTTGATATCCTCGGAAATATCGAACACGGTGGGCGTCAGACCATACCACTGCCAGCCCGGCGGTTTTTCGGGAGTGATGCCGGCCGCCTGTAGGAGGCGCAGAACCGGTTGAATACATTCGACCTTGCAGCCCATCCGAATCCCGGTCTGGCGGGAAATCTCCTCCGGGCTTTTCGCCCCCTTGATTATGGCGCCGGCTACCTCTTCCGCCCGCGTGGCAGTACAATAGCAGATGATCTGCTCGGGGTTGAGCTTGGCCTTAACGCACAGATCGGTTATTTTTTCATAAGGCAGATCGCTGATATCTACAGATACCGTGTAAGGCTGCTCCAGCTTCTCCATGGCGATGGCGAAAACGGGGCACCGCTGGTTGCAGGCGCCGCAGCCTCGGCAGTCCTCCAGCCTGACTGCCGCTTTTTTGTCCGTTACCTTTATGGCTAGCGACGGACATACTTTGGTGCATATGCCGCAGCCGATACATTTTTCCGTATCGACGACGGGTTTCACCGAAATGAGTTTCATGCTACCCCTCCTTAAAGTATGTGGGCGTAATTGACGCCGAGTTTACCGCCCGGATTCAAGTGTACGTTATTATCAAACCCTGTTCCGTAATATCCCCAGACCCGAGTAGCGGTTTTCCTTCTTACAGAGGCGATGTTTTATATTATCGAACGCCATTCTGTTATTTTAGAAAAAAACTATTATCTCCAGCAAGAGCAGGCGCGAAGCCGAGTTGTATTGAAACAGTCTGGGCACAATCTACGACGTCTTCGATGAGCTTGGCTGAATTATCGTTGATCAGCCGCTGTGTCGGTCCCGACAGGCTGATGGCGGCTGTAACGGAACCAAGATGATTGCGGATCGGGGCGGCAAAACAAGAAAGCCCCTCTTCGATCTCTCCGTTATCGGTAGCATAGCCATCCCGGCGTATATTGCGAATATGCTCCACAAACGAGTTTGCATCGGTTATGGTATTAGGCGTAATCGCTCTAAATCTTATCCCCTCAAGCACCCGGCTCAATTTTTCGTCCGTGAGGCCGGCGAGCAGAATCTTGCCGACTCCAGTACAATAAGCGGGGTTTCGTCCGCCGATCATACTGAAGATCCGGATGGAACGTGGGCTGTCGACCTTATCTATGTAGATTACCTCGTCGCCGGATAGAACCGCGAGGTGCACCGTCTCCTCGTATTTCCTCGATAGTTCCAGCAAATACGGCATTGCAACCGCCCTAATATCCATGTTTGCCATCACAGACTGCCCCAGCTCAAACAACTTCAGCCCCAGTTCATACCGACCGGTGCTCTGGTCCTGACGCAGGCATCCCATCTCTTCGAGAGTCGCAACTATGCCGTGAACGGTGCTCTTGTTCAGCCCTAACCCCCTGCTTATATCAACCAGACGGGCCATGTGGTTTGTGGAAACAAAATCAAGAATTTTGATCGCCCTGTTTACTGATTGAATCATACGTACCTCGCCATATTATAAAAGCCTCTATTGAAAAATAATATATCATATCGTATATGATTTTATATATTATACACCCAGGATAAAAATCCTTCTCCAAGCGAAAAAATTTCTGTCTATTCGAACAAATAAAAACAAGGCCACGCAAAAAAGCCCCGTTTCACCGGGGCTTTAGGCCTGTTAGCAAGATTCAACATATACTTTATTCTTCTTCGGATGCAGGCTAAAATCGTAACCCTTCCTATACAGATGAATTATAATGCCTCTCGTTTCAAACTATCCAATAAAAACGGCAGGAGTAAGGTTTCCCTTACTTCCTGCCGGTTCACGATTATTTCAATATATGGGTGACAAATTTCAGCTTATGGGTAATCCGACAGCAACAACACTAAATATCGAGATTTTGGACCTTTTTTGCGTACTCCTCGATAAACTGGCGGCGTGGCTCGACTTTGTCGCCCATGAGCTTTGAGAATATGTCGTCCGCTTCGACGGCATCCTCAAGGGTTACCTGTAGAATGGTACGCCCTTCGGGATTCATGGTTGTTTCCCATAGCTGCTCAGGATTCATTTCGCCAAGACCTTTGTAGCGCTGTACCGTTACGCCGTCCCGGCCGCTGGCCGCCATACGGCGTTCAAGTTCCTCATCGCTGTAAAGATACCAGTGTTCCTTGCCTTTTTTAACAAGGTACAGCGGCGGTTGAGCGATATACACTTTGCCGGCGAGAATGAGCGGCTGCATGTAGCGGTAGAAAAAGGTGAGCAGAAGTGTACGGATATGGGCGCCGTCGACATCCGCGTCGGTCATGATGATAATTTTTCCGTAGCGGGCCTTTTCGATGTCGAAATCGTCGGAAATCCCGCATCCAAAGGCGGTAATCATAGCCCGGATTTCTTCATTGTTTAAGATTTTGTCCAAACGCGATTTTTCAACATTAAGGATTTTACCGCGCAGCGGCAGGATTGCCTGGAAGCGACGGTCGCGGCCCTGTTTGGCCGAACCGCCGGCCGAATCTCCCTCGACAAGATAAATCTCAGTCTGTTCGGGATCTCTCGCCGAACAGTCGGCCAGTTTACCGGGCAGAGAGCTTACCTCAAGAGCGTTTTTGCGCCTTGTAAGCTCGCGCGCCTTGCGGGCCGCCTCACGGGCCCGCGATGCCATCACTGATTTTTCGACTATTTTCCGGGTTACAGCCGGGTTTTCTTCGAAAAATACTGTTAACCCTTCGAACATGATTGTATCGACTATGCCGCGTATTTCGCTGTTGCCGAGCTTGGTCTTGGTCTGGCCCTCGAACTGCGGCTCGCGCACCTTTAGGCTAATGATCGCCGTCAGCCCTTCACGAACGTCTTCGCCGCTGAGATTATCTTCGTTTTCCTTAAGAAGGTTGTTTTTGCGGCTATAATCGTTGATGGCGCGGGTGAGAGCCGTCTTAAACCCGCTAAGATGGGTTCCGCCCTCCTGAGTGTTGATATTGTTGACATAAGAAAAAATCGTTTCAACATAGCCGTCGTTATATTGCAGGGCTATTTCAACGACAGTATCCTCGCGTGTGCCGGAAAGGAAGATCGGCTCTTCGTGGAGGCTGTCCTTACTCTTATTGAGGTGTTTGACGAACGAGACGATGCCGCCCTCATAGTGAAATTCTTTGCGGACACCGCTCCTTTCGTCGCTGAGACCGATGAATATATTGCGGTTGAGAAACGCCAATTCTCGCAAACGATGCTCCAGCGTCTCGAACTGAAAGACGGTATCCTCGAATATTTCCGCGTCCGGCTTAAAGTGAACCTTGGTGCCAGTCTCATTTGTCGTTCCGATCTCTTCGAGATTGGTGACCGTCAAGCCGCGGGCGAACTTAATTTGATAAACTTTTCCGTCCCGTTTTACCTGGACTTCCAAAATTTCGCTAAGCGCATTAACGACTGAAACACCGACGCCGTGGAGGCCGCCGGAAACCTTGTATCCCTCGCCGCCGAACTTGCCGCCGGCGTGGAGTTTCGTAAGAACGAGTTCCACTGCGGGCAGGCCTGATTCATGCATATCAACAGGAATGCCGCGACCGTTGTCGACGACGGTGATGCTGTTGTCGTTGTGAACTGTAACCTCTACCCTGTCGCAGTAGCCGGCCAGTGCTTCGTCGATGCTATTGTCGACCACCTCATAAACGAGGTGATGCAAACCCTTGGTAGACGTACTGCCGATATACATGCCCGGCCGGCGGCGCACCGCCTCCAGACCTTCCAGAACCTGGATCTGTTCAGCGCCATAATTGCCGTTTACAGTTGTGTCATTTGCCGCCATTTAGAACCTCCTGCCCTATTCTGACAAATACATCCATCGCCTAATTTTCTTCGTCTTCAGCTAGAAAACTAGCCCTTTTTTTGAGGGTAGCGGCGGAAATCGCCGACATAAACACTCTCTTGTCGGTCACGACAAAACTTTTGGCATTTCCGTCAGATATGTCGTCGATCAAATTCTCTTCCCTCATAACCCGCAGAAAATCGTCATTTATCCCTGACCGTACATTCTTTATATCTGTTATAGCGATTACATCGCGGAGAGGAATCACCGTATCAGCGCCGAGATGTAGAAACATTGCCTTTCCTCCTGACTTTTTCAAGCATGGTGGCGATCATTTCCTCGGTCAGATCTTGGGGTCCAACCCGATAATAAAGCATTGTGAGTAACGGTAACGCGACTTTATCGTTTTCATCGCGTCCTACCACCGCAAACAGTATATCGGCCAATTCATCCCTGGCGGCGGCGAAGTCGCTGCGCCGGCAGGCGATATAACGCACGCACTCGTCATAGCCAAGCCACGGTGCATCCCTCAAAAGTTTTCTGACACATTCGCGCCCGGCTGCTCTGGCGACGGTTGCACAAGAAACACACAGGTCGTCGCCGTCCGGCCTAAGAATCCCGCACTTCGTGCACGGCTGCCACTTCTGTTTCCGTCGAAACTTACGAAAAGCAAATTCTTTGACAAGCAAACGTTTCACTTTAGTGCGGAGAAGATCATCGGCCATGGGGGCCGTAATCTCCTCTATTTTCTTCGTTTCGCCGCTTTCCAAGGGAATTTCCCGCAACTTTGGCGCGGCGTACCCTTCATCACCATTTTCTTCATTCTGGTCAATTCGCAAATATCCTGCCTGAAACTTCAAATCGTTAACTGCTTTTTCCCCTGCAAACGCGTTGATCCTGACAATTATTTCTTCCTTGAGTGTCGATAGATGGTGTGCCCAGACAGCGTTCTTAGCCGCCAGCGTCAATACGCCGCGGCCTATCTTTATTGGTCTGGTATTGGCGGCAACCTCATCGCCCACTATCTGTCGCCAGTTAAAAATTATCATTTCAGCTTTGTATCTCTTATCCAGACCTATGCTTTTCATCATCCGGGGTACGATTTCCCGCAGAGAATCCATTCCACTCACTCCGTTATCTTCCCGTCCTGAACCCGGAAATATCTCCCTGCCCTCATGGCCGGAAAAAGAGTAGCGTCTGTCGCCGTTATAAAGGTCTGAACACGATCGCGTATGAAGGAAAGCAGTTGTTCTCTCCTCAGACTATCAAGCTCGCTCATCACGTCGTCCAGAAGCAGCACAGGATATTCGCCAGTTTCTGATTTAAGAAACTCCAATTCGGCCAATTTAAGAGCGAGTATTCCCGTGCGTTGTTGTCCTTGGGACCCGAAACTGCGTAATTCCCGGGCATTGACCCGTAATATTATATCATCGCGGTGAGGTCCAACTGACGTACTGCCGCGAGCAATGTCCACCTCACGCTGTTCCGCCAGTTTATCACGATACCATTGGTACAGATCACCGGGAATATCGTCTTCGCCTCCCGCCATCTGATATACGAACGACAAGCTTTCTCTGCTTCCCGTCAAACGGCGGTGCATCAGATTGGCGAGCATTCCCAGCTTTTTCACCGCTTCCAATCGCTTATCCACAATAAATGCCGCAAGCTTAGCCAGTTGTTCATCCCATGAAGGCAATAGCTCGGGCAACTTGTTTCGGTTCAACACCTTTTTTAATAAATGATTGCGCTGAGTTACCGCTCGGTTGTACTGCAGCAAGTTACGATAGTATAAAGGCGACGCCTGGGATATCTCTATATCGAGAAACCTCCTCCTCAGTGACGGCGCCCCTTTTATCAGCCACAAATCTTCAGGCGAGAACAGTACGACGTTTAAAGACCCAATTACTTCGCGCGGTTTGATTATGAAATCATTAAATAATATTTCTTTATTTCGACCTTTTATTAGCCGAAAGCCCAGTTTATTTTCAACGTTATGGCGGGTAAAAAAAAGATCGACGCTGGCGCTGTCTTGGTCCCATTTTACCAGATCGTCGTCCTCGGCCGTTCGGTGAGATCGTCCCACCGCGCCGAGGTAGACTGCTTCGAGTATGTTAGTCTTGCCTTGGGCGTTCTCGCCGACAAAAATATTTATGTTATTGGTAAAATTAACATCTAGGGTTTTATAATTTCGGTAATTACGCAAACTTAGCCTGTCTACCCTCATGCTGCCACCTTTACGCACCAGCGACTTTCCAGCTCCCACAGCCTTTTATGGCGACAACGTCGCCCGGCTGCAACTTTTTGCGCCGTTCGCTGACAGTTAGTCCGTTAACCGTTACCAGCCCTTCCGATACCATTTCCTTAACCTGCCCACCGCTTTCCGCGATGCCGGCCCATTTAAGGAACTGATCCAACTGGATGGTAGCGGTATTAATGGCTATCTGTTCCAACAATTTTCTCCTCTCATCCCGTTCGTACAGGAGTGATTATGTATGTATAGTTGTCATCGCCGACCGGTTTTATGCCGGCGGGGCTGAGCGGCGTATTCAGAGAAAAAATCAGCTCGTCGCTGTCGATATTTTTGAGGATATCAGTAACGTACTTGGCGTTGAACGCGATTTCCACTTCGTTTCCATCCGTTTTCGCGTCGACGATTTCCCGAGCCTTGCCTACATCGGGATTATTGGAGGATATAACTACAGCCCCATCTTTGAAAAAGAACTTAACGACATTATACTCCCCGTCTCTGGCCAGAAGTGAGACGCGTTCAACTGCGTCCAAAAAATGATCGGTATTAAGCTGTACTTTAGTCGCGAACGCGGCGGGGATGACTTTATTATAGTCAGGGAATTGTCCTTCGATCAACCGGGAGTTGATATATACATCGTCAAAAACTATTCCCACCTGATTCTTTTGCCATGAAAGGGAGACTTCGTGCGGCTCTTCCGCAGACAATAGTCTGGCTAGCTCGTTGAGAATCTTCGCGGGAATTATCATCTTGGCGTTTCCGCTGCCGCCGCCAAGCTTCGCTTTTTTAAGCGCCAACCGGTGGGTATTAGTGGCAACCATACGAATTTCGTCATTGTCGATCTCGATAAGGCCGCCAGTGAAGATCGGCCGGGCTTCATCGGTGGCACTGGCAAAAACGGTTTTTTTAATGAGATCTCTGAGAACTTCATCCTTAACGGTAAAGGAATTGTCTCCGCTGACCGGCTTCAGTACGGGAAATTCCTCCGCAGGCAGGCTTAAAAGATTAAATTGCGAATTCTGAGACGTTATTTTTATTGTGCGGTCTTCCTGGCTTGACGAAATTTCGATTGTATCGCCCGGTAAACGGCGCACCATTTCCTGAAGATACCGCCCTGACAAAACTATTGCGCCCGGTTCTTCAACGGAGGCCTTTATGGTGCAGCTGATGCCGACCTCGTAATCGGTAGCCTGCAGTTGCAGTTGGTCGTCCTGAGCTGAAAGATATATGCCTGTCAGGATAGGGAGAGGTGTTTTGGTTGCCACCGCCTTTTGCACCGTCTGCACTGCATGGTGCAAATCATCTTTCGGGCAAAAAATTTTCATCTTTTTGACCTCCCATTGGTATATTACAACTTTAAAAAACATAAGATAGTAAAATAGCCGTAATAGTATTAGGGCCTGTAAATATGTTGATAATACGGCGCGCATATTGTCGAAACAGCATCGGCGCTGTTGATATCATGTCGATAAAATCGCTTCGTAAAACACAGTATTCAGTATTAAATTGCTTTTAAGACAGTATCAACAAAAAGCTGATAATACAATCCATAAGCTATGCACAAAGTTATGCACTTTCAATCCGTTTGGTAATTTCCTTGAGAATATTGTTGAGTTTAGCGTCCTCGTTACGTTCGCGGCTAATTTTGTCGTGGGCGTGAATAACCGTCGTATGGTCGCGGCCACCGAACATTTCTCCGATACGGGGTAAAGACGTTTCTGTCAGTTCGCGGCACAAGTACATCGCAATCTGACGGGGATAAGTAACATTACGGGTCCGTTTCTTTGCGAGCAGGTCTTCCTGTTTGATTTTAAAATAAACGGCAACAATCTGTTGGATAAGCTCCATTGTTATCTGGCGCGGTCGGCTATGGGGAAAAATATCCTTCAAAGCCTCGGTAGCCAGATTCATATCGATACTTTGGTTCGTCAGCGAAGCATAGGCAATGACTCTGATGAGGGCGCCTTCCAGTTCGCGGATGTTGTTGTCAATGCGGCTTGCGATGAAAACCATTACATCGTTGGGCATGGTAAACCCCTCGATGATTGCTTTTTTGCGGAGAATGGCGATCCTGGTTTCCAGATCGGGAGGTTGAATATCGGTGATAAGGCCCCATTCAAAGCGCGACCGCAGGCGGTCTTCAAGAGTGGGGATTTCCCGGGGAGGTCGGTCGCTGGAGATAATAATCTGTTTATTTGCTTCATGCAAGGTATTGAACGTATGAAAGAATTCTTCCTGGGTATGCTCTTTCTTGGAAAGGAACTGAATATCGTCGACAAGCAAGACATCGATATTTCGGTACTTCTGACGAAAGCTTTCGGGATTGCCGTCGCGGATGGAGTTGATAAGCTCGTTGGTGAATTTCTCGCTGGAAATGTATAAAACCTTGAGATGCTGGTGATTCTGTCTTATACGATGGCCGATGGCATGCATCAGGTGGGTTTTTCCAAGGCCGACGCCGCCATAAATAAAAAACGGGTTGTAAACCTTCGCCGGGACCTCGGCGACAGCCAAAGAGGCCGCATGAGCGAATCGGTTGGAATTGCCGATGACAAATGTTTCGAAGGTATATTTGGGATTAAGGGAGGTAAGAATTTCTTCGGAGCCGTTTGTTGTTCTTCTGGTATGTAACTCTTCAGCTCCATTTTCCGATATAGTGGCCACAGATATGTTTTCGATCAGCGGTTTGAAGCTTTTATCGCTTTGCTGGTGGCCGTCCTGGCTTTTTTCGCTTTCGAGATCAAGATTGACGAATCTGATTTCGATGGGCTTCTGCAAGACTTGTTGTACGGTATTCTGGATAGTAGAAGTATAGCGGGTTTCAATCCAGTCTTTGATGAATTGGCTAGGGGTGCCTATTTCCATTGTCGTTTCGGTCAGCGACAGGGGAATTGTCGACCTTATCCAAGTATCGAAAATAGGTTTGATAATCTCTTTTTCCATACTTTTTAAGACTTGTTCCCACACCGCAGCCATATGAGCAGTATCCATTGTAACCGTCCTTTCTTCGTCAATGTCCACAGTTAAAGGAACGCTACATAAATTATCCACAGTATTATTAACACATGTGAATAACCAGCCAAAATCAAGGGTTCAGACGAAAAAAAAATACACTGGCAATAAGCAGAAACCCTTGCCGCGTACCGGTTGCGAGGGCTTATAGATTATGTTAATTTAGTGACGGTAACTTACCTGCTAAGCCACGTTTTTCTATTTTATCTTAGCAAAACCCGGACAAGTTATCAACAGTTTGTTTTAACGACATGGGGGTAGTGTAAATTTTATCCACAGGATGAAGCAGCAAATTTCTTGACACTGGGCGAGGGACTGGTCTATAATCTTAGGTAGTTAAAAATGCAATATTTAACATGGGGTGCTATTGCGTCTTTGTTCTAAGGAGGTGTAAATAAATGAAACGGACCTACCAGCCGAATACTTTGTGGAAAAAGAGAACCCATGGGTTTCGCGAACGCATGAAGACCAAGGGTGGCCGCCTTGTCCTTAAAAAAAGACGGGCAAGAGGCCGCAAGAAACTGTCCGCATAGGCCGCCGGGAGTGGCCTATTTTTTCCATTTAGCGGGATGAAAATGTATAAATTGCCGAAGTCTGGCCGGTTGCGCCGGAACAAAAGCTTCCAGGCGGTTTACCGGAGCGGAAAATCTTTTGCCAATCGCCAAATGGTGCTATATATTCTTCCTCAGCGCGGCAGTGAACGCCGGGTGGGCTTTGCCGCAGGGAAGCGTCTTGGTAACGCCGTTGTTCGCAACCGAGTTAAGAGACTGCTGCGCGAGGCTTATCGTCTTAAACAGCACCAAATTAAACATGGGTTTGATCTGATTATCGTCGGTCGCCAGGCATTGGTCAAAGAGACACTACCCACCGTAACCGCCGCTTTGTTGCATCTTTGCGAACGGGCCAAAATCCTTGTATGAGTAAAGGAGGAGTTACGTACGAAAACTTTACTCCTCTATTTCATCGTTTTTTATCAGAGATTAATCTCTCCTC
Source organism: Selenomonadales bacterium 4137-cl (assembly GCA_032334055.1). Lineage (NCBI taxonomy): Bacteria > Bacillati > Bacillota > Negativicutes > Acetonemataceae > Anaeroselena > Anaeroselena agilis. The sequence continues at coordinate 3,694,377 of JAUOZS010000001.1, read as the reverse complement.
TCAAGCCACCTTCCTGCCGGTTCGTTCCCACCTGCTCGGAATACGCCCGCGAGGCGGTCGAAAAATATGGACCATTAATGGGTACGAAGATGGCAATAAAGCGTATACTGCGCTGTCATCCATTTGGTGACAGCGGCTATGATCCCGTTCGCTGATAAGGTTTGCACATCGTATAAAAGGAAGTGAGCTTATTGCCTGGATTTGATTATCTCGTAGAGCTGATGAAAGCCGCATTGACCTTTTTTTACAATATTACGGCAAAGATGGGCGTGCCTAATTATGGTATTGCCATCATCCTGTTGACCATAGTTATTAAAATGATTCTCTACCCGTTGACCGTTAAACAGGTTAAGTCGATGAAAGCGATGCAGGATATTGCCCCCAAGCTTAAAGCTCTGCAGGAAAAGTACAAGGACAACAAGGATAAGATGAACCGCGAGGTCGCAACGCTTTACAAGGAAGCTGGCGTTAACCCTCTCGCCGGCTGCCTGCCGCTGCTTATCCAGATGCCGTTCTTCATCGCCATATTCTTTGCCATTAAGGGATATACTTATGTAAGTAACCCCGGATTCCTCTGGCTGGCTAATCTGGCGCAGGATAATCCCAGTGATCCATACTACATACTGCCGTTCTTGGCTGCGGCGACCACTTATGTTACAACCAAGCAAACTACTACCGACCAGTCGCAGCAAAACAAGATCATGCTGTTGTTCATGCCGCTGTTCATCGGTTATATTACTATTACCTTCCCTGCTGGCCTGGGGTTGTACTGGGTGGTAAGCAATGTAGTGCAAATAGTACAGCAGTGGTGGCTTTATCGACCGGCCGCTGCGGCGCAGGGAGGAGCGCGCTGAGCCTATGACTAGTGTGGAGAAAACGGGCAAAACCGTCGACGAGGCCGTCGAGGCCGCTATCGCTGAACTCGGTGTAAGCCGTGATCAAATTGAATACGAAGTATTGGAAGAACCAAGTAAAGGCTTGTTTGGTTTCCTTGGCGGCAAGCCCGCCCGTGTGCGGGTGAATTTGCTCGCCGGCCAATCCCCCGCCGCCATTTCCGAGCCTCAGGAAAAGAAGGAGCTGGTAAGCGCGGCTGGTAAGGCGACCGCCGACTCCGTCGAAGTGGCGAAAACCTTCCTGCAGAGCATTTTTACCGCTATGAAGCTCAACGTCAAGATCGAGAAACTTACCGGCGAGGAGCAGGTAACCCTTAACCTTAGGGGGGAAGACCTCGGAATTTTGATCGGTAAGCACGGGCAGACGCTTGATGCCCTCCAGTACCTTACCAATCTCGCCGCCCACCGGGACAGCGACGAGCGGGTCAGGATTATCATCGATGTGGAGGATTACCGCAAGCGCCGCGAGGAAACGCTGGTTAGGCTGGCCCAACGGCTGGCGGATCGGGCCAAGCTCCGTGGCGAAAAGGTGGTTCTCGAGCCGATGAGCCCCCACGAGCGTAAGATAATCCATACCGCCCTGCAGACAGACCAACGGGTAACGACCTTCAGTGAAGGCGAAGAACCGTTCCGCAAAGTAGTAATCACCCCGAAAAGATAGCTCGTTTCAGCAAGCCCAGTAATAGAAGTATTACTGGGTTTGTCGCATGCAGGCGTCGAACGATCTTGCCTGTGTCAGATCCGCATAATTTTCCCGCGGGGAGAAACAATGGAGATGTTTCATCTTCCGCCAAAAGCAGGTGATAAAAGGTGTTCCAGGAAGACACCATCGCCGCCGTAGCCACCGCCGTAGGCGAAGGCGGCATCGGCATCGTCCGTCTCAGTGGACCGGACGCCATCGACATTGCCGGCAGAATATTCCGCTCCGCCAGTGGCGCTCCGGTCAGTGGGCAGCAGTCGTTCCGGGCCGCTTATGGGCGAATTGTCGAGCCGGCTAGCGGCCAGGAGATTGACGAGGTGCTGCTGCTGGTCATGCGCGCTCCTCGGTCCTATACCCGCGAAGATGTGGTCGAAATTCACTGCCACGGCGGACCCCTGCCCCTGCGTCGCATTCTCAGCCTTGTCCTTGCCGCTGGAGCCCGGCTGGCTGAGCCGGGAGAATTCACTAAAAGAGCTTTTTTAAACGGCCGTCTCGACCTCAGCCAGGCCGAAGCGGTTATCGATGTTATCCGGGCCAAGACCGACGCCTCCCTGCGTGTGGCGGTCGGGCACCTGGCCGGCGCTTTTTCTGACAAAATACGAGCCTTCCGCAATGAGATACTCAGGCTTGTCGCCCACCTCGAAGCTGCCATTGATTTTCCTGAGGATGATATCGAGGAACTGGCGGCCCATGATGTTTCAATGGCTGCGGACAAGCTTATCGCCGACCTTGACCGTCTGCTGGCAACCGCTCAGACCGGACGCATCCTGCGCGAAGGACTGCAAACGGTCATTATCGGCAAGCCAAATGTCGGCAAATCCAGCTTGCTTAACGCCCTGCTCGGCGAAAAGCGGGCGATCGTTACCGAGATACCTGGCACTACCCGCGATATCATCGAGGAGTTCGTCAACATCGGCGGAATTCCTATTAAGGTCGTCGATACCGCCGGCATTCGTGAAACGGCCGATGTCGTAGAGCGCATCGGGGTTACCAGGGCCCGCGCAGCCATCTGCCAGGCCGATCTCATCCTGCTGCTGCTTGACGCTTCGGCGCCATTGGCGCACGAAGACAGGGAGGTAATGGGTTTGCTGGCCGGCCGGCCGGCTATCGTTATCGTAAACAAAACCGACCTGCCGGCGGTGATTGATTTGGATGAGGTCCACCGTGAGGTGGACGATAAGGCGGTTATCAGAATTTCGGCTCTCGAAGGCACCGGGGTCGAAGAGCTTGAACAGGCCATTGTCGAGATGGTGTACAGCGGCCGGGTCAGCCAGCCGGAAGGGGCATTCGTCAATAACGTCCGCCATAGCCGTATTATCGAGCAGGCCCGCGACCGGTTGGCAGATGCGCTCGCCACTATCGCCGCCGGCATGCCTCCCGACTGTGTGGTGGTCGATCTGCGGGCGGCGTGGGAAAAGCTCGGTGAGATTACCGGCGAAACGATCGGCGAAGATATAATCGACCAGATATTCACGCAGTTCTGTATCGGCAAATAAACCAGCAGGCTGTCCTACGCTATAGATGGAGTGATTCGATGTTTTCAGCCGGAAGATATGACGTCATTGTTATCGGCGCCGGCCACGCCGGCTGTGAGGCTGCGCTGGCCGCCGCCCGCCTCGGTGTGCGCACGTTGCTTGTTACCCTCGACATGGACAATATCGCCATGATGCCGTGCAATCCGGCCGTAGGCGGGCCGGCCAAAGGGCACCTTGTGCGCGAGATTGACGCACTCGGCGGCGAAATGGGTATCAACACCGACCGTACCGCCATCCAGATGCGGATGCTCAACACCGGCAAAGGGCCCGCCGTCCATGCCCTCCGGGCTCAGGCCGACAAGAAATTATATCAGCGGTACATGAAAGAAACACTCGAAAATCAGGCTAACCTGGATGTTAAGCAATTGTTGGCGGAAGAGCTGCTGGTCGAAAACGGCGCCGTCACCGGTGTAATGATGGAGACCGGCGAAATATTCGCCTGTCGGTGCGTCATTATCGCAACCGGCACGTATCTCAGCGGCAGGATTATCATCGGCGATGTCGCCTTTCCCGGCGGACCTAACGGCCAACGGGCGGCAATAAAGCTCTCTTCCTCCCTCGCCGCCCACGGCGTGTCCATCATGCGTTTCAAGACCGGCACCCCGGCCAGGGTTGACCGTCGCAGTCTCGATTTTTCCAAGATGATAATCCAGCCGGGCGACGAGCGGGCCCACAATTTCTCCTTTATGAGCGATATAGCGACCCGCGAGCAGCTGCCCTGCTGGCTTACTTACACCAACGCCCGCACTCATCAGGTGATCCGCGACAACCTCCACCGCGCGCCGCTGTATACCGGTAAAATCGAGGGCACCGGCCCCCGTTACTGCCCCTCCATCGAGGTAAAGATCGTCCGTTTCGAGGAGAAGGAGGCCCACCAGCTTTTTATTGAGCCGGAAGGTCTCCACACCAATGAAATGTATGTGCAGGGCATGTCGACCAGTCTGCCGGTCGAGGTGCAGTACGCCTTTTTGCGCACCATCCCTGGCTTGGAAAACGTCGAAATCATGCGTCCGGGCTATGCCATCGAATATGACTGTTTCGATCCTACCCAGCTAAAGCCGACGCTGGAATTCAAAAAGATCGGCGGCCTCTTTTCCGCCGGCCAGTCGAACGGGACATCAGGGTACGAAGAAGCCGCCGCCCAGGGTTTGATGGCCGGAATAAACGCCGCTCTGCTTGTTAAGAGCCTCCCCCCTTTCATTCTTGGGCGTGGCGACGCATATATCGGCGTACTGATCGACGATCTTGTGACCAAAGGCACCGACGAGCCGTATCGCATCATGACGTCGCGGGCCGAATACCGTCTTATCCTCCGCCAGGACAACGCCGACTTGCGTCTGACCGAGAAAGGGCGCCAGCTCGGCCTCGTGTGCGACGAGCGCTACCGGCGCTTTACCGCCAAACGTGACGCTATCGCCGCAATGCTGTCCATGCTCGCCGCGGCTACCGTTACCCCCTCCCCCGAGACCCAGGAAAGGCTGCGGGCCATGGGCTCGGCGGAACTTCGCTCAGGCAGCACTCTCTACGACCTTCTCCGACGCACCGAACTGGATTACACCCTACTTCAGCAGCAGTTCGGACTGCCCGATCTTCCCGCCGCCGTCCGCGAGCAGGTGGAAATAGCCGTTAAATACGACGGCTATATCAGAAAACAGGCTGAACAGGTGGAAAAGGCCGCCAAGATCGAAGCCAAGCTGCTGCCCGCCGAGATCGACTACGAGGCAATCGGCGGCCTGTCGCTCGAGGCCCGGCAGAAGTTAGCCAAGATCAGACCTCTGTCCGTTGGCCAGGCGGCCCGTATTTCGGGTGTCTCGCCCGCCGACGTATCAATTTTGCTTGTTTACCTCGAGCAGCACCGCCGCAGGAGGGATGGACAGTGACGTTCGCCGCCAGTCTCGCCGCAGCCGCGAAAGAAAGCGGCATAGAGCTTACTAACGCGCAGCTCGAAGCTTTTACCGTCTACAATGATTTGCTCGTCGCCTGGAACGAAAAAGTCAACCTCACCGCAATCACCGCGCCGCATGAGGTGGCGGTCAAACATGTTATCGACTCTCTTTCCTGTTACGACGAACAGGTATTTCCCGATGACGCCGCCGTAATCGATGTGGGGACGGGCGCCGGTTTTCCCGGTCTGCCGCTCAAAATATATCGGCCCGGCATCCGGATTACTCTTCTCGATTCGCTCAATAAGCGGCTCAATTTTCTCCGCGAGATTGTCGAGCGACTCGGTCTTGCCGGCGTAGAGATCGTCCACGGCCGGGCCGAGGAAGCGGGACGGCAGAAAACCCACCGCGAGCGCTATATGGTGGCTACATCGCGGGCGGTCGCCCGACTTAACGTTCTCGCCGAACTCTGCCTGCCGTTCGTGTCCATGGGCGGCCACTTTGTCGCTCTGAAGGGCGCCCAGTACCGCGACGAGCTCGACGAAGCCGGCGTGGCCATCACCGCGCTTGGCGGCCGTATAGCCGATGTAAGGACGGTCCGCCTCCCCGGACTTGATGATTCCCGCGCGGTCGTATACATCCAAAAGATTTCCGCAACCCCGGGTGCGTACCCCCGCCGCCCCGGCCTGCCGGAAAAAAAGCCGTTGTGATTGAGAGGAAAATCACCATTAGGCGCCGAATATTTACCATATAATGTATGTAAATAAAGTATGTCAAGGCGGTGAGAGCAACGTGAAAAATTTGGCCAAGTTTCTCGGCCTCAACAGCGGATCCGCCCCGGAAATAACTGTTGTGGAGCAAGCTGTCGATGATACAGAAATCCAACTCCTAAATGTTGATGCAGTCGCTCCCAACCCGTTCCAACCCAGGAAAACGTTCGACGACGACAGCCTGCATGACCTGGCCGACTCCATCCGTGAGCACGGCATAATCCAGCCCCTGTTGGTTCGCAGGAACGGCGACGGCTACGAGCTTATCGCCGGCGAACGCCGCCTGCGCGCCGCCAAACTCGCCGGTCTCGCCGCCGTCCCGGCGATAGTACGCGAGCTGGGTGACAAGGAAATGGCCGAGCTGGCCATGATCGAGAACCTCCAGCGCGAGGACCTCCACTTTCTCGAGGAGGCCGAGGGCTTCCAACAGCTTCTTGCCAATTTTGGGCTAACCCAGGAGGAGCTTGCCCGCAGGGTGGGCAAGAATCAGTCGACTATCGCCAACAAGCTCAGGCTGCTCCGCCTTACCGCCGAGGTGCGCCAGGACCTTGTCGCCGCCAGCCTGACCGAACGCCACGCCCGAGCCCTCCTGAAGCTGGAAGATCCCGACAAGCAGCGGGCCGCATTGGCTGTCATTTGCCAGAACGCTATGAATGTCCGCGAGGCGGAGGACCTTGTCGAGGGAATTCTTGACGATATTTCCCGGGAAATGGCGAAGAAGGCGCCCCGCCAGAACGTGGTAAAGATCATCCGTGATGTCCGCATCTTCCTCAACACCATCAACACGGTCGTGGCCGAAATGAAAAAATCCGGACTCAAAGTCAAAGTCAACCAAACTATGGATGAGGAATTTATAAATATCAATCTTAAAATCCCGAAGCGGAGAAAATGATAAACGCCTGCCGGAAGGCAGGCGTTTTCGTTCTATCGACACTATTTTCCGAGGAGCCTCTTGGCGATGTTGACCGCTTCCACCCCATTCCCCGCATACGCGTCCGCGCCGGCCTGGGCGGCGTAGTCCGCCGTCAGTACAGCACCGCCGACAATCGTCCGGGCCGGGTTGCCGGCCGCCTTTAAGGCGGCTATGGCCGTGTCAATCTGAGGCATCGTCGTCGTCATCAGGGCGCATAGGCCGACAATGTCCGCCTTTTCTTTTTCGGCTGCGGCCACGATCACTTCGGCCGGAACATCCTTACCGAGATCTACAACCCTGATGCCGTTGTTTTCCATCAGAGCGGCGACGATGTTCTTACCAAGGTCGTGGATGTCGCCTCTGACCGTGGCCAATACCACTGTGCCGAGACTGTCGGCGCGGTGGGACGGGAGCTCTTCCTTCAACGTCAGGAACGCGGCCCGCATTGTTTCCGCCGCCAGCATGACCTGCGGCAGGAAACAGCGTCCCTTGCCGAACGCCTCACCCACCTCGTTCATGGCCGCGGTCAGGCTCCGGTCGGTCACGGCCAGTGGGCTGTGGCCTTCGGTCAGCGCCTGGCGAACCAGCGCGGCGACAGCTTCCTTCTGGCCGCTGGTCACTGCCTGTTTTACGGCCGCAAGGACGTCAGCCGGGGGTGCCGGAGCGGCCGCGGCCGTGCCGGTGATTCCGGCGTTAGCGGTGCTGTAGAGCTGCCCTTGCGGATCATGGCCGAGAATAGCGGCGGCGGCGCTCAACATATTGCGCATCGCCGGGTCGTACGGGTTGAGGATGGGGGCGTCCAGGCCGGCGTCGAGCGCCATGGCGCAAAAGGTCGCGTTCATGAGGTCGCGGCGTGGCAGGCCATATGACACGTTGCTCAGGCCCATGACCGCGGGAAAGCCGAAATGGCGGCGGTAGGCGCGCAGCGTTGCCAGCGTTTCCTGTGCGGCGCGGGCGTCGGCGGCTACTGTCAGCACCAGCGGATCGAGCAACAGATCCTGGGGACGTAATCCGGCAGCCAGTGCCGCCCTGACGATGTCGCCGGCGATTTTGACCCGTTCGTCGGCTGTGGCCGGCACGCCGCCGGGGGCGATCGGCAGGCACAGCACGGCGGCGCCGTATTTCTTCGCCAGCGGCAGGAATTGTTCGAGACGGTCCGGCTCGGCCGACACCGAGTTTATCAGCGCCCGCCCGGGGAAAGCTTTCAGCCCGGCTTCGAGAGCGGCGGCGTCGGTAGTATCGATCGCCAGCGGCACGTCCACCAGCACCGACAGCTCAGTCACCGCCGCGGCCATCGCAGCCGCCTGGTCAATGCCCGGCACGCCCATGTTTACGTCCAGCACCTTTGCGCCGGCGTTGACTTGCTCCAGAGCCTCCCGCTTGACGGCGGCGAAGCTGCCTTCGCGGATCTCGGCCGCCAGAGCCTTGCGGCCGGTCGGGTTGATGCGTTCGCCGATAATTACCGTCGGCAGGCCGGCGCCCAGATATACGGTTTGACTGCGGCTGGTCAGGGCGGTGCGTACGTCCGCGGCCCGCGCAGCGGGTTGTATACCGGCAGCAAGAGCGGTCCTGATCGCTTTGATGTGCTCGGGAGTGGTGCCGCAGCACCCGCCCAGGTATGTGGCGCCGGCGGCAACCAGTTTCGCGGTCCATGCGCCCATTTCGGCAGGCCCCATCGGGAAGACCGTCTGCCCGTTTACCAACTCGGGCATGCCGGCGTTGGGCTGTACGCTGACCGGCAGGCCGCAGGCCGCCGCCAGTTCGGCCACTACCGGCAAAAGCTGGGCCGGGCCGAGCGAACAGTTTGCGCCTACGATGTCCGCCCCCATAGCTTCGAGAACTACTGCCGCCGTTCTAGGGTCGGTGCCGGTCAGGGTGCGGCCGTCGGCGCCGAACGACAACTGGCAGACGACCGGCTTGGCGGTTGCCGCTTTAGCGGCCAACAGAGCCGCGCGCATCTCCTGGATATCGATGATTGTCTCAATGATGATCATATCCACGCCGGCGGCATTGAGGGCGGCGATCTGTTCGAAATACACGTCATAGGCGGCGTCGAAGGACAGCTCGCCGAGCGGGGCGATGAATTTGCCTGTAGGGCCTACCGAGCCGGCCACTTTTGTTTGTGAACCGCAAGCTGCGCGGGCCGCCTTTACGGCGGCCTTGTTCAATTCCGTCACCCGGTCGGCCAGACCGTAGTGAGTGAGCTTGATCCGATTGGCGCCGAAAGTGTTCGCCTCGATAATGTCGGCGCCGCTTTCCACGTACCGACTATGGATGGCAGTTACAGCCGCCGGGTTTTCCACGTTCCAAAGCTCCGGGCAGTATCCGGGGGCCAGACCTTCCTGCTGTAGCATCGTGCCCATTGCGCCGTCAAAGACGAAAATCATTACGACAACTCCCTTCTGGCAATACAGTTTGCTTGCGGGCAGCTCGCGCAACCGCGGCTGTCGCACAGATTATCTTCTCGAACGGTTGCCGGGGCGAGCCCGATCAACGCAGTCACCGATTTACGCGGCACCAGCATGCAACTGGGTGTTACCGCTAGGGCGACGTGGTTCCCGTCCGCCAGCGCCGCCACAGCTGGCTGGTCGGTAATCGCCCAGTCGCCATAGCCGGGGCTGAAGCGGTTCCGCGCCTTCAAGCCCCGCCGGGCGGCCTGATCGGCGATATAGTGATTTGCGGCGTCGGCCGCCTGTTCCACCGCCGCCGTACCGGCCGCGTCGAGCAGCAGCCCGGCGGTGTATTCCCCGGCGGCGAACAGGCGCGACACCTCCTCTTCCAAAGCCGGGCCAATGGTGACCGCCAGCACCGCAGCCTCCTTTGCACCGTCCAGATGGCGGCGGATCTTGTCGCCCGATAGGTGCAGCGGCGTTGGTGCAGCGATAATGCCTGTCGCCGAAGCGTACGGGTAGATGTTCCATACCGAACGCGGCCGGGCAAGAAGCAGAGCATCGCCGCACGCGGTTTCGAGGAGTTGTTCCGGGAAAGCGGCTACGCCGCTAAGCCCGGCGTAGCGACGGGTTTCCTCCTTATCGACTCTCGTCAGCGGCGGATTGTACGACTGCATGCAACCTCCCCTAATCGAAGAACCTCCTTTCCGCAGAAAGGAGGTCCAATAGTCGGTCCTCTCATCTGCCGGGGGAATCCCCGCTGGATTTGGCACCACTGCACAAGGCCGGTTGCCGGGCTTCATCGGGCCAGTCCCTCAGCCGCTCGCGATAAGAGCTGAATATAACATTATTGCTAATCATAGCCTACCCCCAAAGTTCTGTCAATACTTCCGCTTTATGTTAAATTCCCTGTCGTATTTTGGCGGCGGCGAAAATATTCTCCCCGGGAAGCGGCAGGAAATTACCATTAAATTGTTGAATGAGATAAACCTGACTTTCATAAACTTTTGAGGTGAAGATCGTGGTAAAAGTAATTGCCATAGCCAACCAAAAAGGCGGCGTGGGCAAAACGACGACCGCCGTCAACCTGAGCGCCTGTCTGGCTGAGCTTGGCAAGAAAGTGCTGCTTGTCGACAGCGATCCCCAGGGCAATTCCACCAGCGGTCTGGGGTTCAACAAAGCCGCCATCAAGCGGTGCGCCTACGACGCCCTCGTCAACGACATCCCCGTGGAATCTGTTCTCCAGCCTACGCAAGTTTCCGGCTTGTTCCTTCTTCCGGCAACCATCCAGTTGGCTGGCGCCGAGATCGAACTCGTCTCGGTGCTATCGAGAGAGACTCGTCTCAAGAAAGCGATCGATAAAGCAAAATACGAATTCGACTATGTAATCATCGACTGCCCGCCGTCGCTCGGCCTACTGACCATTAATGCGCTTACGGCCGCTAACTCAGTAATCATTCCCATCCAGTGCGAGTTCTACGCCCTTGAAGGACTGACCCAACTGATGAACACCATCTCCCTTGTCCAGAAGAATCTCAACCCGGGCCTAACCCTCGAAGGGGTCGTATTGACGATGTTCGACGCCCGCACCAATCTTTCCATCCAAGTCGTCGACGAGGTGAAGAGCCATCTGCGCCACAAGGTTTATCAGACCATTATTCCCCGCAACGTTCGACTGAGCGAGGCGCCGAGTCACGGCCAGCCGGTTATCAAATACGACCCCAAGTCCAAAGGGGCGGAAGTGTACTTCGACCTGGCGAAAGAGGTGATTGGCGATGACTAAACGAGGCTTAGGGCGCGGCTTGGGCGCCTTTTTTGCTCCCGGCGAGGACGAGCCGCGCGACGAAATTGCGGTAAAGGCCATCGTCCCCAACAGGTTTCAGCCGCGGCGGGTTTTCGACGAGGGCGCGCTGACCGAGCTTGCTCAGTCCATAAAGCAGCACGGCGTTATCCAACCCATTCTCGTCCGCAAGACGCCGACCGGCTATGAGCTGGTCGCCGGTGAACGCCGCTGGCGGGCTGCCCAGATGGTAGGCCTGCAGGTAATCCCCGCTGTCGTCAGGGAATACAGCGATGGAGAGATGACCGAAATCGCCCTGATTGAGAACCTTCAACGGGAAAACCTCAACCCGATCGAAGAAGCGCTCGCCTTTAAACGGTTGATGGAGGAATTCGCCCTTACCCAGGAGGAAGTGGCCCGTAAAATCGGCCGCAGTCGTCCGCTGATCGCCAACACCGTTCGTCTCCTTAATCTCGCTCCGGCTGTCCAGGAATATGTTTCACGTGGAACATTGACGACGGGGCAGGTCCGACCGCTGCTCGCCCTGGAAAACGCCGAACTGCAGGAGGAAGCCGCTGACAGCATCATCGAGGGTGAGCTGTCGGCACGCGACGCCGAGGAACTGGTCCGCCGTCTGCTCAACTCGCCACGGCCGCCAAAACCAAAAAAACAGGAGAACCGGGAGATATTCCTGGCCGAAGCCGAAGAACGCCTAAAGATGGCCCTCGGCACCCAGGTCAAGATCAAACCGGGGAAAATGCGCAGTAAAATTGAAATCGAATTTTACTCGCCTGATGACCTTGAACGCATTATCGAGGCATTAATCGTGCCGGAGGCAGCCACCGCGACCAAGACGCGCGGTCCGCTGGTGGTATAACTGTTTCACGTGAAACATTGCGCACGACGGAGGTGAGCCGATTGCGTCGCGACAAGGACTTGCTTGGAGAGCGCGAACTGCCGGACGAGGCGTATTATGGCGTCCACACCTTGCGGGCGGTTGAGAACTTCCCTCTTTCGGGTTTCCGGGTCCATCCCCGGCTGATCGCCGCTCTCGCCCTCATCAAGAAGGCCGCCGCCGAGGTAAACGGCGAGCAGGGTTTTCTGGATGGCGACGTCGCCCGCGCTATTGTCCGGGCGGCCGACGAAGTCGTCGCCGGCGGATTGGCCGATCAGTTTGTCGTCGATGCCTTCCAGGGCGGGGCCGGCACCTCCACCAACATGAACGTCAATGAGGTTCTCGCCAGTCGCGCGAACGAACTCCTTACCGGGGGCAAGACTGGCCCGGTTCACCCTCTCGACCACGTGAACCTCCACCAATCCACAAACGATGTTTACCCCACCGCTCTCAGGATCGCCGCCGTCTGGCTGCTCCAGCCGCTTAGCGAGGCGTGCGCCGCCCTCCAGGCGGATTTGCAGGCCAAAGAGGCTGAGTTCGCCGGCGTCATCAAGGTGGGCCGCACGCAACTACAGGACGCGCTGCCGATAATGCTCGGCCAGGAATTCGGCGCCTGGGCGCAGGCGATCGCTCGCGACCGCTGGCGCCTTTACAAGGTGGAAGAACGCCTCCGCCAGACCAATCTTGGTGGCACAGCTGTAGGCACCGGTCTCAACGCGCCACCGAGATATATCCACGCCATAAACGAGCGGGTCCGTCAGTATGCCCGTATCGGGCTGGCCAGGGCCGAAAACATGGTCGACGTCACCCAGAATGCGGACGTTTTTGTCGAAGTTTCCGGCCTGGTCAAAACCATGGCCGTCAATCTCGGCAAAATTGCCCACGATCTCCGCCTATTGTCCTCGGGGCCTCGCGCCGGGCTGGGTGAAATCGTGCTCCCCGAGCGGCAGGCCGGCTCTTCCATAATGCCGGGCAAGGTCAACCCGGTAATCGCCGAGGCCGTCAACCAGGCAGCCTTTCACGTGATCGCCGCCGACTTGGCCATAACCCTGGCCGCGCAGTCGGGCCAACTCGAGCTGAACGCCTTCCTCCCCCTTGTCGCTCACCACCTGCTGGGAGCAATGGAACTTCTGACCAACACTGCGGTCATGTTCGGTGATCTGTGCATAAAGGGGATAACCGCCCGCGCCGAACACTGCCGGGACCTGTTCGACACCAGTCTGGCCGCGGTCACTGCCCTTGTACCCCATATCGGCTATGATCGGGCCACCGGCGTGGCCCGCGAGGCTTTCGTCACCGGCCGGCCGGTCAGCGACATCGTCAGGGAGCAGGAAATTCTGGACGATGAGGCCATGGATGCCGTCTTCGAACCGGGCGCTCTCACCCGCCCGGGGATTGCCGGGCGCAAGCCCGGCAGGTAGGTTTGGGATAAGCTGGCGGTAACCAGCTATAATAAGGAGAAGATACCATGCAAGACACTCCGCGGGGGGCGCGCCTCCACATCGCCATATTCGGCCGTCGCAACGCCGGTAAATCCAGCCTCATCAATGCCCTCACAAATCAGGATATCGCCCTGGTTTCCGACGTGCCCGGCACGACCACGGATCCCGTATATAAAGCGATGGAAATCCTCCCTCTCGGGCCGGTGGTTATCATCGACACCGCCGGCATCGACGACGTGGGCGACCTCGGTGCGCTCCGCGTAGAACGCACCCGCCAGGTGCTCAACAAAACCGATCTTGCCGTTCTCGTCATCGAACCGGAAACAGGCATTACCGCCTACGAGCATGAACTCGCCGCCGACATCAGGAAACGCAGCATCCCCATCGTCGCCGTCGCAGCCAAAAGCGACCTCGTGACTCCCGGCCAGGTCACCGCCGCGGGCTGGAGCGCTGAAATCGGCGAACCAGTTCTGCCCGTCAGCGCCAAAACCGGTCAGGGCATTGAAGAGCTTAAGCGGGCCATCATAAAAAACGCACCCGACAACTGGGAAGGTCCGCCGGTCATCGGCGATCTCCTGAACCCCGGCGATACCGCCGTCCTCGTCGTTCCTATCGACCTGGCCGCTCCCAAGGGCCGGCTCATCCTCCCCCAGGTGCAGACCATCCGCGATATCCTCGACCACGATGCCTACAGCGTCGTCGTCAAGGAGCGCGAGCTGCGCGAAGCGCTTGCAAACCTGCGCGGCAAGCCGCGGATTGTCGTCACCGACTCACAGGAATTTCTCAAAGCGGCTGCCGATACTCCCGACGATGTTTGGCTTACCTCCTTCTCCATCCTCTTCGCCCGTTACAAAGGCGATCTCGAGACATTGGTTGCCGGGGCCAAGGCTATTGATAAGCTCAAGCCGGGCGACAAGGTTCTTATCGCCGAAGGCTGCACCCACCACCGCCAGGCCGACGACATCGGCCGGGTTAAGATTCCCCGCTGGCTGCGTCAAACAGCCGGCGGCGAGCTTTCCTTCGAATGGGTTTCCGGCGGCGACTTCCCGCGCAACCTGAATTCTTTTAACCTCATTGTCCATTGCGGCGCCTGCATGCTCAACCGGCGGGAGATGCTGCACCGGCTGTCGGTGGCCCGTGAAAGCGGCGTACCGATTGTCAATTACGGCGTGCTCATAGCCTATGTCCACGGTATCCTGCCCCGGGCGCTGGCCCCCTTCCCTTCCGCCCGCCTCATTCTTGACGAGTGACGGGGGTGACCGCGTGATCTATCTCGATAATGCCGCCACAAGCTGGCCCAAACCGGCCGCCGTACCCAGGGCCGTCGCCGCCTGCCTGCGCCGCGCCGCCAGTCCTGGCAGGGGTGGGCACGGGCTCAGCCGCGAAGCTGACAAAATAATGTTCGCCGCCCGCGAAGAGTTGTCCGCCCTGTTCGCGGCAACGAACTCCAGCACCATCACCTTCACCGCCAACGCCACCGACGCCGTCAACACCGCCCTGTTCGGTCTGCTGGCCCCGGGGGATAGAGTCGTCACCACCTCCATGGAACACAACGCGGTTGCCCGACCGCTCAGAGCACTCGAAAACCGCGGCCTCATCCTGGACATCGTACCCTGCGACCATACCGGCGCCCTGCCCCTGGACAATCTACGGTCGGCCTTGAAAGGCGGGGCCAAGGCCGTTGTCGCTACTCATGCCTCCAACGTCACCGGCACGATAATGCCACTGGCCGACATCGGCCGCCTGGCCCACGACGCCGGCGCGCTGCTGATCGTCGATGCCGCCCAGACCGCCGGCGTCGAACCGATCGACGTCGCTGCCATGGGTATCGACGCCATGGCCTTTAGCGGGCATAAAAGCCTCCTCGGCCCGCAAGGGACTGGCGGGCTTTACGTACGAGAAGGCATTATGGTCGAACCGTTCCGTCACGGAGGCACAGGCAGCCTGTCGGAGTCCGACCGCCAGCCGCTCTTCTACCCCGACCGGTTGGAAAGCGGTACGCCGAACACGCCGGGAATCGCCGGCTTGTTAGCCGGCGTACGGTATATCAACAAGCGAGGACTGGAAAACATCCGCATCGCCGAATATCAGCTTACCGCCGACCTTCTCGCCGGCTTGACGCAAATCCCCGGGATCGCCGTCTACGGTCCGCCGGCCGGCGAGCCCCGTACTGCCGTCGTGTCCTTCACGGTCGGGGACCAGGACAGTGGCGAGATCGCGCACCGCCTTGACCGCGAGTTCGGTATCGCTTGCCGGGGAGGACTGCACTGCGCCCCCTGGGCGCATCAAACCATCGGTTCATTGGTAACAGGCACCGTCCGTTTTAGCCCCGGGTGCTTCACCGCCGCCGCCGATATTGCCGCCGCCCTTGCCGCGGTCGCTGACTTCGCCGGCGCCAACTGATATGGACTGATAAAAAAGAATGGCTGCCGGCGCTTACCGGCCGAAGGAAAGGGGACCCGCACACACGCATGGACTACATGGCCCGCTTCACCGTTTGGTTGACAGAAAATCTCCAATATGTAATCATTACTCTCACCGTTCTTATATTCATCGCTCTTATTGTTTTTATCAACATCAACATAAAGCTTGGCAAGCTCAACCGGCGCTACCGGAAAATGATGCAAGGTGTGGACGGCACCAACCTTGAGAGCATTCTTCTTCAGCATATCGACACCGTAAAAGACGCGACAGCCAAAGTCGCCGCCCTTGAGCAGGAAACCCGCAGGCTGGATGGACGCCTTAAATACTGCGTTCAGAAGTTGGGCGTCGTCCGCTTCAACGCTTTCGAGGACACCGGCAGCGACCTCAGTTTCGCAGTGGCTCTCCTCGATACCAATGACGACGGCGTTGTTTTTTCAAGCATTTATAGCCGCAGTGAATCGCGGGTTTATGCCAAACCGGTGACAGCGGGACAGTCAGCCTATTTCCTCACAGAAGAAGAAAAAAGAGCTATTGCGGAAGCCCGGGAAAAATTTTCTAAACGGTAGCAGGATAATCCAGTCCCAAACGAGAATAATATTACACCCTATCGGGTTTTGGACTTTTTGTCGAAAGGACGGTGAAATGGTTTGCCTGTTTGGAAACAGGGCGATGGCGGAACAAAGCACGTCAAAACCGTTCTAAGCAAAAGTCTTCCCCCGAAAAAAACGCCTCCCGACCGGCGCGAGTATACATTAATGTTCATACCCCACCACGGTAAGAGCGCCTTCAGTTTACGCCTACCGATCAAAGCCCTCAAAATTGCCGCCGCGGCCCTGAGTCTCCTGATGGTGTTTTCAATCGGCACCTTCGTCCACTATCGCCACACGGTGAGTGTGGCCAACTCCGAGAAAGCGGAGCTTGAGCGCCTGCGGGAAGTCAACACGGCGCAGCACCAACAGATCGAGCAGCTTGCCAAAGCTACCGCCGTACTTCAGGAAGACATCGGCCGCCTCAACAAGCTGGACGTCGAAATTCGCCGGCTGGTAAACAGCGACGAATTGCCCGCTTCCCGTTCCGGTACCGCTCGGCCCTCCCCGCAGGGTGGACAAGGCGGCCCGATAGTAAAACCCAAAGTTGGCGAGCTGTCGGATCTCGTCAAAGATCTCCAGACAAGCGCAAAAGCGCGTGAACAGAGCCTCGCAGCTCTCAAGGAAGCCCTAATCGCCCGCAACGAGCGCATCGCCGCCACCCCCTCCATCTGGCCTACATACGGCGACGTGACATCCCGCTTCGGTTGGCGGGGCTCGCCGTGGGGCTGGGGCAGCGACTGGCACCCCGGCATTGATATCGCAAATGACTACGGAACGCCGATTGAAGCCACCGCCGACGGTACTGTCATATACAGCGGCTGGTACAGCGGCTACGGAAAAATGATACAGATTGACCATCACAACGGCATCGTCACCGCTTACGCCCACAATTCCGAAAACCTCGTCTCTGTAGGCGATCGGGTCAAAAAGGGTGAGACCATAGCCTACATGGGCAGCACGGGCAACAGCACAGGCCCCCATCTTCATTATGAAGTGCGCATGAACGGTACCGTGGTCAACCCGGCAAACTTTTTGTAAGCTGAGGAGAGAAAGCTGATGTTTGGTAGCAGCAAGCGAGCCCCCGCATTCACCGATCAAATCGAAACCATTATCGGTCCCGCTACCCATGTCAAAGGCAACATCTCCGCTGGCGGAACCATCCGGGTCGACGGACAGGCGGAAGGCGAGATCACCGCTAAAGGCGACATCATCGTCGGTGAAACCGGCATCCTCCGCGCCCAGATCAAAGGACGCAGCGCCACCATCGCCGGAACTGTCCATGGCAACGTCGACGTGACCGACAAGCTTGAGCTGACGGCGAGCGCCAAGTTGTACGGCGACATCAAGGTCGGCGTTCTCATCATCGGTGAAGGCGCGATCTTCAAAGGCGCCTGCGAAATGCGCAACGGCAGCGACAAACCGGCCGAAGCGAGCAACCAGGCGCGAGAGCCAAAACCGAACCCAGCAAAAACTTGACAGGCATGAAAACGTCACCCCCGCAAAAAATAATTGCGGGGGTGTTATTTATGGCGCGGCTCGTGTCGGTAGAGCATGGCCTCGACCCGGTGAAGGAGCATCTGAGCAACCAGGGCTATCAGGTAGTGGACCCTGACGAATGGGTTAGGCCGGTGGAAGCGGTTATTTATCGAGGGGTACCCCTTGCAGCTTCGGAGCGAAGGGGTGTCGCGGAAAACACCGCGCTTGTCAACGCCGCCGGACTCACTCCCGAAGAAGTCGCTATGCAACTGGAGAATAAACTGGGCTGACAGCGCGGATAAAGAAAAACGAAACAGAGATACTATCAGCGGAGGTGGAGCGAGATGATCCAGGGAATCATCGCCGTAGAGCAGAATTTATCAGGTGTCATCGACTTGTTGGAAACCGAAGGTTACGAAGTGGTAGCCCTCGACAACACCGATCTCGACAGCGTTGACGCCATCGTTGTCAGTGGCGCAGACATCAACCTAATGAACATCCAGGACACTCTCACCGAAGTGCCGGTAATCAGCGCCGCCGGCAAAACGGCCGAGGATATCCTCGACGAAATCGACCGCTTGTAGCTACGACTACGAAAAGGGCATCAGCAGCTGCTGATGCCCTTTTCGTAGTCGTACAACCCGGTCGCCAGTCCGAAGGCGATAGCGTCGGCCATCTTCATGACCAAGTTCAGGCGAGTGCTCTGCAGCACAAGATGTTCCATGAACCCGCCAACGTTGACGATGCCGGTAATGCAAATATCGCCGACCGGCGGCAGGTCCTTGTTAACGGCCGCGCCAGGACGGAGCGGGCCGCGACCGACAGTAACGCAACCTACGCTCTCCAGTCGGCCCAGGCAGGCATCGACTGCCACGATATAAGGATTGCTAAACACCTTTGATATGCTTTGCAGGGAATCCGCCAGGTTAGTGGCGTGAACCGGGTCATCCAGAGTCCCGAAGATATGAGGATAGGTGTAGAGGGTCCGCAGCCTGCTGCCGGTGAGAGGGCCAAGAGCATCGCCGGTGGATCGGTCTGTGCCGATGCATAATATGACGACCGGCCGTCCCGAGGCACCCGCCTCTACCAACGCCGCGCGTACGGATGCGGCCAGATCCTGGCGGGCGAGGGGACTGCTGATACTGAATCTACGCTCACAATCCGGCGACGGAACATTGAAAATGCGGTTGAGCATATTGGCTCCTTGCTCAATGATGATACCAAAAGTATGTCTTTTTACGTCGCGATTTATTCCCCGACAGGAAAAGACCGGGCAATTTGGAATAATAATATATAATTAGGTAACTCCGCAACCAAGGAGGGTCTATGCAAACTCCGTCCGCCATAATGCGCCGTATACCGGCGATCGACCGGCTCCTTGCCGCCGCCGCCGCCTTTCCGGAACTTGCCGCTGTGCCCCGCGAGCTGCTAGTAGGCAGTCTGCGACAGGCCGCCGAAATCGTGCGCGGCGAAGCGCTTGCCGGCAAAGAAGTCGATACCACCCCCGCGGCCATCCTCGGCATCGCCCGCCGTCTTCTCGCCCACGCCGGTCAACCGAGCCTGCGGCGGGTAATTAACGCCACCGGCGTTGTCCTCCATACCAACCTCGGACGCGCTCCTCTCAGCAGGCGGGCCAGGGAGCGGGTCGCCGACGTCATGGCCGGCTACAGCACTCTCGAATACGACCTTGCCGGCGGTGAGCGCGGCAGCCGCTACAGCCACGTAGCCGCCCGGATTGCCGCTCTGACGGGCGCGGAGGATGTTATCGTCGTCAACAACAACGCCGCCGGCGTCATGCTCGTACTCTCTGCGCTGGCCCGCGGGCGCGAGGTCATCGTCAGTCGCGGTCAACTCGTGGAAATCGGCGGCTCGTTCCGTGTGCCCGATGTAATGGCTCAGAGCGGCGCCACCCTGGTCGAAGTCGGCACGACCAACAAAACCCACCTTCACGATTACGAGCGGGCGATTGGACCCAGCACCGCCGCCATTCTCAAGGTACATACCAGCAACTACCGCATCGTCGGGTTCACCGCCCAACCCGAGGACGGCGCCCTTGCCACACTCGCCCGGCAGCATGGGCTGCCGCTAATCGAAGACCTTGGCAGCGGCACCATTCGCCCGGTTGAGGCCGATGGGTGGCGCGAACCGGCTGTATCCGAGCGACTGGCCGCCGGCATGGATATCGTCACCTTCAGCGGGGATAAGCTTTTCGGCGGCCCCCAGGCCGGCGTCATCGCCGGCAAAAAGGAACTTGTCGATACCCTCCGCCGCCACCCCCTGCTGCGAGCCATCCGTGTCGACAAGCTCACCCTCGCTGCCTTCGAGGGAACTCTGCTTGATTATCTGCTCGGCGAGCCCGAACACGATATCCCCGTGCTGTCTATGCTTCAGGCCGGCGAAAGGGAACTGGCCGACAAATCGGCCGCGCTCGCCGGCCTGTTGGGCGACCTGCCAGGCTGGCGGGCGGAGGTCGTCCCCCTCGTCTCCCGCGCCGGCGGCGGCGCTTTGCCGGCGGTCGACCTTCCTGGCTGGGGCGTTAGGGTCCGCCCGGAGCGCCTGAGCGCCGATGCCGCCGAAGAAAAACTGCGGCTGCGTGCCCTGCCCATCATCGTCCGCGTCAAAGACGACTGCCTGCTCTTCGACGTGCGATGCCTTGCGCCTGAAGATCTGGCGGAGATCTGCGGCGCCCTTGAGGCGCTGGCCGCCGAGGCGGCGCTATGAAATATGTAATAATCGGCACGGCCGGTCACGTAGACCATGGCAAGACCGCCCTGATAAAAGCCCTCACCGGCACGGACACCGACCGCCTGAAAGAAGAAAAGGCGCGCGGCATATCCATTGACCTTGGTTTTGCCTCCCTGTCCCTCAGCCCCGACATAACCGCAGGCGTTGTCGATGTTCCGGGACACGAGCGGTTTCTCAAAAACATGCTCGCCGGCACCGGCGGCATTGACCTTGTCATGCTCGTCATCGCCGCCGACGAAGGCGTCATGCCCCAGACCCGCGAGCACCTTGCCATGCTCAGCCTTTACGGCGTCAAAAGCGGCGTCGTGGTGATAAATAAAATCGACAAAGTCGATGCCGACTGGCTGGCACTGGTCGAAGAAGACATCGCCGCCGTCCTCGCCGACACCTTCCTGGCCGCCGCTCCCCGCCTCCGGGTCTCGGCCGTTACCGGCGAGGGCGTGGCAGAGCTTCGCGAAGCTCTGCAAGCAGCGGCCGCCCTACAGCCGGCCAGGGATAGCCAGGCCCCCTTCCGCCTTTGGGTCGACCGAGCCTTTTCTGTAAGGGGCTATGGCACCGTCGTTACAGGCTCCGCCTTGAGCGGCACCGCAGCCGTCGGCGACAGCCTGCGGCTCTACCCGTCCGGCAGCCTGGTCAGAATCCGCGGGCTTGAATGGCATGGCAGCAAATGCGGGCAAGTCTATGCCGGCCAACGGGCGGCTATCAACGTTAGCGGTGCGGATGGCGAAACGGTCGAGCGGGGTATGGTACTCAGCGCCCCCTGTCGCGGACAGATCAGCGACAAATGGGATATAGTCGCCGACTGGCGGGGCGAGGTCGCTTCCGGCACCCGCATCCGCCTCCATCTCGGCACAGGCGAATTTCTTGCCCGCGTTCACTACTTCAAGGACTGCGAACCGCGCTTTGCCCGTCTGATCCTCGAATCACCGCTCGCCGCCGGGCTTGGCGACCGCGGTATCATCCGGCTTTATTCGCCCCAACATCTGCTCGGCGGCGCGACCCTCGTCGCCCCAAGCGCCAACAGTCGGCGACTGCGGCCTGCTCGCCGGGCCTTGGCCGAAGCCCTTGCGGGAGGAGATGAATCTGCCGTGCTGGACGCCATCGTCGCCGACTTCGGTCAGCCGGTGCAGGGTGACGATATCAGGCGCGCCAGCGGCTATATAAAGGACGCTACCGTCAGCGCCATCCTGGATGCGCTTATCGCTGCTGGCTCCATCATCCGACTGGGCGAGCATTACCTGGCCACCAACGTCCTCGCCTCTTTGGGCGAACGCCTGACAGGCGTTCTTAGCGACTGCCACCGGGAGCATCCCGACCGGCCCGGACTGGCAAAGGAAATCCTCCGCCAGAGGCTCGGCCTCAAGGAGCGGGCGTATGAAGAAATTCTGAGCTACTGGCAGGCTCAGGGCGTCATTGCCATCAGCGGCGCCGACGTAGCCCTCAAGGACTTCGCCAGTCGCCACAGCGACTGGCGTCAGGATCTCGCCGCCCGCGCCGAGCAGGTGCTCGACGGAAGCGGCCTGGCGGGAATAGACTGGCAGGTTATCGCTGAGAAAATGTCTCTCCCGGCTGACAAAGCACGCGCTGCTCAGGATATTTTAGTGCGGCAGGGCATACTTGTCCGTGTAGGCGAAATACTTGTATACAGAAAAACAATTCAATACATTGCGAAGCTTATCCAACAGCACTTTGCTGACAACCCTACCCTAACAGTGGCACAACTTCGCGACCTTCTTAACACTTCCCGCAAGGTTGCCCTGCCGCTTATCGAATACCTCGACTTGCATAAATATACAATACGTGACGGCGATAATCGCCGTCCTGGGCCAAAACTCCGCGATTTATCAGAATAAACTTTATATTATTTTGCATATTGACAGCAAATATACTCCTTTCTATAATTAGTGTTAACAAAGCAGTATGACTGCGCAGGACAATTGTCCGTGAGGGAGTGTGCCTAGGGTTCCGCGCCAACGGCGGCCTGGACCGAGCGGCACAGACGCTGTCGGCGTTACACCGTGGGGATAAAATACCCGGCGGAAGGTCCCGGAGAGGCTGGGATCTTCGCCGGTTTTTATTTTGCAATATTTGGTCGAAGGTATTGGCTACTAGAGAGATTTGCTATTAATTTGTTTGGAGAGAGGTGGCCTACATGTGCCGAATAGGCGCGATCAAAAGCAAGGTTGCGTTTCACCCGTCGCAAGCCCTGCGCCTGATGCTCCCGCAACAGGAGGGACACGACAACTCGGGGTTCGCCATGGTGATGCAGGACCTTGAAGGCGTTTTCGGCCAGTACAAAGACAAGCCGCTGCTGTCGCTGGCCTGCACCCAGAAGGGCGCGCAAATGGTCGAAAACTACATGGAGGCACACAACTTCACCCGTGCCTACGAGTGGGTGCCGAAGCTCAACCGCAAGCCCGGGCTCGACATCAAGGCCATGCCCCACTACATCTTCCGTTGCTATGACTATCCCGAGCAGTATCAGAACGCCGCCCAGGCAGCCAAAGAAGAACTGCTTCTCGACACCCGGCTGGCCCTCAGGGCGATGCTGGAAAAAGAGGACCAGGGCTATGCCTTCTCTTTGTGGCCGGACGTGTTAACCCTAAAAGAGATTGGCGACCCTCGCGACATAGCCGTTTACTTCCGCCTCTGGGACGACAGCGGCGAACTGATGGCCAAGAACGTCGTCGTCCAGT
Source organism: Selenomonadales bacterium 4137-cl (assembly GCA_032334055.1). Lineage (NCBI taxonomy): Bacteria > Bacillati > Bacillota > Negativicutes > Acetonemataceae > Anaeroselena > Anaeroselena agilis. Next base: position 3,671,245 of record JAUOZS010000001.1, on the reverse strand, counting down.
GCCGCCAGAACACCAACTACGAAATCGTCCGCTACGCCGCCCACCCCTTCTTCATCCAGGGTTACACCCTGTGCGCCAACGGCGAGAACACTTTTTACACCAAGAACAAGGAATATCAGAAATCGCTCCACCGCGGCTACATCGGCTTCGAGTCCGACTCGCAGAATTTCCTTTATACCCTCCACTACGTTCTTCACCAGCTCAAGTGGCCGATCAAATACTATAAACACGTCGTCACCCCCCTGCCCTTCGAAGAAATCGAGAAACGGCCCGACAAAGCCGAACTCAAGCTTATCCGCCAGTCGCTCGGCCACCTGGAGATCAACGGGCCCAACACCATCATCGGCATGCTCCCCAATAACAGCCTCATAACCTGCTGCGACTCCAAAAAACTGCGGCCGGTCGTCATCGGCGGCGACGGCACCACCATCGCCATTTCCTCCGAAGTCTGCGGTCTCAACGTTGTCGTGCCCGACCGCGACCCCGCATGCGACGTCTACCCCGACGAGCGGGAAGTCGTCGTCATCACTCCCGACCTGGAGGTGCAGCGATGGAAACAGTAACGAAAACGCAGGACGTAACCTTTAACGACCTGCCGTGGAAAATAGAGTACAGTCCCGAGCGCTGCACGATGTGCGGCAGCTGCGTCGCCGCCTGTACCTTCAAGGCCATCGAGGCCGCGGTGGAGCGTCGTTCGGTCACCATCTCCACCGCCCATGTTCCCGAACCCACCCAGACCCACCGGGCTATTCCCGTCATTAAGCAGAAAAACAGCGTCGCCAACTTCTGCCGGGGCTGCGGCATGTGCGAGAAAGTCTGCCCCAACCGGGCCATCCGCCCGGTACGCAACGACGACTCGCGTCTCAACCTGCTCGCCCGCGGCGGCGGCAACCCCATCAAAAGAGGCGGCCGCAACAACCTCATTAAGGAGCGGACCCTCGACAAAATCGTCATCGGCCGCATCTCCCAGATGACCGACCCCTCGCTCGACTCCGAGCGCCACACCTTCGACATCCTCGCGCCCTTCGGCCGCGTGCTGCTGCCCGGCGAGCTGCCGTTCTCCATCGACGACGGCGACCTGAAGTTGTCCGACTGGACGCCGCCCGTACGCTGGATTTACCCCGTCATCTTCAGCGACATGTCGGTTGGCGCCCTCTCCACCCGGGCGTGGGAAGCCGTCTGTCTCGCCACCGCCTATCTCAACGAAAAATACGACATGCCTGTGCGCATGTGCTCCGGCGAAGGCGGCATGCCGGTCCAGTTGATGAAATCCGAATACCTCAAATACATGATTATCCAGATCGCCTCCGGCCATTTCGGCTGGAACCGCATCATCAAAGCCATGCCCCACATGAAGGTCGATCCGGCCGGCATCCTCATCAAAATAGGCCAGGGCGCAAAACCGGGCGACGGCGGCCTGCTGCCCGCCGCCAAGGTTGCCGAGCACATCCAGGCCATCCGTGGCGTGCCCAAGGCCGACCTCCTCTCCCCTCCCAACCACCAGGGGCTTTACTCCATCGAAGAATCGGTGCAAAAAATGCACATGTCCCTCAACGCCGCCTTCAAATTCCGTGTTCCCGTCGCCATCAAATGCGCCGCTTCGGCCACCTCGGTGTCCGTCTACAACAACCTCCTCCGCGACCCCTACAAGATCTGCGGCGGTTTCTTCCTCGACGGCATCCAGGGCGGCACGGGCGCAGCCAACGAAGTGTCGCTCGACCATACCGGGCACCCTGTTGTCTCCAAAGTCCGCGAATGTTACATCGCCGCGGTCAAACAAGGCCGCCAGGGCCAGATACCGTTGTGGGCCGGCGGCGGCCTCGGCCTCACCGGCAACGCCGCGGCCGACGCCTTCAAAATGATCTGTCTCGGCGCCAACGGCGTCTTTCTCGGCAAACTGCTCATCCAGCTGTGCGGCTGCATCGGGAACGAAGAAAGCCGCTGCAACGCCTGCAACACCGGTCTCTGCCCCACCGGGATCTGTACCCAGGACCCCCGCCTCGTCAGGCGCCTCGACGTCGACAAAGCCGCTCAGAACATCGTCGACTACATGCTGGCCCTCGACGCCGAAATCAGGAAAATGATGGCCCCCATCGGCAACAGCTCTCTGCCGGTCGGCCGCTCCGACGCCCTCGTAACCACCGACAAAGCCATCGCCGACAAACTGGCGATACAATATTCATGCTAGGAGGGACGCGTAGTGTTTAAGATCAAGGCCTTTGAAGGCAACGACCGGATGCCTACGCAGGACCTCCTGCAGGCAATCAGCAACGCCCTCGCCGAAGGCGAGACCGAATTCCACATCGACGCCGCCGGCCAGCACGACATCGGCGGGCCGCTCTGGCATCCCGAAGGCAAACCGCTAAGATTCTTTGTCACAAACCCCGGCCAACGCGTCGGCTCAATGTGCATGGAAGGCACCGAAATCATCGTCGACGGCCCCGCACCGGCCGACGTCGGCTGGCTCAACGCCGGCGGACGCATCATCGTCAGGGGAGACGGCGGCGACACCAGCGCCCACTGTGCCGCCTCCGGCTCCGTGTACGTCGGCGGCCGCGTCGGCACCCGCTCCGGCTCGATGATGAAACACGACCCGCTCTACGCCCCGCCCGAATTCTGGGTGTTGAAAAGCTGCGGCTCTTTCTCGTTCGAATTCATGTCCGGCGGCATAGCCGTAGTCTGCGGCGTCGACAGCGAAAACCTCGACTCGGTTCTCGGCGACCGGGCCTGTGTCGGCATGGTCGGCGGCCGGCTCTACTTCCGCGGACAGGCCGCGGGCCTGTCCGCCAAAGATGTCAAGGTGCTGCCCCTTGACCGGGACGATATCGCCTACTTGGCCGGCACGATGGACGACTTCCTCGGCGGCATCAACCGCCCGGAGCTCAAAGGAACCCTCTCCGCCTGGGACGAATGGCGGAAAGTCGTGCCCCTCACCTACGACGAACGGCCGAAAAAAGTCAACACAGACATCCGCGCTTTCCGCACCACCGAATGGGTGCCTGGCGGCATCTTCGGCGACGTTTCGAGCGATGATCTTGCCACAGTCGGTCTCGTGGCCACCGGCATCAACCGCCAGCGCGTGCCCCAGTGGGAAAACGCCCGCTATGCCGCCCCGTGCGAGTATAACTGTACTGCCTCCATCCCCTCCCAGCAGCGTTTCAACCTCCTGCGGGACGGAAAAATAGAAGAAGCCTATCGCCTCATTCTCGAATACACCCCCTTCCCCGCCTCCATCTGCGGCGCCGTATGCCCCAACCTCTGCATGGATGATTGCACCCGTCAGCAGGTCGACCTCTCCGCCCAGATCGGCCTTCTCGGCCGCTACTCCGCCGACACGTTGGTCGCGCCGCCCGACGCCAAAACCGGCAAAAAGGTTGCCGTCATCGGCGGCGGCGCAGCCGGCCTTACCGCCGCCTGGCACCTCGCCCGCCAGGGCCACCGCGTGACCGTCTACGAAGAAAACGCCGCCATGGGCGGAAAAATGGAGCAAGTCATCCCCCGCGGCCGCCTGCCCCAGGAAGCGCTTCGCAAAGAACTTGCCCGTATCGAAAGCCTTGGCGTCGAGTTCCAAACCGGCGTTCGCGTCGACAAAGAAAAATTCGCCGCCCTGCGCGCCGCCAGCGATGCCGTTGTCGTCGCCACCGGCGCCCACGTGGCGCGGGTCATCCCCTGGCCGGGCCACGAACGCATCGTAAAAGGGCTTGACTTCCTAAAAGCGGTCAACCGTGGCGAAAAGCCGGCCGTCGGAAAGCGCGTCATCGTCATCGGCTGCGGCAACTCCGGCATGGACGCCGCTGTTGGAGCATACCAAATGGGCGCCGAGGAAGTTACCTGCATCGACATCCAGGCCCCGGCCGCTTTCGCCAAGGAGATCGCCCATGTCGAGGAACTGGGCGGCAAGCTTCTCTGGCCGGTCGAGACCAAGGAAATCACCGCCGAAGGCATAATCCTCAAAAATGGCGACCTCCTTCCCGGCGATACCGTCATCATTACCATCGGCGAAGCCCCCGACCTCGGCTACCTGCCGGCGGAAATAACTCTCGAGCGTGGCTGCCTGAAGCCGGCCGATGACTACTCCGTCGCTCCCGGCATATTTACCGCCGGCGACACCATCCGGCCCGGGCGCCTGGTCGACGCCGTCGCCGCCGGCCGTCAGGCCGCGTTTGCCGTGAGCGCATACCTCACCGGCGGCGGCTACCAGCCTGAGAAAAAGCAGCGTATCCCCGCCGGGCAGCTCAGCACCGCTTACTTCAAAAAGTGCCACAGCTGCGACCTGCCTTCTCCCGGCGACGACTATCTGCGCTGTATCAGCTGCGGCACCTGCCGCGATTGCCACATGTGCCTGAAGTCCTGTCCGGAAAACGCCATCACCCGCGTCGCGTTAGCGGGCGGAGGTTTCCAATACGTCAGCGACAGCGCAAAATGCATCGGCTGCGGCATATGCGCCGGGGTTTGCCCATGCGGCATATGGACGATGTACGATAACGCCGAGCCGATCAATATGTACAAAACCTATAAAGCCTAAGGCGCAGTTGCCTGCATTTCGTTCGCGGCGCTCGGCGATCGTCTGTGTAACCGTGTACACGGCTTTCCGCCCGGCCCCGCCGGCGGAAGGCAGGCATTTGTCTTTAGGGGAGAGTTTTCCTGTCTTTGCGGTAATGTCAACGGGCCGACGCGAATATTTGTGGAAATAAGTGGAATGAGAGGCAGGAATCTTTCCATGCGTGCCGAAAATTATCTACATTCTCCAGGTGTATGGCGACAGTTGTGTTCTACACAAGGACATGGGGCAACGTATTGTCGCCAAAATGTTGTTGACAGGCTGGAAACAGTACACCTATAATAAAACACAAAGACAAAAATCCCCGCCATGTGTACCATGGGCGGCAGAGTTGCCGCCAGCCACCGGAGGCCTAACCAGTTTCGGGATACACCGCAGGCGGAAAAAGGCTTGTGAGAAGTCCTCCCCGGAGGGCTTCTTTCTAGGCTTTTTCATATTATCAAGATCCTGTATCAACGGAGGGGGGAAGGGGAAAACCGATTTCTCAAGGGTAGGGGGAACTAAAGTATAATTTGGTTTTTGGTTTAATTAAGAACGCGTATTTGAGAAGGAGGAATTCAGGTGTCCAAAAAGTGGCTTACACTCGTAGCCCTGGCCTTAGTAGTCACCATGGTTGCCGTTCTCGCCGGCTGCGGCGGCGGCAGCGCTCCCGCCAAATCGGCGACCATCAAGGTAGGCGCCAACTTCGAAATGACCGGTGGGCAGGCGACGTTCGGACAATCGTCCGTCAACGCCGTTAAACTACTCTTCAAGCAGATCAACGCCGCCGGCGGCGTCAACGGCAAGAAGCTAGAACTTGTCGTCGCCGACAACAAATCCGAACCGGCCGAAGCCGCCAACGCCATGACCAAGCTCCTCACCCAGGACAAAGTCGTCGCCGTTGTCGGTCCGGTCACCAGCTCCGACGTTTTGGCTGCAAGCCCGATCGCCATGGACAAGAAGGTTCCTGTTGTCTCCAACAGCGCCACCAACCCGAAAGTAACCGTCGAGAACGGCAAAGTTAAAGACTTCGTCTTCCGCGCCTGCTTCCTCGACCCGTTCCAGGGCACGGTCGCCGCCAACTTCGCCGCCAAATCCCTCAAGGCCAAGACCGCCGCCGTATACGTAGACATGAGCTCCGACTATGCCAAAGGCCTGGCCCAGTTCTTCGAAGAAGCCTTCACCAAGGCCGGCGGTAAGATCGTAGCCAAGGAAGCCTACCAGCAGAAAGACACCGACTTCCGCGCCGCCCTCACCAAGATCAAGGCCGCTAATCCCGAAGTAATCTTCAACCCCGGCTACTATCAGGAAGTCGGCATGTTTGTCAAGCAGGCCCGTGAACTCGGCATTACCGTGCCCCTGATGGGCGGCGACGGCTGGGATTCTCCCAAGCTCGCCGAAATCGCCGGCGCCAAAGCGCTTGAAAACACCTTCTTCGTAAACCACTACGCCGCCGACTCCAAGGACCCCGACACCATCAAGTTCGTCGAAGCCTACAAGAAAGAATACGGCCAAACCCCTGACGCCCTGGCCGCTCTTGCCTGGGACGCCGCGCTGATGGTCGTCGAAGGCATCAAGAAAGCCGGTCCCGATGACTCCGTCAAAATCAAGGATGCCATCGCCCAGACCAAGAACCTCAAAGGCGTAACCGGCACCATTAACCTGAATGCCAACCATGACCCTGTCAAGAGCGCCGTCATTATCGCCTTGAAAGATGGCAAAATGGTATTCAAGGAAACTGTCAATCCCTAATCGGTACATCGTCGTAGTGCAAGGGGATAAGGACTTGTCCTTATCCCCTTTCTTACGCACCTATGCACCCCCAAACCCTAGTACACCACCAGGAGACAAATATTAAAAAATCCGCGTCACGAAGTATTGACAGGCCTGGAAGGTCTCCCTATAATATACACTGTGGATAACATATGATGGTCCAAAGGCGGACGATTGTCCTTGGCTGGAGGACCGCGCGAAGAGTGTATATGGGGCGGATGCCGGCCTGCCGCGGGCCGGTGACTGCCCTCGTCGTTTCTAAGGAGACCTGCATGCCCGCATCGCGGACCGCGACTACACGAGGAGCTCCAACGACAACTCTTGGAAAACAACGGTTGGCCCTCGGCCTTTGCGGGGGAAAACCTTTGGACATATAATGTCCTTGTCATCACCGATTCAGGCGGCAGCGGACGCCGCACCGACAATAACTACGATAAGGAGGGAGCGCATGGATTCATTCCTTCAACAGTTCTATCAACAGTTGGTAAACGGTATTTCCCTTGGCAGCATTTATGCGCTTATCGCACTCGGCTACACCATGGTTTACGGCATCATCCGTCTCATTAACTTTGCCCACGGCGATGTCTACATGCTGGGTGCCTATGTGGCGTTCTTCGCCACAACGTTCTTGAAACTGTCCTTCTTCCCCGCCCTCATCGTTGCCATGGCGGTTTCCGCTCTGGTGGGCGTCACCATCGAACGGTTCGCCTACCGTCCACTCAGGAACGCGCCCAGGATCGCCGTTCTTATTACAGCCATCGGCGTCTCCCTGTTCCTTGAGTACGGCGGGATGCTCGTCGTCTCGCCTCAACCCCGCACCTTCCCCGCCCTTCTTCCCACCGAGATTTATAACCTCGGCGGCGTAGTAATAAACAGCTATCAGATCATTATCCTCGTCGTCTCGCTCATCCTGATGGCCATCCTTACCTACATTGTCCACCGCACGAAAATCGGCAAAGCCATGCGCGCCGTCTCTTTCGATAACGATACCGCCCGCCTCATGGGCATCGACGTCGATCGCGTAATCTCGTTCACCTTCGCCATCGGCTCAGCCCTGGCCGCTGCGGCCGGCGTACTCGTCGGCATCTACTACAACTCCATCGACCCGCTTATGGGCATCATGCCGGGACTTAAGGCATTTGTTGCCGCGGTCCTGGGAGGCATCGGCATACTTCCGGGGGCAATGCTGGGTGGCGTCATAATGGGCGTCGTCGAGGCTATGGTCAGCGGTTTCATATCCTCCACCTTCCGCGACGCGGCCGCCTTCGGCATCCTGATCCTCATCCTTCTTTTCAGACCCTCCGGTCTGCTCGGCAAATACGTCCGGGAGAAAGTGTAGGTGACCGGCATGCGAGAAAAAACGAAACACGACCTCCGGCTGCTTTTACTCGGCATTGTCGTCTACGCGGCAATCCAAACCCTCATCTCGATCGGCTTCATCCAGGACTACTGGGAACGTAACATAGTCTACGTCTGTATAAACGTTATTCTGGCCACCAGCCTCAACCTCATCAACGGCATCACCGGCCAATTCTCCATCGGCCATGCGGGCTTCATGGCCGTAGGCGCGTATGTAGGCGCAATCATGACCGTCAAACTCGGCCTGCCCTTCATCGTGGGCATCATCGCCGGCGCCCTCGGCGCCGCCGTACTCGGCTTTATCATCGGCCTGCCCACCCTCCGCCTTACCGGCGACTACCTCGCTATCGCCACCCTCGGCCTCGGCGAGATAATCCGCATCACCATCCTCAACATACCCTACGTGGGCGGCGCCTCGGGCTTCATGGGCATCCCCAAGCTTACCAACTTTACCTGGGCCTTCTTCCTGATGCTCTTCGTTCTCTTCTTTATCAAAAACTTCGTTAACTCCACCCACGGCCGGGCGTGCATCTCCATCCGCGAGAACGAGATTGCCGCCGAAGCCATGGGGGTAGACACCACCAAATACAAAGTCCTCGCCTTCACCCTCGGCGCCGCGTTCGCCGGCGTGGCCGGGGCGCTTTTCTCCCATTACACCTATATCGCCCACCCTGCCTCCTTCACCTTCATGCGGTCCTTCGACATCCTCACCATGGTCGTTCTCGGCGGCCTTGGCAGCATGAGCGGTTCAATCGTCGGCGCTATCTTCTTCACCGGGGTGTCGGCCTTCTTCGCCGATTGGCCCGAATGGCGGATGGTCATCTACTCGCTCCTGCTCATCTCCTTAATGCTCTTTAGGCCCCAGGGTCTGTTCGGCAACAAGGAACTCAGCCTCAAAATGTTCGGACGCTTGATGGGAGGTGAACGGCGTGACACTGCTAAAGGTAACTAACCTGTCCAAGTCCTTCGGCGGCCTGCGCGCCGTCTCGTCCTTCAACATGGCCATCGAGCCGGGCGAACTGGTTGGCCTTATCGGCCCCAACGGCGCCGGCAAAACAACGGCCTTTAACCTCCTGACCGGCGTTTACGATCCCACCGAGGGGCAAATCGAAATCGACGGCAAAAACGTTGTCGGTCTCAAACCGTATCAGATAACCCAGCGCGGAGTCGCCCGAACCTTTCAGAACATCCGCCTGTTCAGCGAACTATCCGTCCTCGACAACGTTAAAATAGCCTACCACTTCCACGTCAAATACGGCCTCCTGGAGACGGTTTTGCGCCTCGGCCGTTATCACGCCGAAGAAGAAAGCCTCGACCAGAAGGCACTTAGGTTCCTGGAAATCTTCCAGCTTGCTCACCGGAAGGACGAAATCGCCAAAAACCTACCCTATGGCGAACAACGCAGGCTTGAGATCGCGCGCGCCCTCGCCGCCCAGCCCAAGCTCCTCCTGCTCGACGAGCCGGCTGCAGGCATGAATCCCCAGGAAACCCAGCAGCTTATGGACATGATTCGCTGGATTCGCAAGGAGTTCGGCCTCACCATCCTCCTCATCGAGCATGACATGAGCCTGGTTATGGGCGTCTGCGAACGCATCTATGTTCTCGACTACGGCAGCATCATCGCCCAGGGCACGCCGGCCGAGATCAAAAACAACCCGCGGGTCATCGAGGCTTACCTCGGCGAGGAGGTGCACTGATGCTTAAGATCGACGATATCAACGTTTACTACGGCGCGATCCATGCCCTCAAAGGCATCAGCCTGGAAGTGTCCGAAGGCGAAATCGTTACCCTCATTGGCGCCAACGGCGCCGGCAAAAGCACCACCCTTCGCACCATATCGGGGCTTCTCAAGCCCAGGACCGGACATCTGACCTTCGAAGGCCAGAACATCGCCGGCCTGCCCGCCCAGGAGATCGTCAAAAAGGGCATCTGCCACGTGCCCGAAGGCCGCCGCATCTTCGCCAACATGTCCGTTCTCGAAAATCTCGAGCTTGGCGCGTATACGCGCTCGGACAGCAAAGGCATCGCCGAGGACATGGAAGCCGTTTTCAAACGCTTCCCCCGCCTACGCGAGCGCAAGACCCAGGTCGCCGGCACCCTTTCGGGCGGCGAGCAGCAGATGCTGGCAATCGGTCGCGCTCTCATGAGCAGGCCGCGCCTCCTGCTGATGGACGAACCCTCCATGGGACTCGCCCCGTTGCTGGTTAAAGAAATATTTGCTATCATTAAGGAAATAAACGCCAGCGGCACCACCATTCTCCTGGTCGAACAGAACGCCAACATGGCGCTCTCCGTCGCCCAGAAGGCTTACGTGCTCGAAACCGGGCGAATCACCCTTTCCGGCACCGCAAAAGAGCTGGCCGAGAGCGAAGCGGTCCGCAAGGCGTACCTCGGCGGCTAACGCAACCAAAAAACAGCGAGGAGAGATGGCCATGTTCGTCTCCAAACGGATGACCCCCAATCCGGTGACTATTCCTCCGACCATGACGGTTACCGAAGCCACCAACCTCATGAAAAGCAACAACTTCCGCCGCGTCCCCGTCGTCGACAACGGCAGGCTCGTCGGCATCGTAACCGACCGCGACCTGCGCGCCGTCGCGCCGTCGCCGGCTACCACCCTGTCCGTCTTCGAAATCAATCACCTTCTTGCCAAAATGCTTGTCAAGGAAATCATGAAATCCCCGGTCATCACCATCGGCGCCGACGCCACCATCGAAGAGGCTGCATTGATGATGTACACCCATAAAATCGGCGGCTTGGTGGTCGTAGACGCCGCCGGCGCGGTTGCCGGCATCATCACCGAGACCGACATCTTCAAATGCCTCGTTGACGTAATGGGGCTGACGGAAGGCCGCACCCGCCTGACGTTCGAATTCGACGACAAGGTCGGCGTCCTGGCCGACGTCGCCGCCGTCTTCAAGGAACTGGGCATCAACATCCTCAGCATGGCCACCTACAACACCGAAGACGGCCGGGCCGAAATGGTCATCCGCGCCGACGTCAAGGACGCCAAGGTCCTCGTCGACCGGCTGACGGCCATTGGTTATCCCGTCACCCATCTAGTGCAGATAGGCAACGACTGACCAAGCAGTGGATTTACACCGTCGCCCCCGTATGGTAATATAATGAAATAAGGATCAGGCGGCCGGCGACAGCCGGCGCGGCCGGGCAAAGGCAGCAGGCATAGCCTGTGGGACCACAAGTCCTGCAGGCTTTTGTTTTTTGGGGCTGTGGCAAACGCTTATCTGCGGATAGCGGGAGTAATCAGGTCATGGCAGCCGGAGCTTTTTGGCCGGCGGCGCGCATAATATTACTGGGGGGGGTTATTTTGGATCACAATACCTTAAAACAGAATACCGCCCGGTTGTCGATTTTTTCAAACACGGCGCTGGTTATATTCAAACTCGCCGTCGGCCTGGCTGGCGGCGCTGTCAGTATCGTATCCGAAGCCGCCCATTCGGCCGTCGACCTCATCGCCGCCCTCATCGCCTACTTCGCAGTCCGCAAGGCGGCGAAGCCGCCCGACGAACACCACGCTTACGGGCACGGCAAAGTGGAAAGCCTGTCCGCCGCCATTGAGGCGGCCCTTATCGTGCTAGCCGCATTATGGATCGTTTACGAGGCGGTGGATAAACTCACTGCCGGCCATACTCCGGCCTACCTGGAATACGGCATCGCCGTAATGGCGGTATCGATCCTCGTCAACTGGTATGTATCGGGCAGGCTGATGAAAGTCGCGCATGAAACCCGTTCCCACGCCCTCGAGGCGGACGCCCTCCACCTTAAAGCCGACATCTGGACTTCGTGCGGGGTCCTAGGCGGCCTAGTAGTCATAAAAATCACCGGCCTAACCTGGCTCGACCCGGCAATCGCCATCGTCGTCGCCGCCTTCGTTTTCAAGGCCGGGTACGACATGACGAAAAAAAGCCTTTACGAGCTTACCGACGTTAGCCTGCCGCCGGAAGAGGAAGAAATAATCGCCAACATCCTCACCGCTCACCCCGCGATCCTCGCTTTCCACCAGCTAAGGACGCGGCGGTCCGGCAGCCTGCGGCTTATCGACGTCCACGTAATCCTCCGCCGCGATATGCATCTTGACGCTGCGCACGCCGTCTGCGACGAGGTCGAGGCCTCGCTGGAAGTCAGCCTGTCGCCGTGCGAGGCAACGATTCACCTCGAGCCGTGCACCTGCCCCGACAAATAGCTGCGGTGCCTTAACGACAGCGCGTCGGCAGACGCGCTTCATCTCTTCAGCCGCCGTGGCCTGAGCGGGTTGCAATCACGGCGCGCAGCGGACCCTTTCCGTTTTTTTTCGGCATTATCAGCAACCTCGTTAGTATCGGAGGCTGACTTTGCCGGAGGGGCCGGCACGCCTTCTTCGGCTGATACCGGCACGAAGCAGGGCGGTGTGAACGGCGGCTCCGGCGGTATTGGCGGCGGGGGCGGGGGCGGCGGTACGTAGCAGGAGGTAGCAAAGGTATACGGCGGTCCCCCCGGCGGCGTGCAGGGAGGCACCGGTCCTACCCCACGCAGGCGTTCTTGCGCCCGGCGCACCACTTCGAGCACGAGGATTTCCTCCGCCACCAAGTGCGGAGTATCAGCGACGTCAAACCTGTTCGCCAGCAGGCGGAAAATATCCACCGGCGCGCAAGTTACAGCTAAAAGCTCGCTGCTGAACGCGATTTTACAGCACAGCAAATCGATGATGATATCGATTAGCACGCCGCTGCGGTCGAACCTTTCGATCGCCCGGGCTACCGCGTCAGGGGTCACCCCGGGTATGCGGTGAGTCTCCTCCGCCGCCCCGACCAGCAGCCGATATGAATTTACCAGGGATACGTAATTCGGAACGATCGCGTTAACGTCGGCGAGAAGAGTGTCGATGATCGTCTGGGAAACGGCATCGGTCGAAGTAGTCGCCACATCGCCACCTCCTGCTGTCAGACTACATCTATTTTATGCACAGGGAACAAAAAAGGATTTTAGCGCCCGCTGGTATAAATAACTGTGGGGATAGGCAATAATTGCCTTGAGCCGAGACCACCGGAAAGGGGGTAATGGAATGGTCAAACTCACCAAATACACCAACAGCGGCGGCTGAGCGGCCAAGATAGGGCCGGGAGCCCTGGCGCACGTGCTGCGCCATTTGCCGCAAAGCAATGACCCGCGACTGCTGGTCGGCACAGCTACCGCCGACGACGCCGGCGTATACCTGCTGGACGACCACACCGCCCTGATCCTCACGGTGGACTTTTTCACCCCGATCGTCGACGACCCGTATACCTTCGGCCAGATCGCCGCCGCCAACGCCCTCAGCGATGTCTACGCCATGGGTGGCCGGCCGCTTACCGCGCTTAACATCGTCGCCTTCCCCGCATGCGACCTTGCCGGGGACACACTGCCCGCCATCCTGAAGGGCGGCTACGACAAAGTCGCCGAAGCCGGCGCCGTCATCGCCGGCGGCCACACCATCGACGACACCGAGCCCAAATACGGCCTCAGCGTGACCGGCCTCGTCCATCCCGAAAAAATCTGGACCAACGCCGGCGCCCGCCCGGGCGACGCTCTCGTGCTCACCAAACCCCTCGGCACGGGCGTTCTCGCCACAGCCGCCAAGGCCGACCTCTATCCTGCCGGCGTCGCCGCCTCCATCCAGACGATGGCCACCCTCAACGCCAATGCCGCCCAGGCGGCAACCGGCTTTACCATCCATGCCTGCACCGATATTACCGGCTTTGGGCTCCTCGGCCATCTTTTCGAAATGGCCGGCGCCAGCGGCGTGCGCGCTGAAATCGCCAGCTCCGCCCTGCCACTGCTGCCCGACGCAGCCGACGCAGCCGCCATGGGCCTCGTTCCCGCGGGCGCCTATACCAACCGCAGCTACCTCACCGCCGTCGATTTCGCCGACGACGTACCCGAGAGGCTTCGCGACCTGTGCTTCGACCCGCAGACCTCCGGAGGACTGCTTTTCGCCCTTCCGGAGGCCGAGGCCGCTTCCCTGCTCGCCGCCCTTAAGCAAGCGGGCGTCAACCATGCCGCCCGCATCGGTCACCTGATCGCCCGAGGGAAAGGAGAAATCCATGTCTACTGACATCGATGCCCGCGGACTTGCCTGTCCGCAACCGGTCATCGCCACAAAAAAAGCACTCGACGCCATGGCTGAAGGCGTCGTCACCACTTTCGTCGACAACCTCGCCGCCAAGGAAAACGTCGTAAAATTCGCCGTCGCCAGCGGCTGCGGCGTCAGCGTCCAAGAACAGGACGGCCACTACCGCATCCGCATAACCAAAGGCGCGCCTGCCGCCGCTCAGGGTAATTCGGCCGGCGAGGCGGCAGTTTGTCCGGCCGGGGAAACCGTCTACCTCATCACCAAAGACACCTTCGGCCATGGCAGCGACGACCTCGGCGCCATTCTGATGAAATCCTTCTTCTTCACCGTTCGGGAAAGCGAGCCGTTGCCCAAGGCCATCCTGTTCGTGAACGGCGGCGTCCGGCTTGCTGTGGCCGGGTCGCCCGTCCTCGACCATCTCGGCGCCCTGGCCGCCGCCGGCGTCACCGTACTGTCCTGCGGCACCTGCCTAGACTTCTTCGGTCTCAAAGACCAGTTGGCGGTCGGCGGCGTCACCAACATGTACTCCATCCTCGACCAGTTGGCCGCCGGCAAAGCCGTCACTCTGTAAAATGACGTCTGAGATGCAATACGACCTGCTGTTTACCTTCATCTCCGTCCATGACGCCGTCCGGGCGGAACATCTGCTCGCCGGCGCGGGGCTTGAGACAATCGCCCGTCCGACCCCGCGGGAAATCGACCTCAGTTGCGGGCAAAGCCTGTTGCTGAAAGGTGCGGACCAGGCAGCCGCCCTCGAAGTCCTCGCGGCCAACGCGGCCCGCTGGAGCCTGCTTTACCGTCGCCTGTCAGACCGCGTGTGGGAGAAAATCCGCGAATACGGAGAGTAAGCATGGAGAGCATTTTCAAATCCGGCCTGATGTACGTATTCGGCTACAAAGGCGCGCGCATCATCGCCATTGTCGTTGTCGCCGTTCTCCTCGGCCGCCTGAGCGGACTGGTCGTCGACCGCCTTTTCCATCCGCCCGAGGGAGCGAAGAAGTTTCTTGAAGAGAAAAGGGCCCGCACCCTCAGCGCCCTGCTCAAGACCATTATCCGTTACACGCTCTACTTCCTGGCGGCTATCCTTATTCTGCAGGAATTCAGCATCGACACCACCTCCATAATCGCCGGAGCGGGTGTCGTCGGCCTTGCCCTGGGTGTCGGCGCCCAGGGGCTCGTAAAAGACTTCATCACCGGCTTCTTTATCATCTTCGAAGACCAGTTCGCGGTCGGCGACTACATTGTCAGCGACACCATGGCCGGCACCGTCGAAGAACTGACCTTCCGGGTCACCAAGCTGCGCGACGCCAGCGGCGTTCTCCACATCATCCCCAACGGCGTCATCTCCCGCGTCAGCAACTACACCCGCGGTCAGATGCAGGCGGTCATAAATA
Source organism: Selenomonadales bacterium 4137-cl (assembly GCA_032334055.1). NCBI lineage: Bacteria > Bacillati > Bacillota > Negativicutes > Acetonemataceae > Anaeroselena > Anaeroselena agilis. The sequence goes on along the minus strand of JAUOZS010000001.1, from coordinate 3,656,070 downwards.
TCCCCGTCGCCTACGAAGCGGATATCGACAAGGTCATCGCCCTTCTCGGCGAGGCGGCCGGCGAAATCGCCCGCATGCCCGAGGTCCAGGAAGGACCGAAGATAATCGGCGTCGTCGACCTCCGACCCGGCGAAGTCATCGTACGCGTCGTGGCAAAAACCGTTCCCCTCGAACAAGTCAAGGTCGAGACCGCTTTTCGCCATAAAACCAAGATTTTGTTCGAGCAGGCCGGAATACCGGCGCCGGGGCTGCTGCTGCCCGGCAGGCAGGGAGGAAAAGCATGACCGTCCATTATGAAATCGGCGACATCGTGAAAATGAAGAAAACCCATCCCTGTGGCTCGGACCAATGGGAGATAACCCGCACCGGCATCGACTTTGGCCTCAAATGCCTTGGCTGTGGCCGCCGGGTTATGATTGCCCGCCCCAAATTCGAAAAGGCGGTCAAAAACATCGTTCCCCGTGAAGCCGGCAAATAGGGCCCGTGGGTCACGCTGCTCGCCTGGACTGGTATTGACGGCCTCGGCTCACGCCGGGTATAATAGATCCAGAATCGAATACCCCAATACGGAACTGGCGGATCAGTGGAATCAACCACAGGGGACCGTATTGCAGACAGCCGACCGCCTGGGCAGGATACCTTCGGCCCAGGCGTTTTTTATTTGTTTTCCGCCGCCGGGCCGCGCAAGGAGTCCTTCTTTCACAATTACTCAAGGAGGGATATCCGCTCATGCTTACAACCTGTCCGGAATGCGGGAAATACACCGTCGAAACCCCCTGCTACCACTGTCTCGCCGCCGAACGCGACCGCTACCGCCGCCTTGCCGGAGCCAACGTTGCTACCCTTATCGGTGAGCGCGACAAGTACAAGCGCCTCTATGAAATGGCGATGGACACTTGCCCGCGCTGCCGGGAAAACTGTGTCATCCGCAGCCTCAGCGTACCCAAAGCAGCCGGCGGATGACTATTGCATTCTTGCGGGGGATATTCTACAATTAACTGAGAAAAAAACGCGGAGGCTGTCCGGGTACAGCCTCTAAAGTTAAGGTGGAATATTCATGAGTACCAACCTCGAAGTAGGCATATTAGGCCTTCCCAACGTCGGCAAGACCACCCTCTTCAACGCTCTAACCAAGGCCGGCGTAGCCGTCTCCAGCTTTGTGTCCGGGGGAATCGAGCCCAACGTCGGCGTCGTCGACGTGCCCGACCCGCGGCTTGCAGCCCTGGCCGCCATGTACAAGCCCAAGAAAATTACCCCCACCAAAATGCAGTTCGTCGACATCGCCGGCCTCGGCCAGGGCGCATCCAAGGGCGCCGGCCTCGGCAACAAATTCCTTTCCCACATCAGGCAGGTCGACGCTGTCATCGAAGTTGTCCGCTGCTTTACCGACCCCGGCGTCATGAACGCCGACAGCGAGCCCAACCCGCTTGCCGACATCGACATCCTCAACACCGAACTGTGTCTCGCCGACATCGAGACACTGGAGAAACGCGCCGAGCGACTGCAGAAAATGGCCAAAGGCGGCGACAAGCGCGCCCAGGCCGAACTCGAACTCGCCGCCCGTCTCAAGGCCTCCCTCGAAGAAATAATTCCGGTCCGCCAGGTAATCGGCGGCGAAGACGAAATCGCCCTGGTGCGTGAACTCAACCTCCTCACCCTCAAACCTATCCTTTATGTAGCCAACATCAACGAAGCCGACGCCGCCGACCCCGACGCCAGCCCCTACTTCCGGGCCGTCAAAGAACACGCCGCCAAAGCCGGGGCCGAGGCGATCGCCGTCTGCGCCAAACTAGAAGCCGAAATCGCCGAACTGTCCGACGAAGAAGCGGCCGCCTTCTTGTCGGAGATGGGCCTCAGTGAAGCGAGCCTCGACAAAGTTATCCGTGCCAGTTATAAACTCCTCGGCCTCATCACCTTCCTCACCGCCGGCGAGCCGGAGGTGCGGGCCTGGACCATCAGCCGCGGCACCAAGGCCCAGAAGGCGGCCGGCAAGATCCACAGCGACATCGAGCGCGGCTTTATCCGCGCCGAACTCGTCGCTTATAACGACCTCATGGCCGCCGGCAGCTACAGCGCCGCCAAGGATAAGGGAACGGTCCGCCTGGAAGGCAAAGAATATATAATGCAGGATGGTGACGTAGTCCACTTCCGCTTCAACGTATAATCCCGGCCGTTGATAAGACCCCATCTGCGGCGTTGCTCCTCGCCGACTTGCTGGCGTATGCTCCGAAGGCGCGTTGCGGCGGCGTCTGCGGTGCGCCTAGCATCAGGGGCCATCTACACGGCCTCACGCCTTACTAATCAGGGCTGCTAAAAAGCGGGGCCAAACAGGCCCCGCTTTTTAGCCTTTTTCTTTGCCAAGCGCCCCTAGTAACAAAGAATTTTTCGTTTATACCAAGCTGTCGCGACAGAATATCGCTACCATCGACACATAGTAACAACTATTGCGGGGCTTACACCATGTGGCCGGCGAAAATAGTTTGGTCGCTTTTCTTGCATTAGCGATAAATTTGGTGCTATAATATACTGGTCTAATGAGACAGGTTTCAAATTAATATTTGAACCTTCCCTGCTCCCTCACGGGGGCCGAAAGTCCAAAGGAGGAGGTGGTTTCATGAAGAAGTATGAAGTCATGTACATCGTGAAGCCGTTGGAAGAAGAGGCTGTCGAGGCGGTTGTCGCCAAATTCGAGAACCTCATCAAGAACAACGGTGGCACGATCGACAAGGTCGACCGCTGGGGCAAACGCCGCCTGGCGTTCGAACTCAAAGACTTCAACGAAGGGATTTACTTCGTGGTCTACTTTACCGCCCCGGCCGGCGCCGTCGCCGAGCTGGATCGCGTGATGAAGATTACCGACGAAATCCTGCGCCACATGGTTGTCAAACAGGAAGATTAGGCCAGGAGGATAGCTATGAACAAGGTCATTCTGGTCGGACGTCTAGCCCAGGATCCCGAGGTGCGCTACACCCAAAGCGGCAAAGCGGTGGCGTCCTTCACCATTGCCGTCAACCGGTTCGCCGGCGGCGGACAGAAGGAAGCCGATTTTATCCCCATCGTCGCCTGGGAAAAACTCGCCGAGACCTGCGGCAACAACCTCACCAAGGGGCAGCGAATTCTCGCCGAAGGCCGCCTGCAGATCCGCTCCTACGAAACCAATGACGGGCAAAAGCGCCGCGTAGCGGAAGTCGTCGCCCAGAACATCGAGTTTCTCGAGCGCAAGCAGCCCGCCGAAGACAAGGAAGCCACCCCGTTTGGCGGTCAGGTATTTCCGGAAGAAGAAATTCCCTTTTAAAGGAGGTTTAGCATGAAACGCGATGGAAAAGGCCGTAAGCCGAAGAAAAAAGTATGCAGTTTCTGCGTGGACAAAGTAGCGTCCATTGACTATAAAGACGTTCCCAAGCTGCGCCGCTACACCACCGAGCGCGGCAAGATCCTGCCCCGCCGCATCTCGGGCAACTGCGCGAAACATCAACGGCAATTGACAGTATCGATCAAAAGAGCGCGTAATATGGCGCTGCTGCCGTTCACTGCCGAATAAAGCACATAAAACCCCAGAAGCATTAATGCTTCTGGGGTTTTTAAATAGTTGACATGCATGCCTCCCTTGCTTCGTCCGCTGGTTCGCGCCTAAGGAAGACATTGGCCGGGAAGTCGCCACACGGTATACCGGCGGGGGTTGCCGGTTGACTATTTTACAAATAATAAAAAGGAAATCGCTGGACAAAGACGAAGCTGATATAAGCGAATCAGAGCATGCAAAACATAGAAAGCAGCAGCACGCTCGCGAAAGCGCCATACTGCCAAAGGACGCTGATTATCAATCATTGAGGTGCAACAATGTCTGTATCGCTTGAGACTTTGATTACGGCGCTGCCGTTTATCGCTCGCATCACCGGCGGCTATGCGACGGTGACCGATAAGACGGGAATACGCATCCGCACCTTCGATTCCTTAGGCAAAGAGATCGAAGCATGGCGGGGAACTTTGTTCGAACTGGCGAAAGCCGCCGGGGAAAGCGGCCAGGTGCGCACCGGGCCTTCCGAGATCATCGAAGGCGCGGAAGCCTGGGCCTTGCCGCTCGGCGATTACGTGATCGCGTCAAGCAACCTGGAACGCATCCAACGCGAACAGGAACTGCAGGACTCGCTGAATCTGGCGCTGCCGTTCATTGCCCGCGTCGCCGGCGGCGAAGCCGTGTTGTTCGACGAAAATGGCAAGCGGACCGCCAGCGTGAACTACGATGGCCAGCCCAACACCAGCTTCATCGGCAAGATAAGTAATGCGGCGCAAAAGGCGATGCAAACCGGCCGCCCGGTCATCGGCGAGTCAATGTCAGCCCATGGCGCCATCGGGGTACGCATCCCCATTACCCCGCGGTTCGGGTTCGGGTTTAACAACGAACATGGCGTGCTGCGTCAGCAAAAATTACTTGAAGAAGTAAAGAAATTCCAATATGCCCGCTACAACTTCACCGATATTGTGGGCACGAGCGTGGAAATCCAAAAAGTTAAAAGCATGGCTCAGTATGTCGCCAACGGGATTTCATCGATCATCATCCTGGGCGAGACCGGCACCGGCAAAGAACTGTTCGCCCAATCCATCCACAATTGCAGCGAACGACGCAGCAAGCCCTTCATCGCGGTAAACTGCGGCGCTTTGCCGACATCGCTCATCGAAAGCTATCTGTTCGGCTATGAGGAAGGCGCTTTTACCGGCGCTAAAAAATCCGGAAGTTCAGGCGCCTTTGAGCAGGCGAACGGCGGCACCCTCTTCCTCGACGAGCTCGGCGAAATGGACATCAACTTGCAGAGCAAACTGCTCCGGGTCTTGCAGGAGCGGGAAGTGACTCGCATCGGCGGCTCCAAACCGATCCGCATCGACGTAAGAATCGTCTCGTCCACCAATCGCGATCTGGCCGAAATGGTTGCTGCCGGCACTTTCCGCCAAGACCTCTACTACCGGTTGAACGTGGTTCAGCTTAAAATCCCGGCGTTGCGGGAGCGTCCCGAGGATATCCCGGCGCTGATCAAAACAATGATCAGCCGGTACAATCACCTGTTGGGCAAATTCGTGACAAGCATATCGGATGAGAGCATCAAACGGTTGAGGGAACATACCTGGCCCGGCAACGTCAGGGAACTGCAAAACTGTCTTGAATACGCCATCAACATCATTGGTATCAATGAAAATGTGTTGGAGCTGACCCATTTCCCCCAATACATCCAGAACCTGTCCGCCCCAAATTCCATTCCGCGTATCGAAACATTAGCCGAAGCTGTAAGGCTGGCGGAACGGGACGCCATTATGCGGGCGCTGGCCCTTTCCGGCCAATCAAAAAAAGCCGCCGCGCACCGATTGGGAATCAGCACGACCACACTTTGGCGCAAGCTGGTAGAAACAGGGCTTGAAAGCGGCCCCGGTTCCTTAAAGAACGAGAAACCGTAAACCGTTGGAGGAAACCCATGAACGACAACAAGACCTCGCAAGCAGCAATACATTATGATGAGAACGTGCATAAGACCATCCCCCGCTATCACACCTTTCACGCCGAAGTGCTCGACCTTGTCCGGGTCTTGGCTCCTTCCCCCCGCTCCTGGCTCGATACGGGCTGCGGAACAGGCACCTTGATTGCCCGGGCGGCGGAATCGTTTACCAATACCCGCTTCCTGGCCGCGGACCCCTCCGAGGCCATGCTGGAGCTTGCCAGAGAGAAACTGGCCGCCTTGCCCGTGGACTATAACCAGTGCGGCAGCGAAAATCTTGCCTATACCGACTGTTTCGACGTCGTAACCGCCGTCATGGCGCATCACTATCTAAGTCCGGCGCAACGGGCGCAAGCTACCCGAAAATGCTGCGAGGGCCTGCGCGCCGGCGGCCTTTACATCACCTTCGAAACAATCCGTCCGCTGTCTGAGCGCGGCGTGCAAGTCGGCCTGCAGCGCTGGCGCGCACATCAACTCAACAGCGGCAAGGCGCCGGCGGAAGTTGAAAAACATATCAGCCGCTACGGAAGCGAACTATTACCCATTACAATCGCGGAACATCTGGCCTTGCTTGAAGGGTCCGGGTTTTCGGCGGCCGAGCTCTTTTGGGCTTCCGGCCTGCAAGCCGGGTTTTACGCCGTAAAACGGCCAACGCCTCCCTCCGGCACGTATTGACAATATGGCGCTAATCATGTAGATTTGATATTAAAAAACCTGGCAAAGGGGCCACCGCATAAGCGGTGGCCCCTTTTTGCCCCGTCGCAATCGCATTGTTGTTGGCACGATTATTGCGTGTTATTGTGAGAGCAATAGCAAATGCGAGGCAACGAGAAAGGAGACTATGGCAACAGCAGAAGAAATTTTGGCGAAGCTGGCTTATTCCTTGCCCCTTATTCAGGGCGCAGTCCATGAGGAAACCGGAGTCACCCTGACGAACCGCGACAACTTCCTGCTCTATAAGCCGGGAAAAACCTTCGATCTGAAAGTGCCGCCCAACGCGCCGGTCAAGCCGGGTAGCGGCGTATATCGGGCCATGCACGAGCGCCGGCGGATTGCTTTGCGCTTCGACAGCAGTCTGTATGGTGTACCTTATATTTCCGTCGCAGTTCCGGTATTCGACGAAGGCGGCGCGGTTGTCGGCGCTATTGCCATTACCCAGCCGGTTGAACTCGAGGAGAAGCTCAAAAACATGTCGGCGGGTTTGCTGGACAGCATCAGCACCCTTGCCGCCACCAGCGAGGAAATCTCGGCGCAGACTCAGGAGATCGCCGCTTCCAGTCAGTTGCTGACGAACCTGGCGCGCGAATCGCAGCAGAGGGCCAGGCAAACGGACGATGTCCTGGCATTGATTCGCACCATTGCCAATCAGACGAACCTTCTGGGACTCAACGCCGCGATCGAAGCCGCCCGGGTCGGCGAGCAGGGCCGAGGGTTCGGGGTAGTGGCGGAGGAGATTCGTAAACTGGCCGGAACGAGCACCGCTTCGGTGAACAATGTGAGCACCATCATCGATTCGCTGCGTAAAGACAGCGAAGAGTCCTACCGCCGTATGAACGAAATTCAAAGCTCGATTTCCCAGATCGCCGAGGCAGTCGGACAGATCGCCGCCACCGTCCAGCAGATTACGCAAAGCGTAGCGCAGTTGGATAAAATCGCCGAAACAATGAATTGTCAGGAATAAGGCAGCTGATTTCAAAAATGAAATGACGCGAAGGCGCATATTGCCTTCGCGAGCAAAAAGCGGCCCTGTTTGCCGCTTTGGATTATCCCGAAAGCTGCTGGTTTTATGGGAAAATAGAACCGCCCATGTTGCCCGAATTGCAATTGGCCGTTGGTGCCCTTGCAATTATGAAATGTCATTTCGCTTTTGCAATGTCGTTTAAGCCTTATCCACAGCATGTCTAATCAAGAAACAGCAAAGAGAACCCACACGGCAACGACGCCTGGCAGTTTATCTGGCAGGTTTTTTGTTTGTTTTGCGGTCTGGTACAGTTCGTGCTAGGAATATTTCCGGAGGTGTAAGCCTTGAATATCGAGATTTCCTGCAAAATTAACCGACAAAACGTAAAAGCATCTGTCAGCCCCGAACTACTTTTGGTCGATTTCTTGCGCGACGACATTGGGCTGACCGGCACCAAGCGGGGCTGCGGGATAGGCGAATGCGGGGCTTGTACCGTGATCCTTGACGGCCAGACGGTTGCCTCGTGCCTGATTCCGGCGGCAGCTGTCGATGGCTGCGAAATCACGACAGTCGAAGGGCTCTCCGAAGGGGAAAAACTGCACGTATTGCAACAGGCATTCCTCGACCACGGCGCGGTACAATGCGGTTTTTGCACCCCGGGGATGCTGCTGTCCGCCAAAGCATTGCTGGACAAAAACCCTAAGCCGACCCGCGAAGAGATCAAGGTCGCCATCTCCGGCAATGTCTGTCGGTGCACCGGCTACACCAAGATCGTTGATGCGGTTGAAGCGGTCGCCCGTCAAGGAGGTGCGGGGTGATGAGGCTTTCCGGCGTAGGCGACTCGGTGCTGAAATCCGATGCGCTGGCCAAGGTAACCGGCGCGGCGATCTTCGCCGCGGACATCAAGCGTCCCGGCCTGGCATTCGCCAAAGTTGTCCGCAGCGAGATCGCTCATGCCGTCATCGAAGACATCGACGTGGCGGCAGCGGCCGCGACTCCCGGCGTTCTCGCCGTTCTGACCGCGAAAGATATCCCCGGGACCAATGGCGTCGGCATAATCATCAAAGACGAACCGATGCTGGCCGGCGATAAGATCAGGCGCCGCGGCGACGCGCTGGCGCTGGTGGTGGCCGAATCCGAAAAAATTGCCATAGACGCCGGTAAAAAAGTACGCGTCACCTGCAAAGAACTGCCGGCGTATTTTGACCCGTACGCCGCCATGGCAACCGGCGCGGTGCCGCTTCATGGCTCGTCAAACGTTCTGACGGTGCGGAAAATTCGCAAAGGCGATGTGGAAGCCGCGTTCGCCGCCTCGGCGGTGATCGTTGAAAAGCGCTATACCACCCAATGGGTCGAGCACGCCTACATCGAGCCGGAAGCCGGCGTCGCCGAGTACGACGGCAACGTGATCACCATCTGGGTCTCATCGCAAAACGTGCACTTCGACCGCCGCGAAGTGGCCCGCAACATGGACCTGGGTGTCCATCAGGTTCGCATCGTGCAGGCAGTGACCGGCGGCGGCTTCGGCGGCAAGCTCGACATCTCGGTTCAGTGCTACCTGGCGCTGGCGGCCTACAAGACAAGACGGCCGGTGAAAATGGTCTGGCAGCGCGAAGAATCGATGACCGCCTCCGCCAAGCGCCATCCATATTGGATCGACTACAAAGTCGGCGCCGATGCGTCAGGTAAATGGCTGGCCCTGAAAGCGACCGTCGTCGGCGACAGCGGCGCTTACGCATCGTACGGCCCTGCCGTGCTGACCAGGGCGGCCGTACACGCCACCGGCCCCTATGAAGTGCCGAACGTATTCGTTGACGCCTACGCGGTGTATACCAACAACCCCCAGGCGGGCGCAATGCGAGGCTTCGGCGTTCCGCAGATGGCGTTCGCGCACGAGTCGCATATGGACCTGTTGGCGGAAGAACTGGGAATGCCGCCGTACGCAATCAGGGCCGTAAACGTCCTGCGGCCCGGTGGGACGACCGCAACCGGTCAAGTTCTCAACCACAGCGTAGGCATCGAGGCAACGCTGAACCAGGCTTGCGCCCAGGCCGACAAGCTGTTCCGCACGGGGGTATTGTGATGAAAAAACGGGGCATCGGGATTGGCTGCATGTATTACGGAATCGGCAACACCGGCCTCCCCAATCCGGCTTCGGCCTTCGTCGAATGGCTTGACGAAGGGGCGGCCAACCTGCTGACGGGCTGCGCCGACATCGGCCAGGGATCAGATACCGTTCTGGCGCAGGTCGTGGCGGAAGAGCTGGGCATCAGCATGGAAAACGTCCGGGTCACCTCGGCGGATACCCTGGTGACTCCTGACGGCGGCGCGACAAGCGCCAGCCGGCAGACCTACATTTCCGGCAACGCCGTCCGCCTGGCGGCCCAAGAAGCCAAGCAAGTGGCGCTGGCCGAAGCCCGCGCCATGCTGAAAACGGACGGACCTGTAGACTTTGTGCGCGGGCAGGTCATCGTCAACGGAAAAGCGACGACGCTGACAGTCAAAGAAGTGATCAACAACTGCCGCCTCAAAGGAAAACTCACCCTCGGGCACGGCTGGTTCAATCCGGAGACTACCGGCCTCGACGCCGCGACCGGCGCCGGCTCGCCGTACGCCACGTACGCCTTCGCGACCCAGGTCGTCGAGGTCGAGGTGGACACCGAGACCGGCCTTGTGGAAGTCACGCGGATCGTTGCCAGCCACGATGTCGGCAAAGCCATCAATCCGCAGCTTGTGGAGGCGCAAATCGAGGGCGGCAGCAACATGGGGGTCGGCTACGGCTTGCTTGAAGAAGTAACCGTCGCCGAAGGCCGGATCGGCAACCCGAATTTTGATACGTACCTGTTGCCGACCGCACTGGACACCCCGGAAATATACCCCTTCATCGTCGAGGACCCTGAGCCAACCGGCCCGTTCGGCGCCAAAGGCGTCGGCGAACCGGCACTGATCCCCACGGCGGCAGCTATCGCCAACGCCGTTCACGATGCGATCGGGGTGCGCATCTACTCGCTGCCGATCACGCCGGAAAGGGTCCTTCAGGCGCTGGCGGAAAAGGAAGCTACTGTAGCGAAAGCGGCGGAGTGATTAAGCGAATAGGAGTGAACAGCATGGAAGTCACCGTTATCAAAAATATCGGAACGATCGTCAGCGGACTTGTCGACCAACCGACTGTCGCTGGCTCGGTGATTGTCATCAAAGACGGCAAAATTGACGCTGTGGGCGGCGATGACCTGATTGCCGCTCTGGACGCGGCAGCCGTGAAGTATAAATCGATAGACGCCGGCGGCATGACCGTAACTCCCGGACTGATCGATTCCCATACCCATCCCGTGATCGGCGACTATACTCCGCGGCAAAAGATGGCCGATTTCATCGACAGCTCGATCCACGGCGGGGTCACCACCATGATCTCGGCCGGGGAAGTCCATACCCCCGGCCGGCCGACCGACCCGGCGGGCGTCAAGGCCCTGGCGATTCTCGCGAGTAAGTCGTTCGCCATCCTTAAGCCGGGCGGCGTGAAAGTCTACGCCGGCGCCGTCATCTTGGAAAAAGGACTGACCGAAGCCGACTTCGCCGAAATGGCCTCTGCCGGCGTCCGAATTGTCGGCGAAGTCGGCCTGGGCTCGGTGAAAAAACCGGAAGATGCCGCGCCGATGGTGGCGTGGGCGAAAAAACACAACATGAAGGTCATGATGCATACCGGGGGAACCTCAATACCCGGCAGTTCCACCGTCACCGCTGCTGATGTAATCAAAACCGACCCGGATGTCGTTTCCCACATCAACGGCGGCCCGACCGCCGTCTCCCTCGCGGAAGTGGACAGCCTGCTGGACAACACCGGGCTTGCGCTGGAAATCGTGCAGTGCGGCAACCCGAAGGTCGCCGACTATGTCGCCCGCAAAGCCCAAGCCGCCAACCAGCTTTACCGCATCATCTTCGGGAACGATGCTCCCTCCGGCACCGGCGTCATCCCGCTGGGCATCCTGCGGAATATTTGCCAACTGGCCAGCATGTCCGGGATTCCGGCCGCTCAGGCGATAGCGATGGCCACCGGCAATACCGCCCGCGTGTATGGGCTGAATACCGGCGTGATCGCCCCGGGCAAAGAAGCGGATATCGTCATTATGGACACCCCGATGGGCTCGGTAGGCAAGAACGCGCTGGAAGCGATCGAAGCCGGCGACTTGCCGGGTGTCGCGCTGGTTCTGGTCGATGGAGTGGTCAAGGTGAGCAAAAGCCGCAACACGCCCCCGCCCGTGGGGAAAGTCACTATCGCCTGACCGTAGGGAGGAAGCTCGCATGATCATCATTCAAAAGGATCGCTGCAAAGCCTGCTCATTGTGTGTAAAGAACTGCCCGACCGGGGCGGTGAAGATTATCGACAAACTGGCTGTTGTGCAGGAAAACTGCGTCAGCTGCGGAGTCTGCGTGCGGGTATGTCCCTTTCAGGCGATCGCGCGCGTGGCGGAAATCGCCGCCGGCTCGGCCTCCTGCCGTTCTTGCCCGGTGCAGTGCGAGATCAAACCGGGCTTTGAAGGCGCTTGCCGGCGCTACAGCAACATCAACGGCACGCTGGTCCGTAACCGGGACCTTGTCCTCGAAAGCCAACGGGCCCGAACGGCCGACCGCGCCATCCCCGACCGGCCGCTGACAACCGGCGCGGGGGCCGGCACCGAATACCCCTGCTGCCGCCCGGCGCCGCATATCGTCGGCGACACGGTGGACGGCATCGATGTCGTCACCGTCGTCACCGAAGCGCCGCTCAGCTATAGCGGCATCAAGATCAAAATCGACGCCAACCAGCATATCGGCGAAGAAGGCGCCAAAATCTTTCGCGACGGCGCGGTTGTCGGCATGGTCGAGCCCGAGGAGTACGGATCGAAGATGCTCTACATTGGCGGCGCAAGCATACTAAGCGGCAAAAACGGCTTTGCCGCCGCCCGGACGATCGTCGAACTGGCGAATGAAGAACGGGTCACGCTGCAGGTAGAGAAAGGCAGCACATTGGAGCTGCAGGTCGGCTGCGTGCCAGTCATTGATGGCGTCGCCGAGAAAAAGATGCGGGTCGGCTGTGGCAGCGCCACAGTCGGCATGTTCGCCCGGACCATGAGCGAGGCGGTCGAAGAAGTGATCGTTCTCGACCACCACATTATTGGACTATTGTCCGAGCATCGCGCCGGAGAGGAAGTAGGCATGCGTTGGAGCGGCGTTGTGCCGAACGGCCGAAAAAGCACCCGGGGGCGTTACTTCGGCGATCCCGGCCATGGCTGGGGCGGCACGCACATCGAACACCCGCTGGAGGCCGTCAAATCGGTCGACATGGCGGTAGCCCAAGCCGGAATGAAAATCTTGGTGACCGAAACCACCGGGCAAAAGGGCGCACTGCTGCAAGTCCAGCCGGACGGCAGCGTGGCTGAAATCCCGTTGACTGCTGCCGCTAAAGCCATCGTCGACTTGATTGCCGACAACTGCGAAGAAGCGAGGGTGTCGGCCGTATACGTCGGCGGAACGGGCGGCAGCGCGCGGGCCGGCGTCACAACTTTCCCCATCAAGCTGTCGCGGGCGGTGCATGCGGGCGAGGCTAAACTGACCATCGGCGGAGCCGAAACCTTTATCCTGCCCGGCGGCGGCATCAACTTCCTGGTCGATGTCGAGCAGGTCGCCCCGAAAGCCTTCACCTGGGTACCGACCCCCGCCACAGTGGCGCCGGTCGAATACACTATGACCCGCAACAAATATGCGGAAATCGGCGGCCATGTCGACGCCATCAAACCTTTACCCTCCTTGCGGCAAGGCAAGTAACGATGATAAACGAACTGGGTCCTGGGAAAGTGGCGCTCGACTACGGGCCTACCCAGATGGTCATCCAGATTTCCGGCGCGGGCGCGACCACCCGACTGGCGCGCGAAGCCGCAGTGTATGCCGTCAGGCAAATCGGCGAACTGGCCGAAGTCAGGCTGATCGCGGCCAGGCCTCAACAGGAACTCGGCGATATCGCCGGTTTGCCGGAAGTGTTGCAGCGCATGGCGGCCGCGGTACGCATGTCGGGTGACGAAGACCTGACACCGCTGGCGGCGGTTGCCGGCGCGATCGCCGACATGACGGCCGACTGGCTTTTCGCCCAGGGCATACCACGCTGCATCGTCAACAACGGTGGCGATATCGCCGTCAGGCTGGCGGACAACGAGCGAGTGACGGTCGGCGTCGCTCCGGGGCTCGGCCGGCAGCCCGCCCATGTATTGCGGCCTAACGCCGGCGACGGGATCGGCGGTATAACGACCAGCGGCTCGGGAGGACGAAGTTTCTCCCAAGGGATCGCCACCGCGGCCACGGTCGCGGCCAGCTGCGCCGCCCTGGCGGACGCCTGTTCCACCAGCATCGGCAACGCCGTCTACGCCCCCCACCCGGCGATCCGTCTGGTGCGGGCCGAGGAAATCGATCCCGCGACCGACATCCCCGGCCGCTTGGTGGTCCGAGACATAGGCGAACTGCCGCCCGAAATCATCCAAGCGGCGCTCGGAAATGGCCGGCGACGGGCAAAGCAGTATTACGACAAGGGAATCATCCGTGGCTGCGCCATCTTCATCGGCGATATCGCGGTAACGGTGCCGGAAGAATTTCTGTACCCGCTGAAAAACAATAAATAAAGAAAGAGGTGGACCGCTTGGAAATCCGTAAAATTGTGACCGTTGTGGAAGAAACCCGTCAGGAAGCGGGCAAAGAGCTCGCGAAACCTACGCGCAAGGTGGCGGCGGCGGCGGTGCTGACCAACCCGTATGCCGGCAAATACGTAGAAGATTTGACCCCCCTGATCGACGCCAGCGTCGCCATCGGCGAGCTGCTCACCAAAAAGGCCGTGGAGGCCTTAGGCATTGCGCCGGAAAAAGTCGAAAGCTATGGCAAAGCGGCCATCGTCGGCACCAACGGCGAACTTGAGCATGCCGCCGCCTTGCTGCATCCGAAACTCGGCACCCCCATCCGCGACAATGTCGGCGGCGGCAAGGCCATCCTGCCCTCCACCAAGAAGGTCGGCGGGCCAGGCACCGCGATCGACGTTTCCCTCGGTTTTAAAAACGCCGCCTATGTGCGGACGCATTTCGACGCCATGGAAGTGCGGATCGCCGACGCGCCGCGCGAAAACGAAATAGTTCTGATTATCGCCCTCACCGATTCCGGGCGTCCCTTGCCACGGGTAGGCGGTTTGACAGTCGATCAGGTCAAGGGTGAAGACGGACTAAGATAGGAGGACGCCATTTTGCGAATCGGATTTATCGGCATCGGAGCCATGGGAAAACCGATGGCTCTCAACCTCATGAAAGCCGGCTACGAACTGTTTGTCTTCGACGTTAGTAAGGAAGCGGTAACGGCGATGGAGCAGCAGGGCGCTAAGCCGTGCGCATCGCCGCAGGACCTGGCGCGGCAAACCGACGTTGTCGTCACCATGCTCCCCAACGCCAAAATCGTGGAAGCCACCGTCACCGGCGACACCGGGCTGTTATCCGGGTCGAGGCCCGGACAGATATTGATCGACATGAGCAGTGTCTCTTCCGCCAGCACCAGGCAGATGGCCGCGCTGGCCCGGAAAAACGGCGTCGGCTATGTCGACGCCCCGGTCAGCGGCGGCGTGGCGGGCGCGACCGCCGGAACACTGACCATAATGGTCGGCGGCGAGGCGGACGACGTCCGGAAAGTCGACCCGGTGTTGCGGGCGATGGGTAAAAACATTCACCATGTCGGCGGCGTAGGGGCCGGAGACGCCATCAAAGTCGTCAATAACCTGCTGCTTGGCATCAACATGGCCGCGGTGGCGGAAGCACTGGTGCTGGGCGTCAAATCCGGCCTGTCGCCCGAGATCATGCTGGACATAATCAAGGGAAGCTCCGGCAGGAGCTATGCCCTGGAGGCCAAGGGTCCCGGCTTCATCCTGAAAAACAACTTCGCGGCCGGATTTGCCATCGACCTCCAGTATAAAGACCTGGAACTGGCGATCGAAACCGCCAAAACCCTAGAGACGCCGCTGCCGCTCGGAACGTTGGCGCAGCAGGTATTCGAGATGGCGCGTGCCAAAGGCCTGGGCAAAGAGGACATTTCCGCCGTGATCAAGGTATGGGAAGAACTTGTCGGCGTGCAAGTCCGCGAAAACAAGTAAGAGGTGTGGCAATGGAAACAATTATCGGAACCATGACAGAGCAAGGACTGGCGCCCGGACGGTTGACGGTCGGCGACTGCATCGCCCTTGCGCGGCAAACCGGTGAGCGGGTCAGCGAGGTGATCATCGCCGAAGCGATGGCTGTCGGGCAACTCACCCGCCAGGAAGTGCTGTCGGCGGTTATGGCCAGTTTTTCCCACAATCTGTACGCCATCGAAATCGGCACAACCACCGGATCGAGCTTTTTGATGGGCAACGCCGGCCGCGAACTGGCGCAGGAACCGGCAACGCCGATCGTGGCAGACGCCTTCCTCAACAAAGTACTTGCTTATACGCTCGGCGCCCAGGTCGGCAATCACTCGGTCGGCTTGCAGCCCTGCGCCGGCACGGGCGACTCCTGCACCTACTCGGGGTTCGTCAAAGCGATGCTGGAAGAAGGCCTGGAGTTTGAGCTGACCGCCCGCGTCGCGGCCGTGATGATGAAAATCGGCACGATTTTCCGTGTCGGAAAAACCACAACCGGCTGCAACATGGAGGGCTTCGGGGCCGGCTCGGCCGCTTCGGCCGCAGCTTTCGTCGAACTGGCGGGCGGCAGCCCGGACCAGATGGAACGGGCGATTGTCATGGCCCTGTCGCCCACGATCGCCAATCCCTGCACTCCCCGGGTGATGGTGGCGGGTTTGTGCGCCACCCATATCGGCGGCGGCGTGATGATCGGCAAACTGGCGGCCCAATTGGCGATGCATACCTCCATCCCGATCACGGTGCCGGCGGATGTCATGATAGCCATGGCCGCGGCGGTCCACCCCATCTCGGCAAAATACGTGGTACCGACCGTCATCCAGTACATGGAGCCCTTCTTCAAGACCAACCAGGCGGTGGAAAGCTACATTTCGCCCGACATCAAGGCGGACGAAAGCGCCCGGATCGATCAGACCATCGGCCAGGCGCTGGCCGAAGCCCGAGCCTTGGCCAGCAAGGCCAACCCGATCGTGAAACCGTTCAGCGAAGCCGTGGTGGGGGGCAGCAGTCAGGCTGTCGGTTCGCCGACGAACGCGGCGCGCATCGCGCATTTCCTCGCCAAGGGCGATGTGCGGAAGGTCCGGATCGAACTCTATGCCGAGCTGTTTGCCCGGAGGGGGATCAATGTCCCCGGGATCCTCATGGCGGCCGTATACGGCGCCGGCACGGATAACAGCAAGCTCTACCGCGAAGTGATGGACAAGGTTGCCGCCGCCGGAATCGCGGTGGAGATCGTACCGGCAGCGGAAGCCCAATTGCAGAAGATCACCGTCGAGGCCACCGAGCGGAACGGGATGGTGGAAACCCTAAACCGGGGCGGCGCGCGACTGGTGCTGAAAAACGCCTCTGATCTGCCCGAAGCGTTCCGGATTGCCAAAGAGCTCGGCATCGACACCGTCGAGTAGGAGGAAACATTTTTGAACTTTATTGAGAGGTATTTGGCTGCGGCCGCCGGACTACAAGAAGTCTGCGTGGGGCAGGACATCCGCTGCCGGGTCGATTTGGCCATGAGCCACGACGTCACGGCGCCGATAGCCATTCAACAGTTTGAGCAGATCGGGATCGACCGGGTGTTTGATCCGCAAAAAGTGGTCTTGGTTATTGACCATATATTTCCGGCCGCGACCGTGCAGGCCCGCACCGCGCACTGGATTATGAAGGAATTTGCCCGCAAATACGGTGTGACCCTTTACAGCAAGGGCGAGGGCGTCTGCCACCAGTTGTTGTCCGAGCGGCACCGGCTGCAGCCTGGCCAGATACTGGTCGGGGCGGACTCGCACACCTGCACCGCCGGCGGGTACGGCGTCATCGGCATACCGGTCGGCTCGACCGAGCTTGCCGCCGCGATGGCGACCGGAACGATCGACCTGGAAGTGCCGCCTGTCGTCGAGGTATATCTGACCGGTGCCCTCCAAGGGTATGCGGCCGGCAAAGATATCGTGCTGCACCTCATCCGGCATTTTGGCGTGGACGGCCTCACCGACAAAGCGGTCGTTTTTACCGGACCGGGGATTGCCTGCCTGCCGCTGGAAGAGCGGATGACCATTTGCAATATGGGGATCGAGATGGGGGCGATGATCGCCTGTTTCGGCTCGGAAAGCAAAGCCGACCAGGTGGCCGAAACCGTCGAGCTCCCCCTGGAAAAGATCGCCCCCGTCGCGGCCTGCCCGCCTTCGCCCGCGAACGTGAAACCGGTGGCCGAGCTTGGCGACATTGCCGTGAGCCAGGTGGTAATCGGCAGCTGCACCAACGGCCGCCTGAACGACGTGGCAAAAGCGGTGGCTGTACTGAGACGGCATCCCGTTCACCCGGATGTGAACTGTTTGATCATCCCCGCGTCGAAAATCGTGCTGGACGAAATGGAAACCCGCGGCTGGTGCAAAATCCTACGGGACGCGGGCGCGGTTGTGACAAACCCGGGATGCGGCCCGTGCTTCGGGGCGCATCAGGGGCTGGGAGCGGAGCAAGACGTCATCGTCTCGACGACCAACCGCAACTTCCCCGGCCGCATGGGACACCGTTCCGCCGGCATTTATCTGACATCCCCGGCGACCGCCGCGGCTACCGCCGTACGCGGCAAAATCACCGAGCCGGGTGCGCTGCTGGCGGAGGAGGGGCATTGATGGAACCGATCAAAGGACGTATCTGGGTTTTTGGCGACAATATAGATACCGACCAGATCCTGCCCGGCTACGCAATGGCGGAGGCTGCGGCCAACCTGGGGCGCTTCGCAATGGCAGGCAGCAAAATGCCGGACTTCTCGAGCCAAGTGAAACCGGGCGACATTATCGTCGCCGGCAAGAACTTCGGCGGCGGCTCAAGCCGCGAACAAGCGCCGGTCGCATTGCGGGCCGCCGGCGTGAGCCTGGTGATCGCTCCTTCTTTCGCGCGCATCTTCCGCCGGAATTCCATTAATATCGGGTTGCCGGTCCTCCTGGCCGACATCCGGGAACACGTCAAGACCGGCGACTGGATCGAGGTCGACCTTGCGGCGGGCACCATCCGGACGGCGGACAAAGTGCTGGCGGGACAACCGCTCGCGCCGACCGTCCTGGCCACCGTCCAAGCCGGCGGCTTGATCAACAGGGTCCGGCAAGAACTCGGAATCACAGACTGAGAATGACTGCGGAGGGAAAACAATGCAGGAAAAAACCTGGCGGATTATAGCCGAAGACTATGAACGGGTGAAAGCGTACGCGGAGACATTCGCCGTTCCCATGCCGACGCTCGGGAAAGACGGATCGGTGGACGGCATGCCGGCCCCGTATCCGCGGACAGTCAGCGGTGTCGAGCGCAGCGGCTACCGGATCTACGAGCTGGCCCGGCAGGCCGAAAAAACCGGGATTCCGGTGCAAAACCCGATCCTGGGCCGGAACACGGCGGAAGAAACCTACAAAGAATCGCTGGAAATGTACAATATGGCCGAAAAACTCGGCATCAAACTATTCCACTTCGTTCACTCCGAGGCCACCCGGCATATCGACCCGCTGAACGGCCGCGAACTGATCGAGCAGTCGCGCGGCAAGGGCGGCATCACGCCGCTGGGCGAACGGCAGTTGGTCGAGCTGGGCGGCGGCGCGACTCATCCTATGCGCATCAACGCGACCGGCGACACCCCCCACCTCTCCATCATCAACGCCTTAATCGCCGGCTTCGACGGCACCGACATCGGTCCCGTCATCCATGTCCATTTCGGCGGCCGCGGCATTCACGACTACAAGACCAAGGTGGTCAACGGCTACCGCGCGCTGGAAATCTGCGCCGAAAGCAACATGTTCGTCCAGATCGAGTCGCATAAACACCTGAACAACATCGGCGGCACCGACGGTATGGCGCTGGCCATGTGCCTACTGGCCGAAGGTCTGGGCATCCTGGCCGGACTCCCGCCCGAACTGAGCGCCGTTCAGATGAATGTGGCCGGCCTCAACCTGCTCGGCGACCTCGCCGCGATGCGCGCCTTCAAAGAAACCATGTGGAGCAAGAGCCTGATCGTGGTGCCGGAAACCTTCCAGAATCCGCCGGGCGATCTTATCGCCGAAGCGGCTCATTTCGCCCGCATGGCGATCAGCGCCAAGCTGGGCGGCGCCCACTTCTACCGGCCGAAAGCGGCCGAATCCGTGGGTATTCCGACCGGCGGCTCGATGGCGAAGGCCATCTGGGGTACGCAGAATGTATTCGAAAGCACGGTCAAAGTCGAAATCAGCGATCCCTATATCGACGCCCGCAAGACGGAGATTCTCGATGAAGCGATGGCGGTGCTCGAAGGAGTGCTCGGCATCGGACGGACACTGGCGCCGAGCGAGATCAACGAGCGCTTCTGGCGCGGCTATGAAAGCGACGAACTCATCGAAAAAATCGTCGCCGCCGGCAAAGCCGGCATCATGGACTGCCCGCGCGCCGGCGGCTGGGACCTGAAACGCCATGTCCGCACCCACCGCGACAAGGACGGCATCAAACGCTACGTGCCGGGCTTCACCCCCCTGGGCGTGGATACGGCGCGGATGGCAATCACCAGTGAAGCGGTCGAAGTGCCTGTTGTCAAGAAACCGACGCGGAAGCACAAAATGGTCTTGGCCACGGTCGGCGCCGACGCGCATGTCATGGGCGTCAACATGATCCGCGAGGCTTTCGAAAAAGCCGGCTACGAAGTTATCTACCTGCGCGGCATGAACCTGCCGGAAACGGTGGCGGAAGTGGCCGCCGAAGCCAAAGCCGAGATTGTCGGGGTCACCAACCTTCTGGGTCTCGGGCGCGAACTCTTCCCGCGGGTGCAAAAACGCCTGCAGGAACTCGGCATGAGCGACAAGGTGCTGCTGATCGCCGGGGGACGGATCGCGGAAAAAGAGGAAGAGCACGCCTTCTACGAAGAGAAAATCGCCAAAGAAGGCCCGGGCTTCCTCGGTGTGGAGAATTTTTTCGGTCCGGGCACCGATCCGGACCAATGCGTCGAATGGACGGCAAAAGCGCTTGAGAGGAAGGGTCTGTAATGGCTGATATGAGGCGAATCCCCTGCGTGATTCTGCGCGGCGGCACCAGCAAGGGAATCTTTCTGAAAACGAACCACCTGCCCCAGGATAAGGACCTGCGCGATAAAGTGATCCTCGAAATCTTCGGCAGTCCCGATGTCCGCCAAATCGACGGCTTGGCCGGCGCCGACCCGCTGACCAGCAAAGTGGCGATTATCGGCCCCTCCACCCATCCCGGCGCCGATGTCGACTACACCTTCGGCCAGGTAAGCATCAACACCCCGTATGTCGACTACTCCGGCAACTGCGGCAACATTTCCTCCGGCGTCGGCCCGTTCGCCATCGACGAGGGATATGTGGCGGCGACCGGCTCGCTCACAACGGTAAGAATCCACAACACCAACACCGGCAAGATCCTCGTCGCCGAAGTGCCGACCGAGGATGGCCTCGCCAAAGTGAAGGGCGACTGCAAAATCGACGGCGTGCCCGGTACCGGCGCTAAAATTATGATGGATTTTTCCGGCACCGCCGGCTCGGTGACCAAGAAGCTGCTGCCGACCGGCAACCCGGTGGATACCATTCAGACCAGCGCCGGACCGCTGGAGATTTCAATCGTCGACGTCTCCAACCCCTGCGTATTCGTCCGCGCCAAAGATGTGGGCATGACCGGTGGCGAAACCCCTCAGGACGTCAACGGCAACCCGAAGCTGCTCGCCCTCATGGAAGAGATTCGCGCGCAAGCCTGCGTCATGATCGGCATGGCGCCCGACGTCGCGACAGCCACCGCCAAAAGCCCGGCCTTCCCGATGGTCGCCTTCGTCGCACCGGCGATGGACTATGTCGATTTCACCTCGGGCCAGACCATCCGCAAAGACCAGATCGACTTTATCTCCCGCATGATGTTCATGCAGGTGCTGCACAAGACCTATCCCGGTACCGGCACGGCCTGCACCGGCGCCGCCGCCAAAATCCCCGGCACAATCGTGCACGAGGCCATTCCCCACATCGATTCCCTCAAGGTTATCCGCATCGGCCACCCGGCCGGCGTCATCGAGATCGAAGCCGCCTTCGAGAACGGGCAGCTGTCGCGGGCGGCGTTCGCCCGGACCGCGCGACGGATCATGGAAGGGTATGCGTTCGTCAGAAATTGATGGCTCGACAGGGGAGATGAACAGACATGGAAGCAAACCTCCTCGTATATGACGTCGGCAGCACCTACACCAAGCTGACGGCCTTTCGCCTGGCGGACGGAGTGCTGACCTATACGGCCCGCGCCCAGGCGCCGACGACCATCGAAGACATCGAAATCGGCGTGCAGGCGGCCCGCGGTTCGTTGGCGCAGCAAGGCGTGACTGTCGCTGCAGCCCCGGCGATATACTCCACCAGCAGCGCCGCCGGCGGCCTGCGGATGATCGCGCTCGGCTATATGCCGCGCGTGACCGCTAAAGCAGCCAAAGAAGTGGCGATGAGCGCCGGCGCGCGGGTGCTGGAAATCGTCAACCATGAAGACCCGCCGGAATACCGCCTGCAGGTTCTGCGGGAAATCAAGCCTGACATTGTTCTGCTGGCCGGCGGTACCGACGGCGGCGACCGGGATTCACTGATCGAGAACGCCAGAATCATCGTGCAGTCAGGCAGCAAAGCCGTCATCATTATCGCCGGCAACAAAGACGCCCAGGGCGAAGCGGCCGACATCCTCGCCCGCGGCGGGGTGGCATCAATTCGCGTCCCCAACGTCATGCCCACCATTCACGAGCTTAAAGTCAAGCCGGCCCGCGAGGCTATCCACGAGCAGTTCATCAAGCAAATCACGCAGGCCAAAGGACTTCACAAACTGCTGGATGTCATTTCCGACCAAAAAGTCATGCCGACGCCGGGTGCCGTCCTGCTGGGAGCGGAGCTGCTCGCCAAAGGCACCTATACCCGGGAAGGCGTCGGCGACATGCTCGTCATCGATATCGGCGGCGCAACCACCGATATCCATTCCGTGCTGCCGGAGCTCGACAAACTGACGATCGAGGAAAAGGGGCTGGTCGTCACCAACGAAAAGCAGCCCTCCTACCGCACGGTTGAAGGAAACCTGGGCTTAAGGATCAGCGCCACCGGCATCGTCGAGGCGGTCGGGCCGCAGGGCGTCCTCGCCAAAATAGGCAAACAGGGCGAAGAACTGCAGGAACAGTTGCTGGCTTATACGGCCTTCCTGGAGAAAAACCCCGAGCACATCAGCCGCACCGAAACCGAACGGGAATTTGACCTGGCGCTGGCCGCCGCCGCCATTGAGGTGGCGCTGAAGCGGCACGCCGGCTATATCTCCCAGGAATTCAACCCCGTCATGGGAATCGTGCCGGGAACGCCGCTTGGCCGCGACCTGCGCCGGGTCAGGAACGTCATCGCCGTGGGCGGCATCTTCACGCACCGCTCGGCGGCGGATAAGCTGTTCGTGTTGAAGCAGGCGTTCGCCAATCCGGGCATTTCCCTGTTGCCGACAGAACCGCGCTTTATCGTGGATGAGAACTACCTTCTCTACGCGGTAGGCGTTCTCGGACAAAAATACAGCGACGCCTGTCTGGCTTTCGCCCGACGGCAGTTCGGACTCGACTAGCGAAGGAGAAACAGATGAAGAAAACAACGATCTTGAAGCAACTGTTGGCCGGCAAGGAAATCCTCGTCGCGCCGGGCGCCCACGATGCGCTGGCGGCCAAAATCGTCGAAAAAGCGGGCTTCGCCGCCGTCTACTTTACCGGCTACGGCCAGGCTGCCAGTCATCTGGGCGGGCCCGACGTCGGGTTGATGACCATGACCGAAATGGTGATGCGGGCGCGGAACTTCGCCGCCGCGGTCGGGATCCCCGTCATCGCTGACGGCGATACTGGCTTCGGCAACGCCGTCAATGTCATGCGGACCGTAAGGGAATACGAAGCCGCCGGGGTGGCGGCGATCCAACTGGAAGACCAGATCGCCCCGAAGAAATGCGGCCACATGACCGGCCGCCAGGTAATCGCGCTCGACGAAATGGTCGGCAAAATCAAGGCGGCGGTGGCCGCGCGCCAGGATCAGGATTTCGTGATCATCGCCCGGACCGACGCCCGCACCACCCTCGGGATCGAAGAAGCCTTGCGTCGCGGCAAAGCGTTCGCTGCGGCCGGCGCCGACGTGCTGTTCATCGAATCGCCGGAGAGCCTGGATGAGATGAAGCTCATCACCTCCAGCTTCGACATACCGGTGCTGGCCAACATGGTGGAAGGCGGCCGCACGCCGCTCATGACCGCCAAGGAACTGGAGGCGCTCGGTTACGGTCTGGTTATCTTCCCGACTTCATCGACCTACATCACCGCCCAGGCAGTCACCCGCGTCATGCAGGAACTTAAGTCCACAGGCACCACTCAAGGCTTAGTCGGAGACATGATTCCCTTCCAGCAGTTCAACGAACTGGTCGGACTGCCCGCGGTCCGGGACATCGAAAACCAATACCTCCCCCCACAGAAATGACCCGGGAAGGAGCACGCGTATGAGTTACACGTATCACGCCCCCCGCAGCATCGCGGAGCTAATGGCGGTCATGGCGGAGAAAAAAGACGGCGCGATGGTACTGGCGGGGGGAACCGACGTCATGGTGGAGATTCGGGCGGGCCATACGCCGCAAGCCCTTGTCGACATAACCAAGATCGCCGACCTCAACGGCATCCGCAGCGACGGCGACACCATCCATATCGGCCCGACCACGACCTTCACCGCCATCGTGGAATCGCCGATCATCCGCGAAGCCGCTTTCGTCCTCGCCCAGGCCGCCGCGTCGGTCGGCTCGCCGCAAATCAGAAACCGCGGCACCGTCGGCGGCAACATTGTCAACGCCTCGCCTGCGGCCGACTCGGTCCCTGCCCTGGTCGCCCTCGACGCCGGGCTGCGCCTCCTGTCACCGGCTGGCGAGCGCACGTTGGGCATTGAAGAGTTCCTCGTCGGCGTCGGCCAGACAGCCATTTTGCCGGGCGAAGTTCTTGTGGACATTTCCTTTCCGGCCCTGGCGCCCAAGACCGGAAGCGCCTTCATCAAACTGGGACGCCGCAAGGCGCTTGCCATTTCACGGATCAGCGCCGCCGCCATCATCGGCTACGACGACCGCGAGCTTATGTGCACGGATTGCCGGATCGCCGTCGGCGCGGTTGCCCAAAGCCCCTTCCGCGTCAGAACGGCGGAAAATATCTGGAAAAACTGCAGCCTGACGCGCAACAACCGCGACGCCTGCGTCCAGGCGGCGTTGCAGGAAATCAGTGTGACCTTGGGGCAGCGGGCGTCCGCGGCCTACAAAAAGCAGGCTGGTCCGGCTATCATCCGGCGTGCCGTCGACGCGGCCCTGGGACAGGTATTCGGTGGATGGGAACAAGTTCTCTAAACCGGTTGATATATGAATCATCGATAAAAGACCCTGCCGAAAACACGAAAGGAGGTGGTGGGTGCGCGTTAATAGCAGGTGTTCCGGAGAGAGGTAGGGATTGTAAATATTAAAATAAAAAACTGAAAAAGCGGAGGTAATCAGAAATGGCGACAACCACGTTTACCGCGGAAGAGCTTATTGGCCGCATGGAACGATTGCCGTTCTCGCGGATGCACAAGAAAATCTTTACCCTGGCCGCAATCGGCTATCTGTTTGATGCCTTTGATATCATGCTGCTCAGCTTCGTCATGCCTGCCCTCGCGAAGGATCTTGGCCTGACGCCGTTGCAGATCGGTCTGGCCTTCAGCATATCCTTCCTGGGGATGTTTTTCGGTGCGCTGTGCGGCGGCATTCTGGCAGACATGTTCGGCCGCCTGAAGCTTTTCAAAATTACCTTGCTGGTATTCTCGGTCGCGACCTTCCTCACCGGGTTTGTGAACAGCTACGAAACCCTTTTGATTCTGCGGTTCATTACCGGTCTTGGTCTGGGTTCCGAGCAACCCGTTGTCTTCACCTACAACAGCGAAATGATGCCCAGCGCCTATCGAGGCCGTCTCAACGGCCTGACGGAAGCTCTGTGGGGCGGCGGGGTGCTGATCGCCTCCGGCGTTGCCCTTCTGCTCGTTCCCGCCTACGGCTGGCGAGCCGCTTTCTTCGCCGGCGTTCTCCCGGCCATCCTTGTTTGGTTCCTGCGCAAAGGCATTCCCGAATCGCCCCGCTGGTACATCGTAAAAGGCGACTATAAAGCCGCCGAACAACACCTTGCCGAAATCGAGCAGGCCGTCGAGGCGGAAACCGGCACGAAGCTGCCGCCGCCGCAGCCGGTCAGCAAGCTCGAATCGCAAACCGGCAACCGGATGGCCGTCATCTTCCGCCCCCTGTTCATGCGGCGCACGGTGATGCTGTGGATCCTGTGGTTCTGCCTCATGTTCGGTTACTGGGGCCTGAATTCCTGGCTGCCCACCCTGTTGAAAAACTCCGGTTATTCGACCTTCGCCTCGATCGGCTATGTTTTGGTCATGAACCTGGTCTGGATCCCGAGCGGCTTGCTGGGATCTTACCTAGCCGATAAAGTGGGCCGGAAGTTGCCGATTGTCGTCTACCTGCTGCTGTCCGGCGTCACCGGCATTCTCTACGGCTGGGCCCTCACCCATAAGATGCCGGTGGAACTCATGCTGACCTTCGGCTCCCTGTCGGTGTTCTTCCTGGCCGGCGCCTACTCGGTCGTCTTCGCCTACACACCGGAAAATTACCCGACCGAAGTTCGCGGCACCGGTACCGGTTCGGCCATGTCCCTGGGCCGTATCGGCGGCATCCTGGCACCGACCGTAGTCGGCTATCTCTATCCGATCATCGGGCTGTACATGACCCTGACGGTCGTCAGTATCGGCTTCGTATTGTCGGCGCTCGCGGTCGGCTTCCTCGGCACCGAGACCAAGGGCAAAAACCTCGAGTCCTGCAACGTCGTAGAAACCAAAGGGGCTTCGGTATAATAGCAGGTGGAGCCTCCAAATCCCGTAAAGAAGGCGAGATGCGTACGCATCTCGCCTTCTTTTGTCCATAGAAAGCGCCGCCGCATGTTATAATGAAGTTAACAATCACGCCAATGCCGCTATTCTTAGGAGGGTTTCCCGTGGGCGACGAACCGCTGTGCGTAACGGAGATTTTGCAGGCCTTGCCGGAAAATGAAAGGCAAATGATCAATATTCTCAACCAAATACAGCAGCAAAAGGGGTATATTTCCCGTGAAGACCTCCAGGAACTTGCGGCTGAAACCGGGCAGCCGGAATCAGTGCTGCAGGGGCTGGTCAGCTTTTTCAACAGCTTCCGCACCCGCCCGCTGGGCAGGAATCACATATCGGTATGCTACGGAACGGCCTGTTATACCAGGGGGGCGGATTTGCTATATGACCGTTTAGCCGGCGAAATGGAGCTCGACGCCGACGGCACTTCCGCCGACGGATTCGTCACCATCGACAAGGTGCAGTGCGTCGGCGCCTGCAGCCTGGCTCCGGTTCTCATCTGTAACGGCGACCTCGAAGGCAAGGCAAAATCGCACCAAATGGCGGGCAAACTGCGGGAATTAAGAGAAGAAGATGCAAAGCGCGGCTGAAGACTTATTCGTCAGGGCGAAAATGCAACTGCCCCCTAAGCATTATACCCCCCCGCCCCCCGCCGCCCCGGTGCCTTCTAAAGCGCCTCAGGAAATCCCCCCGTTATTGGCTGTCCGCTACGGATTGCGGGCGATACCGCCCGCCCTCCGGGCAATAGCCGAACAGGGTCACGCCGACCTATGCCCAGCCAATATGTCCCGCATCAGCGTCGGGATGGCCTCCTGCGGCCAAGCGGCCGGCGCGGCGCCGTGGGCGGCCCGGCTGGCGGCCCGGCCGGATTTTGTCAACCGCGTAATCGTACGCAACGTCGGCTGTATCGGTGCCTGCTACGCCGAGCCGCTGGTCGACGTCCGGACTCCCGACGGTCTGCACCACATTTTCGGGGAGGTCTCCAGTGAAGTTCACTGGCCGATCATTCGCACCGCCCAGCAGCGCTCCATGCAGCAGGGCGCATGGCTCGTGCTGCGCGAACGCTGCCCCGGGTTGCTGACCGGGTTCGAGGATCTGGAAACAGTAAAGGCGCCAAGAGCAGCGTTCGCCGCTTTTTTCGAGCATCAAAAACGCCGCATCACCGGTAACTGCGGCCTGATCGACCCCCTCAGCCTGCCGGAATACGTCGCCACCGGCGGCTATTTCGCCCTTGCCAAGGCTTTGTTAGAGCGTACCCCGGACGACATAATTGCCGAAATTACCGCCTCCGGCCTTAGGGGCAGGGGCGGCGGCGGCTTTTATACCGGCCGGAAATGGGAAACCGCGGCCGCCAGCCGCGACCCGCGGCGGTTTGTCATTGCCAACGCGGATGAAGGCGACCCGGGGGCCTACATGGACCGGACGCTGATGGAAAGCGACCCCCACCGGGTGCTCGAAGGGATAATACTGGCCGCATATGCCTGCGGAGCCGGCGAGGCATACATATTCGTGCGGCACGAGTACCCGCTGGCGGTGGCGAGACTGCGCCGGGCCGTCGGCGATGCCCGGGCCGCCGGACTGCTGGGCGAAGAGATACTGGGAACGAACTTTTCCCTTAAGGTCGGTATCATTCAGAGCGGCGGCGCGTTCGTCTGCGGCGAAGAATCGTCCCTGCTCCAGGTTATGCAGGGCCGGCGCGGCGAACCATGGCCGCGTCCGCCGTACCCGGCGCAGCAGGGTTTCTACGGGCATCCCACCGTTATCAACAACGTGGAAACGCTCGCCAACGTCCCGTGGATTATCGCCCGCGGCGCCGCCGCCTTCCGCGAGGCCGGCAACGCCGACAGCCCGGGAACGAAAATTTTCTGCCTTACCGGCGATATACCAAATACCGGCTTTATTGAAGTGCCCTTGGGCGACGGCGCCCGGACGGTCGTCGAAAGAATCGGCGGCGCCTCGCCTGATGAAGTCAAAGCGCTGCAGATCGGCGGGCCCTCCGGCGGCATCGTTCCCTACACCGATTTTGCCCTCGACTATTCCTCGCTGTCTACGGCAGGGGCGATGATCGGCTCCGGCGGACTGGTCGTCCTCAATCATTCGCGCTGCGTGGTAGACCTGGCCCGGCACCTGAGCAGCTTCATGGCCGACGAATCCTGCGGCCAGTGCCTGTTTTGCCGGGACGGCCTCGCCCGCATTACCGGCCTGCTGGAAGAACTGACATCCGGCAAAGGAGCCCCGGGCCTTATCGACGAACTCGCGGAACTGAGCCGGGCCGTCGCCGACCTGTCGCTGTGCGCACTGGGCCGAACGGCCATAAACCCCCTGCTGACGACCATCCGCCATTTCCGCAGTGAATGCGAGGCCCACCTGGCCGGCATCTGCCCGGCACTATCCTGTAAACCCCTGATCCGTTTCGAGATCATCCCCTCCCGCTGCACCGACTGCCGGGGTTGCCTGGATTGCCCGGTGCAGGCGATCAGCTATCAGGCCGGCAAGGGCCCGCTCGGCTACACCTTCGACCATGAGAAGTGCACTCGCTGCCGGATTTGCGCCGAGATCTGCCCCCATTATGCCATCCGGGCGGTTTCCGGAGGTGACCGGCTGTGAATGAGACCATAACCATCATCGTGGACGGGCAACCGTTGGCGGTTTCGGCGGGCGAGCCGCTGCTGCCGGCCTTGCTGGCGGCAGGTTTCAATATACCGGCGCTGTGTTATCATACCCGGCTTGGCGCGCAGCGCCGCTGCAGCCTGTGCATCGTCGAAGTGTTCAGCCAGGGCCGGTGGAAGGCAAGCCACGCCTGTACGCTTCCCAGCGCCTCCGGGCTGGAAATACGCACCGCATCCCCCGCCATACACCGTCTGAGGGCTCTGGCTGCGCAAATGCTGCAAGCGCGGGCTCCCTTCCGGGAGCAAGCGGTCGCCGCCCTGCTAAACGACGTGCTCGCCGCCGCGGAGGCGGCCGGCGTCGCGGTCGCCCCGCCGCGAGCCGCCAGTGGCGTCGGTGGGGCGCAAAGCGAATCCGCATTGCCGGAAATGGCCAAGGGGTGCATTCTCTGCGGCCGCTGCGTCGCCGTCTGCCGGAAAATAGGCAGAAGCTATCTGACCTTTCTTGATAAAGGAACAAAGCTGCGGATAAGCTATGCGCCGGGCGCGGCTAGCAACGGCTGCGGCGCCTGCCGGGCTTGCGCGCGCCTATGCCCCACCGCCTTTATCCGGACCAACGGCCAGACGGCCTTTGCTGCCAGCCTTTATCCGGAGTAACGCTGTCGGGCAGGCCGACCAGCCGCTAAGGCGCATATAATGAGTTCCGAAGGAGTGGTTAGCATGATTACCATCGGCATTATCCTCTTTCCCCAGATCGAAGAACTCGACTTCGTCGGCCCGTATGAAGTGTTGAGCTATATCAACAAAATCCGGCCAGACAGCACGCGCGTCCTCCTCGTGGCCGAAGACCGCGAACCGGTAGCCGCCTTCAACGGCCTGCGGATCATTCCCGATACCACTCTCGCCGAGTGCCCGCCGCTCGACATCATCGTCGCTCCCGGCGGCAAAGGTCGCCTGGCCGCGATGAAAAATCAGGTCATCCTCGCGTTCCTGCGCAACCGGCAGACACGCGCCAGATTCGTCACCTCCGTCTGCACGGGTGCTTTCCTGCTTGCTGAGGCGGGTCTGCTCACCGGTCGCAAGGCCACTACCTATCACACTGCCTTTTCCGAACTGGCGGCCTATTCCGTCGAAGTTCTGCCCGCCAAAGTTGTCCGCGACGGCGCCATCGTCACCGCCGGCGGCGTCAGCTCCGGCCTCGAGCTCGGCTTCTACCTGCTGCGGGAACTGTTCGGCGCCGATCTTGCCCAGGAAGTGGCCCGCAAAATCGAATACGATGTTGACGTGATCGCCCTGTGACCCGGACGAAAAAGCGGATGCCCGGCGGCATCCGCTTTGCTTTTCAGCTGTCCTGCGCTATTTCGTCCAGCAGCATATCGTAAACCGAATGGGGCGCGACGGGCTGCCAGCCCTGGTCACCCGGCGCTGTCCGCATCTTTCCGGCCTCATCGTACAGCATCCTGGTCGTTGCGCGGTACTTCTTCGCCGCCGGCTGGAAGTCCACCGCCGATATCGCATACTTGGTGCCGTCCTTGACAGTCTCGTAGATCGTCAGTACCTCGACGCTCGTCTGTCCGCCCCCGGACCGCACCGAAGCCGATTTGTAAAGATAATACGCATTGTTGTCCGTCGACTTGGCCAGAAATTTAAAACCGGGCAGCGCGTACGGAGGCGGCGTCGCGTTCACCGTCAGGCCGCGGCTCTTGCAGTACGTCACCACCGCCGCCATGATCCGTTCCGTGTCCGAACCGGGGATAACATATTCCCAGTCGCCGCCGGCCGTATCGGCCGAAAGCACCTGGCCGCCCTCGCCGTACAGCATCTTCGCCTTTACGGCGACCAGCCGTTCCGATGGCCGGAAGACGGCATCCCAGCTCTCGGTCTTGACGCCGTTTTTGACGATGCTCTTCGTAAACCGGAGCACCAGCGACACATCTTTGCCGTTCGCCTTAACGGTGGTTGGGTCGAGCGAAACCGTATCCCCGCCGGCTGTTGTCAGCATATTGGCGAACTGCGGCGTCTCCCTCGCCTGCGGCGCAGGCGGGGGCGCAGGCGGGGGCGCTACGGGTTTCGTTGCGCCGCAGCCGCTCAGGGCAAGGGCAAGGAGCAGTGTCAGAAGGGTCGAAATCAGGCGCATGAAAAAATCCCCTTTCGCAAACCACCCTGTTAATATTCGTCTCCGGCCCTGCAGTTCCCTTCCTGACATAATTTTCCGCATTACTCGCTAAGGCGATATTGCCGCTTTCCCCGTTCTTCTGCGGCTACCGGTCAAAGCCGTCCGATCATAACGGGCCGCCATCAGGCCGCCGCAGATCAGGGCTGCGCCCGCCGCCTGGCCACCGCTGAATGGCTCGCCTAACATGGTCACGCTCAGCAGCGTGCTTACCAGCGGCGTCGTGTACTGATAAAGGGTCGTCCTCACCGGCGATGTCCTGCCGATGCCCTGAAACCAGCACACGAACGCCACGATCGTGCCGAAAACAACGATATATAAAAACTCCAGATATAAAAACTCCAGCACCAGTTGCCCGGACAACCTCACATCGTCTTGCGGAGGGGCGAGCGCCGCGTTGGCGACCAGCACCGGCACCGCCACGATCGAAGCAAGCGTAAACAGCTTGACAGCCGAGTAACGCCGAAGCAGCGGCTGGGAGGCAAGCGAATAAAAAGCGAACAGCAGAGCGCTGGCCAGGATAAGCAGATTGCCTACAAATGCCGCCGAGCTGAACTCCAGGCGCGAGCCCGGCGTCGTAACGACAATGACATAAATGCCCGCAAATGCGGCCGCCGTGCCGAGCAGGCGAAGCATGCCGGCCCTCTCCCGGCCGGTGATGACCGAAAACAGAAGCGTGAACAGCGGCGCCGTGCAGATCAACAAAGCCGCGGACGACACTGTCGTCCGGTGGATGCCGTAGGTCCAGGTGACATTCTGCACTCCGACGCCGAACAGTCCTAGAAGAATAACCGGCAGAACATCGCCGGGGGCGATGCGGGCATTTTCGCCGCGCCAAGCCGCGTAGGCCAGCAGCAGGCTGATCGCCGCCCCGAAGCGGATGAGGAGAAACAGCGGCTCCGGCACCGTCGCCAGCACGAGCTTAACCACCACATAATTAACTCCCCACAGCGCCCCCGCGACAAGAGCAAACCCTTCCCCGCTCCTCCCGCCGTTATCGGATGACTCACACTTATCCCCGATCAGTCCCATCGTCGCGCCTCCCGCAGTATGTCTCCCCACTATGATAAGAGCGGCAGCAACGACGGATATTGTAAAATCTTGCTCAGTTAACGGCCACAAAAAAACCGCCGGCGTCTCGCCGGCGGTTGCGTATTATCTGAGATACTGGCGGGGCGTCACCCCGAACTTCCGCTTAAACGCCTTATGGAAATGGCTTTGATCGCAGAACCCCGTTTCCAGCGCCACGGTGATGATTTTCCGGCCGCCGGCCAGCAGCTCGGCGGCCTTCGTCAGGCGCACATCCAACTGGTAAACATGAGGGGGGACGCCGACCGCCCGCTCGAAAACCCGGCAGAGATGGAACGGGCTGAACCCCGCGATCGCCGCCAGCGTCCCGATCGACACATTCTCACGGCAACAGTCACCGAGATAATCGCACACCCGCCGCACCGCCGCCGTCTCGTCGCCGACCGCCGGCCAGTCGTCCTTCCGCCGGGAGTGGCGGTTGACCAGCAGGGAGAAAACCTCCCGCAGCAGGCACTCCTTGGCCAATTGCGACTCCGGAGACGCAACCAGCATATGCAGGCAAAAAATTTTCCCGTATAGCTCGGCATCGTCCACCAGCGGCATGGGGAAATGGGCCTCCGAGGCTTCCCGGCCCGGCAGCTCCGCCAGCAGCGAAGCAAAAAGCTCCCGGCTTATCCGCAGCGAGCGGCTCGAATAACTTGTGCCGCTGGGAATATCGCCGGCGTGCGCCTCGCCCCACTCGCTCACGAAGATCGAGCCGGGCGTAATGCGGTATTTTTGGCGTTTGCTTTCGCTTATGCGCACCCCCGCCTCGGCGACGCTCAGGCTGAACATCCCGTGGACATGCCGCGGCACGTGGCGGGTGACGCCGACACCGCGATACAGCTCCAGCCCCTGGATGTCGCCGGCACGGAAATAGCTGATGGCGTTTTCAGGGGAACTGTTTCGCCCGTTCACCACGTTGCCTCCCAACAGCGCAAAAAAATACAAGAAAACGACCCTTAAAGTCCCGACAATGGTAATATAGCGCGAGCCCGCTTGTGGCTACCATTATATACTAATTAGGGGCGGAGAGGAAAGCGCTTTTCAGTTAACCGCAAAAAGGAGGAAATATCCCGTGCAGACAATCGGCAAGAAAAACATCGCGAACTTTATTATCGCCTACATCCTGTCCGCCTTCGGCTACGAATTCATCTTCTTCCTCATGACCATCTACGTATACAACTTGACCCAAAGTGCGCTCAACGTCGGCGTGTTTGCGGCCCTCACCTTCACCCCGCGCCTGTTCGCCTCCGTCTACGGCGTCGTCGTCGACCGCTACAGCCGGGCGGCGGTATTCGCGGCCGCGGCGGGAGCGACGGCTGTCCTCGTTGCGGCGATGAGCCTCAGTTCCAGCCTGATATGGATATACGCGCTGTGGCTGCTCATCTCCCTGCTCCTCACCGTTATCACTACCGTCCGCACGGCGCTCATGACCGAAATCATGACACAAGACGGCTTCCTGCTCGGCAATTCCGCGGTGCTTACCAGTCTCAACTGCGCCAAGATGCTCGCGCCGCTCCTTGCCGGGCTCGCCACCGCCGCCTTTAGCACCGCCGCCCTCTTCGTCGCCACCGCCGCCGCCTATCTGGTCGTGGCCGCGCTCAGCCGCATCATCAGCCTTCCGCGCCACGCCGCCGCCGCTACGCCGCGGCAACTGCTGCCCGAAGTTGCCGCCGGCCTCCGCTACATTCTCGCCAGCCCCAAGCTGCGCTTTCTGATCGCCGTTGCCTTCATGTGGACGTTGTCTCTGCGCCTTCAACTGCCCCTGTTCGTCGTCTATGTCAAAAGCTTCCTCGGCGGCGGCGACCAGGAATACGGTTATTTCATGACCGCTGTCGGCATCGGCAGCATCCTCGGCAGCCTCGCCGGCCCCTGGCTCATGAAACGAGGCAGTCACCTTGCGCTCGCCATGGCCGGCCTCACCATCCACTACAGCAGCTTCATCCTTCTCGCTTTCGTTCAAAGTTTTTACCTTGCCGCCGCGGCCGTTTTCGGCGGCTACGTCTTCTTTTACGCCGCGCTCGTCGGCCTGCACTCCCTGCGCGACCTCGCCACCGCCGCCGACCTTCGCGGCCGCGTCTACGGCTCCGTCACCGCTATCCTGACCCCGGCCGCCATCGTCTCCATGCTGGCCGGCGGGTACCTTGCCGGTCGCTTCGGGGCCGATAAAGTCCTGGCGGTAGCTGGTTTAACCGCGCTGGCTACCCTCTACTTCCTCTACTGGTTTGCCTACCGGCGTCGCGCAGGCGCGGCTGAAGACCGCCTCGTCCCCCGCGGGCAGGCAAGTTAGCAATTACACCGCAAAATGTAAGCGCCGGCATGCCGGCGCTTTATCCATTCTTACTGGTTAAGCACATTTATGAACTTGTCCACAAGCAGCGGATCAAACTGCCGCCCCTTGAAACGTTGCAGCTCTTTCAAAGCATCCTCCGGCGGCATTGCCTTGCGATAAGGCCGGTCGCTGGTCATAGCATCATACGCGTCGGCGATCGACAGGATGCGGCACTCCAGGGGAATATCCTCCCCGGCGAGCCCCAGCGGGCACCCCTGGCCGTTCCACCACTCGTGATGCTTAAGAATGCGGTCGGCGATCGGGCAAAGATCGGGCACCGATTGGGCGATGCGGTGACCGATCTCAGAGTGGCGCTGCATCTCCGCGTACTCCTCCTCAGTCAACCGGCCGGGCTTGAACAGGATGCGGTCGGGGACGCCCACCTTGCCAAAATCGTGAAACTGCGCCAGCAGGCGGAGTTCGGCCATATCGCGCTCATCCAGGCCAATGGTCCGGCCGAGCTTGTCGATCAGGTCCATAAGGCGTTCACCATGACCGTCGGTGATAAAATCGCGGGCCTCCAGCGCCTTCTTGAGTCCGTGGACCAGCATGCTGCGGGCGCTTTTGCTGTGGTGAAGCTTCTCGCGGTACATATGGTCGTCCGCTTCCTTCAGCAGTTGATGGATATCCTTCGTATCCTCGGTCGCCACCGCGCACCCGAGGGAAATGCTCAGAGGCAGTCCGGGCTCGGCGCCGTTCTGCTTGGCGATTGCGGCGCGGATGCGGTCCATAACCCTCTTTACGCCAGTAGCGTCGATATTGTACAGCAGGACGACGAACTCGTCCCCGCCGACGCGGGCCACGAAATCGCCCTCGCGGACCGCGCTGGCGATCGCCGCGGCGGCGGCGCGCAGCAATGCGTCCCCGGCCTGATGACCCATCGAATCGTTGATCAGCTTAAGCCCGTCCACATCACAGCCCACAATCCCGACCTTAAGCTCGCGGGCAGCCTCCAGGCGGCGCACCTCCTCGTCGAAGTACGCCCGGTTGTAAAGCCCGGTAAGCGAATCGTGCATCGTAATAAACCGCAGCTTTTCCTCCAGTTCTTTGCGTTCGGTGATATCCCGCGCCACCGACAGCACCGTCGGCTGCCCATACAACGAAAACAGGTGGGCGTTGACCTCCACCGGGATCTCCTCACCCGTCTTGGTCAGGTGGACCGCCTCGAACAAAGCGTGCTTCTGCTGGCGGAGCTTATGGTCGATAAGCGGAATCTGGGCAGTGATAAGCGGCCGTTCGATATCGGCCGGCGAAAGCTTGATCAACTCCTCGCGGCGGTACCCCAGGCGCTCGCAAGCCACCTCGTTCACCTCGATAAGGCGGCTCCGTTGATCGCCCTTCGCCAGGCTATAGACAAAAACAGCATCATTCACACTGTTGAACAGGACCTGGTAACGCTCCTTGTTGATCCGCAGGTTCTCCTCCGCCTGCTCCCTCTCCGTCACATCGAGTCCGACGCCGACGATATAATCGCCCTCATCCCCCGAGCCGTGCAGCACGGTGAACGACCAGGAAATAAGGCGGAGATTGCCGCTCTTGGTAAGCCAGAAACTGGCCGACGCCGTTCGGCACTGCTTCGCCTGAAGCCGGCCGATTATCGTCTGAATTGCCAGGACGTCGTCCGGGAGCAGCAGCATCTCCCACAGATACCGTCCGTCCATTTTCTGTCCCGGGGCGGACAGCGCTTGGCGGAAAGCCTGATTGAGGCGGACGATCCGGCCGGAGGCATCCACCACCACCACCAGGGCGTCAACGGTATCCAGCACCGAGCTCAAAAACTTGTTGGCCGTCCGCGAAAAATCCAGTTCCTTGCTCAGGCTGGCCTTGGCCGATGCCAGTTCGGCCACCTCGCGGTGCAGCGCGGCATCGTCGCCCGAGGAGCGTTTAGCGTACTCGCTTGACATCGGTAATCCCCCTTTGCCGACAGAACCGTTTAATCGTCATGTACCATTAATATCGTAAAATAGCTGGCAGAAATTAAGCGGCGGTCCGCAGGGACGCTTGCCGCTGCCATGAAGGAAACGGGGCATATGAGTGCGAATAAATACAGTCCAGACTTTTTCGGCCGCGGATAAGCCCCCATCTGCCGCGTTTCTCCTCGGCGGCGCGCAATGCCACAGCCGGGAATCGAAAACCGGCGTTTGGCCGATGCTATTGCCGCGAGCACCAACGCTAATCTATACCTGAGGTGAACCATGCGACAGACCAACACGCGCCCCACCGTGGAAGCGGGCATAATGTCCGCCATCGCCGTCATCTTCGCGCTCATCAGCGTCTACGTTCCCGTCGTCGGCGCTTTCGTCACCTTCCTGTGGCCGGTGCCCATCATCCTCCTCGGCGTCCGCCACGGCTTCCGGTGGAGCGTCATGGCCACCGTCGTCGCCGGCGTGCTTAGCGCCATCCTCATCTCCCCCTTCAAAGCTGTCAACATCGTCGTCGGCTTCGGTCTTGTCGGCCTCGTCTTCGGGCATGCCTTCCGGGCGGGTTTCGGGCCCTTCAAAACGATTCTCTGGGGCTCGGTCGTCTGCCTGATCTCCAACCTGGCGCTGATGGGTCTCACCTTCGTCGTCATGGGAATAAATCCGTTCAACCTGCAGATAGAGACTATGGAAAAGGCGATGACCGAAGCTGTCGAGTTTTACCGCGGCTATGGCATGACGGAAGCGGCCCTTGCCCAGATGCGGCAGCAGTTCAAGGTCATGATGACCCTGTTCCAGGTGCTCCTGCCGGCGCTGCTCGCCATGTCCGCAGTTTTCCAGACCTACCTCAACTTCATTCTTGCCCGGGCGGTGCTGCGCAAGCTCGGCCACCAGACCATATCCTTTCCTCCCTTCAAGGAATGGTCGCTGCCCAGGCAGATGCTCCACTTCGTCACCCTCGCCGCGGCGACGCTGTTCATCGGCCAATACCTGCATCACGAGCTGATCGGCAAAATCGGCCTAAACCTGCTGGGGGTGGCGGCCATACTCCTTTTCGGGCAAGGCTTGGCGCTATTTTACTTCCTTGCCGACAAATACAATTTGTCAAGGCTGATGCGCAATATTATACTGATTATGATATTGGTCAACAGCTTTCTTCAAATAGCGGCCGTTTTCGCCGGCTTTTTTGATCTAGCCGTCGGCTACCGGCAGCAAAACACACCTCGGTCGTCCTGACAGGAGGGAAAACCATGCCCCGCGGACCGTCCCTGTGGTTCGATACCCGCGTCTATTTAGCCGTATCGGCCGCGCTGCTTCTCATTATCCTCTTTTACAACAAATACGTCGCCG
Source organism: Selenomonadales bacterium 4137-cl (assembly GCA_032334055.1). Taxonomy (NCBI): domain Bacteria; kingdom Bacillati; phylum Bacillota; class Negativicutes; family Acetonemataceae; genus Anaeroselena; species Anaeroselena agilis. Next base: position 3,618,360 of record JAUOZS010000001.1, on the reverse strand, counting down.
TCATTGGCGCCATCCTCCTTTACATCCTCTACCTATACGGGCGGGAAAGACACCTCGAACGGCAGAAACAACTGTCCGCCTATCTCGACCTCATGAGCGAAGGCGTCGGCCAGGCGGCTCGCTACGCCCTTCAGAACCTGCCCCTGGCCATCGCCATAGTCGATGCGGCCGGCAAGTTCCACTGGCGCAACAGTGTCGTCGCCGACTGGGCCGACACCGAGCTCGGACCCGGCGACGGCATCGACCGCTTTTGGCCGGGCATAGACCTCGACCGTCTGTGGGGCAAATCCGGGTACGAGTCCTTTCACGCCCGCGGCCGGCACTACCAGGCGGTCTACAAACCCATTGAAGGACCCGCCCAGGACGGGCCGGCGCTTATGATCTTTTCCTTCACCGACATAACCGCCAGCGAAACCGTCAAACTCAGCTGCGAAGGCGCCATGCCCGTGCTCGCCTACATCCAGATCGACAACTACAGCGACGTTCTCAAAGGTCTCAGCGAAAGCCAGCGGTCCGCCATCCTTGCCGAAGTCAACCGCCGCCTCGCCGAGTGGACCGGCCTCCTCGAAGGCTTCTTGAAAAAATACAACGAAGACAACTACATCGCGGTCTTCGACCGGCGGGCCCTCGACGCCACGCTGGCCGACAAATTCGACATCCTCGACACCATCCGCTCAATCCATGGCGGCAACCGCATCCCCGTAACCCTCAGCCTCGGCGTTGCCGCCGACGAGCCCACCATCGCCGCGCTCGGCCAGCGGGCCCAGGAAGGGCTAGACCTCGCCCTCGGGCGGGGCGGCGACCAGGCCGCCGTCCATATCGCCGGCAAAGTCCAGTTCTATGGCGGCAAAGCCAAAACCGTCGAAAAAAGCACCCGCGTCAAAGCTCGTATCGTCGCCCAGGCCATCCGCGACCTCATCGCCGGCGCGGCGTCAGTCGTCGTCATGGGCCACGCCAACGAAGACTTCGACAGCCTTGGCGCCGCCCTCGGCGTCGCCAGGATGGCCCGCTTCCTCGGCAAGCCCGTGCATGTTGTCGTCAGCCGCCCGGGGGTGGCGGTCGAGAAGCTGGCCGAATGCTTCGACGATTACGACGAACATCGCAATCTGTTCGTCGACCCCGTTCAGGCGGAACCCCTCGTCGGCCCCGGTACCGTCCTGTTCGTCGTCGACACCCACCGGCCGGCGCTCGTCGCCGCCCCCGCCATCCTCGGCAAGGCCGAGAAAACCGTCGTCATCGACCACCACCGGCGGGCTGAAGACTTCATCGCCAACCCGTTGCTCGTCTATCTTGAACCCTCGTCCTCCTCGACCAGTGAACTCGTCGCCGAACTCATCACCTACTTCGACGAAAAAATCGACCTCACCCGGATCGAGGCGTCCGCCCTCTACGCCGGCATCGTCGTCGACACCAAAAGCTTCACAGTCCAGACCGGCGTCCGCACCTTTGACGCCGCCGCGCACCTCCGCCGGGCCGGAGCCGACCCCAAGCTCGTCCGCCGGCTGTTCCGCGTCGATCTCGATACCCTCAAACATCGGGCCGAAATAATCAACAACACCGAAACGCTGCCAGGCGGCGTAGTCATCGCCACCTACACCCAGAAAATCAGCGACCCGCAGATCGCCGCCGCCCAGGCGGCCGATATGCTGCTCAACATCGAGGGCGTCAAAGTCAGCTTCGTCCTCTTCCCCATCGAAGAAGGCGTCGCCGTCAGCGCCCGCTCCCTGGGCGAAGTCAACGTCCAGGTCATATTGGAAGAACTCGGCGGCGGCGGTCATCAGACCGTGGCCGGGGCGCAGCTCAAAGGGGTCGGCGTCGAAGAAGCCAAGAGCCGCGTCGTCGCGCTCGTCGCCAAGTACATCAAGGAGAGTGACAGTGATGAAACTAATCCTCCAACAAGAAGTTAAAAACCTCGGCAAAAAAGGCGATGTCATAGAAGCATCCGAAGGCTACGCCCGCAACTACCTGCTGCCGCGGAAACTCGCCATCCCCGCCACCGCCGGCAACGTCAACGCCGCCCAGCAACAGAAAGAAAACGAGGCCCGCAAAGCCAAGCGGATTCTCGACGAAGCCCGGCTTCACGCCGCCCAGATCGCCAAACTGCAAGTCACCGTCGCCGTAAAAACCGGCGAAGGCGGCCGCCTGTTCGGCTCGGTAACCAGCAAAGACGTCGCCGACGCTCTCAAAAACCAGCACGGCCTCGACCTCGACAAACGCAAAATCGAGCTCAAGGATGCCATCAAAGCTCTCGGCGCGTACCCGGTAACAATCAAACTCCATCCGGAAGTGTCGGCCCAAATCGAGGTTCAGGTCACCGCCCAATAAACTACCGGCCGTTGATAAACCCCCATCCGCGGCGTACCCGCGAGGGGCAGGCCGCAAGTTCCAGGCGCTGAAGCGCCAAGAACTTGCGCACTTGCTCCTCAGCGCGCTTGCTAGCGTACGCACCCAGTATGCGGCCGGACGCCTACGCCATTCATGGCGCGTCCGGCACTAGGCCCGTCCGGGGCCGTCGTCGCGGCGCGCTCGCACCCTTTCCGGGTATAAGCGATAAAGCGTAGTATGTCTGCTTATCCGGTGCGCCTTGCATCTGGGGATTTCTGAACGGCCGTGAATCTCAGGCCGCCGGTTTCGGGTTTCCTAAACCGCACCCTGAAAGGACTAAGCGATGAAGAACTTCTTTAACAAATTCATTCCCCAGCGGCCCGGAACCGTTCGCGACACGGAGGCTGAGCAGCTCAAGCGGCGCGTCGCTTCCCTCTATGGCCTCTACTCCGGCCTCATCGGCTCCGAAAAAGTGGTCCTCAAAGCAGGCAAACTCGACGCTCTCGGCCTGCTGCGTTCAGATAGCCTTCCCGAACGGGTGCTGGCCCTCCAGAAGCTCGTCTTCGAAGACCCCACGGTCAACAAACTCCCCTCCCTCGACGAAATCCCCGCCCTCCTCGAGGAGATCGAGGACGAACTGGCTGATCTCATGGCCCGCAGGGCAGTCGAAGACAAACTCGAGAAGAAAATCGCCGAACGGATGGAAGAGCGCCACCGCGAATACGTTCAGGAAATTAAGATGCAGGTCCTCAAAGAAGAAGAAGATAATGTCGAGACCCCGCAAACACTGAAAAAATACGCCATCCTCGAAAAACTCGAGCAGAAGAAACTCACCAAATCGGCCATGGAGCAACTCCGCCCCGGATCTTTGGGCGAAATCGTCGGCCAGGAGCGGGCCATCGAGGCCCTCCGCGCCAAGCTCGCCTCCCCCTACCCCCAGCACCTCATCCTCTACGGCCCGCCCGGCGTCGGCAAAACCACCGCCGCCCGCCTCGTTCTCGAAGAAGCCAAAAAGCTCCAATACACCCCTTTCGCCAAAGACGCCGCCTTCGTCGAAGTTGACGGCACCACCCTCAGGTGGGACCCGCGCGACATGACCAACCCCCTGCTCGGCTCCGTCCACGACCCGATCTACCAGGGCGCCCGCCGCGACCTAGCCGACACCGGCGTCCCCGAGCCCAAACCCGGTCTTGCCACCGACGCCCACGGCGGCATTCTCTTCATCGACGAGATCGGCGAAATGGACCCCATGCTCCAGAACAAACTCCTCAAAGTCCTCGAAGACAAACGCGTCTTCTTCGACTCCGCCTACTACGACCCCAGCGATCCCAACGTCCCCAAATACATCAAGAAGCTGTTCGAAGAAGGCGCCCCCGCCGACTTCATCCTCATCGGCGCCACCACCCGCGATGCCCGCGAAATCACCCCCGCCATCCGGTCGCGCTGCGCCGAAATATACTTCGAGCCCCTTACCCCCAAACACATCGAGGAAATCGTCTACAACGCCGCTCAAAAACTTGGCGTTGCCGTCCATCCCGACATTCCCCGCCTTATCGGCGAATACACCATCGAAGGACGCAAAGCCATCAACATCCTCGCCGACGCCTACGGCCTGGCCCTCTACCGCGGCGAGACCGGCCAGATCACCATCGACATCGAAGACATCTATAAAGTCGCCCAGGTCAGCCGTCTCTCGCCCTTCGTCAACCTTAAAGCAACCGCCACCGGCGAAGTCGGCAAAATCTTCGGCCTCGGCGTCGCCGGCTATCTCGGCTCGGTCCTAGAAATCGAAGCCGTAGCCTTCCCGGCCGCTGAAAAGGGCAAAGGCCGCATCCGCTTCAACGACACCGCCGGCAGCATGGCCAAAGACTCCGTCTTCAACGCCGCCGCCGTCGTCCGCAAAATCACCGGCCAGGACCCCGCCGACTACGACATCCACGTCAACATCATCGGCGGCGGCCGCATCGACGGCCCCTCGGCCGGCACCGCCATCGTCGCCGCCCTCGTGTCGGCCATCACCGGCCGGAGCATCCGTCAGGACTGCGCCGTCACCGGCGAGGTCTCCATCCAGGGCAGGGTAAAGGGCGTCGGCGGCGTGTTCGAAAAGGCCTTTGGCGCCAAGCAGGCCGGCATAACCACCATCATCATTCCCAAGGAAAACGAAAAAGACATCCCCGCCGGGCATCTCGGCCTCGACATCCGCCCGGTCGAAACGGTTGACGAAGCGCTGGCCGTGCTCTTCGCCGCCTCGGAGAGCGTCAGCGCATAAGGGAGAGAATACCGTGCTAGACAGAATGCCGCCCCAAAACCTCGAAGCCGAACAATCCGTCCTCGGCGCCATGCTCATCGAACGTGAAGCCATATCCCGCGTCGCCGAATTTCTGCGCCCCGAAGACTTCTACCGCGAGTCCCACCGCCTCGTATACGCCGCCGTCCTCGCGCTCTACAACCGCGGCGAGGCCGTCGACCTCATCACCCTTACCGAGCAACTGCGCCGTGAGGACAAGCTCGAAGCAGCCGGCGGCATCTCCTACATCACCTCGCTGGCCAACAGCGTGCCCACCGCTGCCAACGTCATCTACCACGCCAGGATCGTCGAGGAGAAAGCTCTTCTGCGCGGCCTCATCAACACCGCCACCCACATCGCCGGCCTCGGCTACGAAGCCAACGAAGAAGTCATCAACATCCTCGACCAGGCCGAGCGGATGATCCTCGAAGTCGCCAACCGCAAGGTCACCGGCAACTTCGTCCCCATCAAAGACATCCTCATGGCCGCCCTCGACAGGGTCGAGCAGCTCTACCACACCAAAGGCGGCATCACCGGACTGCCCACCGGCTTCAAGGACCTCGACCGCCTCACCGCCGGCCTGCAGCCCTCCGACCTCATCCTTATCGCCGCCCGGCCGAGCATGGGCAAAACCGCCTTCGTCCTCAACATCGCCCAGCACGTCGCCGTCAAAGAGAAAAAGCCGGTCGCCTTCTTCAGCCTCGAAATGTCCAAAGAGCAGCTCGTCCAGCGCATGCTCTGCACCGAGGCCACCATCGACGCCCAGCGCCTCAAGATCGGCGACCTCAAAGACACAGACTGGTCCAACCTCGTCAAAGCCGCCGACCGGCTCTCCTCCGCCCCCATCTTTATCGACGACACCCCCGGCGCGACCGTCACCGAAATTCGATCCAAGGCTCGCCGCCTCAAAGTCGAGCACGACCTCTCCCTCGTCGTCATCGACTATCTCCAGCTCATGCAGGGCAGCGCCGGCGGCAAAAGCGACAGCCGCCAGCAGGAGATATCGGAAATTTCCCGCTCCCTCAAATCCCTCGCCCGCGAGCTCAACGTCCCTGTCCTCGCTCTCTCCCAGCTAAGCCGCGGCGTCGAGGCCAGGCAGAACAAGCGCCCCATGCTCAGCGATCTGCGCGAATCGGGCTCGCTGGAGCAGGACGCCGACATCGTCACCTTCCTCTACCGCGAAGACTACTACAACCACGAAACCGAAAACAAGAACATCACTGAAGTCATCGTCGCCAAACACCGCAACGGCCCCGTCGACACCGTCGAACTGTACTTCCAGAAAGAATTCACCCGCTTCCGCAATCATGCCAAAATGGGTGAGCCGGCGTAAAGGCGGCCCGCCGGGCAGTCTGCCGGAACAGATGAGCAGAAATATTACGGGCAGGAAAAGGTTGAACCTTATTCCTGCCCTTATATTTTAGCGGAGCGAAACTTTACCGGTGAAAGCCGACAATTGGCCCCGCCAGCGACCGGTCGAAGGGGCGGGGCGCGCCTGCCGTCCGCTGCCGACCATCGTTCGGGTTCTCCGCCAGAACAAAGCGGCTGGGATTGGGCGGCGGCTCGTATACGAGCACCCTTTTAGCAGCGCGTGTTATAATGGCGAAAATATTATCTTCCATGACGGCTCCTGCACGATAAGTAAGCCTTATTATTGTCGCATTGCTCTTTCTTACCCGCCCGGCAGACCCCTTGGCTTACCGGGTTGCGCCCGCCCTTCTGCCGGGTCGCTCGGAGCAGCCTGGTAATCCGAACGATTTTTGCCCAAGCATAAAAAACATTCGAATTTTGATATTGACACCCCACCGGTGAAATGCTATTATATTCAAGGGAAAATACGTATATTTCCTCATGCGCACTCAAATAGCAGCGACGTCCGCGCCTATTTGAGTTATTTTTCTGACCAAGGGAAGACTAAACACGAGGTGATGTACGTGACCAAACGCTACGACGTTGTCGTTATCGGTGCCGGACCGGCCGGCATCTTTACCGGGCTGGAACTCGCCAGGGTCGGTCTGAGCACCCTGATACTCGAAAAAGGCCGCGATATAACCTCCCGCCGCTGCCCCATCAACCACCACGGCAGCAAATGCCTGCGCTGCAAGCCGTGCGATATTCTCTGCGGCTGGGGTGGCGCCGGCGCGTTCAGCGACGGCAAACTCACGCTCACGACCGAATTCGGCGGCGTCCTCGACGAGTACATGGATAAAAACCGGGTCGCCGAGCTCATCGAATATATCGACCAAATATACCTTGACTTTGGAGCGACCACCACCGTCTACGGCGACGACAAAAAAGAAGAAATCCGCCGCATCCAGCGGATCGCCGCCTCAGCCGACCTCAACCTCATCCCCGCCCGCATCCGCCACCTCGGCACCGAAAAATGCACCGAAATCCTTACCCGCATGCGCGAGTATCTCGACGATAAATGCGAAATCCGTACCAACACCGCCGTCGAGGCTATCATTGTCGAAAACGGCGAATACGCGGGACTGGAACTGGCCGGCGGGGAAAGGATCGAGAGCAAATACCTCGTCGCCGCCCCCGGCCGCGAAGGCGCCGAATGGTTCTCCGGACAGGCGGCCAAGCTCGGCCTGTCGATGATGACCAACCCGGTAGACATTGGCGTGCGCGTCGAGCTGCCCGCCGTCGTCATGGAGCACATCACCGAAATCATCTACGAGTCCAAACTCGTTTACTACACCAAATCCTTCGACGACAGGGTCCGCACCTTCTGCATGAACCCCTACGGCGAAGTCGTCAACGAGAACAACGCCGGCCTCATCACCGTAAATGGCCACAGCTACGCCGAAAAGAAAACCAAGAACACCAACTTCGCCCTGCTCGTCTCCAAAAGCTTCACCGAGCCCTTCAAAGAACCCATCACCTACGGCAAATCGATTGCCAAACTCGCCAACCTGTTGGGCGGCGGCGTCATCGTCCAGCGCCTCGGCGACCTGCTCGACGGCCGGCGCTCCACCCCCGAACGCATCAGCCGCGGCATGGTCGAGCCCACCCTCAAGGACGCCACCCCCGGGGACCTCAGCCTCGTTCTTCCCTACCGCCACCTGGTGGCCATCATCGAAATGCTCGAGGCCCTCGACAAGGTTGCGCCGGGCGTAAACTCACGCCACACCCTGCTTTACGGCGTCGAAGTCAAATTTTATTCCTCCCGTCCGCGCCTCAGCCCCGTGCTGGAAAGCGAGATCACCAACTTCTTCGCCGCCGGCGACGGCGCGGGCGTCACCCGCGGCCTCGCCCAGGCTTCGGCCGCCGGCGTGGTAGTGGCCAGGGAAATCATCGCCCGCGAAGGAAAATCTTCGTAACAGAGTCGACTGTGCCAGGCCGTCCGGAACCGGCGGCTTGCCCCGAAGGAGTGATAAAATGATCAAGCGCTACACCAACCCCGCCATGGCCAAAATATGGACCGACGAAAACGAATTCCAGACAATGCTCGACATCGAAATATACGCCTGCGAGGCCATGGCCGAGCTGGGACAGATTCCTGCCGACGCCGTACCGGTCATCAAAGAGAAAGCCAAGTTCTCCGTCGAGCGCATCCGGGAAATAGAACGGGAGACCCGCCACGACATCATCGCCTTCCTCACCGCCGTGGCTGAAAGCGTTGGCGACGAAGCCAAATACATTCACATGGGCCTCACCTCCAGCGACGTGAAAGACACCGCCCTCGGCAGCATGATGGCCCAGGCCGCCGACATCATCCTGGAAGACCTCGCCAAGCTCCGCGCCGTCCTATTCCGGCGGGCCGGCGAACACAAACACACCGTAATGATCGGCCGCACCCACGGCATCCACGCCGAGCCAATCACCCTCGGCATGAAATTCGCCCTGTGGCTCGACGAGACCGAGCGCAACATCGAACGCGTCAAACGGGCCCGCGAAACCGTCGCCGTCGGCAAGCTCTCCGGCGCGGTCGGCACTTACGCCACCATCGACCCGCGGGTCGAAGCCCACGTCTGCGCCAAAATGGGCCTAAAGGCCGCCCGGCTTGCCACCCAGGTCATCCAGCGCGACCGCCACGCCGAATTCCTTACCACCCTGGCCGTCGTCGCCTCCTCGCTCGACAAATTCGCCACCGAAATACGCAACCTCCAGCGCACCGACATCCGCGAAGCCGAAGAATACTTCCACCCCGGCCAAAAAGGCTCCTCGGCCATGCCCCACAAACGCAACCCCATCACCTGCGAACGCATCTCGGGACTGGCCCGCGTCGTCCGCGGCAACGCCCAGGCCGCGCTGGAAAACGTCGCCCTCTGGCACGAGCGCGACATCTCGCACTCCTCGGTCGAACGCGTCATCCTGCCCGACAGCACCAGCCTCGTCGACTACATGCTCCGTCTCATGACCGACATCATCGACAAACTGCTCGTCTACCCCGACGCCATGCAGGCCAACATGAACAAGACCGGCGGCCTCATCTTCAGCCAGCGACTGCTCCTCGCCCTCGTCGACAAAGGCGTCAGCCGCGAAGACGCCTACCGCTGGGTCCAGCGCAACGCCATGGCCCGCTGGCTCGAAGGCGCCGACTTCAAAACCAACGTCACCCATGACCCCGAGATCGCCAAATTCCTGTCGCCGGAGGAAATCACCGCCTGCTTCGACCCCACCCACCACCTGCGGCACGTCGATACCATAATGGCCCGTTTCGGCCTATAACAAGAGGTGATAACATGTCAGCGGTAATAGTAATAGGTACCCAGTGGGGCGATGAAGGCAAAGGAAAAATCGTCGACAACCTGGCCGAAAAAGCCGACGTCGTCGTCCGCTACCAGGGCGGCAACAACGCCGGCCACACCGTCGTTGTGGACGGCAAGGAATTCAAGCTCCAGCTCCTGCCCTCCGGCATCCTCTACAAAGACAAAACCTGCGTAGTAGGCAACGGCGTCGTCATCGACCCGGCAGTCATGATCAAGGAACTGCGCACCATGCAATCGCAGGGCGTCGAAACCTCAGACCTCAAAGTCTCCAACCGCGCCCACCTCATCATGCCGTATCACCGGCTCCTCGACGAAGTCGAGGAAGACTATCGCGGCGAGCACAAAATCGGCACCACCAAACGCGGCATCGGCCCCTGCTACATGGACAAAAACGCCCGCAGCGGCATCCGCATGGTCGACCTGATGGACGAAGAAGAATTTGCCGCCAAGCTCGAGCGCAACCTCGAGGCCAAAAACCACCTTCTGCAGGCCGTTTACGGAGCCGAAGGCTTCGACTTCGAACAGCTCCGCGCCGAATACCTCGGCTACGCACAGGTTCTCAGGCCCTTCGTAGCCGACACCTCCGTATACATCAACGAAGCCCTCAAGGGCGGCAAAAAGGTGCTTTTCGAAGGCGCCCAGGCCACCCTTCTCGACCTTGACCACGGCACCTATCCGTACGTCACCTCCTCCCACCCCATCGCCGGCGGCGCCTGCATCGGCGCTGGCATCGGCCCCACGAAGATCAGCAAAGTCATCGGCGTCGTCAAGGCCTACACCACCCGCGTCGGCGAAGGCCCCTTCCCCACAGAACTCAACGACGCCACCGGCGATCTCATCCGCAACCGCGGCCGCGAATTCGGCACCGTCACCGGGCGGCCCCGCCGCTGCGGCTGGCTCGACGCCGCCGTCGTCCGCTACGCGGCCCAGGTCAGCGGTCTCGACTACCTCGCCGTCACCCGTCTCGACATCCTCGACGGCCTCGAAACCCTCAAAATCTGCTCCGGCTATAAATACAAAGGGCAGCTCATCGGGGAATTTCCCGCCAGCCTCAAAGTGCTGAGCGAAGTCGAGCCCGTCTACGAGGAACTGCCCGGCTGGACGGAGTCGATAACCGGCGTCCGCGCCTACGCCGACCTTCCCGCCAACGCCCGCCGCTATATCGAGCGCCTCAGCGAAATCGTCGGCGTGCCGCTGGGGATCGTGTCCGTAGGCCCGGCGAGGGACCAGACCATCGTTCTTCACGAAGTATTTTAAAATCACATCCTAAGATACCGCGGCGCACCCTAAGGTGCGCCGCGTAAACTTCCATAATCTGACCATTGACAGGCTGACAGGCTTACGGTATAATCTGATATTGTCAGACATGACCCACTAGCTCAGTCGGTAGAGCACCTGACTTTTAATCAGGGTGTCGATGGTTCGAGTCCATCGTGGGTCACCACAATGGCCCGTTGGTCAAGCGGTTAAGACACCGCCCTTTCACGGCGGGAACAGGGGTTCGAGTCCCCTACGGGTCACCATCCGGGCGATTAGCTCAGCTGGGAGAGCGCCTGCCTTACAAGCAGGATGTCGGCAGTTCGATCCTGTCATCGCCCACCAAACACGAAGAACGGCTCATCCACTGCTTGGATGAGCCGTTCTTCGTTACTTATCCGCCGATCACACGATGGCGTTTTCCAGGCCGGAGTCGGCCACAAACAGAACCGTTCCCGGCAGCCCGTCCGCCAGCGCGAGCATCTTGTCAAAATCGTCCGGCATGCCGATGATCGTGATATCGCCCGCTTCCCGCTCCACCGCGCTGCGAAAATCGTCCACAAGCACCTTTGCCTGTGTCTGCACCGGCAGGCGGGCATGCTCCACGAACGCCTGCAGTTCGCCCGTCACCTCTTCCCGCTCCGCCGGGTCGCCGATCGTCCTCAGCAAAAACAGCTTTGCGTCCCAGTTCCTGGTCAACTGCATCGCGAGCAGCACCGCCAGATTGGTGTTCGGGCTCTTGTCGCGCAGCCATAAGTTGATCGTCCGCTCCTGGCCGAACCCGATCTTGGGATGGATGTTGAGGAACATGAACCCGGTATTGTATTGTCGCATATTGGCATAAACCTCTTTAAGCCTCGCCCGCTTGTCCTTGTCGCCGCTGACAGTCAGGAACACCGCGTTCGGCGGCAGGAAAGAATTCAGTAAGGTCTGGGTAACCACGTACAATGACGACAAAAAATCGGCGTTGGCGTTGCTGATTATCGTCGTGCGGATAAACAGATTCTTCCTCCGCAACGGCTCCAGGACATCCTCGTAGCACCGAGCCGTCGCGTTTTTGTCGCCGTTCGTAATCGACAGCAGATACATCCGTCCCGAAGGGTAGAGTATATTACTCACGAACCGCACCGTCTTCCGCAGATCGTCGGGATTCTCCGCGGGAACAAGCACCGCCGGCTTCCACAGCCGGGGGTGGTAAGTGGTCGACAGCGCCTTTTGCGCCGCCCACTCGGTCAGAGCGGTGAAAATGCCTCCCCGCACATCGCCCCAGGGGGAAATCAGCTCTCTCCTGGCGAGAAGAATATAAAGCGCACTGATCACCACCAGCGTGACGATCGTAAACCACATATCGATCAGCAGCATCGTGAGGATGCTGCCGACAAAACCGATGAACGGCACCGCCAAAGACACTCTCAGCCGGGGGCGGAAACTGGCGATGCCGGTGGCCTGCTCGACAAGCACGACCAAATTGATCGTCCCGTAAGTCGTCAGAAAAAACATCGTCAACAACTGGGCCAGTTGGTCAAGGCTGCCGGCCACGATTATCGCCAGCGAAAACAGGGACGAGACGAGAATCGCATTCCGCGGCTCGTTATCAGCCGCCTTCTTGCCGAAAAACTGCGAAAAGGGCACAAGCCGGTTATCCGCGAGGGCCGCCAGCGTGCGGGGCGCGCCCACCAACGTTGAAAGAGCGGAGGACAGCGTCGCTCCCATTATGCCGGCGACAATCAGCGGCTTGAAAAGCGCCAGCTCAAGGATTATCGAGGTGTCGGCCAGCAGCGCCTCGCCTGTGGCCTGGTGGGCGAACCAGTATGCCAAAGCGATATACGTGACCATGCCGAGGGCGATCGCGGCGAGCGTGCCGACGATTATGCTTCTTCGCGGCGTCCGCAGCTCCCCGGACATGCTCACCCCGGCGAGAATACCCGTGACCGCCGGGAAAAAGATGGCGAAAGTCTCCCAGAAGTTGGCCTGCGGAAAATTGCTCCACCATAATGTGCCGGCGGTGTTGAGCGACGGTCCGGCCAAAAAGGACGCGACCGACAGGACGATCGCCCCCAGGACGACATACTGCACCCTGAAGGCCGTCCGGGCGCTCGCCAGGGACAGGGCGGTCAGGGCGACCCAGGTTGCGACCCCCACCAGGACGGTGGAATGGCCGGGAAAAAAGCTGTGCCACAACTCCGTAAAGCCGATGATGTAAAAGGCGACGGAAAAAGCCTGCGACAAATACAAAGGGATGCCGACCGCCCCGCCCACCTCAAGACCCAGCGAACGCGAAACGATGGCATACGCGCCGCCGGCGCCGATCTCGATGTTCGACACGACCGAAGCCATGGATAAAGCCGTGCATACCGTGATCGTGTGAGCAAGCACAATAATTATCAGCGTACCGACAAAACCGGCGTTGCCGACCACCCAGCCGAGCCGCAGGTACATGATGACACCCAGTATGGTAAGGATTGTAGGCGTAAAAACTCCGTCGAAAGTTCCCAGCCCTTGTCTGGCGTTCATCACAAGTCCTCCTACGTTAACGTCGCCTGCCGGGCGTTTGGTAATTATTTTACTATATTCCCAGATTGATAGAAAGTAATATAATATTAATATATGGACTAACCCCGCAACACCTGTAATACGCCCGGAGCGGGTGTCCCTGCCGCCCTGGGGGTGGCCTAACAATGACTGGGGGGTAAGAAACAATGGCATATCTGACATTGCTGGCAGCCGCCATCCTATCGTTCGCTACGGCGTTCTTCGCCGTCCAGAACAGCAGCCTGGTCACCGTGAACCTGTTTACCCGGACCTTCGAGGCGTCGCTCGTTATCGTCATCCTCGGGGCCGCCACGCTCGGCTTCATCACCGCGCTTCTCCTCGGCATGTTCGTCCAGATTAAGACGCGGTACCGGCTTTTCAAAGCCGAAAGGCGCATCGCCCAGCTTGAGGCCGAACTGCAGGACAAGCAGCCGGCCAAGCCTGACGAGAAGGAAGAACCGCCGCAGGAACCGCCCGCCTGCGACCCCGGAGCGCCGTCGTAATCCAGAAAATACCGCTTGCCAAAGGGGCGGGGATGCGGTATTATAATACATGTCCCTGTTTTCAAGGGGTGCATTTGTCGCCATATACGGCCCCGTGGTGTAGTGGTCTAACATGCCGCCCTGTCACGGCGGAGATCGACGGTTCAAATCCGTTCGGGGTCGCCATATCATGCCGCGGTAGCTCAGTTGGTAGAGCAGAGGACTGAAAATCCTCGTGTCGACGGTTCGATTCCGCCCTGCGGCACCATCGGAGAGAAAGCCTTGACGCCTAGCGTCAAGGCTTTCTCTTTTTGCCGTTATTTCCCACGCATTGCCGGCGGCGCATCGTTAAAGCTAATACATATGAGAACGGCAATCATCGGCTGGCTGGCCGTAATCCTTCTTCTGACAGGCATCGGCCATCTCGCCCGCCCCTTCCTCGACAACTATAACGACGACGACAACGCCTTCGCCCGCGAATACGCAGGAGAAATGCTCCTCGGCCTGGAACGGATATCGGCGGAAGCAGACAAGCTCGCCGGGTCCCAGGCTGCGGGCGACTACTACCTTGACGCCGCCGAGCGGCTGGACCGCAGCAAGCAAGCCGCAGTCCATCTCAAGGGCGACCTGGCCTACGATTTCGTCTACGCCTTTGCCTGTGCCGAAGAATGGTGCCGCGCCTCGGCGGAAGCCCGCTACCGTCCGCGGGACGCCGCAGCGCCCCGTCGCGCCCGCGACGCACTTGCCAGAGCGCGGGCCGAGTTCACCGCCATAAGCCGGAAAGACTATAAGAGAAGGTGAGGTAATGTACCAAGACCGCTGCCAAGCCGGGGAAGCCCTCGCCGCCGAACTGGCCGACCGCGGATACGGGAGCGTCAGCCTCTTCGCCGTGCCCCGGGGCGGCGTCATCGTCGCCGCCCCGGTAGCCGAACGTCTCGGTGTGCGAATCGACATCCTCGTCACCCGTAAGATCGGACATCCGGCCAACCCCGAAGTCGCTATCGGCGCCGTCATGGCCGACGGCACCGCCGTACTCGACGAAGAAATCATCCGCGCCTACGCCGTTCCCACGGAATATCTCGACCGGGCCATAGCCCGCGAATTCGCTGAAATCGAGCGCCGCATGATCGCCTACACCGGCAGCGCCGCCACCCCCGACATAACCGGGCGGACCGCCGTCATCGTCGATGACGGCATCGCCACCGGCTACACCATCCGCGCCGCCATCGCCTGGCTCAAAACCCTCCGCCCCTCCGGGATCGTCGTCGCCGTCCCGGTCGCACCGCCCGAAACCGTCGCCGCGATTGCCGACGTCGACGAAGTCATCTGCCCCCTGCAGCCGGCGGCCTTTATGGCCGTCGGCCAGCACTACCGTGAATTTCCCCAGAACAGCGACCAAGAAGTTCAGTCCATCCTGAACCGGTTCAATACCAAGCGGTAACGCCCGAACCGCCAACCACGGCAAAACCCCGCCAGCGGCGGGGTTTTGCCGTTCTATAGCGCGGCAAGATACTGGCCGGGGGTAATCCCCATGACCTTCTTAAATGAACGCTGAAAGTGACTCTGGTCCGCGTAGCCGGCCGCCAGGGCCGCGTCGGCGAGTCGCCTTCCCGCCGCCAGCATCAATTTGGCGCGCGTTACGCGGACCTGGTTAAGGTAGGCGTGAGGCGGCATCCCCACCGCGGCGGTGAAAACGCGGACAAGATGATACGGGCTCAAGCCGGTTATCAGCACCAGCTCGTCAAGCGACACGTTCCGTTCGAACTGACCTTCTAAATAATCCTTTATCTGTCTGACCGCCCCGTTTTCGCTGCCGGCGGGCCGTTCGTCCGGGGCGGTCGCCGCGTGGCGAAACAGCTGGGCGACAGTAGCGTGAAACGCTTCCCCCTTCTCCAGCGCCCCCGGTTGTCCGGATAAAATATCGTGCATATTCGCCAGCGAGCGATACAACACGGCGTCCTCGACCACCGGGCTGCGGAAAAGCGCCGTCGCGGCCGGAAGACGCGATGACCGTCCGCCCGTATCGGCCAGAACCGTTTCGTCGATGCAGACGACCCGATACGAATACATCGCTGCCGCCGTGCGACAAGTATGAGCCTCCCCCGGCGGGACCACCTGGACCTGCCCGGGCGCGACGACATAACGGCCGCCTCTGTAAAAAAACTCGCGGGCGCCGCTGTCGATAATCGAAACGCACAGCTTATCATGCATGTGCCGCGGCAGCGAATGCTCCACGCCCCTCGCCCGGACAAGCTCGACGTTATGCAGTTCCCTGACCCGGTTTAGACTGATCGTCGCGCGTTCGCACGCCATTGCGTGCCCGCCTTTCCGCGGCGCTTAAGCCAGTGCCGGCACAAATGTGGCCAGCAGATAAAGGTCGGCGCCCCGCGCCGTAACCGTATGCTCCACATTCGCCGGCAGCACCGTTATTTCTCCGGGGACGTAGGGGATTACCCTGTCGCCGAGTACGCACGCCCCGGCCCCCGCGACGACATTGTGCAGCTCCCACTTGCCGTCATGGGCGTGGCGACCGATCTCGCAGCCGTCATCGACCCGCACCAGATGCTGGCTGAAAACATTCTTCGTATCCGCGCCCGGCACTACATCCTTCAAAAACACGCCGGGAAAGCGCGGATGAGCCGTCCAGGCGACACTGTCCGCCAGAACCTCCTTCGACAAATGATTGATTTTCCCTGCGGCCACCGCCGCCGCAAACCCGTTTTGCATAATGAACTCCTCCTTGAAGGCACTTCGCACCTCAAGTATATTCCGAGTCCGCGGGCCTGTATTGAACGTTCTTGCTATTGCCCGGCGTAACGCGAAAGACCGTCCGGGCTTGTCCGGGCAGCGGCGCGTGCAGTATAATAATGCCAACAAGCCACGGAGGTGTCCGATGACCCCGCTATATCACAGCAACATCTTCACCGTCGTCACCAGGAGCGGCCCCGGCCGGCTCGACGCCCGCAGCACCCTGCTGGCCACCGGCTGGGAAGCCACCGCTTCAATAAACGCCGCAACCGCCACCTTTATTATTTCGGACGCCAGCTGGATCGTCTGCCGCTCCCCCGGCGCCGCCCACAACGGCAGCCGCGCCGTACCCGCCCTCGCGGGAGTGGCGGCCGGCCTCGGTTCAGGCCCCGCACTGCGCGCCGCCGCCAGGGAAGAAGGCGATGTCCCCTACCGGCTGCTGGTCGAATGCGTAAAAGGCATAATCCAGTCCGAAACCTACCTCTTCGGCGAACGCGGCTTTTCCGACGCCGAAACGTTCGAAAAAAGCTGGAAGGAAAACTACACCGGTTCCTGCCGGCGGTATAGCGACCGCTCCTACGAAGGACGAAGCTGGTACGAGCATGTCGCCAACCGCGCCTGGAGCGATCTGCTCTTCACCCGTGCCAAAACAGCTGTCGTCACCGAGCACACGGACGGCTCGGCAGACATCGCCGGCAGCTTCACCGATTCCTACCACGAACTTGACTCCCGCCTCAGCGTCGTGGGCGGCGTCATCACCGCCGCCCAGGGCGCCTTCCTGCGCGCTCCCGACAAAATCTGCGCCGAATCCGCCGCCGCCGTCGCCTCGTTGTCGGGCACGCCGCTCGCGTCCCTCGGCCGGGAAGAAGTCGTCCGCCGGGTCGGCGGCCATCTGGGGTGCGTACATATGGCGGACCTTATCACCCACATGCTTCAAACCTTCGCAGATACCGGCCGTTGATAAGCACCCATCTGCGGCGTTACTCCTCGGCTGCCATCCTCAGCGTACGCCCGTGTACGCTTCCGGTGTCAGCCTCCGGTGCGCCTTGCATCTGGGCGCTTCTGAACGGCCTCGGGCTGTAAACAGTTCCGTTGATAAGCACCCATCTGCGGTGTTGCTCCTGACACCCCCACGCCTGCCTCGCGGCAGGCGTTTTTCATTTCGGAAGACAAAAGCTTGCAAAAACTACTAATACAAATTATAATACAAACAAAACTTGCGAAACGGGTGATAAATGTGCTTGATGATAACGATTGCAAAATAGTTGACGCCCTGATGGCCAACGCCCGCGCCACCTGGGCCGAACTCGGCGCCTTGCTCGGCCTGTCCGCCCCCGCCGCCGCCGATCGCGTCCGCAGGCTCGAACAGCGCGGCGTTATCAAAGGATACGCCGCTCTTCTCGACCCCGACGCCATCGGTTGTGGCTTCGCCGCCTTCATCGCCGTCACCCTGGAAAAGCCCGAACATCGCGCCCCCTTCCTCGCCAAAGTCGCCGCCCTGCCGGAAATCCTTGAATGCCATCACGCCGCCGGCGACGACGACTACTTCCTCAAAGTCCGCTGCACCGGCCCCCGTCACCTGGAGAAGCTCATCAGCGAAGAACTAAAAGCCCTGCCCGGCATTGTAAGGACCCGCACCACCGTCATCTTATCCACCGTCAAGGAAACCCCCGTACTGCCGCTCGGGCCGGCAAAGTGAGCGCCATGGTTTCAGACCTCTTTTTCCAGGGCCTTGTGCTTGGGTTCTCTATTGCCGCCCCCGTCGGGCCCATCGGCGTTCTCTGCATCCGCCGCACCCTCGCCGGCGGTCCTCTCCGCGGTTTTGTCACCGGCCTCGGCACCGCCACCGCCGACGCCATCTACGGTCTCGTCGCCGCCCTTGGGCTTACCGCCGTCGCCGCTATGCTTGTCGATCATCAGACATATCTTCGGCTCGGCGGCGGCCTCTTTCTCTGCTATCTCGGCTGGACGGCTTTCCGGGCCGCGCCTGCCCGGCAGGCTGCCGCCGGAATCGGCGGCAGCCTGCCGGGCGATTACCTTTCCGCCTTCGCTCTCACCCTCACCAACCCCCTTACCGTTCTCTCCTTTGCCGCCGTCTTCGCCGGCGTAGGCGTCGGCGGCGGTCAGGACAGCCGCGGCGCCGCCCTTCTCGTCCTCGGCGTCTTCGCCGGCTCACTGCTGTGGTGGTTGATATTAAGCGGCGCCACCGGTCTTCTCCGCGCCGAACTGGGCCCCTCCCGGCTGGTGTGGGTAAACAGGCTCTCCGGCATAGTCATCGCCGCCTTCGGGCTTGCCTGCCTGCTCAGCCTCGCCTGAAGCATCATTACCCGGTCTAACGGGCAAACTAAACCATCAGTCGGAAAGGGAGGCCGCACAAATGCCCGAACTCGAACAGCTCCGCACCCGCATCGAAGAACTGGCCAAGATGCTGGACCGTCTGGCCGGAGGGAAAGAAGAAATCTGCGAAAACATGGCCGTCGGCAGCACTGCCGTCAGCACATATCCCGGCCTTGCCGAGCTTGAGGAAGTGAAGACCAAAGCCGAAGACATAAGACGCGACCTCGCCGCTCTCAAAGCCAGAGGCAGGCTCGACCCCAAAGTGCGCGAGCTCGAAACCAAACTCGAACAAGTGCTTGTCCGCTACTACTGGCTTTGGCAAAAATGCAAAGACAATATGGCTTGACCTGCGGCTCCCCCAAGGGGAGCCGCAACCTTTTCGGCTGCCGGACAGCCTGACTGGGGAAAATCAAACCTGCAAGAAGGTGAATGGCGTAAATTGTAGAAAAAAACAATATATTGCGATTGCCGCCGGCCGGGATCGTCGAAAACGTCGTTCCGGCCCACTTGGAGGGGACCCGGTTGAGTGCTTTCCTGCGGTTCAGGCAGTTTGCTTTGCGTCTGTACGGATGGCTGCGGCCCGATCTGGCCGTTTTGCTGTTCGGTTTTTTTGTCTTATGCGCCATCTGGGGCGGAGCATATTGGCAAACGGAAAAAGACCGACAAGTCACCCTCGACGCCATCAGGCACGATGGCGCAACCCTCAGCGTCACCTTCGAGGAAAACGTCAACAGGATACTGAAACTATACGACCAGTATCTGAAAATAATCAAGGCCAATTACGAAGAAAATCAGGCCGTCACTCCCGAACTTCGCCGGCTTATCATCAGCCTCGCCCGCGACCCGGTCGTAAACCAGGGGGCGATAATCAACCCGGCCGGCGAAATGGTCGTCAGCCTGTTGCTCCCCCCGTCCGGACTGACCTTCTCCCGTGAGCCCCATTTTCTCGCCCAGCAAAAAGCGACGCTCGGCGGCCTCTACGTAGGGGAGCCCTTCATAGGACGCGTTTCCGGCAAACCCTCCATTGCCCTCAGCCGCCGCATCAGCAATCCCGACGGCACCTTCGGCGGCATCGCCTACCTCGCCCTGTCCGCCGACTACCTGTCCAGCTTCTACCGGGATATGGGCCTCGACGAGCACTACGTCATCAGGGTCATCGGCACCGACCGGACGGTCCGCGCCAGCAGCACACCCAGCGAAGTCGGCGCCCGGGTAGCCGGCGGCCCGCTGTTTGACGCACTCGCCAAAAGTCCGGCAGGCTTTTTCGTGGCTGACGACAGCGTCTTCGGGCAGCGGTTGCTGGTTAGCTACCGCCTGATGCGCGACTATCCGCTCGTCGTCCAGGTCGGCGTATCTCAGGCCGTCCTCGCCCCCCTGGAGCAGCGGCGCAATCTCTACATAGGCGTCGCCTGGGCTGCCAGCATCTTCGTCGTCATCTTCACCGCCGGAATCGTCGGCCGTGCCCGCAGGCTCCGCCTGAGCGAGGAGCGGTTCAGGACAGTAGTGACGAATACGCCCCTCATAATTTACTCCCTCGATGAATACGGCCACTTTACCCTCAACGAAGGGCGCGGCCTCGGAAGACTCGGCCTCCGGCCGGGGGCATACGTCGGTCAGTCGATATTCGACATCTTCAAAGCCCGTCCGGAAAGCTTGGATAGCGTGCGACAGGCGCTCGGCGGGGAGCGTGTCTATTTCGACCAAGTTATCGACGGCGTCTATTTAAGCAACCGGATGGTGCCAATGCTTGACGGCGCCGGACGGGTAAAGGGCGTCATCGGCGCCGCTATTGACATCACCGAGCAGAAACAGGCCGAAGAGCGGCTGAGGGAAAACGAAGAGCGACTGCAGGAAAGCTTCGACGAACTGTACGCCGCCCACGAAGAGCTGCTCGCCACCGAAGAGGAACTGCGGCTGCAATACAACATCGCCACCGAGCGGGAAGAAGCCATCGCCCGCCGCAACGCCGTCCTCGCCTCGCTTCACGAAGTGGCTGTCGGCCTTGTTAACAGGCTTGACCTTTACGAAGTACTCACCGCCATTGTCGCCCAAGCCTCCAATCTCATCGGCACCCCCCACGCCTTCCTCTGCCTGGTCGACGAACACGCAGGCGTAATCGAAACGAAAGTCGGCTGCGGCGTATTTGCCGGGAACATAGGCAACAAGGTCGCCCTAACTGACGGACTGCTGGGCAAAGCCTACCAAAGCGGCGAAGTCTGCCTCGTCGACGACTATTCCGCCTGGGAAAACCGCCTGCCGGGCGAATTCCACGACAACCTGCAAAGCGTGGTCGAGGTCCCGCTTAAAGACGGGGACAAAGTCATCGGTATCTTCGGCCTCAGCTACCTGGCCGGCGAGCGGAAGTTCACCGCCGACGAAGTCGCCCTCCTCGGCCAGTTCGCCGAACTGGCCGCCATTGCCCTCGTCAACGCCCGCCTCTATACCAACCTCTCGGCAACCGAGCACAAGCTGCGGGACAGCCACCAAGACCTAACCGCCGCCCACGAAGAACTGCTTGCCACCGAAGAGGAGCTCCGCCTGCGCTACGACGAAGTTTTGCAGGCCAACGAACAGATATCGCGGAAAAATGCCCTTCTGTCCATTGGGCAGCAGACCGTCCTGGGCGTCATCAATAAACTAGATATGGACGAACTGCTGGCCGCCATCATCATGCAGGCGGCCGCCATAACCGGCGTCACCGACGCCTTCGTTTCCCTCCCGTCCGACGACGGCGCCATCCTCAACATAAAAGCCGGCCTCGGCATCTACAGCGGCGAGTTTCCCCCCGTTGCCGTCGGCAAGGGGCTCATGGGCAAAGTCTTCGTCACCGGCAAAACGGAAGTCGTCAACGACTACCCGCGTTGGCCGGACAGATTCACCTCCCCGATCGGCGGCAAAATCCACGCCCTCGCCGCCGCCCCCCTGCGTGACGGCCAAAAGATCGCCGGCGTTCTCGGCCTGGCCCACACCGAACCGGGACGGAGCTTCGACGCCGAGCAGATCGGCCTCCTGGAGTACTTCTGCGAATTCGCCTCCCTCGCCCTTGCCAACGCCGCCCTCCACTCCTCCCTCCAGAGCGAACTCGACGAACGGCGGCAAAGCGAAACCACCCTCAGCGAAATCCTCGACAGCACCAACGACGCCATCATCGTCAACGATCAGAACGGCGGCATCGCCTGGACCAACCGCCGCACCGTCGAAATGTTCGGCTACACTGAAGACGAACTTAAGCAGCATGGGGCGGTCCTTATTTCCACCCCCCAGAACTACCCTGCCGCCGTCGAAGTCATGCGCAGGGCCGTCAACGAAGGCCCGCAGACCTACCTGCGCGAAACCGCGACCAAAAGCGGGCAGAGAATCGTGGTCGAGATAAACGCCCGGCGTGCGACCATCGACGGCCAAGTATGCTGTCTGACGGTCATGCGCGACATCACCGCGAAGATGCAGATCGAAAAAGATCTTGCCGAATCCGAAGCGGAAAAACAGGCCGTCCTCGACGCCATTCCCGACCTCATGCTCATTTTCGACCAGAACGGCACCCTGCTTAACTACCGTAAGCCCGAAGAAATCGAAACCCTTGCCGAAATCGAGCCGGAAACCATCGGCCGTAACATCGACGACCTCCTTCCCGACGACGTCGCCGACAACTTCCGCCGCTGCATCAGCCAGGCAATCGCCACCGGCAAAACCCAGTTCTATGAATACAACATCAACGTTCGCGGCGCCCTCCGCTACCGCGACATGCGCTTCTCGAAAGTCGGCGATGCCGTCGTCCTCGCCATGATGCGGGACATGACCGCCATCAAACACTCCGAGGCCCAAATCGAATTTCTCAGCATGCACGACCCCCTCACCGGCGTCTACAACCGGACCTACTTCGAAGACGCCATGCGCAAAGCTGCCTGGCTGGACAAGCGCGGCATCGCCGTCCTCGTCTGCGACGTCGACGGTCTCAAACTCATCAACGACACCCTTGGCCACCGCGCCGGCGACGATCTCCTCCGCGTCGTAGCCGCCGGCCTTCGGTACACCGTAGTTTCCGGCAATGACATCGTAGCCCGGATAGGCGGCGACGAATTTGCCGTCATCATCTACGCCCCCGACAAAGATAAAATCGAGCGTGCCCTCGAAAAAATGGATCGGTTTGTCGCCGACTACAACAACAATAACCCCCAATTGCCCCTTAGCCTGTCCATCGGCTGGGCGGCCGACTACACAAGCGGCACGCGGGCCGAAGAACTCTTCAAACTCGCCGACAATGAAATGTACCGCCGGAAACTCCACCAGAGCCAAAGCATGAGGAGCTCCATCGTCCAGACCATGATGAGAGCGCTCGAAGAGCGCGATCACATCACCGAAGGCCATGCCGATCGCCTCCAGCACCTCGCCGAAAAACTCGGCCAACAACTGGATCTGCCCGGAGGACGGCTGGCCGACATCAGGCTGTTGGCCAAGTTTCACGACATCGGCAAAGTCGGCATCCCCGACAGCATCCTCAACAAGCCCGGCCGCCTCACCGAAGAAGAAATGACCATCATGCGACGGCATTGCGAAATCGGCTACCGGATCGCCCGCGCCTCCTCCGAACTATCCCCCATCGCCGAATGGATCCTCAAGCACCAGGAATGGTGGAACGGCAAAGGCTATCCCCTCGGCATAGCAGGTGAAGACATCCCGCTCGAATGCCGCATCCTCGGCATCGTAGACGCATACGACGCCATGACCAGCAACAGGCCTTATCGCCAGGCCCTCTCCCACGACGAAGCCCTTGCCGAAATCGCCCGGTGCGCCGGCAGCCAATTCGATCCCCACCTCGCCGAGCTGTTCATAAAACTATTCTACTAAGCAACTGCCGCCGAACTCCACTCCTGCAAGCAAAGCATAAAGCCTTTTCCCAATCCTTCCACTTGAACTCGGCCGGCAAATATGGTATAGTAAATACCGCAGTCAATCAACACATGCGGGCGTAGCTCAGTGGTAGAGTACCGGCTTCCCAAGCCGTGGGTCGCGAGTTCGAATCTCGTTGCCCGCTCCAGTAAAATCAACGATTGACAGGCATGGTGCAATCAAGACGCAGGTCAAATGGGTGCAACGTGGGTGCAGTCGTTGGAAATGCTTAGTGGTCTTCCCAAAGGGAAGACCACTTTTTCTGTAATTATTTCACGTGCCCCTTGTATATTAGTACTATATATGGTACTATGGTGGCAGGGGAACGTGGTACTACCGGCGGTACTAAAAAGGCGTCAGCCAAGGCGGTGAGAAAATGAATGAGTAAACTCCTTAAGCTGCTTTTGAGAATTCGAAACAATCCCAAGACAGTAAGGTTTGACGAACTGGACAAACTACTTATAACGGCTGGATTCACCAGGCGCCAACCGAGAAGCGGGTCGAGTCATTACACTTATACTAAAAATAGAAAGATATTAACTGTACCATTCGACCAGCCGTATATTAAGGAACGTTACGTAGAGCTCGCGTTAGAGGCAATTGGGGACTGCTTGGAGGAGTAGTCCTCTCCTGGGACCTCTAAATAGATAGAAAACATGCGAGTAAAAATAGCCTGGCAATGTGGGCCTCCCACCAATTAGGGGGAGAGGAGAAAATAAAAGACGACTGATTTTAAAAGAAAAATACTAGGGAGGTAAACTTATGAACGAAAGAAGGAGGGACTTTGCGTATTACGCTTCCTTGCCGTATAAAATTGAATTTCATCCAGCGGCAGAAGGCGGGTATGTAGCGTCGATCCCCGACTTGCCGGGGTGCATTACCCAGGGTGAAACCTCGGAAGAGACGCTGCGTATGATTGAGGACGCGAAGGGCGCTTGGATAGATGCTGCTTTAGCGGAAGGGATTGCAATTCCCGAGCCGGTTCCCGAAGCAGATGAATATAGCGGTAAATTTAATCTTAGAATTCCGCGATCTCTCCATCGCGATTTAGCTAGGAGAGCGGAAGAAGAGGACGTAAGCTTAAATACTTTAGCAACTTATCTTCTGTCAGCTTGTATGGGTAAACAGCTAACCACTAAATAGCCAGGCTAAAAGCCCGTCGATACCATCGACGGGCTAGTTTTTTATAATTTATATAATTTACCAACCTTTTCGGCTATCCTCTGATCATTTGCTGGGATAGCGTGGCCGTAAAGGTCGAGTGTCGTAGATGCCTTCGAGTGCCCTAGCCGGCGGGCTACGTCCATAATATTCTCGCCGCTGGCCAGTAAATCAGTGGCGTGAGTATGTCGAAAAGCATGGAATTTTTTGTGATGTTTCTCCTGAGCAACCTTCTGCTTGGCTACTATCTCTCGATATTCTTGGCTCTTTGCGCTGATTTTCTTTGCTAGCAGCTCCTCCCGTTGTTTATCGAGTTCCTGCCACTCATCGTTGATACGTAGTTGGAGCTTCGCCCACCAGCGCTCAAAGTTTTTCGGCTGTATCGGTGACCCGTTATTGGCTGTGAAGTAGAGGCCGTGCGGGTTATTTCTTAGGATCAGGTCTTCCATACACTGCCTATGATGTTCGCGGAGAGTAGCCACCGTCTCTTCAGGGATGGATATTTTCCGACGGCTGGCTTTGCTCTTTGGCGGCTCAAATTTTATACCGGTGCTAGGGTGCTGCAAGGTTTGCCGCACGTAAATACACCGGTCATTGAAATCGGCGTCTTGCCAGCGAAGGCCAAGGACCTCACCTAATCGCATGCCGGTATGGGCTGCCAAAAGCAGAGCGGGATACCACCGGTGTGTTTTAGCATAACCCAATAGAGCCTCCATTTCTTCTTTAGAGAAAGTGATTACTTCTTTCCGTACTACTTTCGGAGGTGTTACTCCTTCCATCGGATTATAAGGTAACAGTTTGTCGTGGATTGCTTGTTTTAGCGCGGCGTGAAGGATATTGTGAACCTTCTTTCGCGTTTCTCCGGAATAATGACCCAAAGAAACATAGAGTTTCTGGAAATGGGTTGGTTTTAAATCTTGGAGCCGGTACCCTGCTATGGGATTGACGTGTTTGGCAAGGGAAACGTAACGTTCAAAAGTCCTTTGCCGGACGTTCTGCTTGCTGTAGATTTCAAGCCATTCCAGGAGCCATTCACCAAGAGTTATGTCTGTCGGCGCTACAAAAACACCTTTTGAGATATGATGTAATTGCTCATGAAGCCAATCGTAAGCTTGTTGTTGCCCTAAATCTGAATCAGAAAATCGTTTTGATACTCGTCGGCCATCCTCTAAAGAAACCTGTGCTCGATAGCCACGGCCAGATTCATGATAAACGCTACCGGTATTATTTACGCGCTTTTTAGGCATGCTCTCTCCTATTAATTCATCGTTAGGATTTATGTTTTTTTGACTTCATGCTTCGCTGATATATTATTTCTAACACAACTCTAATATCATCTTTAGCGTCGTCGTTTAGCATAAGTCCACGATACTGCAATTGATTATATTTAAGTAACTCTTCAAGATCAAAAGGGCGGTTCTGTCCGCTGTGGAGTAAATAATCAATCGCTTCTTCTTTACCGATTATGTCCGGAACTGTTATTTCTAGAGCTCGTGCTATTGCGATTAAGTCATCGTGATTAAGTGTCGGCGTATAGCAACGCTCCCAGTTAGATACTACTTGTGCAGTTTTCCCTATTTTCTCACCTAGTTCTTTTTGGGTTAGCCCCTTGCGTTTTCTAAAAAGCCGAATTTGTTCGCCTATATTCATTTCATCCACCACCTGGCACTATTGTAACAAATTTACCAACCTATTTCGATATTTTTGGTAACGAAATCGGATATAATATGCAAAATAAATATTGACAACTAACGCCGGGTGTTAGTAAAATATTAACGAAAACCGTTGACAAAAGGGTGATTAGTGTGGCAGTATTTGAAAATGTTGAAAAAATTCGACAAGCACGGGGAGTTACAAAAACATACCTTGCTCATAAGTTGGGTCTTTCATTACAAGGATATCGGCATATAATGTCAGGTCAGACAAGGCTAGATACTGAGAGGTTAAAGATTATTGCATTAGTACTAGGGGTAAAGCCGGCAATTTTTTTTAACGACAAACTAACGAAATCCGTTATAACGCGTTTGGAGATTATGTTGAACTCTAATTTAGGAGGTAGCTCTGATGGAGCATGATACGCCTTTTTCAATATTTGCATATCCTGCTAAATTTGCGGTAATTACCGGGATATCACAAAAAGAGATTAGGAAGTTATGTCGATTAAGGATTATTCCATGTGAACGAACAGCACATGGCTTTCGTATAGATGTCCAAGGTGCATTAGCGGTTTTGCGCTGCAGAGCTATGGAGTTCGCAGGCCACAGGGGATGCACGCTTATTCCTTGTCAAACTACTATTTCAAAACACAGAAATAAAAGCAAGGGCTTTATAGAGGCATTAAGTAGTTTGCAG
Source organism: Selenomonadales bacterium 4137-cl (assembly GCA_032334055.1). Lineage (NCBI taxonomy): Bacteria > Bacillati > Bacillota > Negativicutes > Acetonemataceae > Anaeroselena > Anaeroselena agilis. Next base: position 3,591,274 of record JAUOZS010000001.1, on the reverse strand, counting down.
CGGTAATCTGCGAAGCCGATGGTTTTGAAAGGGAGTGGAATGGCTTGAGCAAGCTACTATTAGACGAATATCCTCTCCTAGTGTTACCACTATTGGCTGTCGCTATCGGCCTGAATGAGGCTATAGTAACCCAACAAATACACTACTGGTTAAAAAATATAGAAAAGAGTCGCGCTCGTAATGAGGACGAGTACAATTATCATTACCACGACGGCCGTGTTTGGGTATATAACACTATACCCGATTGGCAAGAACAATTCCCGTTCTGGTGTGAAGAAACGGTACGACGTATACTCAAAAAATTAAAAGATGGCGGAATTCTGCTGACAGGAAAATACAACAGGCTGCGCTATGATCAGACCAAATGGTATACCCTTGATTATCAAAAGATTGATGAACTAGTCAAAATAGCCGCCGAAAAGCGAAAATACTCATCACTACAACCTGTCGGAATGGAAAACAACAAGGTGTCGGGTCCAGTACCACACCTTGTTGGGATGGATAACAAAAACCTGCCGGGACCTATACCAGAGATTACCCCGGAGACTTCCGAAGAGACAACAACAACATGTGCTCTTGTTGCCGAATTAAAAAATTTTGGGGTAACCGAAGACGGTGTAAAGACAATAACATCTGCTATTTGCGACGAAATAGTTATTAGGCAATTGATCGCATACGCCAAAAGCCAAACTCCGAAAAAGCTTGGTCCAGGCTGGCTGGTTACCGTCGCACGCGACCCTTCTAAACGTCCGCCCGCAGAACTGTTGGCTGTACCGTCAGTGGATAAACCTGTGCCTCCGCCAAATTGTTCTATATGCAAATGGTTCTCCAGTTGCGAAAAAGGCATCATTACTCTTCAATCTGAAGAGTTCGGCAGAGTTTATGAAAGTGTGATGGTTTGTCCCTATGCTAAAAAACTAGCTTAGTTTGTTGAAAGTGTACCGAGGGACAATCACAAAAATATGATCCGCCGGAGGCGTCATGCCTGACCAACCGTGCGCGGTTGTCAGGTAATGCGCACTTCCCCATGTTACAAAGTAACATGGTGCGACCCTGCGGGCGCATAACATAGACACCTGCGGTGTGGCCGAGCACGAAATGGAGCGTGATACCGTGGCGATACCTCATTGTAATATGTCCCATAGCCGAAGCAGCATAGACCGCACCGGCAATGTAACCCCGGCAGTAGCGCACCGCGATTATATCATGAGACAAGGCGAATATGGCCACGGAGAGAAAGCCGAGGAACTGGTTGCCAAGTCAGAGGAGATGGAGAACGCCCCGGAGTGGGCCGCGACAAACCCACGCGACTTCTGGGCGGCAGCCGACGCCTACGAGCGAAGTAACGGCAGAACGTACCACGAGATAAGGATAGCCCTCCCGGTCGAGCTTACCGAGCAGCAAAACATCGAGCTCATCAAGGATTATTGCCACCAGGTCTTCGGCGAAGACTTCCCGTATGAGTGGGCCTATCATAGCAACGTCGGGCGGCTTGACGGTCAGAAGGATAACCCCCACGCTCATATAATGTTTTCGGACAGGCGAAGGGACGGAATCGAAAGAGCGCCGGAAGTATATTTCAGCGAGGCCGCTAAGCAATATAAAGACCCGACCAGGCAGCAGCCCGACCCGGCCGCCCACGGGGCCAGAAAAGACCGCGTCATGTGGCACGACTTAGACGCTATTCCTCGGATACGCGAAGAATGGGAGCGCACATGTAACCGCCATCTAGAGAATAACGGGCATGAGGCCCGTATCGACATGCGCAGCCTCGTCGATCAGCGACAAGCCGCCCTGGAAGCCGGCGACCACGAAAAGGCGACCCAGCTTGACCGCGAACCCGAGCAGCACCTTGGACCGGACCGCGCCAGGACAAAGGATCGGCCTCCGTTAACTGATGAGGAGATCGAGAAGATCGCCCTCCATCGTTACACGCATGGCCTGGGCCGTGAGCTAAAAAACGAAGTGTGGGACCTCAAAAAGGAGGACTACAGCCTCCGCAAAGAAGAGCGGGCGCTGGCAAAGCAGCTTAAAGGCAAGCGGCCGAGCGCGGCCCAGCAGGCCGAACTTGACCGCTTGGCGGACGCACGGCACGAAAATTACAAGGCCCGCCTACTGACCGAGCTTCGGCAGGCCGAATTAACCAAAGAACTGGCCACCCCTGAGGCCCAGGCAGAGATCGCGAAGATCGCCGGCGATATCGCCGAGCGGGACCGTCAGCGCGTAGAGAAGATAACCGGCATCAAGGCCGGTCGCATCGGCCGCGAGAAAGATGCCGCGGCCATCGCCAGAGCGGCAGCGGAAAAACGGATAGTAAAAGCCCACGGCCAGGCCGTCAGTTACGCAGAAGTATTTTACGCCGCATCTGACGCCGTGCGGGAAATCGATCGCGCGGGCGGCAATCAGGCCGCTTGGGGGGAAGTCGAAAAGCTGCGCAGTACCTTGGCATTGCCGGAGAATCACGAGTATATGCCCAGCAAAGCCCATGTTGCCGGCGATCTCGCTGACCCGGTCACCCTGGCAGCCCAGGCCGGCGAGATTTTAACGCAATTGGAACGCGAAAAGACGCAGCGGCGGGCCATCGAGGCCGAGCAGCGGCCAGCACCGGCGCCGGTGAAAGACGCCGCCCAGGAGCAGCGGGCCGCCAAGCTGGCCAAGGCATTGGAGGTTGAAAAGGCTAAGACCGCGAAGGCCGCCGAAATACAAAGCCGCGCCGCCGCCGCGCAAGCAATAGAGACAGATTTACGGGCGCTGGCCACCAAGATTGAGGCTGGCGAGGTAGGCCATGCCGAAGCGCTAGAAAAGATAGTCCGCGCCCGCGCCGCCTGCGGGGCGCATTTGCGTGATCTCAAAAATGAGCTTTCGACGCTGCCAGCAAAGGGTTTGACCAGGGACGAGATCAAGGATATGGCTTGGAACTGGCACCACGATAACGTTTTACGCGAACACGACCCGGTAATTAAGGCGCTGGAAACCAAGGTCGCCGAAGCGACAAAGGCGTACGAAACGGCCAAAGTGGCCGGGACGGTGGGCGACAAGCTCGAAAACCTCGTCAAATTTCGGGACGCAGCGGCAAGGACGCTGGAAGAGAAAAAGGCGGAAATACGAGCTATCGCCAAAGCCGATCTTGGCCCAATAAACAGTTATTTCCTCGAAATACGGGGCAGAGACAACCAGGAGCAATCCAGGCGGGCGACGGTCGAGCAAAAAATAGATGTTTTTAGCACAAAAGACGGGGAGTTTAAGGCGGTCCAACGTGCCCTAATGAGAAGCCACGACCGGAACGGTAAAAACGCGGCCCCAGCGCCGCAGATCGGGCGGGCGCTCAATAATATCGTCGCCGACCTAAACCGCGCTGAGAGCCACGGCAAGGGCGGGTTAAATCTGAGAATATCGGCGCTGCACCAAGACCTGGGCGATTACGCAGACACGTCCGAACACGACCACGGGCAAAACAGGGGATTGGAGCGAGAATAACCCCGGAAAGCGCAGGGGCCGCCGGCAACCCTTGGCCAGACCGTACCCGCCGGGGATCTCATCTGTCAAGGACGCGCAGCGCCGCGAGGCGGTTTATAATCCTTGACGGATGAGATCCCCGGCGGGGAAACTGTAATCAAGGGTTGCACCGGCGCGAATCGCTTCGCCGGTCGTTGGCTATCGCGGCCATGGTCGGCTGGATTTCGTCGCCTAGAGCATGTTTTGCAAATAACCGGGCTTGGCCACAAAAAAACGGCCTCCTAGGAAGCCTTCTAAGCCACGAAATACAAGGGGTTGGTATGATTGGGCAGGGCGAAAAAGACCCCTCGGCGGCGTCAGATCATCAAGGCCCGCCGAATCAGCAGGCAACACTATCAAGCGGAAAAGCTGGCGAGGATTCGGGCCACCGTCGATCATATCCGCGCCGCCGAGGCAGCCGGCGTGATCGTCAAGACCGGGCCACGCGAATACGCGTATAATCCCGACAAGCTGCCCCGCGCCGGCTGGGGGCCGGCCCTGGCGGTCATGGCCGCTGCCGGTGATGATGAGTTGTTGATTGGCGATCTGGAGGAGGACGGCGACGGTGAGTAAAAATTTTTGGACCCTAGCGGCCTACGAGCAGGAAAAGCTCCTCGGCAGCGCGACCAGGGCGGCGATCAGCCAGGCCCACGCTTCCGGCCTGGCAACAAGCCACGCTGACGAGGAGGGCCGAATCTACCGTTTAAATCCAGACGGCAGCCGCGAATTTTACTACCCGGCCGTATTCTCCCGCGCCGGCGACGGCGTAACAGTGGTTTTTCCCGATCTTCCCGGCTGTATAAGTTGCGCGGCCGACGAAGACCAGGCGCTGGCCAGGGCGGCCGAAGCTCTGACGCTCTATCTGAAATGTTCCCGCCAGGGCGGTGACACAATACCGCTGCCGTCGCCGATGACAGTCATCCGACCGGGGCCGAAGGAGCTTGTGAAGCTCGTAAAACCGAGTGATTAAAAGAGGGTGAATTATGGCTGAAATTAATCCGGCGGTCATTATTAACGCGATAGAGCTTGATTTTACATCGGCGAGCACCGACGTTAAGAAACTGGAATTAGTTCGGGGAAAATTCAAGCACCTGCAGGTAACAAGAGGGAAAGAACGCTTCCGTAATCAGATCCCCGAGGAAAAGATGGTTTGCGTTGAGGTTCATTTGAGCGTTGATATGTGCGTCGCCCTCATCGAAAAGTTCATAGTCAAGCAAGAAACCCCTTTTGAATACGCGGTAGCTATGGCGTTATTGCAAGGACTAGCCGCACCGAAACCGAATGACTAAGGAGCCGCCCCACCGTCGAAAGTCAGGCGACTCCTTATCAGAACAACACCCGAACGGGGCCGGGGCTGCCTTGCCATAATAATAGCACGGCAGCCGGCCTCCGGGCAAATTAAAGGGAGGCATTGTATGGAACTAACCAAGGGTGAGATCATGGGTAAACTGGCCAGGGTGAGGACGAGCGACGTGCTGGCCACGTTCGCGCCGAGGAGTAACCCGGAATACCACGAGGCCCAGGGCCGCTATTGCTCGGCTCTGGAGGAGGTTGCTCGCCGGTGCGGTCCGACGGTCGCCCGCGAACTGGAGGCCGCAGGGGAGGCTATGGCGAGCGTGTTGTACGATGAATGTTACGCCCAGGGCCTGGCCGATGGGTTACAACTTTCCCGCGCCGATCTGCTCACGCTGGCGGCCGGCTGAGAAACTAGACGAGAAAGAGGTGAGTAGTATTAGCACTTTTGCTACGCGCGAAGCCGCGCGAATTGAAAGCCTGAGAAAGCGCCGGGCGGAGATTGACCGCGAAATTAAGGTCAGATCGGCCAACGCAAATAAAGTCGCCAGGAAAGCGGACACGAGGGACAAAATAGAGCTTGGGGGGCTTATGCGCATAGCGTTTGAGACCGAAGGGCTGCGGCCCGATGATCTCGATATGCTCCTGGGCGGCCTAATATACGTCGTTCGAGAACTCAAACATAACGATAACCCCCCCATCCTGGCCGTTTGGAAGAGCCAGGGCCAGGCAGAACGGATAACACGGGCAAAGGCGGCCGAGGCTAAAAGGCGACGGACGCCGATTACACCAGAGCCGCTAGAGCCGGCCTATGGTGACGCGCCGATCTGCCCGGCCTGCGGAAAAGGGCACATAGTTCCGCGCGAGAAGCTCGGCGGGAAATTAGGCTGCGATCAATACCCGGCGTGTAAGTATATCGCGCCCGAGGACGAGGGTTAAATAGTTTTTGGTTGCCTAGGAGGCCGTAGGAGCGATTTTCCGGCTCCAATGCAGCGTCGCTCCTTGGGCCTATCACCAGGACTAGAATAACGCCATTCATCACTTAGTAGAGATATAATGGGATAGGATTCGAAGGAGCTGGTATGCCAGTTTGACTTAGGCAATAACCGGGTGTATATTATAGGTGTCACCTGGGGCCTTGTGCTTCAGTGGTGCTAGATAGAGCCGATTCTCGACTAACCGGACGTGGGTTAGTCCTTCTTTTTGATAATAAACTATGACACTTTTAAGCATCGATAACCTTTTTACCGATTACAATCTATCTGTCATAATTAGAATTGCGAGTTGCAAATAAGAACTCCCGTGCCGTTGGACGGCACGGGAGTTGATTTTAAGGAATCGCAATTATGACAGTTAGCCTGTCTTTAAATTTGGAAATTACACGCTTGGTTCCTGTCTATAAAACCTGGCTTCCCAAAGCTATTGAGAAATCCTTTAAAGTCGGGCTTTATGGATAAGAAATTTTGTGTCTATAAATCATCTGTTTTATAGACAAAATGTAAGGCGAAATAAATCGACACAGAAGGAGCTTTGATTAATAAATGGAAATATTACCTAACGGGCAAAAGCTTAAAAATAGACAAGTTGATGAGAATATTAACTCGGGGGGATAGTAATGTCTCTATACTGTGATCTGTCTGATTTAGTAACCGAGAGCGATATTGAACAAAAGTTTATCTTCCCGATGTTGACTAATAGTAATCCTTTAGGGTTAGGCTATAAGCCATCGGACATAAGAACAAAAACCATAATACGTCAAGTACTTATTGATAAGGGTAGTAAACAGCATTACTATTTTCCTGATTATTTAATAAGTTTGCGTGGAATACCTATGATGGTGGTTGAAGCTAAAGGACCCAATGAGGATCTTACAAAAGCGTTCTCAGAAGCAAGACTTTATGCTAATGAAATAAATTCTGAATTTAAGCATAAACTAAATGTTTGTGAAAAGATAATGGTGTGTAATGGACGAGAAATTTGGACCGGTTATTTTGATCAAGCAGATCCAATAGTTAAACTAAATTTTGATGAAGTATTTGTTGGAAGTAAAGCGTTTGTTAATTTAATCGAGTTTTGTTCGAAGGATACACTAAATTCTATTGTTGATAAATATTATTCTGACATTAAAGGAAAAGCACTGTATAATACTCCTGTATCAAAACTTGGTGGTAAAAGAGTCCAAGATCAAGAGTTAATTGAAAATGAGTATGGTAGAACTCTTGTGTTTGAAAATAGAAACATTTTCGATCCTCAAACAGAGGATGACAGAATCGAAATCGTTAATAATGCTTACGTGGCTTCCGCTAAACGAGAACAGCACGCAGAACCCCTGTTTAAGGAAATAAAGAAATTTAAATTACCAAGCGAGGTCAATTCTACTCTTATATCTACTGATAACCCGGAAGAGATAGTACAGAAAATAAATAAACATATTGAATTAAAAAATGATAATTATTCTTTGATGCTATTTATTGGAACTAAAGGGAGCGGTAAAACAACTTTTATAAGGCATTTTAAGGAAGTATTTTTGAAAGTTAATCATATTGAGTTGTACAACCAATGTGAATTTATTTTTATTAACATGAATAACGCTCCAGGAAATAAGGATAAAATATATGACTGGATTATTGATGCCACAATACAAAGGATTCAAGATAATCACTCGGAAATAGACTTCACAGAATTTGAAACAATTAAAAAGGTATTTAAAAAGGAAATAAAAGAGTTCGAGAAAGGCTTGGGAGCATTATTAAGTTCGACACCGGATAAATATAATCAAGAATTATATTCTGTTTTAGTAAATTGCACAAATAATAACCAAATTAAGTTAAAATCTTATATAAAGTATTTAAAAGAAACGCACACAAAGATTCCTATTGTGGTTTTGGATAACTGCGATAAATTACTAGCCGAGCAACAGCTTCTAATGTTTGATGTTGCTCAATGGTTAAGAGATACTTTTAAGTGCTTAATTCTTTTGCCATTGAGAGATACAACATATGATAATTATCGAAATACGCCGCCACTTGATACAGTAGTAAAAGACTTAGTTTTTAGAATAGACCCTCCTGATTTATTTAAGGTATTACAGGCAAGACTAGAATACATTTTGCGCATTAATGCAAATAAATTAAACGAAGCAACAACTTACACGCTGGAAAATGGAATTACAATTCATATAGAAAAGAATGAGCAAATACAATATTTTAAAAAGATATTACAATCGATCAGAAACGATCGATTGACGTTGAAAATTTTCTATAACTTATCTAATAGAAGTATACGAGATGGTATTGAATTATTTATTAATTTCTGCAAGAGTGGACATGTTAAAGCTCAGGATATATTTATGATTAGAGTTTCTGGTAATGAATATGAAGAACAATATAGCCTACCACAACATATAATACTCAATACATTGTTAAGAAAAAACCGAAAATATTTTGATGAAGAGAAGTCAAATTTCGTAAATCTATTTTCTTCAAAGTATACGGATGATTTACCTGATCCTTTCGTGAGAATAGATATTTTATCCTGGCTAAAAGATAAACTAAACGTTGAAGGTCCAAGTCGTGTCAAGGGTTACCATAGAGTAGCAGATATTGTTGCTGATCTGGAGTTATTTGGACATAAAGACGAGATAACTATGAGGGAAATTGCTGTCCTATCAAAAAGGGAATTGATTTTTGCCGAAAGCCAATCTTTTGATATAGCAAATGAGGATCTAGTCAAAATATCGCCTTCAGGCTCAGTTCATCTAGATTTATTAGAAAATGTAACATATTTGGCAACTTGCGCGGAAAATACGTTATATAAAAATAGTGAAATAATGATTAGAATTTCCCGCAGATTATCATCTCCTGTATATTTAGAAAAGATCTCGTCTATAGCAACTGCACTTGATATGATCGGTTATCTAATAGACTATAGGAAAGAGTTTATTACTTCGCCGTCTGTATATCTAAAGGATGGTACTTACTTAAACTCGATTGATTTAAATATATCTTATAATGCAATAAAACGACTTATTGATAGCGATTCAGAAGCAAGACAAGTATTTGGTTTCACAGAGGAATTCCCGGTTGGGACGGTTGTAGAAGCAGTTGTCACCAACAAAAAGAGAAACTCTATAAATTGTCATGTTGAGAATAAAATTAAAGGATTTTTATCGATACTCGAACAGAAGTACAATCTGTCTTCAGATAATTATGAGCAGCTAAATATTGGCGATTATATAATTTGCAAAGTATTAGAGTTTGACTTTCTCCATAAAAGTGTTCAATTAGAGTATGTCGCTCTTTCAACAAAACAAAATTATGTAAAGTAGTGCGCAAGTCTTTTGGTGCAACATGGGTGCAACGCATGGGCGAGAACGGCAGTGATTGGATACTGTTGGCCACACCGTCAAAGTCTCAAACACTTGGCAGCATAAAGATTTCTCCCTGGGTGTAAAGCATTATAGGATTTAAACAGAAAAGGTCTTCATCGGCTTCCCAAGCCGTGGGTCGCGAGTTCGAATCTCGTTGCCCGCTCCAGTAAAATCGCGGCCTCCAGGCATTTGCCTGGAGGCCATTTTCTTTAGGAAGGCAGTTAAGGAAGGCAATAGAGGGTATAACAGGATAGAAAAGATAGAATGAGTGAAGGTATATTTCGTTTTTTATGGAAATATTTTAAAATTAACACTCTACTTACAATTATATAGGTTGGGGGAATTAATAATGGGCAATACTAAAGTAGTTAGTGTTATTAATTGGAAGGGTGGTGTTGGAAAGACGACATTCACGCATCACTTGGGGACCGGCCTTCAGGAGCTATCCGAAACTAATCTGTCTGAGCTTCTGGGAACTGACACCTCACCTAAGGTCCTCCTAGTCGACCTTGACGCTCAATGTAACCTTTCGATATCATGTCTAAGCGATGACATTTTTGAAAAGAAGGTATTTACCGACAAAATTGGTACAATCAAAGATTTGTTTGAGAAGTTTTTGGTCGATGAGAATGCAAATGTGGATTTAAGTCAATATATTTTGAAAAAATCTGTACGGTCCAGTGAGGGGTATATTTACACTAATGTAGATTTGCTAGTGTCACACCCTGACTTGATCTACACGGACATGGATATCGCTGTTTATGCTAAACCAAGTTTCAAAGCCAATTTAATGAATAAGGATATATATAAATTTCGCATAGTTCATAATATCTTAAAGGGAGTAAAAGACCAATACGATTTTATCTTCTTCGATTGTCCTCCAAATTTAAATTTTATAACGCAAAATGCATTATACGAGAGTGACTACTATCTAATCCCTACAATATTAGATAAACTATCATCATATGGTATTTTGTCAATTACTCATAAGGTGAAAGACCTGAATAAAGCGTTTTCCGGTTCTGACGCCAACTTTCATGAAACTAATTTAGCAGGAATTGTTTCTAATAATGTTAGAGAATATTCTCAGGAACCCAAAGACTCGCAAAGTAATGTTTTGACTACACTGAAGAATATTTTTCCTAATCAAGTTTTTGAAAACTACTTAACTAATGGAGATGGGATTCCCAAAGCATCAGCATCTGGATATCCTGTTTACGCATATAAAGACAAAAATGCAAACGCAAAGAAACAAAGTGAAGCGTTAATAAATATAACAAAAGAATTTTTAGCTCGGATTAAGTAGGTGAGAGCATGAAAATCAAACAGATTATACTTTTGGCTGAAAAAATACTTGAGATTCTAAAACTATATGAAAATAGCACTTTTAAAGAGATGCTGGATGATATTCATGGTCGTTTGTTAGATAAAAACGAGAAAATTGGCAAAGAAACAAGACACTTTGAGATGGACGAAGTTCTCTACGCAATATCGAATATGTCTAGTAGGGACGAAATAATAACATATTTGAATGCATATAATAAGACTGACCTAACTACACTGAGTAAATTCGCAAACCTTAAAGTTCGCAAAGAAGAAACGAAAGGCACGATCATAGATACAATTGCAAATCACTATTCATTTATCGCTTTACATGATAAAATGGCTAATAGAAACAAGGAGACTGTTACAGCGGCTCAGGCAGTACAAAAATAGTCTTTTGGATAATGCTTGAGATTCTTTTAGGACCTGCCTTTCCTCCCCCAGTAACGACGCGGCCTTCAGGCACCTGCCTGGAGGCCGTTTTTTTGTTAGGAAGGCAGCGGAGTAAAGCAATACAAGAAGTTATTAAACATACTCAAAGGAAAACACTTGACGGCCAAGATTGGGAGGCAGTATAATTTACATAGAACCAATTAGTTCCATGAAAGGAGGGATAAAGTTTGAACCCAGATGAGGAACTGAAAGCTTTGTCGACACTGGGGGTCGAGTTGACCCGGCGGGGTTTTTTGAAGTATGAAGAACGTGGGCATATTCCACAAGCCCACAGGGGTGGTGGTGGACCTGGTGGCGCATTTGCGATTTATCCTCCGGGGACAACCGAAGAAACCTACGCTGCATGGGCGTTAATGCACGGGGAATACGGCCAAGACCGTGAAAGAGAAGTATTCGGCGGAAAAATGCCTAAGATTTCTCCGCAAGCCATTAGTTTTATCCGGATGATACTAATAATGGAGATAAGAAAGGGGGATTATCCTGAACACGTAAGTGAAGACGATCAGAAAAGACTATCTGTTTTGAGTAAGCGCGGGAATATCGTTAAAAAGGGCGCATTTGAGTTTGAGTGGATTTTGGGCGGTTTTGACGCTGAACCGTGGTTAAAGAAGAAGTGGGTTGATGCGTTTCTATACGCCTCGAAAAAATTGAAAAGGGATTAAACGGTCTCGATTTTTTTTGGCCTTACATCGAACCAATGAATTCTATGTAAAGGGTGAAGAGCAGATGAATGAGAAGAAACTGTATGAGTTGTTTGAGCTACTGGCGGAAAATGGTGGCCCATTCCCCATGAGCCGCGCCGGCTTATATAAAGCCTGCTCGACGGGGGCGGTACCGACTGTAAGGGTCGGTCGACGGTTATTCGTGCCGGCTTGGTGGGTGGACGAAAAACTTAATAAGCCTACAGTCAATCCGACCTAGCGATCGTCGAGATTAGGGGGGTTCCTAAGGAACGAACCCAAGAAAGGTGTATTAATAATGCCCTGCAGTAAGGCTCAAAGAGAACGACAACGCGCCAACAGGAGGCGCAAGCCTAGAGAGGAGGCCCTGGACGCGAAGAACGCTTTTGGGAAGTGGGACCCTACGCCCCGGAAAGCGGTAAACGCGATACGGAACGAGGGTGTAAGAGATGCTTAACGCTGCTACTGCTCAGGACGACAGGTTGAAGGCAGCGCTTTTTTATGCCTCCCTGGGCTGGTCAGTGTTTCCGGTCCATACTCCTGACAAAGACGGTCATTGTACTTGCGGGAATCCAAACTGCGACAGAATCGGCAAACACCCGAGGACAGTGAATGGACTGAAGGACGCCACTACAGACCCCGCCCAGATACGAAAGTGGTGGAACTGGTGGCTGACGGCCAACATCGGAATCGCGACTGGCGGACAGTCTGGTCTTTGGGTCCTTGATATCGACGGAGATATTGGTCGCGATGCGCTCGAAGAATTGATAAAGGATCACAGTCCTTTGCCGGACACAGTCGAAGCCCAGACGGGCGGCGGTGGCCGGCATTATCTATTCCGGCACAACGGTACCCATATCCCAAACTCATCCGGAAAGATTGGACCCAAGATCGACGTGCGCGGCGACGGCGGATATATCGTAGCCGCTCCAAGCCTTCACAAGTCTGGACGATGCTACGCCTGGGACCCGGCCTTTTACCCGGGCGACATTCCGATTGCCGACGCCCCGGCCTGGCTGGTAGCTGCAGCAACAAAAACCATAACGACCAAGAAACAGGAGAGCCCAGAGGAAATACCGGAGGGAAGTCGTAACGACACCTTATTCCGGATGGGCTGCTCTCTCCGCAATAGTGGGTTTTCATCCAGCGAGATTCTTGCCGCGTTACTGAAGGCGAACAAAGACCGATGTAATCCTCCCCTTAAGGAGAAAGAGGTTGAAACCATCGCCCGCTCGGCGGCACGCTACGAGCCTAAGCGGGTCATTACATCCTCCGGTGAAACACCCGATCTCCGCGTCTTCCGGCAAACTGATGTCGGCAACAGCGAACGCCTTATTGCCGTCTATGGCAGCCGCCTTCGGTATTGTTTTGCCATGCGGGCATGGCTGATCTGGGACAAAAAACGATGGACGATGGATAGCACGGGCCGGATCGTCGAGATGGCGAAGGAGGTCCTTGTCCAGACCCGAAAGGCGGCAACAGTAGCCGGTGATGATACGCTAGAGAAATGGGCAAAGTCGTCGGAAACAAGGTCCCGTATAACGGCAATGATCGAGCTAGCCCAGAGCCTGGTACCGGTAAGGCCGGATGAGCTAGATACCGACCTCTGGCTTCTCAACTGCCAGAACGGTGTTGTTGACCTACGCACCGGCCGCCTGCTTCCACATAATCCCCAGTACCTTATGACCCGCATCTGCGCGGCCGAGTATCGGCCGGATTCGCCCCGCGGGCTGTGGGAGCAAACGGTAACGGCAATATTACCGGACCCGGACGTTCGGGCCTTCGTTCAGCGGTTCGCCGGATACTCGCTTACCGGGAGCGTGCGAGAGGAGAAGTTCCTGGTTCTCCACGGTGATGGCGGAGCGGGCAAAGGTACCCTGACGGAGACGTTGGGCGCCACGCTGGGAGATTACTCAGATACTCTGGCCGTCGAGGTCTTGCTCCAAAATAAGACGACCAGTACAGGCAGTGAGCCCACCCCTGAGATCGCGAAATTACCGGGTGTGAGGCTCCTGTTGGCTTCTGAAACGGGCCAGGGCCGGATATTGGACGAAGCCAAGGTAAAGGCTCTGACAGGCGGTGATCGCCTCACAGCCCGGCGCCTGCGCTGCGATCCCTTTAACTTCATGCCGGCTTTCAAGCTCTGGCTATCAACGAACCACGTTCCTCGGATTAGAGGTACTGACGAGGGCATCTGGCGCCGGTTTCTGATTGTGCCCTTTACGCAGCAGTTCCGCGACGGCCAAGGCCGCGACAGCACGCTCAAGGAGCGGTTGCGTGACCCGGTCGTGTTATCGGAAGTCTTGTCATGGGCCGTCACCGGTTGCATGGAGTGGCAGCGGGAAGGGCTGCGGGAACCTGATGCTGTCATCCAGGGGACCGAACAATACCGCCAAGAGTGCGATACCCTGGAGCAATTTTTCGAGGATGAATGCGAAAAAGGGCTGCGATGTGAGGCACCTGTTCGGTCATTCTACCAAGCCTACAAGGCATGGTGCTACAACAATGGCCATATGCCGGGAAGCGCAGCCACCTTTGGCCGAATGATGGAAGCGAAGCAATACGTCAAGAACAAGAAGAACTACGGATGGGTTTGGGCTGGAATTAAAGAGGCTGTTATTTAGAAAAGTGACAAAGTGACAAGAATGACAAAAATCTCTACCTTCCCCCTATGGAGAAAATCATACAGAACACCGGGTGAAATCGTGGAACTTTTGTCATTTTGTCACTATTTCAAAACTGGAGGTATTATTATGGCTATCAGTAGACGGTTAATCGCTGCTCTGGACTTTCTCGGCACCGACTATTGCATGAGGGTGATCGACGGGTGTGAATGCGTTTACCGTGATCTTGGCAACGGCTACGACATCGAAGTCTGCGGGTTTTATTGCCGGCGACGAAACAACATCGACATCCACGTCTGGCAAACGGAAGGTGCCATACGTATTGTTGAGTCCGTATTTGGTATAGCTTCGTTGCCTGAACTAAAGTCCAAACTAGACTGCCTGGTCGCGATTTATGGGAGGGCGGAAGATGGGCCTATACACCAGGTATAACGAATACATGCTACGTAATCAGGCAAACAAAAAAAGCGTAAGGGATCACAAGGTGAGGCCGTGGCTACAAAAAGCTGCGGCCTCTCTGCGTGAATACCTTGAAGCGAAATGCAAACGGTAGGCACGAAAGGAGCAACTCATGGCATTTCAACTTCTCAAGAACCTGTTCACGAGGCCGGCGCCGACAGAGCAGACGTCGATAGTGACCCTGCCATCGGGGCTAGCCTTCAAGAGCTACGGCGGCTTAAGCAATTCCGACATATTCCTGGCGGGGGTAAACGCCGTCGCCAAAGCCGCATCCAAGCTTACCGTTCAGGCCGTTGTTGGGGAGGAAGGAAATCGGGCGCCTGGCGATGCGCAAATCAATAGGGTCTTGGGGCTTCGGCCCACGCCGTACAGCAATACCCAAGAGTGGCTGTATCGAATAACCGCCCTATATTTCTCCAAGAACGACCTCTGGCTCTGGCCGCATTGGGACACCGGCAGTCTACAGGCTATCTGGCCGGTGGCGCCATCCTCAGCCGAGTTCGTGAGTGATAAGACGGACCTTTACGTGCGGTTTATCTTCCAGAACGGTAACTGCTCCACCCTTCCCTACCGTGACCTAATCCACCTAAAGCGGATGCCCATGCAGAACGACCTGCTGTCGGAGACCAACCAGTCCATCACGCCGGCGATTCAGTTGGCCAGCGACCAGACGCAGGGCCTAATAGCCGGCATCGGCCAGGTGCAAAGCCCCAGGGGGCTATTATCCTTCGTGCAAACGCTACGGCCGGAAGACATAGAAGCCCAGCGCAAGAAGTTCACTGAATCGCTAAGAGCCAACAACGGGATTGCGTCAATCGATGCCAAGGCCACCTTCCAGCAACTCGACATACCGCCCTACTCGGTCAATGCTCCCGAGCAGCAGGCGGTAGCTTCCAAGATTTACGCCTACCTTGGGGTGAACGCCAAAATTGTGGACGGGAGTTATACGGCGGAAGAATATAGCAACTTCGTTGAATCGACCATATTGCCCTTTGCACGTTCCTTGGGAATCGGGCTGTCCGTGGCTCTGCTCACAGAGAGGGAAATAGCAAATGACAACCGGATTACGGTCGAAACAGCCGGCCGTATGGCCTTCGCCTCTATGGCGGACAAGATCAATGCCATTAAGGAGATCATGCCGCTTGGCGTCCTCAACAAGAACCAAGCGCTACAAATCCTCGGCCTCCCGCAGATCGAAGGCCCCGAAGGCCAGAAGTGCCTCCAGAGCCTTAACTTCGTTGACCAAGCCATCATCAACGCGTACCAGCTCTCCTACAAGTTCAAACAACCTGCTGGCGGACCTGGAGAGGAAAGCGAGCAGTAAAGCCTTTGTGCGGCGGCTGGATAGCCAAAGCGACGGACCAGATGGGCGGTGGCGTATAGATCGTGCGAAATACCGAGCGCCGGGGATGGCACGTCCCGCAAGCACGGCGTATCACTCAAAAACGGAGCGTGTAACAATGACTGTAGCCGAATACTTCAACAAGCACAAGAACCTGACCGGCTCCCAAATCGAGGCCCGCAAGCTTGCCATACGGAATGAACTGCGGACCAATCATGACGCTAACCTAGAAGAGATCGAGAGAGAACTTGCCGCCCTGGAGGAAGTCGTCGCCCACCAAGCGGAGAAGCGAGGCACCAGCAAAGCGTTCAACCCTCTTCAGAATATCGGCGCCGAGAACCGGGACGACAACGTTTACTCTACCCAGGAGTATCGCCGGGCGTTCTTCAAAAACCTAAAAGGCTTGGACCTGACCGACGAGGAGCGGAGCGTATTTAACCAAGGCAAAGCGGAGCTGCGGGCCAGCACCTTCGGTGCCGCTAGCAACATGGCGGCCGTCATCCCGACGCAGACACTGAATCAAATCCTCGTCAAAGCTCGGGCGCAGTTGGGCGTCATCGGCATATCCCGGTCGTTTGGGATTCCGTCCAACCTTTCCGTGCCTGTGGCGACGCCGAGCGGCCTGACGCAGTTTGGCGGCCACAGCGAAGGTACCGCCGTCGATTCCGACACTCCGAGCATAGCCAACGTCCTGTTCAAGCCGAATGAGACGGTGAAGATATTTAGCCTGTCCCGCAACGCGGAGGCCACCAGCATCGACGCGCTGGAAAGCTACCTGATCGATGAATTAACCGCCGTAATGATGAACTCGCTGGACAATGCCCTTATCAACGGCGCCGGCGGGACGGCCGGTGCGGGCCTCGCCAGCATCGCCTGGTCGGCGGCGAACTCCGCTACCTACGCCAACGGCGGGGTACCCAAGTTCACCGACCTGACGGGGATCGCTTCCCTCCTGAAAGCTGGCTATGGCGCCAATGCCAAGTGGGTCATGAGCAACCAGACATTATTCTCTATGGTCTGGGGCATGACCAACACGGTCAGCGGCCAGCCGATCTTCGTCAACAATCCGCAGACAGAAGGTATCGGCTACCTGCTTGGCCGCCCTGTTATCCTGGATGACTACGCGGGGTTCGGGAACTTCTTCTTCGGGAGCTTCGACTTCCTGGCCTATAACCTGCCTCTGTCGATCACGATTGAAAAGAGCCTGGAGTCGAGCTTCAAACAGAACCTGATCGACTACAAGGCCGTCATGATCGGCGACGTGCAGGTCATCATAGCCGACGCCTTCGTTAAGCTCAGCCAGGCCGCGGCGTAAAAAACAAAAATAGCGGGGCCATCGTGGTCGGTGGTCCCGCCTTCTTTTTGAGGTGACAGAATGAAAGTAACCAAGGCAACGTTTAGGCACTATACAACGCCGCGGGATGAGGGGCTGCGGGGATTCTGCTCGGTCGTGCTGGATGGCGTGCTGGTGATCGACCAGATAAGGATTCGCAACAACAAGGACGGGGTGATGGATATTGAGCTACCGTGCTGCATAAACAAAGGCCGCTACTACGGTATCGTTTCCATTCTTACGGAGCCGCTGCTGGAGGAGATCAGGGCTGAGTGCGTTGAGCAGTATGAGCTATTCCATATCAAGCGGATGACAGCGATAAACCATCCGCCTGTGAAGCCGGCCGGGTCGAACCGGCGGCTGACCTTCGGATAAACAATGCAGGAGGCCCCCCAGGGTCGTTGGCGGGAATTGCCAAAATCCGGACCGGAGGGGGGCCTCAATTTTTGCGCGCGCCGTTTCTCACGGGTTTTTTGGAAACCAACCGAAAACTTTCCGTATTACGAGATAATTATTCTTAATTAAGTTGATTAGTCGCCGGTTGAATTGTAACATTGACACACTACTTGAACCAGCAAAGGAGATCGGAGGAATTGGCTAATCGAACAAGGGTCCGAGCCGCCGGCGAAGGGACGATTTATGAGAACGTAAAACGTAAAAGGTGGGAAGGGCAATTCCCTTACACGGACCCGGCAACGGGTAAGACCAAACGTAAGCTGATAATAGGGAAAAGCCAGACTGAAGTATCAAAAAAGGGGAAAGAGTTTCAGGATACCATAAAAAGCGGTTTAGTCCCCGGTGCGGACAAGAAGACTCTTTGGGACTGGTTGGACCATTGGTTAAAGGAATGCATTAAACCCAATGTGCGGATTAAGAGCTTCGAGAAGTATGAGTCGTGCCTCAAAAGCTATATTAAGCCCAAGCTCGGAGACAAACCTATAAAAAAATTAACCCCGGAAGACTTTCGCAAAGTATTCAATGAGATGCTTACCAAAGGTGGGCGAGCTGGTATTGGCGTATCGACTTCAACAGTACGGTCCACCCGGAGGTATTTAGCTATGGCGTACAAACAGGCAATCGAAGACGGCATAGTTGCACGAAATATTATTCATGCCACCAAACCTCCCCAATTGGTAAAAGAAGAAATCAAGCCACTAACGGAAGAACAAGCCAACTTGCTTCTTAAGGCTGCGAAGGAAGGAGAATTCTTTTACTTAGGGGTTAAGCAGCGGCGAAAACCGTCGCCAGCCAGTGAATATCATAAAGCTATGGCCTATGCAGTTGTGATGTTGACACTTAACACGGGTATGCGGTTAGGTGAAGTGTTTGGCTTAAAATGGGGCGATATAGACTTACCCAAGAAGGTGGTCAGCGTTCGACGGTCACTAGTATCCTCCGCGACTAAAGGAATGATATTTGAGGAGCCAAAGACAAAAGGGTCCAAACGGCGTATCCCAGTTACCGATGCCGTCAAAAAAGCTCTTGAGCGGTACCAGAAAGAGCAGCAATGGTTTATTAATGGTATGGGAGACCAATACGATGCAAAAGAAAATCTTGTATTCGCTAACTTATTCGGGAAGCCTGTGGATACATCAAATTTTACCACAAGGTATTTTAAGAAGATGCTAGTGCAGTCAGGGTTGGACCGGCATTTTTGTTTTCATGATTTACGGCATACTCACGCCACCTTGCTATTAAAGCAGGGGGTGAATATAAAGGTTATAAGCGAGCGACTGGGACATTCCACTATACAAATGACATTAGACACGTATTCCCATTTGATGCCAGACATGCAACAGACTGCCGTCCACGCTCTTGAAGCATTGAATATGAATTAAGTTTAATATAAGAACCGCCAATCTCGTACGACGTCGAAATTGGCATCATACAAGTAACACAATATGAATGGAAGGTAGTTTCAATTGTCGAATAGAATTATATGATGTTACGAAATTGTTGTCGGGGAGAAGTATATTATAATGCAAAATCCTTCGTTACTAAAGAAAAATGATTTTGATGTGAGCCTGCCTTCGATTGATCGACTAGAGAACAAAGCTCATCGGCTATTTCAATATGGTCAAAACGCCAAAGAGATCATCCGCGTTTCACCATTCGTAATCAATGGGCCTATCGATCAGAATTGGTTCCACAACACACTAATCTCTTTGCAAGAACAATCAGAGGAAAGAATTCCGTGGGAACTCTATCGTAAGCGGCTCTCGCTAATTGAAAGTACAGGCTTTACCGAAGAACCCACTTCCTTGACTAGGCTCGAATCACCCAAAAAAGATGCTAAAAGTTGGAATTCAAACTATGGACCTCATGGGTGGCACAGATATGTAGGTAGATTTCCCCCACATCTCGTCAGAGCACTTCTTAACCACTTTCAGGCAACCCAAAATGATATTGTCCTAGACCCTTTCGTTGGAAGTGGAACTACACTAGTTGAATGTAGGCTGCTTGGCATTCCATCAATTGGTATCGAAATATGTCCGCTATCTTCTTTGATTGCCCGGACAAAAAGCAAGTTCCCCATGAACACTGACAGCGTTTCGCACATACCTGAACAGTTGTCCTTTTTCTACAGCGAGCGGTTGTCAAGTTTTTTGCGCGGGAGGCTCATTAACGAAATACCTTATGAAGACATTCTCTCACGACCGGGCAATTTGATTTCTGCTTTCCCCAATTACCAAAATTGGTTTACTAGGGATGCGTTGTTAGGAGTATCTATTGTAACGGAGTTTGCAGCAACTCAACAGCAATATGCACGTGATATAATTTTAATTGCGCTTTCTTCTAAAATGAGAAGCATCGGTAATGTAGACGTTGATGTAGTTCGGGCGGAGTACAGCAAAAAACCGAAAGAGAATGTTGATGTCCTTCAAATAGTGATCCGACAGCTTTCCAAAATGCTGAAGTCAATCCAGGATTCTCTTGTAACTCATCGCGACACACTAGTGAACGAGCATTCTGTTTCACTCCTAGAAAGAGATGTCTTGGAAGTAGATCTACCCGAGGCATCTGTATCTCATGTAATTACATCTCCCCCTTACGGAGTAGAAGCCATAAGCTATCTTCGAACGCATCTACTGTCATATAGAACACTAGAACAGTTCCTTGAAACAGATCCATACGAATTCGGACAACATGTAATAGGCTCTGAGTATCTACCTAAAAACCCGCCCCACGTCGAAGATTTCCTTGTCTCCAACAATAGCCAAACCTATCGTTCTTTCTTTAGTCAGACACTCGGAGCGACATTGTCTTCCAAGCACCATATCCGAACATTAATGATGATGAAGTTCTTTGAAGACATGAATATGGTTGCAAGTAAGTTGCGCTTTTGGATGCGCTCAAATGGACGAGTTGCCTTTGTCATAGGAAACAAGAAAATTGGCGACACCATAATTCCGAATGATATAATCATGAAAGAAATTTTTGAGGCCAACGGTTTTGTGTTTGATAATGCCATTCGACATAAACTAAAAACAAATAATAGCAATTCTCAAGTCCCCTGGCAAGAAAGAGTTATCCAAGAAGAGTATATAATGCTTTTCCACAGGAGGTCCTCGCGATAATGGCGTTATCAGAAGGTCACATTCATGTTGCAATGCGCAATTTCTTAAAGAGAGAGGGCTGGTTACTTATTGCAGGCCAATACCCCGGCGGGTCGGATGATGAATTGCATGCCTTAAATGTTGTTGACCCTAATTTAGCGCGCGATAATAGCCCCGACCCGCGGCGTCATAGTAAGGGAAAGCTTGTTCCTGATCTTTTAGCTTTTCGAAACAACCAGTTACTCATTGTTGAGGCTAAACCGAAATACTCCAGAGACGATCGTGATAAACTGCGGGATCTTTTGGACAATAGGCTCAATGATTTTTTGGGTTCCCTCGAAAAATTTGCAACCGAAAGAAGAATTTCTGCTATCTTACCACTGAACAACCTCTTACTAATACCTGCCTTAGCTTTTTCTGCACAAGAGTTTATTGAACAGCCCGATCCCGGATTTATTTATATTCGAATAACCAATCTGACTGAGGCAAGATTAGAGGGACCTTTCTAGGAAGGAAAGAATATGATATTAGACTGTAATAAAGCTGATAGTGCCTATTGGACTAGTCTTCAGGATAATGTATCTTGTCTAGACTGGGAGTTTCACAACGCAAATACCCAATACTTGACACATAATCTTCACCGGTATTCGGGTAAATTCATTCCGCAAATTGCAAGACAGGCCATTGAACTACTATCTTCCCCAGAAGAAACTGTTCTCGATATATATGTAGGTTCAGGCACTACCTTAGTAGAAGCAGTTTTGGCCGGACGCCATTCTATAGGAATAGATTTGAACCCTTTAGCAGCGCTTATTTCCAAAGTAAAGATTACTCCAATACCTATGGAGCGCTTAGAAAAACTAACCTTAGATTTTCGGTTTTTAATTGAAAGACTTGCTGAGCTTGATGATTCATCTTTATTTGCCAAGACATCTAATATTAGCCTGGGATTACAACAGGATTCTAGGCTAACAGATCCATGGTTCACAAAATGGTATCAGCTTCCGGTTCTAAAAGAACTAATAGTTATTCATCAAAATATTAAGATTATTGAAGATAAGGATTGTCGGGACTTAGCATTAGTTGCTTTTAGCGATATAGTTCGGCGCAGTAGCAACGCTCACAATGGATACCCTAATGTAATGTTTCATAGAGACGCAAAACCCCGCCCGCTTCCGGGAGGTTTATTTTTAAAGTCTTTATATGACTGCATTCAAATGGTTCAAGAATTAATGATATATCCATTTTCAAAGTATACCCCCGAGATAATTCTTGGAGATGCGGCAAATATACCGCTTAGTAATAGCTCTATAGATGCAATTGTTACTCACCCACCCTATATTGGGTCTATTCCCTACGCTGAGTATGGGAGCCTAAGTCTTAAATGGTTGGGATATGAGCCAAAAGCATTAGACGAAAAGCTCACTGGCGGTCGTCGTCAGTCAAAAGATGTGGTGGAACGTTTCTGCAATAGCTATCAGAAAGCAATGCTTGAAGCTTTTCGTGTATTGAAACCAGGTAGAAGTATGTTCATGATGGTTGGTAATCCGTTAGTAAAAGGTGAAATAGTTGATTTGGGCAGCATAACAAAAGAATTGGCGACTATTGCCGGTTTCAATCTAATAGCCGAAACGACGAGGGCTGGCGTTAATCGCCGTGCCAACAAGATGGGAACAGAGCTACTATTATTTTTTCAAAAACCATAATTTAACGGGGGCAGCAAATGCCGCCCCCGTTTTTAAGTTGTGATAGTAGTTT
The DNA here is from genome assembly GCA_032334055.1 of Selenomonadales bacterium 4137-cl. NCBI lineage: Bacteria > Bacillati > Bacillota > Negativicutes > Acetonemataceae > Anaeroselena > Anaeroselena agilis. The sequence continues at coordinate 3,568,588 of JAUOZS010000001.1, read as the reverse complement.
GAGGTTGTAATGCGGCTACGTCAAGGAACCCGTCCCGGAATATGATTCCATCAGCTACACCCCGAAAAATTCGTATATCTTTACGCTGGGAGTTTTCTAGGTTCCTCCACATGTCGATAGTTATATTCGGAAAATGTAAAACCAGCCCAATCTCATTTTCTTCCCCGAATATATAAAGATATTTATAAAGCATTGCCATCCCTGCATAGGGATCTGACCTTAGATACCTCATCCCTGCCATATAGATTACGACGTGAGTAAACTCCCTAAGGCTTTGCGCCGGCAGGTGGTATCTTGTTCTGGCGTCTTCGGTATTTAGAAGTTTGACCGACCCCGGTGGTCCGTCGTATTGAGCAGGCCTGCGTACTCTAGTGCGAATAAATTCTTGTCTTTCATTTAGCTGTCTGCGTTGAAACTCAGAATCAATTATTGCCCGATTTAGCCCTGCTAACCCAACTCTTTCGTATTCTTGAAAGAAAAGTATGAGATATTCTCTTACTCGCTGATCTTTTGCGGGATCTTGGCGCACTTCGTAGTTCTGATCAACCGGCCAGTTAATAGTGGTTGTTGCTATATTTGTAACCTGCGTAACCTTATCTAGCGAATAAAAAAGTCTCAAATTCATATACCTAGGACCTTCGGTCGCCCCGCCATGTTTTCTAGCTGCATACGGGCCAAAGTAAATAGATGGAACTCCCGCTTCTGCGGCAGCAACTAGTCGGCCGTATCGCTGGCCTACGTTATGGCCACTAGGGACTTCGACCGTTCTTTCAATTACCAATATCGGTATACCATTATCCGTTATAATCGCATCAGGACGATCGTATGATAACACCGCAGCCAATTGAGGATTATGGCGTAATGCACCAGTAATGGGGTGCAAGTCAACGTTATTAAGGTTGGGATGTAAGCTTTGGACCCAAATACCCTCTTGTAGATCATCGTAGTATACAGCGTACCGATGGTGCTCCATTATGTCTAATTGATTCGCTGTTATTTGCCTAGTCAAAAGCATCACCATTCCTTTCCATTTATCTATATTATAACATAAAATGCTATATTGTAATATTTACCCATATTATGTCCTGTTATAGTGAGACCAGTACAGGAGTTGTATCGGCTCCAGAATGACACGGTCGGAGAGGGGGCAAGTGAGTGAGCGCTTGGATCTGCGATTTTAGGAAGGCAATTAGGAAGGCAATAGGGTATAAAACCAGATAGAAATAGTAGGCGAGGTGCACTTACTGCAAGCAGAACCCCCCGCTTTTTCCGACTTCGTGGACCCTGTATAAGGGATAAAAGAGCATTTTTTGGCTTCCCAAGCCGTGGGTCGCGAGTTCGAATCTCGTTGCCCGCTCCAAAAAAAAACGCCTTCCGGCCGGAAGGCGTTTCGTCTTTGCCAGGCTGTATTTTCCTTGACAACCCCCGGCGCCGGGAGTATACTTTAAAAGGTGTCGAAAATTCAATACTTGTGTCCATATGAAGTCTACGGAACAGCAACCGAGGAGCGAAATACCCTGTTGCGGAACCGTGGGCGGATGGAACTCTGGAGAGCCCCTGGATAAGGGCGCCGAAGGTGCAAGTCGGCATGCGTGCAAGCCGATGAATCTCTCAGGCAAAAGGACAGAGCAGTTGATTGATCCGGTCGCATTTTTGTGCGGCGGATAACTCAAATGTCCATTCTTCGGAGTCAAATCTTATGATTTGGCTTTTTTTATTTTGCTACTACGCCGCTGCCGGGGGAGATCAGCCGGAACCGCATGACCGGTCATACCGTTTGGGGGGATGCAAGCGATCAATGATGGCGTAAAGATATGCCGCCGGGCGTCAGCGGCAACACGGCCGCAACGCGCGGCAACCGAAACAAAAGGGAGAGGTAGATAATAATGAAAACGTCATTCAAAATAACGGTAATATCACTGATCGTCGTCATGCTGGCCGGCCTACTGGCCGGCTGCGGGAGCAATTCCTCGTCTTCCGCCGAAATCAAGATCGGCCTACTCAACGAACTGACCGGCGGCAACGCCACCTTCGGCGCCTCCACCACCAACGGCGCCAAGATGGCCATAAAAGAAGCCAACGCTAAAGGCGGGGTACTCGGCAAACAGATCAAAGCCGTCGTTGCCGACAACAAAAGCGAACCTTCCGAATCGGCCAACGGCATGACCAAACTCCTCACCCAGGACAAAGTCGTCGCCGTAACCGGCGTATTCGCCAGCTCCAACGCCATTGCCGCCTCCAACGTCGTCGAATCCGTCAAGGTGCCCTTCCTCGCCGTCGGCGCCACCAACCCCAAAGTAACGGTCGACGAAAAAACCGGCAAAGTGAAAGACTACACCTTCCGCGTCTGCTTCATCGACCCCTTCCAGGGCACGGTCGGCGCCAACTTCGCGCTCGGCACCCTCAAACTCAAAAAGGCCGTGATCCTCGTCGACAACAGCAGCGACTACAGCAAGGGCCTGTCGGCCTTCTTCAAGGCCGCCTTCGCCAAAGGCGGCGGCACCGTCCTCGGCGAGGAAGCCTACCTGCAGAAAGACCAGGACTTCAAAGCCATCCTCACCAAGACTAAAGCCCTCAACCCGGAAATGATCTACGTACCCGGCTACTATGAAGAAGTCGGCAAAATCGTCAAACAGGCCCGCGAACTCGGCATCGCCGTGCCGATCATCGGCGGCGACGGCTGGGATTCGCCCAAACTCGTCGAAGTCGGCACTGCTGCGGCCCTCAACAACACCTACTTCACCAACCACTACTCCGTAGACGACACCAGCGCCGCCTCCAAGGCTTTCGTCGATGCTTACAAAAAAGAATACGGGCAGGCCCCCGATGCCATGGCCGTCCTCGGCTACGACGCCGCCAACGTCCTCATCGACGCCATCAAGCGCGCCAACAGCACCGACCCGGCGAAGATCCGCGACGCCCTCGCGGCCACCAAAAACTTCCCGGCGATCACCGGGGCCACCACGCTCAACGCTACCCACGACGCCGTCAAGAGCGCGGTCATAATCGAAATGAAGAACGGCAAGCAGGTGTACAGGGCGACCGTCAAGCCGTAACCCGCGAGAGATAATAACCGCCACAAAGGGCTCCGGATTAATTCCGGAGCCCTTTGTACATTGACGGGCAAAGACCCTTCTAGCGGTAATAAATTATGTTCAACAGCCGCGCGGCACCGGCGGCGACGTTTTCGATCCGGTGGGCCGTATCGGCCGCGAACCGGATCGAATCCCGGGCGCGGAGGCCTATCTTCTCCCGCTGCACAGTAACCTCAATCGCGCCCTCCAGCACGAACAGATACTCCTCCACACCCTTCATATGGCCGGCGTTATCGAGCGCCGCCCCCGGCGCCAGGTCGATCGCCAGCGCTTCCAGGCGGTGAGGCTCGTAATACGGGAAAATACTCGTTATGGCATGCCCCGCCTCCTCATTAAAGGGAACCCGGTCGGTAGCACGCACCACCGTAAAACTGTCCTCCCGGTTGCCGATCAGCGTTGTCAGCGGCGTCTTGAGCGCCTGCGCGATCTTCCACAGCACCGTTATCGTCGGCGTCGCCCGCCCGCGCTCGATCTCGCCCAGCATGCTCCTGCTCACCGCCGACCTCTCCGCCAGCTCCTCCAGCGTAAGCTGACGGCGCTTCCTCAGCTCCTTCAGATTAGCCGCCACATTTTTACCGATTTCCTCCACATTTACCTCCGATATATTGACTAAATTTCCAATATAATATAGAATGAAGGCGAAGTCGCTGGACAATATATTGGAATTTATATTCATTATAGCACGTCTTTGTCTGGCAGCCAATAAAGGAGGAATCGGCCATGGAAATTGTGAATTACCTTGATGCCCAGACAAGCCAGCCCCCCGATCCCGGCACCGGCCTCAGCATCCGCAGGCTCACCGCCGACCCGCAGCTCTCGCTGTACTTCGCCGCCATTGACCCGGGAGTCACGCTCCCTGCCCACTACCATAAAGACGGCGCGGAAGCCTACCACATCGTCGGCGGCAGGGGCGAAATCGCCGTTGGCGCCTTGAAAGGCGACGCGGTCGAGTGGCAGCAGGCGGCATCCGTCAAGGCGGGCGACTGCTTCAGCATCCGGGCGGGCCAGGTCCACCGCCTGGTCAACAGCGGCGACACCATCCTGCAGGTCGTCTTCTCCGCTCCTCCCCCTCACCTCGGTGAAGATCGTTTCTTCGTCTCCATTGAAGTAAAATAGTCGCCGACTGCCGAAAGGAAGTGCCAGCATGAAACCCTTTCCCTTCAAAAAGATCGACGCCTTCGCCGACGGCCTGGCCTCGGGCAACCCCGCCGGCTGCATCTACCTCGGCGCAGACACCGTCATCGCCGCCGCCGAAATGCAGCGCATCGCCCGCGAACTCAAAGGCTTCGTCAACGAAGTCGGCTACCTCCGGCCGCTTGAGGACAGCTTCGCCCTGCAATTCTACTCCTCCGAATGCGAGGTCGAATTCTGCGGCCACGCCACCATCGCCATCATGTACGACCTCATCAGCGACAGCGAAGAACTCCGCCGCAAACCGGAGCTATCCCTCCTGGTCGGCGCCGACCGGCTCGTGGTCGTCAACCGCGTTCCGCAAGAAGATGCCGTTTACATCACCGCCCCCCCGCCCCGCCGCCTCCCTTGCCCGCTCGCGGCCGGGGAAATAGCGCGCGCCCTCGCGGCCAGCGCCTCCGACGTCGACGCCGTCCTGCCTGCGAGGCTGATCAATGCCGGCCTCCGCACCCTCATCCTGCCGCTCGCCGCCCTGGACGCCTGCCTCGCCCTGCTACCCCCGCAGGAAGAGCTTCGCCTGTTCTGCGAACAGCACGGCGTCGACATTATCCTCGTCTTCGCCCGCGAAACAGCCTTGGCGTCCGCCCACTTCCGCACCCGCGTCTTCGCCCCCAAATACGGCTACCTCGAAGACCCGGCCACCGGCTCGGGCAACGCCGCCTTCGGCCACTACCTCCACGACCAGGGCCTGTGGCGGCCAGACGGCGTCATCATCGAGCAGGGCCCCTCCCGTGACAATCCGAACATCGTCAGACTGCGCAGCGTCGGGGAAGGCCATGACCGGCGCATCCTGTTCGGCGGCCGCGCCGTGCTGCGCATCAGCGGCCAATATTGCCTTCACGGCTAGCCTCCCTCTCGTCCCCAAGCCTCCGGTCTCGTGCCGGGGGCTTTTTTGTTCTTGTCCGGTACGCTAATCGTTTTCCCCGGCAGGAAGGCGCCAAACGGCGGCGAAAATAAAAAAGACGATTCCATAATCCGGCACAGGGACCAAATCCGGCCCGGTTTCGCCGCCATCCGGCCTGACCTGCTGGCAGGATACGGTCCTCGCGAAAAAGCCACACTAATCCCGCGGGGCATAATCCCTCCCCGCCCCGCGTATAAAACAAAATAACGTGCAGGAGGTATAATAATGGCCCTGATAGGTAAAGCCCTCGTCGCCCAGGGAGGCGGACCCACCGCCGTCATCAACCAGACCCTGGCCGGCATCGTCCTCGAAGCCCGCAAGTTCGCCCAGATCACCAAAGTATACGGCGCGGTCAACGGCGTCGCCGGCATCATCCGCGAAGACTTCCTTGACCTCACCCAGGAAACCACGCACAACCTCGAACAAGTCGCCCTCACCCCCTCCTCCGCCCTTCTCTCCACCCGCGACAAGCCTGACAGCAAATACTGCCACGAAATATTCAAAGTCCTCAAAGCCCACGACATCCGCTACTTCTTCTACATCGGCGGCAACGACTCCGCCGACACCGTCCGCATCGTCAACGACGAAGCCGAAGCCTCCGGCTACGAAATGCGCGCCATCCACGTCCCCAAAACCATCGACAACGACCTGACGGGCAACGACCACACCCCCGGCTTCGGCTCGGCCGCCCGCTTCATCGCCCAGGCCTTCATGGGCATCAACCTCGACGTCCGTGCCCTGCCCGGCGTCTACCTCGGCATCGTCATGGGCCGGCACGCCGGCTTCCTCGCCGCCTCGTCCGCCATCGCCCAGAAATACCCCGAGGACGGTCCCCACCTCATCTATCTGCCGGAGCGCATCTTCGACATCGACGAATTCCTTGCCGCGGTCAAAAAGACCTACGACCGCCACCGCAAATGCGTCGTTGCCCTCTCCGAAGGCATCTGCGACCGCTCGGGCGACCCCATCGTCCTCTCATTGCGCAAGGACACCGAATTCGACGCCCACGGCAACGTCTCCCTATCAGGCAGCTGGGTCATCGGCGACCTTCTCACCCAGCAGATCAAAGAAAAACTCGGCATCTCCCGCGTTCGTAGCGACACCTTCGGCTACCTTCAGCGGTCCTTCCTCGGCTGCGTCTCCGACGTCGACCAGCACGAGGCCCGCGAAGTCGGTGAGCGCGCGGTGCAAATGGCCGTCTGGAACAACGTCGACGGCTCCATCGCCATCGTCCGCACCGGCTACTACTCGGTCGACTACCGTCTCCAGCCCCTCGCCGACGTCGCCGGCAAAACCCGCACCATGCCCGACGAATTCATCAACGCCGAAGGCAACCACGTCACCGACGCCTTCAAATTCTACGTCCGGCCCCTCATGGGCTCCGGCCTGCCCTCCCCCTCCCAGCTCCGCGCCCCGCGCGTCCCCAAACTGCTGGAGCGGGAATAAGGCCTCCGGCGTACTCTTGCCGCCTTCGCCGATTTTGCTGCTAGAAAAGGCCTCCGGGATGATAATCCCGGAGGCCTAAAATTTGTCCGTTTCCGTCTCGGCGTCTCAACCTTCGATGAAATAAAGCTTCGAGGGCCTGCCGGTACTGCCGTACAACAACGAATATTTGATCATCTTCGTCTCCACGAGATACTCCAGATAGCGCCAGACGGTAATCTTCGACATCGCCATCGCCGTCGCGATCTCCTGGCATGTCATCGGTTTTTTCTCCCGCAGGAGAATCGTCAGCAGCTGCTCCAGCGTCAGTTGATGCACACCCTTGGGCAGATCCTCGTGAAAGGGCTCCTTCACCTCTTCGGCATCCGGGTCGACCCGGTTGGCGATCTTATCGAGATCGTCCTGGCGGATCTCCTCTTTCTTGTGGAACACCTTGCGCATCCTGGCGTAATTCTTCAGCGCGGCCTTCAAGCGGTCCAGATCGAAAGGCTTGATTATATAGTCGATCGCCCCAAACCTTAGCGTCGCGGAAATCGTCTGCACATCCTTAGCGGCGGTGACGAGGATGACATCGGTGGCCAGTTCCCTGTGCCGGACATGCTTGAGGATATTAAGCCCGTTACCGGTTGGCAGATAAATATCCAGAAGGATCAAATCGGGCGATAACCTGGCGATGCTGCTGAGCGCATCGGTTTCCGTAGCGCTTATGCCCGCCACTTTAAAACCGTTCATCCGCTCGATAACCCGCCGAAGAATATCCGACACCATCGGGTCGTCCTCCACAATCAGCACCGAAAAAGACATCTTGTCACCCCGCAATAGTATAAACGTCTATTCCTGCGAACAGGCCGGCCCGACGGGTATCCTCACCGCAATCTCGGTTCCCGAAGCATCGCTTTTTACATCGATCGAACCGGACGCCAATTCAACCCTAGCTTTGACATTCGCCAGCCCGTACCCCCTCCCCCACTCCTTGGTCGAAAAACCCTTCTCGAAAATCTGGGTCAGATAATGACTTGGCACTCCGCAGCCGTTATCCACGACCCTGATGAATATCCCGTCAGCGTCCTGCGCTATCAGCACGTTTACCCTCCTCTTGCCCGGGGGGAGATCCTGCACGGCATCCATCGCGTTCTCAATCAGGTTGCCCAGCACGATGATGAGCGCGTTCTCATCGAAATACGACGGCAACGCCGAGAGCCTGCTGTGCGGGTCAATCGACAACGCGATTCCCCGCTCCTGCGCCTCGGCCGACTTGCCCTCCAGCAGTCCGGCGGCCGCAGGATTGGCGATATTCTTCAGCAAAAACTCGATAAACGACTGCTCCTTCGCCGTCAGCCTGGTTATATACTTGCGGGCCTCCGCGTACGAACCGAGCTGGATAAGGCCCGAAACGGCCTGCAGCTTGTTCATGAACTCGTGGCTTCGCGCCCGCAGCGAATCCACAAGCTGCCTCGCTCCCGTCAGCTCTTCGGCCAGATTATTGATCTCCGTCATATCGCGGAAAGTTGAAATCGCGCCCACCGCGTTGTTGCCGACCATGAGCGGGATACGGTTTACCAGCACCACGTGGCCGTTGAGGAGCATCGGCTCGTCCAGCTCGGCCGCCCTGCTCATCATCACGATCGGTAGCCTGGTATTGGGAATCACCTTGGTCACATCGTTGCCGAGAATATTCTCCTCCGGCGCCAGGATTATACGGGCGGCGCTGTTGGCCACCGTCACCTTGCAATCGGCATCGATCGCGATGATACCCTCCCGGACCGACTCCAGCATCGTCTCCCGTTCCTTAAGCTGCATGGCGATTTCCGCCGGCTCCATGCCGAACAGCGTCTTTTTTACATTGCTCGCCAGTAGAAAGGAAAACAGCGCGACCGAAACGAGGCTGACCGGGATGATAATATACAAGATGCGGAAAACTCCCCAGATGATATTGGCGATATCGGGCTCCCAGAAGCCCACCGCCACCGCGCCCAACTGGTTGCCGGTATATTCGAACACCGGAGCGAAGGCGCGGATCGACGGGCCGGATATGCCAATCGCCTTCGAAATATACGACCGGCCCTCGCGCAACGCCGGCAGCTCATCGTTGCCGGTAAAAGGCTTGCCAATCAGATCCGGGTTAGGATGAGTGTAACGAATGCCGTTCTTGTCCAGAAACACGACAAAAGCGGCGTTCGTTTTTCTTTCCACCTCGTACGCAATCCCTCCCAGATTTTTCGACGGGTCTTTGCTAAGATAAGCCTGGATGACATCCACCCGTGCAGCCGCAAGATTAGCGACGCTCCGCGCCTGGACAGCTATTTGCTTCTCGGTATTATCGACAAGCGACAGATAAAATAGCGAAATGATGATTGCCAACACTATCATACCGCTGAGCAGATTCAACAAAAAAACCTTTTTCTGCAGGGAAGAATCGGAGAAATTTATACTACCGCCCCCCTTAACCAAGGTTTCTTTATCACCAAAATTTTAACATGGCCGCCACGAAATAAAAACACTAAACAGGCTGTAAATAAATGAAATAAACGAAAAATAAAAGCAATTAAGACAATTAACAGCCTCATTTAAGCAATAAAATAGGCGGCTTCCCGCCGCTCGGCGAAAATCACAGACGGAGAAACGGCATAAGCAACCACGCCCAAAACGAAAGGAGAGCAGCCTATGATTATTGACAAGGAAACCTGTATCGGCTGTCAACTGTGCCAGCCCTACTGCCCAATGGGGTGCATTTCTTACCGGGAAAACGAAGGGAAATGCGCGATCGACCTCGACGAATGCGTCGAATGCGGCATATGCCAAAGGCCGAAAGTCTGCCCCACCGGCGCCCTTCAACAACAGGAGCTGGACGAAATGCGCAACCTCCGCAGGACCTTCTCCAACCCCCTCGTCCCCCACAAAACCACCTCAGTTCCCGGGCGCGGCACCGAAGAAATGAAAACCAACGACGTCACCGGCCGCTTCAAGCGCGGGCACGCCGGCGTAGCCGTCGAACTCGGCAGACCGGGTACGGGCACCAGATTCCGTGACGTCGAAAAAGTCGCCATGGCGGTTGCCCCGATCGGCGTAACCTTCGAGCCGCAAAACCCTGTCACCGCGCTGATGGTCGATACCGCCACCGGCAAAATGCAGGACGGAATACTTGACGAAAAAGTGCTATCAGCTATCGTCGAATTCGACGTCACCATCGAAAAACTGGCGGTCGCCCTGACCGCGATCAAGCAGGTCGCCCCCGAACTGGACACCGTCTTCAGCCTCGACCTTGCCAGCCGCATGTCGGCGGACAACACCGTGCCCACCGCAGAAATCGCCCGCCAAGTCGGCTTCGAACCGTCGTTAAACGGCAAAACAAACGTCGGTCTGGGACGACCGCTGGCGAAGGAGGTATAAATACAATGACGCATTCGCTACACCGCCACGGCACAATGGAAAACCTACAGGAAGACTACGTCGTATTCGCGATCGCCGCCCAGACCGTCAACGCCAAAGGCAAAGCCCCGGTTTTCGGCGAGTTCTACAAAATCGTCAACAAATACAATCCGGTATTCAGCGGCGACATGAAGACCGGCAACATCCTGGCAGTAGGCCTCGAGGCCATTGCCAACGGGCATCAGGACAACTCCATCGTCCACGCCGTTTACACCGACAAAGAAGTCGTCGCCCAAGTCCTCAAAGAACTGAAGGAAGCAGACTTAGGGCTGTCCATCGTCGTCTCCGGCCTCCTCGACCATGTCGACGCCTGCTGCAATAAAGCCGGCATCGAGAGGCACACCATCGAACACTCCCTCGGTATTCACGGCAACGCCAAACGCCTGCCCAATGACCAGGTGCTCGAGATAAGCACCATGTGCGGCCACGGCATGGTCGCCTTCAACCTCATCAACCACATGGTCGACGAAATCAAGGCGGGCGGCAAAACTCCCCAGCAGGCGGCCGACGAACTCGCCGCCCAGTGCCACTGCGGCATCGTCAACCCCGCCAGGGCGGCCGCGCTCCTGAAGCTCATGGCCGAATGACAGGCAAAAACACTGGAGGGATAATAATGACAACCAAATCGAGAGCGAGCCTGATTTGTGTCCTGCTGCTCGTCGCCGTCCTCGTGGTCGGCGGCTGCGGTGGCGGCTCCGCCACCGACGGAAAAGCCAAATATCCCGAACGGCCGATCGAAGGGATCGTCGGCTGGGGCGCGGGTGGCGGCACCGACGTATTCGCCCGGGCCATCGCCAAACCCGCCGGCGAAATCCTCGGCCAGCCGGTCGCCGTTAAGAACATGCCCGGCTCGTCCGGGGCCATCGCCGGCGACTATGTCACCCAGCAGCCGGCCGACGGCTATACCCTCTGGTTCATGGGCTCCAACTACGCCGTCAACGTCGCCCTGGGGCGCACCCCCCACAAACTGGACCAATACATCCCCGTCGCCCGCATCCAGCATGACACCGCCATGCTGCAAGTCACCAAGACCAGCAAATTCAAAACCATCGACGACATCATCGCTTACGCCAAAGCCAACCCCGGCAAACTCAAAGTCGGCGGCACGGGTGCCGCCAGCTTCGACGAAGTCGTGGTCGCCCTCTGGGAAGACGCAGCCGGCATCAAAGTCAACTACGTGCCCTATGAAAACGGCGGCCAGATGCAGGCAGCCCTGCTCGGCGGACACCTTGACGTCATGTTCGAGGAACTCGGTCCGGTCGCCGGCCGGGTAGCCGACGGCAGCCTCATTCCCGTACTGGCCTTCAGCGAGAAAAAGCTTGAGAAATTCCCCAACCTGCCGGTCGCGCCCGACAAAGGCTGGAATATCACCCTTGGCAACTGGCGCGGTGTAATGGTCAAAAAAGGCACTGACCCAGCCGTCGTAAAAAAACTCGAAGAAACCTTCACCAAAGCCAAGGACACCCCCACCTACAAAAAAGTGGAGAAAGACACCTACCTTGACCTGCGGGCCGGCTACCTGAACGGCAAAGACTATGGCGCCGCTATCCAGAAAGACATCGACATCTACAAAAAAGCCCTCACCAAACTCGGCTACATCAAATAGCAACAGTCTCCGAAGGGCTGGGGGAACTTCTCCCCTCCCCCCCAGCCCTTCCCTAGTATAGCGACAAAGGAGGCAAAAAAATGTCGGTGCTGCTGACAGAATCCCTGATCGCCGCGGTATTTCTCACCTCCTCCTGCCTCTTTTATTACCAGACTTTCTTCTTCCCCAAAACGCGGATAAGCGATATCGGTCCCGAATACTGGCCGCAACTGCTGCTCGCCGGCATGATCATCCTGTCCGCGGCGCTCCTCGTCGACATATATAAACGCCGCAAGGCTCTGGCCGCCGCGGAGGAAGATAAAAAGCCCTACCCGCTTCGATTCTGGTACACGCTGGCCCTTGCTGTCGCGTACACCCTCGTCATGCCTTTGCTCGGTTTCGCGGTCGGCACCCTGCTGTTCTGTCTGGCCATCATGTCCGTCCTGGGCGTCAGATCCGTGAAAAGCCTGCTGCTGACAGCCACCGGGGCTACCGTTCTCTTCGTAGTGCTTTTCCCTAAAATCATGGCTGTTCCCATGCCTAGGGGCATTGGCATCTTCAGGATGATCAGCCTATTTTTCTATTAGGAGGCATGGGGAATGGACAGCTTTCTGGCAGCCCTGCTCCACATCATACAACCCTCGAACCTCGCCGCCGTCTTAGGCGGCGCCCTGCTGGGCATGCTCAGCGGCGCCACGCCGGGGGTGAGCGGCACGATGATGGTGGTACTCCTCATCCCGCTCACCTACACCCTCGAGCCTGACACCGCATTCCTGCTGCTCATCTCCGTCTACTGCTCGGCCGTTTTTTCCGGCTCCATCAGCGCCATTCTCTTCCGCACCCCCGGCGCCCCCGAGGCGGTCGCTACCACCCTCGACGGCTACGAGCTGACCAAACAGGGCAAACCTCACGAAGCTCTGGGGATTTCCGTCTACTCCTCGGCGCTGGGCGGACTGCTCGGCGGCGCGGCTCTCATCCTCGTAGCGCCCCAACTGGCCAAAATCGCCCTGGCCTTCGGCCCGCCGGAATACTTCGGTATGGCCATCATGGGCCTCAGCGTAGTGACCACCCTGGGGGCGAAAAACATGGTGAAAGCGTTCCTCGCCGCTTTGCTCGGTCTCTTTCTGGCAACTGTCGGCATCGATCCCATGGCGGGCATTCCCCGCTTCACCTTCGGGCTACCCAGCCTAATGAGCGGCATCGACTTCATCCCCGTGCTCATCGGCCTGTTCGCCATATCGGAAATACTCCGCCAGGTCATGGAAGACACCTCCGTCAAAGTAAAACTAGGAAAAATCAGGACATCACTGCCTAGCTTCGCCATGCAGAAACGGCTCATGCCGACAATATTAGGCGGCTCGGCCCTCGGCACGGTCATCGGCATCCTTCCGGGCATCGGCGCCACCACCGCGGCCATGGTCAGCTACAGTGAAGCCGTCCGCTGGTCCAAAACACCCGAAAAATTCGGCACCGGGCATCCGGAAGGCGTCGCCGCGCCCGAATCCTCCAACAACGCTGCCGCCAACGGCGCCATGGTCCCCTTGCTCGCGCTGGGGATACCGGGCAGCGCCACCACGGCGGTAATGCTGGGAGCGTTCATCCTCCACGGCCTCAAGCCGGGGCCGCTGCTGTTCACCGAACAGGCCGAATTCATCAACACAATATTCCTCGGCACGATGATCGCCAACGCGATCATCCTCCTCGTAGCCCCCTTCTTCATCAGGGGCTTTGCCAACATCATCCGCATCCCCTACCCCATACTGGGGCCCGTCATCCTTGTCCTCTGCATCGTCGGCTCGTACGCCATCCGCAACAACATGATGGATGTCTGGCTGACGCTCGGCTTTGGCGTACTGGGCTACATACTCGAAAAATACCATTTTCCCCTTTCACCCATCATCCTCGGCATCGTCCTTGGCGGCCTCGCGGAGCAGGAATTCCGGCGCTCGCTCATCATGTCGGAGGGCGACTACGCCATCTTCCTCAACAGCCCGATTGCCGCCGTGCTGCTCGGCGTATCGCTCCTGTCCTTCATCGCCCCGATAGCGGTCAACATCTACAAAAAGCGCAAAGCGAACGTTGCGGCCCCCGGCGCATAACGGGAGGAGGAAATAATGCAAGCCACCAAAGCGGCCCTGCTCACCAAGGAATACGCCATCGGCCTCGTCGATAGACAGCTCGAATGCGGCGACGACGAAGTCATCGTCAAAAACCACCTCATGGGCATCTGCGGCTCCGACAAATCCTTTTATCGCGGCCAACTGCCGCCCAAGACGGCCGAATTCCGCCAGGAACCCAAATTCCCCTTCTATCTCGGCCACGAAAGCGGCGGCGAAGTCGTGGAAGTGGGCCGTCAGGTCAGGGAATTCAAGCCTGGTGACCAAGTCATGGCTTTTGGCTGGAACAACAACTTCGCCACATACTTCAAAGCCAAAGTGTTCGAACTCGAGCCCGTCCCCGAAGGACTTGAAATGGACATCGCCTCCCTGGGCGAACCGGTCGCCTGCGCCATGTATTCGGGGCTCCACGCCGGCGTCCAGCTCGGCGACACCGTCGCCGTCATGGGCGGCGGCTTCGCCGGGCAGATCATCGCCCAGTGCGCCAAGAAGAAAGGCGCCGCCAAGGTCATAGTCATTGACGTCCTCGACGGCAAACTCCAGCTCGCCAAAAAACTCGGCGCCGACATCGTCATCAACGCCACCGCCGACGATCCCGTCCAGGCCGTCCTCGACATCACCGGCGGCAGCGGGGCCGACGTCGTCGTCGAGGCCGCCGGCAGCGAGCAGTCGATCAACGCGGCCACCGCCCTCCTGAAACACAACGGGATCTTCGTATGGTACAGCTGGATAACGCGCCCCGTCCGGCTCGACATCAGCCGCTGGCACGACGACGGCATCGAATTCAGAAACACCTGCCTCGTCCATCACACCCGCCAGGAACGGCAGGTATGGACCCCGCAGGCGCTCAGACCGGTCGTCCAGGGGCTGATCGACATCAAATCCCTCATAACCCACGAGTTTTCCCTCAAAGACATCGACAAGGCGTTCCAATTCGTCGACAAAGACGACGCCGCCGTCAAAGTCGTCCTGCGCCCTTAAAAGAAGCGTTGATAGACCTGAGATGCGGCGCACCGGAAGAGCGCTTGCCTCTGGGGCCGCTGATCGGCCGCCGGCAAACCCCATCAAGACCCAAATCCAACGCAAAAACCTCCGGGATCGTCTCCCGGAGGTTTTCCTATGCTTGCTCTATTCTTCCCAGCGCCAGCAATATCCCGTACAGCAGCGCCTGCGGTCTGGGCGGGCAGCCTGGCACATACACGTCCACCGGCACCAACGCGTCCGCTCCGCCGCGCACCGCGTAATTGTCCGCGCCGAACGTCCGGCCCGAGGCCGCGCACGCCCCCACCGCCATCACCAGCCGCGGCGACGGCGTCGCCTCATACGTCATCAGCAGTGCCTGGGTCAGATTGCGCGTCACCACACCCGTCACCATCAGTAGATCGGCGTGGCGGGGCGACGCCACGAAATCCACGCCGTACTGCTGCAAATCGTACACCGGGCTTAAAAGCTGGTTAAGCTCGAAATCGCACGCGTTGCACGACCCGACGTCCAAATGGCGGATATGCAGCGACCGGCCCAGCGTCCGGGCAATTTCCGCCCGCACCGCCTCGCCCAGCAGCTGCCCCCCCAGCTCGGCCAGCTTATAGTCGCCCGTCTGGGTAAGCAGGCCCCGTTCGCACCGCTCCACGCAGCGGCCGCAAAAAATGCACGCCCGCTGGTTCACCGTCACCGTATCGCCGTCAGCCTCGATCGCCCCGACCGGGCAGGCGGCCACGCACGCGCCGCAGGCGGCGCACGACCCGCCCGCCGGCGCCACCCGGCCGCGGAACCGCTCCGGCGCCTCCCCGGCGTCCCACGCCTCCGTCACCGTGCCCACAGCCATTATCTTCTGCAGAATCTTTAGCATATCGTCGTCCCCCTAACGGTCCAGGCAGGCGTAGCAGAGCTCGAAACTCTTGTTGATCAGCGGGAAATCCGGGATGATATTGCCCGGGGCCGCCACCGTAAGCGCCGGCCAGTTCGGATAAGACGCCGACCGGACGAAATAGCGCCAGATCCTGTTATCGTCATCCATCATCAGCCAGTGCAGATTCGCGCCGCGGGCCGACTCGCTCCAGCCCGCCCCCGCGCCCCACGCCGGCGCCGGCGGCACCGCCGCCGCCAGCTCGGGACCGGCGGCCCCGAGCCTCTCCAGCGCCTGGCGGATAAGCCTCACCGTCTGCGGCACCTCATCCACCCGCACCCACAGGCGGGCGGCCACATCGCCGCTGTGGCGGACCGGCACGGCGAAATCGAGCTCGCCATAGCCGCCGTACGGCTTATCGCGGCGCATATCCCAGTCCACCCCCGAAGCCCGGGCCGCCGGCCCCACCACGCCCAGGTCGCGGGCCGCGGCGAACGGCACGATTCCCGTCGTATCCACGCGGTTCAGAAAAGCGTCGTTCTCCCTCATCAGGCCGACCAGCGAGGCGAAATCCGGCTCGAACCGCTCCAGCGCGGCCCCAATCTCACGGCACAGCTTCCCCGTCACATCCATCGCCACTCCGCCCGGCACCACCATGCCCCGCAGGTAGCGGTTACCGGTCACCGCCTCGTTCAGACGCAGCAGACTCTCCTTCAGACGGGCGCCGTTGCTCACCGCCACCTGGAACCCCATCCCGGCGCTCAGGTTGCCAATATCGCCAACATGGTTGTATAGCCGTTCAAGCTCGGCTGTCAGCACCCTGATCCACTTCGCCCGTTCCGGGATGGACGTCCCCGTCAGCCCCTCCAGCGCCTGCGAAAACGACAGCGCGTGCGACACCGAGCACACCCCGCAGATCCGCTCCACCATCGGAAACGCCTCGTCCGGCGTCAGCCCCTCCACCGCCTTCTCGATGCCGCGGTGGGTGAAAAACAGCTTGGCGTCCAGGCGGAGGATCGTTTCCCCCGCCTGGCTGAAACGGAAATGTCCCGGTTCGATGATGCCCGCGTGGATTGGTCCCACCGGCACCTCGAACACCCCCTCGCCGTGGGCGTGGAGCATCGGGAACGGTTTGTCCGCCTCAGGCACCTCCCGGGCGGGATCGAAATCCTTGCGCAGCGGATGAAGTCCCGACGGCCAGTTCTCGTGCAGCACCAGCGGCCTGAGCTCGGGATGGTCCGTCGGCTTTATGCCGAACATATCGAAAATCTCCCGTTCGTACCAGGCCGCCGCCGGAATGACCGGCGTCAGCGAAGGAAACTCCAGCGGCCCTTCGGCAGGCACCAGCCCCTTCACCGTCACCAGTCCGTCAGGCTTCCGCCCGTCAAACAGGCAGTATATCGCGTAGCTGCCCGTACTGATCCGCTCGTCGCAGGCGAACATCGCCAGCAGCCCGTGGCGGCTGCGGCTCGCGCACGCGTTGGCGGCCGCCCGCAGATTCTCCGCCTTAACGACAAAAGTCTTGATCATCATCTCAGCCCTCCCACCGCGGCGAACATCTGCGCCGCCGCCCTGGTAAGCAGTTCATCCAGCGCCGCCGGCACATACAGACCGGTGCCCACCACCCACGCCAGCGACAACCCCGCCGCCGCCAGCGCGCAGGCGCCCGGTCGCGCCGCCGCCAGCCCGGCCGGAGCAGTGCCGAACATCATCCGGGTCGCGTAATACATCATCCCCGCGAACACCCCCGCCAACAGCAGCAGCAGCGCCGCGCCCAGCACCGGCTTGCCGGCGGCGAACGCCGCGGCCACAATCGCGAACTTGCTGAAAAACACGCTAAGCGGCGGCGTACCCACGATCGCCAGCACCGCCACCAGGAACATCGTCCCCGCCGCCGGCATCGCCGCGAACAGCCCGCGGATGCGCATCACATGCTTGGAGCGGTACCGCTGAATAATTATCCCGGACAGGTAAAAGAGCGCCGACTTGGCCACCGCGTGGTTGAGGATATGGAAGGCCGCCCCGTACAGTGCCAGCGGCGTCCCCAGCCCCAAGCCGAAGCTCACGATGCCGACATGCTCCACGCTCGAATACGCCAGCAGCCGCTTAATATCGTGCTGCACCAGCATGAACGGCACGGCCACCGCCACCGACAGCACCCCGAACAGCAGCAGCGCCGCCTGCACGAACTCTCCGCCCAGCACCGCCGTAACGATGCCGAGATTGCGGATCAGCACATACAACGCGCAGCTCAAAAGCGCCCCCGACAACAGCGCGCTCACCGGCGACGGCGCCTGGCTGTGGGCGTCCGGCAGCCAGGTATGCATCGGCGCCAGACCGGCCTTCGTGCCGTAACCGATCAGGATAAACACGAACGCCAGCTTTACCAGGAAAGGATCAAGCCGGCCGCTCAGTGCCTCCATGGCCGCCCGGCTGAGAGGCGCTCCGCCTCCCCCCGCGCTAAGCTGCGCATAATACAGCAGTATCGTTCCCAGCAGCGCCAGCAAAATGCCCACATTGCAAACCATCACATACTTCCAGGCCGCCTCCAGCGCCGAGCGGTTGAAATAGAAGGCCACCAGCAGCGTCGACGCCAGCGTCGTCGCCTCCACCCCCACCCACATCAGGCCGAGGTTCTCCGCCACCAGCACCGCCAGCATCGTGAACGAAAACAACTGCAGCAGCGCGTAATAGCCGCCCAGAAGCCCCGGTTTTATATGGCCCTCGTCCGCCTCCGCCTCCATATACGACGCCGAAAAAAGCGTCGCCGTAAAAGTCAGCAGCCCCACCACCACCAGCAGCAGCGCGCTCAGAGCATCGACAAACAGCCACCCGCCGGCGTAAGGGCCGTCCCGCAGCACCCCGGCCGCGAGCGCGAAAGTCAGTCCGCAGGTCGTCAGGCTGGCGGCCACATTCATCACCTTCAAAAACCCCCGCCGGCGCACGGCCAGGCTCGCGGCCGCCGTCACCGGCGGCAGACCGAGGGCGAGCACGATCAATTCGTACATATCCTCAACCCTTCAACCTTTTCAGAATACTCGTATCGGTCGAATGAAAAGACCGCTTCAGGCGGAAAGCGAGGATGACCATCACCGTCACCATCACCAGCACGTCGAAGAAAATTCCCAACTCGATAATCAGCGGCAGGCCGCGGGTCGTCGACAGCCCCAGAACGTACAGCCCGTTCTCCACCGTGATCAGCCCGACGATCTGCATGATCGCCTGCCGCCGCGTTATGATCAGGAACAGGCCGATCAGCACCAACGCCACCGCGCTCGCCACCGCGTCGCGGCTGATCACCGCCGGCAGCGCCCGCTCGATCAGACCGTACGACAGCACCATCGCCGCCACCGCCGCCAGTGAAGAACCATTAGGGCCGACCACCGGGTGGACCTCCCGCTCCTTCTTCAGCAGGCGCACCAGGCGCAGCAGCGCGTATGGAATAAGGCCGGCCTTCACCACCACCGTCAACAGCGCCGCCACAAACATATGCGTCTCCCCCGCCTGCCAGCCGGCCGCCGCGCAGGCCGCGGCCACCACCGCCGACTGGGCCAGCAAAATATGCACCGCTGTCGACAGGCGCGTAGTCCTTGTCAGCAAAAAAGCCGAAATCAGCAGCAAAAACGCGAGAATCTCCATGCCTTCCCCTCCTACCGCGCCACCAGCGCCAGCAGCGCCAGCACCCCGGACACCGACATGAACGCCGGAATCCGGAACAGCCGCATCTTGTTAGTCGCCGTCTCCGCCGCCGCCAGGGCCAGCGCGGTCGCCACCACCTTGGCGGCCAGCACGGCCGCCTGCGCCAGCGGCGGCCACGAGAGCGGCGCCCCCGGCAAAAAGAGAACGGCGAACAGCGTTATCATCACCAGTTGCTTGATCGCCACCGCCCAATGGATGAGGCCGAGCGGCCGGCCGGAATACTCCAGAATCATCCCCTCGTGAACCATCGTCAGCTCCAGGTGGGTATCGGGGTTATCCACCGGGATGCGGCCCGTCTCGGCCAACAGCACGATAAAGAACGCCCCGGCCGCGAACACCTCCGACAAAGTCCACTTCACGCCCGCCGCCGAGGCCGCCATCGCCGCCAGGCCGGTCGACTTGGCCGGCAGGGCCACCGACAGCAGCGCCAGCAGGATGGCGGGCTCGGCCAGCACCGCGATGAACATCTCCCGCGACCCGCCCATGCCGCCGAACGCGCTGCCGGCGTCCAGCGACGCCAGCGCCAGAAAGAAACGGCCGAGCGCGAACAAATAAAGCAGCATGAACAGATCGGCGAAGCCCATGCCAAGGCCGAACGCGAGCGGCGCCAATACCGGCGCCAGGGCCGCCGCCCCCAGCGCGGCCGCGAAATAAACGGTCGGCGCGGCCGCGAACAGCCACGAAGTCGTAGGCGACGCCACGCTATCCTTGCCGAGGAACTTCGCCAGATCGTAATACGGCTGCAATATCCCCGGTCCCCGCCTGTTCTGCAGGCGCGCCTTGGCCGTCTTTATCAGGCCGGCCGCCAGCGGGGCCAGCGATGCGACCATCGCCGCCTGGGCGAGGCCGACCAGAAACTGCATCAGCAAATCCACCGCGCTCACCACCTTATGCTCCAGACCAGCACGACAATCGTCACAGCCATGATATAGCCGACATAAAGCTGCACACTCCCGGTCTGGAGACGCTTCATATAACGCGCCAGGGCGACCGCGCCCCGGTTTACGGGGCGGTACACCAGCTCGCTGAGAACATACGTTATCTTCACATGGAAAACCATCCGCCGGCCAAAATAACGGTGCGGATCCCGTTCCACCACCACATCCGGCTTCGGCAGCAGCACCGCCCGGAACGCCCGCCGGATCGGCTCGGCGAACCCCGTCGCCGTATACTCCATCCTCGCGGTCGGCACGATGCCGCACGTCCACGTCTCGCCCGCGGTACGGCCTGCCCGGCCGTACAGACGATAGCCGGCGAACGCCGCCGCCGCTCCGGCCAGCAGCAAGCCCGCCAGCGCCGCCGGCGACATCGTCCCCGTAGTCGCCGCCGCCTTAAAGCCCATCGCGTACCAGTCGCCCGTCGCCAGCGTAGTCGCCGGCGCCTCGCCCAGGAACGGGGCCACCGTCCGCGTCAGCAAGCCCAGCAGCGGCACCGGCAGCACCCCCAGCGCCAGGCACGCCGCCGCCAGGAACCCCATCGGCGCCAGCATCAGCCCGGACGCCTCCTGCGCCTCCGCCGCATGCGCGCTGCGGGGCTTGGCGAGGAAAATCATCGCGAACACCTTCACGAAACACGCCGCCGCCAGCGCGCCCGTCAGTCCCAGCAGGCTAACCAGCACCGCCGCCGTCAGCTTGCCCGTCAGCCCCGCCAGCGCCGCCGGCAGGGCGAACAGCGCCTGGAAGGTCAGCCATTCGCTCACGAACCCGTTGAGGGGCGGCAGGCCGGAAATCGCCACCGCGCCCGCCAGAAAAAAGGCGGCCGTATAGGGCATAAAGCGGATCAGTCCGCCGAGATGCTCGATATCGCGGGTATGGGTCGCCTGCAGCACCGCCCCCGCCCCCATAAACAGCAGCGACTTGAAAACCGCGTGGTTGAGTACATGGAAAAGCGCCGCCGCCCACGCCAGGCCGGCCAGTCCCGGCAGACCCGCGCTCGTGAACGCCATCCCGCCGCCCATTCCCAGCAGAATAATGCCGATATTCTCAACGCTGGAGTAGGCCAGCAGGCGCTTCACATCATGCTGCATCAGCGCGTACAGCACGCCCAGCACCGACGACAGCGCCGCCACGGCCAGCACCGCCGCCCCCCACCACAGCGGGCCCGTGCCGAGGAACTCCAGATAAAAACGGGCCAGCCCGTAAATAGCCGTCTTGATCATTACCCCCGACATCACCGCCGACACATGGGTCGGCGCCGCCGGGTGAGCCTCCGGCAGCCAAACGTGCAGAGGAATAATCCCCGCCTTCGTCCCGAAGCCGACCAGCGCGCACAGGAACGCCGCGTCGCGCAGCCAGCCAGTCGGCGCGCTTAAGTCGGCGAACGCCATGCTGCCGGTCGGAGGTACGAGCAGCAGGAAAGCCGCCATTATAAACGCCGTGCCGATATGGGTCATCACGAAATAAACGTACGCCGCCCGCCTGCTCGCCGCCTTTTCCCGCTCGTGGGCCACCAGCAGGAAAGACGTCACCGTCATCAGCTCCCAGGCCACAATAAACGCCACCACATGGCTGACCGTCACCACCGCCAGCATCGACAGCAGGAAAGCGGCGTACAGCGCCGCCATCGCCCCCAGCCGGCGCCCATAATACTCACGGCTGTAAGCGATTGCGTAAACGCTCGCCGCCGCGCCCACCGCGCCGATCACCGCCAGGAAAAAAGCGGACAGGTAATCGACCCGTACCGCCACCGGTCCGAACAGCGTATCACCCGTCAGCGTGAACTCCTGCGGCCCGGCGGAAAAAACGAAAGCCGCCCCCGCCAGGGCGAGCAGCGAGCCGAGCGCCGACAGGCCGTGAGCCAGCCGGTTGGCCGCCTCCGGGCGCGCCCTAAGGCTGAGCGCTCCTGCCGTCGCCGCGACGAAAGCAGTCGCCATCGCCGCATACAAATAAACGAACTCCATTGTCCTTCCCCACCTAATCACTAAATAAGAATAACAATTTAAAACCGGTTCCGACCGCACCAATGAAGAAAACCTGGTTTGCGCGCCAGCCCTTTCCCGGGGCGTTACAGGCGGAAACCAAGTCCATCAGAAAAACAATCTGGTGGCCTAAAATAACAATATCCATTCGACACCCGCAGACAAAATCCTGTTAAGCCCAGACGCCTTTTGCGGCAAAACCGCAAACAAATTTGACGTAACGCCCTTCGGGAGGTAAAATATTCTACAATATATGTAATTTACATAGTGAATACAGCACAAGGGGGACCCTCACATGAACCGAGCCTATAACTTCAACGCCGGCCCGTCGGCCCTGCCCCTGCCGGTACTCCAGAAGGCCCAGGCCGAACTGGTCGACTTCCGTGGCACCGGCATGTCCATAATGGAAATGAGCCATCGCGGCAAAGACTACGAAGCCGTCCACAACGAGGCCGTCAGCCTCCTAAGAGAACTCATGGCCATCCCCGCCGACTACGACATCCTCTTCCTGCAGGGCGGCGCCAGCCTCCAGTTCGCCATGGTGCCGATGAACTTCCTCCCGTCCGGCCGCAAAGCCGGCTACATCCTCACCGGCTCCTGGGCCGAGAAAGCCTATGCCGAAGCCAAGCAGTTCGGCGAAGTCTTCGAAGCCGCCGGCACCAAAAGCGAAAACTACCGCCGCGTCCCCGCCGCCGGCGACCTCAGCTACGCTCCCGACAGCGCATACATCCACCTCACCTCAAACAACACCATCTTCGGCACCGAGTGGCACGCCTTCCCCGACACCGGCGCCGTGCCCCTCATCGCCGACATGTCCAGCGACATCCTCGCCCGGCCGGTCGAGGTCAGCAAATTCGCCCTCATCTACGCCGGCGCTCAGAAAAACCTCGGCCCGGCCGGCGTCACCGTCGCCATCGTCCGCCGCGGCCTTCTCGAACAGGCCAACGCCGGCGTTCCCACCATGCTCCGCTACGCCACCCACGCCAAGGACAACTCCCTCTACAACACCCCGCCCACCTTCGGCATCTACCTCGTCGGCCTCGTCCTCGCCTGGATCAAGGAACAGGGCGGCGTCGACGCCATCCACAAACGCAACAAAGACAAAGCCGGCCTCATCTACGACGCCATCGACAAGAGCGGCGGCTTCTACCGCGGCCACGCCCAGCAGGACAGCCGCTCACTCATGAACATCACCTTCCGCCTCGGCAGCGAGGACCTTGAGAAAAAATTCCTCGACGAAGCCAAAAAAGCGGGCTTCGTCGGCCTCGCCGGCCACCGCTCGGTCGGCGGCTGCCGCGCCTCGGCCTACAACGCCGTGCCGGTGGAGGCGTGCCGGGCGCTCGCCCAATTCATGATCGACTTCCAAAAATCTAACGGCTAAAAGAACCGCTGGCGAGATCGCCAGCGGTTATTTTTGTTCGGGGGCAGGCCGTTGATGACCCCGTAGGCGGCGTTGCTCCTGCGGGCGCTTGCTAGCGTACTGCATGTACGCGGCCGGGCGCTACGCCATCCATGGCGCGCCCGGCACTAGGCCCATCCGGGGCCGTCGTCGCTGCACGTCCTCGGGGCGCCTTGCCTACGGCGCCCTGAACGGCCTGCGCACGGTTCGGGAAGGACAATTGAGGAACAGTAAGGGGTACTTGTCAAATGGCGTTTTCTTTAAAAAGGGATATTTTTAAATTTATGGAATAAATATAATGAAATTAATTCGGGAGGGATAATTATGAAAAAAATCTTATTTTAACCCTTGTTGTTATTTTCATATTCATATTGTCGGGTACATGTTGGGCGGCGCCATATAAACCTTTTGGCGATATTGGCAGTCAACAGCAAGCCATTGACAAACTATTTGCCGGGAGAACGCTCGACCCGGTCGAGGGTATTTGGGTTCTTGACAACGACGTTACAATAGCGATAGCCAAAACAGCTTTAGGCGAAAATCCAAAATATAAAAATAGTGACTACCTCGGTATTGAGTTTAACGAAAAAAAGGCCGGCGCAGTATATGTTTGGCTGCATAAAACCCAATATAGTTTTTGTTTTAGGGGCGACGGAACTTTCCGCCCCTGGTGCCAAGGAGTTTGGAAGCTGCTGTCGCCCACTATATTACTTTTTGACGGCAACAACGCCGATTCTCCCGCCATGTCTTTTATTCGCATATATCCTGCCCCTTAGATAATCGGTGGAAGAGCACTACTCTTGATACAAAGAGTAGTGCTCTTTTATTGTTCTTTTATCTATAATGGCAGCCAAGTTAGAAGACTCGTCTCCTCAGATTATCGGCGGCAGGGGCGCGGCAGGCGCACGCGGCGCCTGCACGCTCCCCTTCTCCGCCTGGGCCGCGGCCCGCGTCAGCCGCTTGACGCCCTCCTGCAGCTCCGCGGCCCCGTTGGTCGCGAAACACACGCGAAACTCCCGTTCTCCTTCCGTTCCCGGATAAAAAGCGTCTCCCGGCACGAAACTCACCCCCTGGCGGCCCGCCTCCGTCAGCAGCGCCCTGGTCGTCAGCCCTGGAGCGGTCAGCCGGCACCAGAAATAAAAGCCCCCGTCCGGCACCGCGTAGCTCAGCCGTCCGCCGGCGAACCGCCTGAGCGCCTGGGCCATCGCATCCCGCCGCTGGCGGTACTCCCGCCGGACCGCCGTCAGATGCCTGTCCAGCCCCCCCGACGCGACAAACTTGTACAGCAGCCATTGCGCGAGATTGTTGCTGTGCAGGTCAACGTACTGCTTTTCCAGCGCCAGGCGGTGGATCACCGCCTCCGGGGCCACCACCCAGCCCACGCGCAGCCCCGGGAAAACCGTCTTCGAAAAAGTGCGCAGGTAAATCACCCCGCCGTGTTGGTCGAGCGCCTTCAGCGGCGGCGGCGGCTCCCGGTCGTAGAAAAGATCGCTGTACGGATCGTCCTCGATCACCGCCAGGCGGTGGCGGGCCGCCAGCGTCAGCAGCGCCTGCCGCTCCGGCTGCGTCATCACCCGGCCGGTGGGGTTCTGATATGTAGGCAGCACATACAGCAGCTTCGGCCGGTAGCGGATGAGGTAATCCTCCAGCAGATCGAGCTGCAGCGGGCCCGGCGCCGGCAGCGTCAGCAGCCTGGCCCCCGCCGACTGGAAAATCTGCAGCGCCCCCATATAAGTTGGCGCCTCCACGATCACATAATCCCCCGGATTCAAAAACACCTTCGCCAGCAGGTAAAGCCCCTGCTGAGCCCCCGCCACCACCGCCACGTTCTCCGCCTTCGCCGGCACCCCCGCCGCCGTGTGGCGCGCGGCCAGCGCCTCCCGCAGCGGCCCGTAGCCCTCGGTCGCGATATGGCCGAGATCTTTCATCGCCAGGCTTCCCTGTCCCAGCAGGCCCTGAAAAGCCGCCCACGGATAAAGGCCGGGGTCGGGCATGCCGGTCGCCATCGACACCCCGGCCGCCGCATCCATCGCCACCAGATCGCGGATAATGCCCGACACCGGGCTCTGCCACGCCGGCACCAGCAGCTGATGCCACGGCATAGGCAGCACCGCCGCCTCGCCCGAGCCCTCCGCCACGTACGTGCCGCTGCCCACCCGCGTCCGCACCAGCCCCAGCTCCTCCAGGCGGCGGTACGCATTGATCGCCGTCGTCCGGCTCACCCCGCACCGTTCCGCCAACTGGCGCTCCGGCGGCAGCTTCGATCCCGGCGGCAGCGCCTGGCTCTTGATCTGGGCGGCTATCCGGGCGGCGATCTGCTCATACATCGGCTCCGGCCCGGCGCTCGCGGTCGTCAAATCAATGGATATATCCATTGCTCAAAACCTCCTGCATAATAGCCAATTATCGCTTAAAAAAGAAAATTGGATATTTACCGGTTAATTCCTGCCAGGTATCATAAAAGAAAATACCCGACCAGGAGTTGAACCCCCATGAACACAACCGCCATCGCCGGTTTCCGCCGCGGCGTCCTCGACACCCTCCCCATCCTCATCGGCGTAATGCCCTTCGGCGTCGCCTTCGGCATCGTCGGCCTCACCGTCGGCCTAACCCCCCTGGAAACCGTCCTCATGTCCCTCCTCGTCTTCGCCGGCGCCGCCCAATTCATCAGCGCAACCATGCTCGGCATGGGGATGGCCGATTTCAGCCTCATCGTCTTCACCACCCTGCTCATCAACCTCCGTCATCTCCTCATGGGAGCCTCGCTTGCCCCCCACCTCGCCCGCCTGCCCCTCGCCCGCCAGGCCCTCCTTGCCTTCGGCATGGTCGACGAAACCTACGCCATCACCATCGACCGCGTCGCCAGGCACGGCTATAGCGAGAGCCACCAGCTCGGCGCCAACACCGCCGCCTACCTTGCCTGGTTCCTCTCCACCCTCGCCGGCGTCCTCCTCGGCGAATACATCCCCGACCCGCTCGCCTGGGGTCTCGACTTCGCCATGCCCGCCACCTTCCTCGCCATGCTTATACCCCGCCTGGACTCCCGCACCAGCCTCGCCGTCTGCCTCGCCGCCGCCGTCGTAGCCGTCGCCGCCGCCCTCAGCCTGCCCGGCAAATGGTACATAATCCTCGCCGCCCTCGCCGCCACCATCGTCGGCGGCCTCCTCGAACCCTCCCCGGAAAAGGAGGCGAAAGCATGAGAACCGACATCGTCGTTATAATCATCGCCATGGCCGTCGTCACCTTCCTCACCCGCTTCGGCGCCCAGCTCGCCTTTCGCCGCACCGGCATACCCGCCTGGCTCTCCCGCTGGCTCAAACATGTACCCACCGGCATCCTCACCGCCCTCATCGTCCCCGCCCTCGTCCTCCCCCGCGGCAGCCTCGACCTAACCTGGCACAACCCCTACCTCCTCGCCGGCCTTGTCGCCGCCGCCGTCGCCCGGCGGTCGGGCAGCGCCCCGCTTACGATGGGAGTGGGGATGGCGACCATCCTCCTCCTCCGCTTCCACACGTGAGGCCGTTGATAAGCCCCCATCTGCGGCGTTGCTCCTCAGAGCGCTTGCATCTGGGGACCTCTGAACGCCCTCACGTCGGAGATATGCGACCGTTGATAAGCCCCCATCTGCAAAACAAAAGCCTCCCTGCTCGGGAGGCTTTGTCGTGAAAAAGCGGCCGAAAAACGACCGCCGTGCATCAGTGATTGGCCAGAATATACTGCTTTATCTCCGCCAGGGCCCGCTTGCGCTCCGTCGCCTTCACCAGCACGTAAAGCGACTTCTTGCGGCGAGAACGGCGGATGGCGTCCTCGCAGGCCCCCAAATCTTTGTCGATCCTGTTAAGTACGTCGTATACAGTCACCCGTTCCCCACCTCCCCACTTATGTTAACTTCAGTTTAGCAGACCGGCCGTCGCTTGTCTTGTTGAAAAACCTGGATTAGCGCCCGTTACGTCCCTTTGGCGGGACAAAAAAAACATAGTTCAAAAAACCGGCAGGTATTATGACAAAATTCGACGAAGTAAAAATCGACAGCCTGGAAGAAAGCCATAAAATCGCAACGGGGTGACACTTTGATTTTCAATATCTACCTCACCAACCTTCTCAAAGCCTTCTCCCTCGCCCTCGAACTCACCGACGGCGGCCT
Source organism: Selenomonadales bacterium 4137-cl (assembly GCA_032334055.1). NCBI lineage: Bacteria > Bacillati > Bacillota > Negativicutes > Acetonemataceae > Anaeroselena > Anaeroselena agilis. Next base: position 3,540,819 of record JAUOZS010000001.1, on the reverse strand, counting down.
TTCCCGCCACCACTGGCGCACCGCCATGGTTGCCGACCGCATCGGCGGCCAGATCGGCCTCGCCCAGGGGCCGCGCCAGAACCTTCTCTACGCCGCCCTTCTGCATGACATCGGGGCAGCCTCCAGATGGGACGAAAAAAACAGTCTTTATAGCCATAAACCCATCACCGACCTCTACTGGCACGCCGAAGAAGGCTACCGGCTGCTCGTCGACTCGCCCCTGTTCAAAGCTCTGGCCAAACCCATCCGCCATCACCACGACCGCTGGGACGGCTCCAGCCCCTCCGGCCTCGCCGGCAAGGACCTTCCCCTCGCCGCGCGCATCATCAACCTCGCCGACACCTTCGAAGTGCTCATCAACGATGGTCGCTACATCCTCGACCAGCGCGAGGACATCCTCGCCGCCATCGTCCGCCATAGCGGCAGCCAATTCGACCCCGACCTCGTCGAAGCCCTCGGCGAGGCTGCCTATAAAGACAGCTTCTGGTTCGACCTTGCCACCCCCCATTACTTCGACCACTTCTTCCATAGCCTCCAGAGCCACGGCCAGGTCCGGCTCAATATCGACGGCCTCCTCGGCGCCGCCGAAATCTTCGCCACCATCGTCGACCGCACCAGCCGTTTCACCGCCACGCACTCCCGTACGGTCGCCGCGGTCGCTTCCTTCCTCGCCGGCGTCAAAGGCTACTCCGACACCGAAACAAAAATCATGCGCGTCGCCGGCCTTCTCCACGACCTCGGCAAACTCACCGTCCCCAACCAAATCCTCGAAAAACCCGGCAAACTTACTCCCCGCGAATTCACCGTCATCAAACAGCACGCCTACTATACCCACCGCATCCTCACCCAGGTAGACGGCTTCGAGCTCATCGCCGAATGGGCCGCCTTCCACCACGAAACCCTCGACGGCACCGGCTACCCCTTCCGTATTCCGCCCGCCAACCTCCGGCTCGGCTGCCGCATCGTCGCCGTCGCCGACGTCTACGCCGCCCTGCGTGAAGACCGCCCCTACCGGCCCAGCATGCCGCTCAGCGATGTGGAAAAAATCATGCTCGACATGGCAGCCGCCCGGCGCCTCGACGCCGACATCGTCCACACCCTCTTCGCCGCCGGCGACACCGTCGAAGAAATCCTGCCCGGCACCTGCCCCGCCTGAGCCTTACAAACATTGCCTGAGCCGGTACTGTTGACATTTTGGGCCCGAGACGCTACAATAATTATCGGACCAATGCCGGTATAGCTCAGTTGGTAGAGCAGCGCATTCGTAATGCGCGGGTCGGAGGTTCGAGTCCTCTTATCGGCTCCACACCCATGAAAGCCCCGCAAAATGCGGGGCTTTCATTTTTTTTGGCCGCGCGCCTTCCGACCAAATCCGCTCCCTGGGGGTGCTACAATGATGGCAAACCAACTGCGGAGGAGGTTATTCCCGGATGAAGAAAAAGGCCGTCGTCGGCATCCTCGTGGTCTGTCTTCTGTCCCTCGCCGCGCTGCCGGCCGCCCAGGCGATCGGACTGGGCGACATCATCAAAGCAGGCGGCATCGGTTTTCTCGTCGACAAATTCAGCGGCTCGCTCAACAACTTCATCAACAGGCTAATGGCCAAGAACGGCGCCGACACCGACTACGCCACCAAAGTCGTTCCCATCCTCTCCTTAGGCTCCGGCGGCTACATCGGCGCCGCCCAGATCGTCGGCGACCCCGAACTCGTCGAAATGACCCAGGCCGTCCTCCAGGTCGAAGCCAACTTCGACCGCCAATTCCGCATCAAAGCCCTCATCCCCATCGACAGCAAAAACCCGGCCAACTTCTCCCGCGTCCAGGGAGTCGGCGTCGCCGCCGTCATCGACATCAGAATATAAGCCACCACAAAAGGCCCCCGGCATGCGGGGGCCTCGCCTTTTTTTCAGCTCGAAACCCGGCCGCCAACAACCTCGCCCAGGGCCGCCACAGCGCCGAAGCCTTCCACGCTCCAGGAAGGCTTTCGCTTTGTACATACAGGCGCAAGGCTGCCCGCACTTTTTATCGACAACAACCTGCCCCATACCCTACGCCTGGCGGCTTCCCGCAGTTTCCCGCCGCGACGCCGGGCGCCCGGCGTCGCCTCTTTTGTCGACGGCCCGTCTTTCCTGCCCGATTCACGCCTGCCCGCCCCGCGGATACCGACACATATTTTACGCTGTTTAGCTGTATGAGCCGTCGTCATGGATGTGACTGTATCCATAGCTGCCGGTCGTCTTGATGCTGGCGCTGGACCGGACAACGCCCGCGAAGGCGGCCCAGTTTTTGTTCAGGCTGTACATCAGGTTAAACTCGTCGGACCGCAGCTTGCCCTCGAAACTGAGGGCGACGTACTCATTATACTTGCACAGCCCTTCATTTTCGGACCACGAATTATCGATTACACGGCCACTCCAGATGGTGCCAGCGGGGTTGTACTGCCGGTATTGCAATGCCCATTTGTTCCCAATACCGAAAGTAAGCCCAAAATCGAGGTTGGCGTCGCCGTCGAAGTTGCGCGATGCTTTGAAAGTGTCGCCGTAAGGCTCTTCACCGGTAGTGTTTATTTGAACACCGAAAAAGCCGGTATCACCGCCCCCGAAATCAAATCCGAAGACAAAAGCATGTTTCACTTCGGCGTCGTAGGCTCCTACAATATTGCCAAGAAAACCAACCTCTGGGGCCTCGCCTCCTTCGGCAGCGACTACCGCAACTGGGAAGCCGGCCTCTCCTACGACCTCGGCAAAGACGTCCAGTTCAACGTCAGCTACCGTGACACCAAGTTCGACGCGCTAAAATTCGCCGGCGGCAACATTAATCCGCCCGCTGGCTCCGTCTACTCGGCCAGCAACGCCAGTGTGACCACCGACGTCACCGTCAAAGGCTGGGGCTTCGGCCTCACCTACAAATTCTAACACCGTCGTTCCCGCACCAGCGCCCCGCCAGGGGCGTCTTCTTTTAGCCCCTGTTCTCCCATCCCGGCGCCGGACCCAGCGGCCAATCGGGGTACGCGTACTCGGCGCGCTCCGCCGCCACCACCGCCCGCACCGCCGCCGTCACCAGCTCGCTCACCGTTTCGCCCCGGTAGCGGGCTATCCGCGCCGCCTCCTCATAAACCTCCTGCGGCAGCTCCACCGTCACCGGAATACCGTACTCCATACCATCGCCTCCATATAATCGGGTGCCTTTAGCTTACACCCCCCGCCGCCGCCTTATTCTCCCCGCCCATGCCAAACGCTCCTGCTCCGGCATATAATCTTATAAAATACACCGAAGGGGGGAAAACCATGGACGACAACACCGAAAAACTACTATACACCCTTTACGCCGAACGCAATGCCAAAAAACCCCAAATGAGCGCCGCCGCCCAGAGCATGGGTCTTGCCGGCGAAGCCCTCGGCCGCGCCGTCAACGTTCTTTATACGGCCGGCCTCATCAGCGGCGTCACCGTCAAATTCGGCGAAGACGACGCCAACCCCGTTGCCGTTGCCACCGACGACATCATCCTCACCCGCCGCGGCGTAGCCCTCGTCGATAAAGCCCTCGGCCTAGACGACTACTCCTCCGCCATCCAAAAACTGCGTGCCGTCATCGCCAAAGCCGCCGCCCCGGGCTGGGAAGGAGTAAAGGCCATCGCCAACAAAGCCCTGCAGGACCACTTCCAAACCGGCTGATTGCTCCCCCGAACGGCGCGGCGCTGCTCCGGCAGTAGTTCGGCAAACCCCGGAAAAGACCGTGAACAGTCTTTTCCGGGGTTCTATACGTAATGCGCCGATAAGGTTATTTTCACCTCCAAAAGCTTGTCAGCAAAAGATTACTAGTGATAAAATCGACATAGAACCCGATAAATCCCATTCTGGCACGATAAAGGGATGGTTGTATTGGAATCGGCAAGGTGGGCGCTGGTTACCCTCATCGGCCTGAGCGTCCTTATCATAGGCATCCTGCTCCTCGCCTCCTGGCGGCGCAGGCGGAGCCCTCTCGGCCGGACGTTTTTCCTCTTCGCCCTTCTGGTCGCCTTCTACACCTTCGGCTATATGTGCGAACTCGCCAGCGATACCCTGCCGGCGATCAGATTCTGGCTGCGGATCGAATCCGTCGGCATCGCCTTCCTCCCGGCCGCCTGGGTAACCCTCGCCGTATACCACACCAGAGCGCAAAACGCTCGATGGGCCCACATAAAAGCCGTCCTGCTCATGCTGTCCGCCATCACCTTTGTCCTCAGCAACACCTCCGAATTTCACCATCTGCATTACGGTCCGTTGCGCCTCAACCCCGACGCCCCTTTTCCGGTGGTCGCCTTCGAGCCCGGGCCGTGGTACTGGGTCCACACCGTCTACATCAACCTGGCCGTCCTCTATGGCAACATCCTATACGCCCGCGCCTGGCGGAACGCCCCGCCCGCAAAAAGCAAACAAGCCTTCGTGTTTTTCCTCGGGTCCCTGTTTCCCTGGGGCGTCTACATCGCCTACCTTATGAAAGCCGTCCCCTGGGGGATCGACCCTCACCCGGCGGCCTTCCTCGTTCCCGCGGTTCTCTACGCATGGGCCGCCTTCGGCCTTGGCATGCTCGAAATAGTCCCCCTCGCCCGCCAGGAAATATTTCAGATGCTATCCGACAGCATCCTCGTCTTCGACCGTGAGGGACGTCTGGCCGACTTCAACCTTGCCGCCGGCCGGACCTTCCCCTTCCTGACCGAGCAGGCGAAAGGCAAGCGGGGCAGCGGCCTGTTCCAGGAGCACGTGGCGATGCAACACTTCCTCGACGGCTCAGCCGATGAGCAAACGATGTACATAAAAGTCGACGGCGAGAGGATCAACTACCAACTGCAGCGCATCGAACTATACGACGGCCAGGGAGAAGACGCCGGTTTCATTGTTGTCCTCCGCGACGTCACCCGTTTCTCGACCATCGTAGAAGGCCTGCGTCTCCAGGCTTCCATCGACCCGCTCACCAAAGCCTGGAACCGCACCCGATGGAAGAAAGTCGGCAGGGAATTGGTGGGCCACGCGCGCCGGAGCAATGCCCCCATTTCCCTTATACTCATCGACCTTGACGACTTCAAGATCGTCAACGACACCCACGGTCACCTGTCAGGCGACTCCGTGCTTGCCGATTTCGCCCGTATCTGCCGCGGCAACCTGCGCGCCGAAGACATATTCGGGCGTTACGGCGGGGACGAGTTCGTGATAATCCTGCCCGGCGTCGACAAAGCCGGGGCGGCGGCGCTGGCCGAGCGGCTCAGGCAGGCGGTCGAAGCCATGGGCTCCGCCTACGGGGACGCCATGGTGCCGGTCACCGCCAGTTTCGGGGTCATAACCCCCGTGAGCGGGGAGGAATTCAGCCTCGACGACCTTATCCGCAAAGCCGACATGAAGATGTACGAAGCCAAAAACGCCGGCGGCAACCGCGTCTACGTACACAAATAGCCGCCCCAAGGACCCGCTAGGGTCCGTACATACTCCCCCACCCCCCCGCGTATACTAAGGCAACGTATTACGGAGGTGAAGAGGCATGATGGGTTACGGTTACGGGTACCCCGGAATGTTCGGGTTCATGAGCGGGTTCGGCATAGTATTCGCCCTGCTGCATATCGCGATAATCGTCTACATCCTGTGGCGGTTCACGCAGATATCGCACTCCCTGCAGCGCATCGCCGCCAGCCTGGAAAAGATGGGGAGAGCTCCGGACAAAAACGCTCAGTGACCATCGGCCTTGCGAAAAAGTCGCAAGGCTTTTCCTTTTGCAGGATTTTTGCCGCCGCAGTGCCAAATACTAGCATAAACATTCTGCGGAGGAGGCGCCGCCATGCTCGAAGTCGCCCTGCCCGACGGCCGTACATACGCATTCCACACCGCCGTTTTCGACTACAACGGCACCCTCGCCGTCGACGGCCTCCTCCCCGCCGCCGTAAAAGACGGCCTCATCGCCCTCGCCGGGCGGCTGCGTGTCGCCGTCATCACCGCCGACACCTTCGGCATCGCCCGCGATCAGCTCCGCGGCCTGCCGGTCGAACTCGTCATCCTCGCCGCCGGCGAGGGTGCCGCCGCCAAAGCCGCCTTCGTCGAAGCCGCCGGGGCGGGAGGCGTCGTCGCGGTCGGCAACGGCGTCAACGACAAAGAGATGTTCGCCGCCGCCGCCCTGTCTGTCTGCATCCTAAGTACCGAAGGAGCAAGCGTCCCCACCATCCTCGCCGCCGACATCGTAGTTCCCGGCCCCGAAGCCGCCATCGGCCTCCTCCTCAACCCCACGCGCCTCGAGGCCACCCTCAGGCGCTGATTTTGCTTATCGCCGGTATTGTGGTAAAATAATCTATCATAGATATGCCCGTAGGAAAAATAAATCGAGGGAGCACAGAGCCATGTCCATACCTGAACATCATGTCGGCAGCAACTTCATCCACGACATCATCGACAAAGACAACGCCAGCGGCAAATACGGCCAGCGCGTCCACACCCGCTTCCCGCCCGAGCCCAACGGCTACCTTCACATCGGCCACGCCAAATCTATCTGCCTCAACTTCGGCACCGCCCTCAAATACGGCGGCAAATGCAACCTGCGCTTCGACGACACCAACCCCAGCAAAGAGGAAACCGAATACGTCGAATCCATCCAGGACGACGTCCGCTGGCTAGGCTTCGACTGGGAGGACCGCCTCTTCTACGCCTCCGACTACTTCGGCAAACTCTACGACTACGCCGTCCAGCTCATCAAAGCCGGCCACGCCTACGTCTGCGACCTGTCCGCCGACGAAATGCGCCAATATCGCGGCACCCTCACCGAACCGGGCAAAGAGAGCCCCTACCGTAACCGCCCGGTCGCCGAAAACCTCGACCTCTTCGCACGCATGAAAAACGGCGAATTCCCCGATGGGTCCCGCGTCCTCCGCGCCAAAATCGACATGGCCTCCCCCAACCTCAACCTGCGCGATCCCGTCCTCTACCGCATCATGCGCGCCCATCACCATCGCACCGGCGACGAATGGTGCATCTACCCCATGTATGACTACGCCCACCCCCTTTCCGACGCCTACGAAGGCGTCACCCACTCCATCTGCACCCTCGAGTTCGAAGCCCACCGTCCCCTGTACGACTGGTGCCTCGACGTTCTCGGCGCCTTTCAGCCCCGTCCCGTGCAGATCGAATTCGCCCGCCTCAACGTCACCTACACCGTCATGAGCAAGCGCAAGCTCAGGGCCCTCGTCGAAAACGGCCGCGTCGCCGGCTGGGACGACCCCCGCATGCCTACCATATCCGGCCTGCGCCGCCGCGGCTACACCCCCGAAGCCATCCGCGACTTCTGCGGCCGCATCGGCGTCGCCAAGGCCGACAGCGTCGTCGACTACGCCCTCCTCGAACACTGTGTCCGCGAGGACCTCAGCCCCAAGGCCCCCCGCCTTATGGCCGTCCTCCGCCCCCTCAAAGTCGTCCTCACCAACTACCCCGAGGATAAAACCGAAGACCTCCCCGCCGAAAACAACCCTGAAAACGAGGCCCTCGGCGCGCGCGTCATGCCCTTCGGCCGTGTCCTCTACATCGAGCGGGACGACTTCATGGAAAACCCGCCGCCCAAATACTTCCGCCTCACCCCCGGCGGCGAAGTCCGCCTAAAGAACGCCTACATCATCAAATGCGAGGAAGTCGTCAAGGACGCCGCCGGCGACATCGTCGAACTCCGCTGCACCTACGACCCTGAAACCAAGAGCGGCTCCGGCAGCACCCGCAAAGTCAAGGGCACCGTCCACTGGGTCTCGGCCGCCTGCGCCGTCCCCGCCGAAGTCCGCCTCTACGACCACCTCTTCCCCCTTGAGGACCCCGAGGCCGGCGACGAAGACTTCCTCTCCCGCGTCAACCCGGACTCGCTCATCACCCTCGCCGCCTTTGTCGAGCCCGCCCTCGGCGCGGCCAACAGCGGCGACCGCTTCCAGTTCATCCGCCACGGCTACTTCCACGCCGACCCCGACTCCGCTCCCGGCAAACCGGTCTTCAACCGCATCGTCGGTCTGAAAGACTCGTGGGCAAAAATACAGAAATAATACCACAAACGAAAGAGCACTCCGGTGCTCTTTTTTTGTCGGCAAACAGCGTCTGCCGGAAAAGCGTTCGCCGAGACGGGCCTCTGTCGGTCACAATCCTGGCGCTTGGCGCGGCGATCGCTGTTTGACAATCCCCCGCCACTGTGGTAAAAATAAAAATGTAAAATATTTCCTGTACATTAACGGGGCAAAACGCAGTAATCATTACGAGAGGTGATGATATGATGGAAAAAACCCGGACGATACGGCGGGCGGCGACCGTGGTTCTGACGGCGGCCACGCTGCTGGCCGCGCAGCTGCTGTGCGGCTGTGGCGGCGGCGAGCAGGCCAGGGACAATAAGGAAAAAAGCGCCCAAGTAAAAGCCGCAGGCCCGGTGGCGACAGCCGGAGTGTGGGTGGCCAGCGGCAGCCTGACGGACAGCAAGCTGTACCGGATCGACCCGGCCAGCGACAAGATTGTGGCCACAGTACCGCTTGAAAGGGTCTGCAAAGGCATGGCCGCCGACGGGGGCAGCTTATGGCTTTCCGACTACGGCGGCGGAAAAGTATGGCGCGTTGACGCCGCCACCAACAAAATCGCTGCCACGGTAAATGTCGGCGGCGCCCCGGCCGCCATCGCCGCCGGACTGGGCTCGGTATGGGTGGCCGACGCCAACGGTGGTACGATCGTGCGCATCGACCCCGCCACCAACAAGGTGACGGCGAGGATCAAGGTCACCAACAGCGTTTTAAACAGCGTCTGCGTGCACGATAACGCGGTATGGGTGGCCAGCGTCGACCTGATCGTATCGAAAATCGATCCTGCAGCCAATAAAGTAGTCGGCACAATCCGGGTCGGCACCAATCCGAGCGGCATCTCCGCCGGCTTCGGCTCGCTGTGGGTCGGCAACCCGATGGGCAAAACCGTCCTGCGCCTGGACCCCGCGCAGGCGAAAGTAGCCGCAGCCATCAAGACGGGCAACAGCCGATGGACCGCTGCCGGCGCCGACTTTATCGCCGTCGCCAACTATGCCGAGGGGACCGTCGTCTTCATCGACCCCAAGGACAATAAGGTTACCGATACGGTCAAAGCCGGACCGCGGCTGGCGACCCTCGCGGTCGGCCACGGAGCGGTCTGGACGGCCAGCTCGCCGGACAATGCGGTATACCGCATCGACCCGGCGACGAAGAAAGTGCTGAGCATCAGCGTACAGAAACCCGGCATCCTCGCCATAACCCAATAATAGCCTACCGGCCAAGGGCCGCGGGAAAAAGCCAATTGACAAAGAAAGGATACATTGGTATTATTAATAAAAAACAGCGACAAAGACAGAGACGGGGAGAAGTAGTGGCGCGTCTCGCGCAGAGAACCGGTGGTTGGTGAAAACCGGAGGATGCCGCGCCGTGAAATACACCCCTGAGTTGCAGGCTGAAAACGGGGCGGGTCGTCCCGGCAGTAGGCCGAGCCGGCAGCCGCCGTTACCCGGCCGGGATATCGGACGTAAGCGTCCCGTATCTGCAGAGTGGTAATCATACAAAAAGGGTGGTACCGCGGGAGTCAATCTCGTCCCTAAGGGGACGGGATTTTTTATTTTCCGCTGATTTTGCCATATGAGAGGGGAGACAAGAAATGAAAGCCAAGGCAATCGGAATCCTCGTAGGGCTGGTAACGCTCGCGCTCGTGGCCGCCGGCTGCGGCTCGCAGGCGCCGGCGCCTGCGGACAAAAAAGTCACAATCGGCATGCTCAAGCTGACCAGCTCCGCGCCGATCTTCATCGGCATCGAAAAAGGCTTTTTCAAAGAAGCGGGCGTCAATCTCGAAGTCCAGTGGTTCGACGCCGCCCATCCCATCGTCGTGGCCACCGCCTCGAACAAAGTGGCGGTAGGCGCTACCGGCATAACCGCCAGCCTCTACAACCTCGTGGCCGGCGGCCAGCAGTTGGCCATCGTGGCGGACAAAGGCCGTGAACAAAAAGGCTACTCCTCCTCGGCCATCATGGTGCGGACCGACCTGTGGGACAAGGGCGTCCGCAAAATCGAAGACCTCAAAGGCAAACGCATCGGCATCACCCAGAAGGGGTCGACCTTCCACTACATGACCGGACGGCTGCTGGAAACCAAGGGGCTGTCGCTCGCCGACGTCGACCTGGTCCCCCTGGGCAAGCTTGGCGCCCTGATGGCCAGCCTCCAGAGCGGGCAAGTCGACGCCGTCATTTTGAACGAACCCAACATCAGCAAAGTCGTCGCCGCCGGCTACGGCAAAGTCGTCGCCCAGGTGGGAGACGTCATCGACTATCAGACCTCGGGGCTCTTCTTCTCGCCTGAATTCCTCAAAGACCGCGCAACAGCCGTCAAGTTCCTCAAAGGCTATATCAAAGCCACCCGCTACTATTACGACGCCGTGCTCATCCGCAAAGACGGCCGCAGCGCGCCGGGAGCCAACTACGAAGAAGTCGTCGGCATCATCGCCAAATACACCGGAGCACCGGCGGCCGACATAAAATCCGGCCTGCCCTACATGGACCGCGACGGCAAACTCCTCGCCGCCGACATCCAGACCCAGATCGACTGGTACGCCGCCCACAAAATGATCGACAAGCCGGTAAAAGCCGCCCAAGTCGTCAACACCGCCCTGTGGGAAGAAGCCAGCAAGCAGGTTAAATAAGCCCCGCGGGGAGGACACAGCATGAAAGTGGTTGTCGACCATGTCTATAAATACTATGAAGACCGGCACGGCCAGCAAGTCGTAGCCCTGGAAGACATCGGCCTCACCATCGACGAGGAAGAATTCGTCGTGCTTGTGGGGCCCAGCGGCTGCGGCAAATCGACCCTGCTCAACATGGTCGGCGGGCTGCTCAGCCCCAGCGCCGGGCGCATCTGCGTCGAAGGGCTGGCTGAGGACCGGGACCCTTCCATCGGCATAGTCTTCCAGGACGTGGGCCTCTTCCCCTGGCGCACCGTCGCCGGCAACATCGCCTTTGGCCTCGAAGAGGCTGGTCTGGACGAGGCCGAGCGCGCCGAGCGGGTGCAGTACTACAGTGCCCTTGTTGGTCTCAGCGGCTTCGAGCGCGCCTATCCCCACCAGCTCTCCGGCGGCATGCGCCAACGGGTGGGCATCGCCCGCGCCTTGGCCATCCGGCCGGACCTGCTGCTTATGGATGAGCCATTCTCGGCTCTCGACGCCCAGACCCGCACCCTCATGCAGGAAGAACTGCTCCGCATCTGGTGCGCCACCCGCCTCAGCACCCTGTACGTCACCCACAACATCCAGGAAGCCGTCTACCTGGCCGACCGGGTGGTAGTCCTGTCGCGGCGGCCCGGCCGAATCGTCAGCGTCATCGCCATCGACCTGCCGCGCCAGGGGCGCGACGGGGAACAGCACCTCGCCCGTTTCAACGCCTATGCCGAACAAATATGGGGCCTCATCCGCAAAGACGCGCAAGAGGCCCTGATCGAGGGGGACGGCGGATGAACTTTCAGCGCGAAGTACGCAACCGGCTGGCATTCATGGAGCAGCGCATTCCCCGCTGGGTGCCGGCGGCGGCCGTTCTCGGCCTGTTCGCCGCCTGGGAGGCCGTCTGCCGGAGCGGCCTGGTATCCGCGCTCTTTCTGCCCGCCCCGTCCGCCATCCTCACCACCGGGTGGGATATGCTGGCGAGCGGCGAACTGGCCGCCAACACCGCGGCCAGCCTGTGGCGCATCTGCGCCGGCTTCATCCTCGGCAGCGCCGCCGGCCTGCTCGTCGGCCTCGCCGTCGGCTTCTCGCGCCTGGCCGAGGCGGTGGGCAACCCGGTCATCTACGCCCTGTACCCCATCCCCAAGCTGGCCCTTCTGCCCCTCATCATCCTCTGGCTGGGCATCGGCGAAGTATCGAAAATCACCATCATCAGCCTCGGCGTATTTTTCCCCGTGGTCATCAACACCTACTCCGGCGTCAAAAACGTCGACCCGCTGCTGCTCAAAGTAGCCGTCAGCTTCAAAGCCACCCGCTTTAGCATCATCCGCAAAGTCGTCCTGCCCGGAGCGCTGCCCGTCATCTTTGCCGGCCTGAAACTCGCCGCCGGCACCGCCCTGCTGCTGCTCGTCGCCGCCGAAATGATCGCCGCCAAAGAAGGCATCGGCGCGATGGTACTCCATTACGGCGACCTCATGCTCACCACCAAACTCATGGTGGGGGTGCTGACGCTGTCGTTGCTGGGCTTCATCTTCAACTACGGACTGGAGTGGGCCGAGCGCAAAATCATTCCCTGGAAGCACTAGGCCGGGCGACAGCAACAACAAACACGCACGAAGAGCACCGTCGCCGGTGCTCTTCTCCTTTACCGCTACTTGATTATCCCCTGGGCCTTCAGCCATGCGCGGGCCACATCCTTCGGGTCCTTCTTATCCAGATCGACCTGGGCGTTCAGCGCCGCCATCTCCTTGTCGTCCAGCTTTCCCGCCAGCAGGTTCAGAGCTTGCTCGATCTCGGGGTGCTTCTTCAGCACGTCGGCCCGCACCACCGGTGCCGCGTAATACGGCGGGAAATAATGCTTGTCGTCCTTAAGCACCTTCAGATTAAACGCCGGGATGCGGCCGTCGGTCGCGAACCCGTCGATGACATCCACCTTCTTATCGCGGGCCGCCGCATACGTCAGCCCAGGGTCCATGCCGCTGGTCGCCTTGAACTGGAAGCCGTACGCTTTTTCCAGCCCCTTCAGGCCGTCGGGACGCTCGAGAAACTCCTGAGTGCAGCCCAGCATCAGGGTGGAGGCCTTCGCCGCCAGGTCGGAAATCGTCTCGATTCCCAGGCTCTTGGCGTGGTCGGCGCGCATCGTCAGCGTGTACGTATTGTTGAAACCGAACGGCTTCAGCCACACCAGGCCCTTCTTCTCCGCGTAAATCTTCTTCACCTTGTCGTAGACAGCCTGCGGGTCGTTGATCAGCGGCTCCCTCAGCAGATTTATCAAGGCCGTGCCGGTATACTCGGCATAGATATCGATATCGCCGCGGTCAAGCGCCTGCGCCACGATGCTCGTGCCCCCGAGGAAAGGCTTGGTATCGACCTTTACCTTCGTCTTATCCTCGATAGTATACTTCATCAGATAAACGAGAATATCTTGCTCGGCGAAATTCTTGCCGCCGATAACCACGCGGTCGCCCTTGCCGCCCAGCAAGCTGCAGCCGGACAGCGCCGCCGCCGCGAAAACTATCAGCATAACAATCGCCAGTTTTTTTCTCATCCATTGACCTCCTTTTATCTGCGCGTCCCTCGCGGCTGAGCCATTACCTCCAGCCGCTTCAGCAAATAATCGAACACAATCGCCATCAGCGCCGCCGGCAGGGCGCCCGCCAGAATCAGCGGCGAATTGGCCATCGAAATGCCCCGGAAAATCAGATCCCCCAGGCCGCCCGCCCCGATCAGCGCCGCCAGCGTCGCCACGCCGACGATCAGCACCGTCGCCGTCCTGATCCCGGCCATAATAACCGGCAGCGCCAGCGGCAGCTCAACCATCAGCAGCACCTGGCGCGACGTCATGCCCATGCCCACGCCCGCCTCCACCGCCGCCGGCGCGACGCCGAGGATTCCGGTGTAAGTATTGCGGAGAATGGGCAGCAGACCGTAAATCGTCAGCGCGATTATCGCCGGCAGCGTACCGATGCCGAACAGCGGGATCATAAACCCCAGCAACGCCAAACTGGGCACCGTCTGAAAAACCGCCGTCACCCCGATGACCGGCTCGGCCAGCCGGCGGTAGCGCGTCAGCAGGATGCCCACCGGGACGGCGATCAGATTGGCCAGAATAAGAGAAACGAAGGTCAGCTCCAGATGCTCCCACGAAGCGGTCGCGATATCCGGCCAGCGGTTCTGGAACAAGGCCAGCAACTGATTCATCATAGCGCCGCCCCTCCTTCCCTTTCGGCCATCACGTCCACCAGGCTGGCCCGCGTTATTACGCCCAGCAGCTCGCCGGCGTCGCCGACCACCGGCAGATAAGCGATGCCCTCGCGGCTAATGATCTGCACCGCCTCGGCCAGCGGCTGGCTGACATTCACCCGGGCCACATCGGACCGCAGCATATCCTGCAAATGAAGGCTCTCATCCTGGTAGTGGCTGTGGATATCCCACACACTCACCTTGCCCAGGAGAACATTGTCGTTATTCACCACCAGCAGCGTATCGACGCGCTGCTTGCGCATCTGCGCGATCGCCTCCGCCAGACCCTTGTTCGGGCGGGCCGTGATCGGCCTCACCATCACGTCCCTGATCGCCGGCAGCGCCTCCGGGCGCTGCAGGCGGTCCTCGCCGATGAAGCCCCGCACGAATTCGTTGGCCGGATGGCGCAGTATCTGCTCCGGCGAAGCGATCTGCACAATTCGGCCTTCCTTCATTATGCAGATCCGGTCGGCGATCTTGATCGCCTCGTCAATATCGTGGGTAACAAACACGATCGTCTTGCGTACCGTCTCCTGCAGCTGCACCAGTTCATCCTGCAACTGCTCGCGGCTGATGGGATCGAGCGCGCTGAACGGCTCATCCATCAGAATGATATCCGGGTCGGCGGCCAGCGCCCTGATAACGCCGATGCGCTGCTGCTGCCCGCCGCTGAGCTGGTTCGGATAGCGGCTGCCGTACACGTCCGGGTCGAGGTGAACCATTCTCAGCAGCTCGGCCACCCGCCCCAGATACCGGTCCTTATCCCAGCGCTTCAGCTTGGGAACGAGCGCCACATTATCGGCGATCGTCATATGCGGCAGCAGACCGATGCTCTGGATCACATAACCGATATTGCGGCGCAGCTCAACGGGATCGAGAGTGCCTATATCCTTATCGCCAATAAAAATCCGGCCGCCCGTCGGCTCCACCAGGCGGTTGACCATCTTCATCGTCGTAGTCTTGCCGCAGCCGCTCGGGCCGATGATCGCCAGCAGCTCGCCCTTATTCACCGTCAGGCTGATCCCGTCCAGCGCCTTGTGCCCATTATCGTACGTCTTCGTAACAGACTCAAAACGGATCATAGCATTCCCCCTTTCTTATTATGATAATCTCTGTACTATTTAAACTAACAACTTACATTATATCAAAAAATTGTTAGTTTCTCAAGCGTTCGTCCCCCCGCCGCGCGCCGGAAAAAAAGCAAAACCCGCGGCAGAGCACGGGTTTTGCTGCTGTTCATATATTACCTGCTCAGAAAATCCAGCGCGAACTGGGCGTGCAGCGCGGCGCCGGCCGGCAGCACATCCTCGTCGAGATTATACCGCTCGTTATGGAGCGGGTAATCGGTCCCCTTCTCCTTATTACCCACCCCCACAAACACCATCGCCCCGGGGATGCGCTCCAGGAAATAAGCGAAGTCCTCCCCGCCCATCACCTTCTCCATCTCGCCCAGCGCTTCCTCGCCGTAAAGCCCCGTCAGCGCGCCGGCCGCCACCTTCGCCACCAACGGATCGTTGATCGTCGGCGGGGAAATGGGCACGTACTCCAGCTCGGCCTCTGCCCGGTACGAAGCCGCCGTGCTCTTGATAATCCGTTCGATCGTGGCCGGGAACTTGTCCCTGATCTCGCGGCTGAAGCAGCGCGTCGTGCCTTCCAACTCCACCTCGTCGCACACAATATTCCAGGTCGTCCCGCCGGTGAACCTGCCGATCGTCACCACCGCCGGCTCGAGCGGCGCCACCTCCCGGCTGACGATCGACTGCAGGTTCATCGTAATCGCGGCGGCGGCCAAAATGGCGTCCACCCCCTGATGGGGCATCGACCCGTGTCCCGCCTTCCCCCGCACCTTGATAAACAGCTTGTCCGCCGACGCCATCCGCGGGCCGGGCACCAGCGAAACCTTGCCGCTCGGCAGATTCGGCCACAGGTGGAGCGCCAGAATCGCGTCCACCCCTTCGATCGCCCCGGCCTCGATAAACGCCAGCGCTCCCCCGCCGATCTCCTCCGACGGCTGGAAGAACAGCTTCACCGTGCCCTTGATCTTCTCCCTCATTTGGCTCAAAATCTTCGCCGCCCCCAGCAGCATCGCCGTATGCCCGTCATGGCCGCAGGCGTGCATGACACCGGGATTTTGCGACTTATAAGGGACCTCATTGGCCTCGGTTATCGGCAGGGCGTCCATATCGGCCCGCAGCGCCACCGTCCTACCCGGCGCCGTCCCCTTAATGACGCCGAGCACGCCTGTCTTGGCCACCCTCGTCACCTCTATGCCCATCTTCTCCAGTTCCGCGGCCACCATATTCCCCGTCGCCACCTCATGCCAGCCCACCTCCGGGTGCGCATGGATCTGCCGCCGCCAGGAGATAAGCTCCTCTTTCAGTTGCTCGGCCGACTCTCGTACACTCATCTGTTACCCACTCTCCCGAAACCATATTTAGACACAACGAAAACTAAATCCGACAATATAATATTATCACTGTTTGCCGATAAAGCCACTACCCTGATACAGTTCCCGGCGACTCTCGCCGCTAAAAAGTCCGCCCTCAGCCATAAAAAATGGTATCATATAATAAGTGCACAAAAAAGGAGGTGCCCCCCGATGACCTGGGGAGCCTATTGGCTGTTCTACATATGCCCGCAATGCGGGGCAAAATTCAAAACCGAAACCGGCCTGATCCTGGAAGACGACTTCGGCAAATGCCCCCGCTGCCAAACCGCAGGCAAACTGGTCGCCGAAAGCAGCGATCCCCCCGAAAACTTCAACGACTACCGGGACACCGCCGGCTAACCCTCGTGGACAAGAGCGCCGGCACGGTGTTCCTGTCTGCCCCGCCTGCTTGCCAAAATCTTGTCCTAGTTCATTCGTCCTGGAGGTTTTTTAAGCTTCGTGTCAAATAACGTGTATTCAGGACATCGGTCCGTAGCGTAAAGCAGCATCAAAAATCGGCTTCTAACAGAGGGAGGATAAACGTGAAACGGTTGTCTGTAGCGGGCCTCGCAGCGCTCGCCATCATCGTTCTTGCCGGTCTCGTCGCCGGCTGCGGAGGCACCGCAAACAACAAAGGCATAAAAATCGGCATGGTGTACGAACTCACCGGCAACACCGCGTCCTACGGCACCTCGGCCGCCAACGGCGCAAAACTTGCCTTCAAGGAAATCAACGCCGCCGGCGGCGTCCTCGGGAAACAGCTTGACATCATAACCGCCGACAACAAAGGCGAGCCGTCCGAATCGACCAACGCCATGGCCAAAGTAATATCCCAGGACAAAGTAGTAGCCGTGACCGGCTTCACCGTCAGCTCCTGCGGGATCGCCGCCTCGGCCGTCGCCGAAGCCAACAAAATCCCCTTCGTCGCCGCCGCCACCGTCAACCCCAAAGTAACCGTCGACGAGCGCACCGGCAAAGTAAAGGACTACACCTTCCGCGCCTGCTTCATCGACTCGTTCCAGGGCAAAGTCGGCGCCGACTTCGCCCTCAAAGGCCTCAAAGCCCGTAAAGCCGCCGTCATGGTCGACAACTCCAGCGACTACAGCAAAGGACTCGCCGAAATATTCCGCGGCGCCTTCGCCGCCGGCGGCGGGCAGATAGTCGCCCAGGAAGCCTACCTCCAGAAGGACCAGGACTACAAACCCATCCTCACCAAACTCAAAGCCCAGAACCCCGACATGATCTACATCCCCGGCTACTACGAAGACGTGGGCAAAATCATCAAGCAGGCCCGCGAACTCGGCATCGCCGCGCCCATCCTCGGCGCCGACGCCTGGGATTCGCCCAAGCTCGTCGAGCTTTCCGGCCCCCAGGCCGCCAACAACACCTACTTCACCAACTTCTACTCCACCGAGGACAAAAACCCCGCCTCCAACAAATTCGTCGAAGCCTATAAAAAGGAATACGGCCAGATTCCCGACTCCATGGCCGCCATGGGCTACGACGCCGCCAACCTGCTCGCCGACGCCATCAAACGCGCCAACAGCACCGACGCGAACATAATCCGCGAAGCCCTGGCCGCCACCAAAAACTTCAAAAGCGTCAGCGGCGAAATGAACCTCAACGCCACCCACGACGCCGTCAGAGGCGTAGTAATCCTCGAACTCAAAGACGGCAAGCAGGTATACAAGCAGACCATCAAGCCGTAGACCGCCCGACAACCGCATCACGCGCAGCACGCAAAGCCCGGCCCCAAGGCCGGGTTTTCGCGTTGCCCCCCGATTTTAAGAAAAAACCCGGGTTTCAGCGAATTCCCAGAGGAAATAGGCATATCCATATATAATGCTAAAATTAGACAATAATCGTCAAACGGGCTCTGCCCCTATCCCGGTGAGAGGATGAGAAGCGATAAAGGTGAAAACGGCAGCGGTGCCGCTATGTCTATTCGGCATCGCCCTCAGTATTATCGCCACAACAAAATATCAGCTCGCGCAACGCCAGGGGCTTGATAACATCGTACTGCTGCAGGGAGCCGGGTTCCTGCTGCTCATGATCGTCGCCTATGTCGTCTTTGCGGAATATCGGGCCGCCGCAAGGGTTGTTCGGCCTGAAAACCCGGTAGCCTACGAAGCGCTTAGACCGCTTTTTATGTATATGCCCGGCGCTGTAGTCATACTGAAAAAGGACTTCACCATCATCGACGCCAACGAGCTGGTACTGAGAGTTACCGGCATGCAGCTCCAAGCCGTCAGAGGGAAAAAATGCTACGAGGTTTTAGGGAACGGGGAACTTTGCGGCGATTGCCTCGTTCAGAAAGCGTTCGTATCCGGCAGGCCGGAAAGCGGCGCCAAGCTCAAATACGATAGAAACGGCCGCCAAAAATACGGGCAGCAAACAGTTATACCGGTAAAAGACCGTCACGGGAATATCGAGCAGGTCTTTGAAATCGTAACCGACATAACCCAGGAAGTATCTCTGGAAATGGAAAACCTCCAGAGCCTGATGGATATAGTAACCTCCATGGTCCACCTTATCGAAAGCAGAGACCCGCCCACGAAAACCCATAGCGCCAACGTGCAGTCGCTAGCCTTATCCATAGGAAAACACATCGGCCTCGGCGACAACGAACTGAAAGAGCTCAGCATTGCGGCTATCCTGCATGACATCGGGAAAATTTGCATTCCCGAGCCGATACTGAACAAACCGGAACGACTGACCGACGCCGAGTTTTCGATAATACGCCGGCACCCTCAGATCGGGTATGACGCGCTCAAGCATATCGGCCGGCTGCAAAACGTCAGCGATGCGATCCGCGACCATCACGAACACTTCGACGGGCGAGGCTACCCCCATGGCCGGAAGAAAGACGAGATATCCGTCCTTGCCAGAATTATTGCCGTCGCCGATGTCTTTGAAGCTCTAACCTCCGACCGGGTATACCGCAAAGCCATGAGTGTGGAACAAGCGATCGCCATTATACAGGCAGGCAGGGAACGGCAATTCGATCCCATAGCAGTCGACGCCCTGCTGGCGGTAACTCGCAAGAAATAGATTCGCCGCAGGCAGCGCCGGGGTTCGTTCGCCGCGCGAATACACTGTTTGGAGGTTTACGCTGGATTGTGTCGAAATAACAATCAACTGCAAAAAGCCATTATTTAGCACCTCCATACGACGTAATACCGCCGGAAATATTCAAAAGATTGCATCGGAGGAATGCGCGTGCAGGACATCAGAGTTATGACAGTGGCCGGCGACCAATTGGTCGCGGACGAGGTGGCGGGAATTGTCAGGCAAGTGCTCGGGGAAGGCGTTGCTATCCGGGGCTGCCCGCTTGGCGAACTTTCCGGCCCTGACGCGGCCGATCTCTTCGTCTGCGTTTCCCAGCGCCGCGCCGAACTGGCCAAGCTCATACCCGTAGACAAACTGGTCGGCATAGACCTGCTCCCCTACACCCCTTACTTCATCGAATTGGCCA
The DNA here is from genome assembly GCA_032334055.1 of Selenomonadales bacterium 4137-cl. Taxonomy (NCBI): domain Bacteria; kingdom Bacillati; phylum Bacillota; class Negativicutes; family Acetonemataceae; genus Anaeroselena; species Anaeroselena agilis. The sequence continues at coordinate 3,520,988 of JAUOZS010000001.1, read as the reverse complement.
AGCTGCCCCGGGACCAGACTGTGCACGTATTCGGCAACACGGCGCAATTTACGAAAATGGTTGCCGACCAATGCGTCAGCAACGGCATCGACCACCTGCGCTTCGCGTATATCCCCTTCGAAGAAATCACCGGGGATGAAGTTGCCGAACTCCTCGGCAAAGCCGAGGTTGTCATCGGGCCGGAGACCCTTGTGGGCGCGAAAGGCGCGCTGCAGCAGAAATATCGGCAGTACCTAAATCCCGCCAGCCGGATAATCGCCGCCCAGCGGATGATCGAAATCAGGTCAGCCTGCGAGCTCATGAAATGGGTCACCCTGTTCAGTTACAGGCAGCTGTCCGGCAAAGTCGTCAACGGCATGAACCATCTCATGGAAAAGATGCAGCAGATTTCCGCCATCACCCAGCAGCGAGCCCAGTCCGTTCAAGAGGAGACCGCGTCCTTCGACAAACTGACCGCAAGATTCCGCCACGGCATAGCCACCCTTGAACAGGTCAAGAGCATATCCGATACCCTGTCGGTAGCGGCGAAAAGCATCGGCAACATCGTCGAAGCCATCAAACACATTTCCGGGCAGACCAATCTCCTGGCCCTCAACGCCACCTTCGAAGCCGCCCGCGTCGGCGAGGCCGGGCGCGGCTTCGCCGTCGTGGCCAAGGAAGTGGGCAAACTGGCTGCCGAAAGCCAGACCTCCACCGACACCATTCGCCAGGCGGTCGGCAGCATCCAGGCGGCCGTGTCCGAGATAGTCTTCGCCATGGGGAACCTGTCCGGCGAAATGCTCGAAAACCAGGCCTTATTCGCCGAGATATCGCAGGCCTCGCAGCAGGAAAACACACAGATCATGGAGATTTTCGACGCTATCGAAAATATCCGCCAAGAAAGCGAAGAAGTGTGCCAGATAACGCTGCAACTGACCAAATCGTCGTAAAAACGACCCGGTCATACCCGGCCCGCTGTCCGAAAAAAGCCCTGGCTCATCGTCGGCGGGCAGGTCCCGCGGTGCGTTTGCCGCGAAAATAATCAGAGAGGAGCATAATGATACAAAATCTCCCTGGGTGTATCAAAAACAGCTTGACAAAAAAGCGACACCGGATAGTTTGTAAAATATTGTCGGTAGCCCTCGTGGGCCGCAAGCAAGAAAAGATTTGACATACCCTGGCGAACACAGGCTCCCGGGCTCCCGCTCCCCTGACGCGACAACAATGGTACAATTCTTGCAGTTGTTACAAATTTAATGCAATTTCGGGCAGAAGGGTTCCGCACAATTTGGGAGGAGCTGATTTCGTGAAAACTATTCAGGCAAAACTCACGGTTACCATTCTCGCCATTGTCCTGGTTGCGCTCGCCGCCCTGGGCGGCCTGAACTACTGGCGGGCGCGGGCGATCATCACCGACAACGTCGTGGCTGAGCTCCAAAAATCTGTGGGCGCCAACGCCGAAGGACTTGGCAAGTGGTTGGAAGTCCGCAAAACGGAAGTTATGACCATTGCCCGTTCCCCGGTAATGGCCAGCGGCAACCAGGAGGCTATGCTGGCCTATCTTGGCGCGGAAATTAGCAACAACCGGGGGATTTACGAGAATATTTTCTGGATTAAGCCTGACGGCACCTTGGTGGATACAAAAGGGACAAAAGGCAACCTGGGCAGCCGGGCCTATTTTCAGGCGGGCATGAAAGGCGTCACCTCGATTTCCGACCCTCTTAAATCGATGACAACAGGCAGATCGGTAGTTGTTCTCGCCACCCCCATCAAGGCCGGTGATCGAATTGCGGGCGTCTTGGTAAGCGCCATATATATTGAGGAACTGGAAAAACGGACCTTGGGCATCAAGGTCGGCGAGACAGGCAACGCCTACATGGTTCGCGGCGACGGGCTGGTGATCATCCACGCCAACAAAGACCTGGTGATGAAAGCCAACTCCTTGACCGATACAAAATTTCCCCAAGCCATTCGCGATGTGACCGGGAAAATGGTGAAAGGCGAGACCGGTTTCGCGCGCTACGATTGGGACGGCGTCGAAAAAATGATCGCCTACGCTCCGGTCCCGGGCACCGGCTGGTCGCTGGCCCTCACCGTGCCGACGGGGGAAATAACCGGCGTGCTGTCGTCACTTACAATCATCTCCCTCGTGACCATCGTTGTCGTCATGCTGCTCGCCGGCATCGCCATCAGCTGGTTTGCCCGGCGCATCGCCCGCCCCATCCAGTCGCTTGAGGCAGCCGCCCAGAAGATTGCCGGCGGCGATTTATCCCAGGCGAGCATGGGCATCAGCTCGAACGACGAAATTGGCCGCCTGGCGCAAAGCTTTGAAAAAATGACCCAAAGCATCAGCAGCCTCATCAAACACATTTCGACTAAGGCAGAGTATCTGGCCGCCTCCTCGGAAGAACTTACCGCCAGCGCCGGTCAGTCTTCCCAGGCAAGCAACCAAATCGCCATTTCCATCGAGGAAGTCGCGAGCGGGGCCGCCGAACAGATAAACGCCGCCGGCGAAGCAGCCGCAACGGTTACCAGGCTATCGGCAGGCATCCAGCAAATCGCCGCCAACTCCGGCAGTGTCGCAAACCAGTCCGAACGGGTGGCGGAAAAAGCCGCTGCCGGTGGTGCGGCTGTCGACGAAGCTATTGGCCAGATGGACCGCATCGAAAAAACGGTCGACAGTTCGGCGGCGGTGGTGGCTAAGCTGGGTGAACGGTCGAAAGAAATCGGCCAGATCGTCGACACCATCTCCGGAATCGCCGGCCAGACCAACCTCCTGGCCCTCAACGCCGCCATCGAGGCCGCCCGCGCCGGAGAACAGGGCCGGGGTTTTGCCGTCGTGGCGGAAGAAGTGCGTAAGCTCGCCGAGCAGTCTGAAGAGGCGGCGAAAAAGATCGCCGGCCTGATAAGCGATACCCAGATCGACACCGACAAAGCGGTCGAGGCGATGCAGCAAGGGACGCAAGAAGTGAAAACAGGCGCGAAAGTCGTAAATGCCGCCGGCGCCACGTTCCGCGAGATAGCGGGCATGGTAACCGAAGTGAGCGGCCAAATCAAACAGATCTCGCAGGCTATCCAGGAAATGGCCTCAGGCAGCCAAAAGATCGTGGCATCGGTAAACCTGATCGACGATCTGAGCAAAAAATCGTCCGATGAAGCGCAGAGCGTATCGGCGGCTACCGAGGAGCAACTGGCCTCGATGGAGGAGGTCGCGACCTCGAGCGAAGCGCTGGCCAGGCTTGCCCAGGAACTGCAAGTCGCCGTCGCCAAGTTCAGGCTGTAAAAGGCGAACAACCGCCGGCAAAGCCGACCCTGAACAAACAGCCAACCCCGGCCTCTACAGGCCGGGGTTTCGTCTACCATTGCGCGCATCCCAGCGTCAGCCCATCCGTTGTCAACTCATCAAATCGAGTCTTTTTACGATCTTGCTGATCGTCTTTTTTTGGCCGATCAGCGCCAGGCCGGTATATTTGATGTTCTCTGTGGGGACTTGGCTCACCATCTCCTGAAACTCCCCGTAGTTTTTCGTCTGCTGACCCTCCACCGGAAAGTCCACCACATCGCACTCGTTCGCCAGCGCCTCCCGCCGGATGCTCGCCAAAGCGTCCTGCGGCGCGCACAGCATCGGAATGCCTGTGGGGATCAGCCCCGGATGGGCGAACCCGCAGGCATCGACCAACGGTTCGCCGACGAGCGCGGGATGCCGCTGCCCGACACTGAGGGCTATCACGGCGATCGCGTTGGCCAGGCTTCCCCCGGACAGCTCCTTATCCATCACGATCACGCACCGGTTCGGTGTTGCGGGTAAAAGCGCCGTCGTCATTCTCGATCTTCCTCCACAATATTTGCTTGCCGGCCGCGGCGCTATTGCAACATCTCCGTCGCTGCCGTATAATAGTAGCTACAAAGGTAGCTATTGTTTGTAATTATAGAAAGGTTTTTCTTTCCTGTCAAGCCCAAACCGCTTAGAGCAAAGAATATTATCGAGGGGGACGCGGATGAAAAGTGAAGTCGTTTCGATTCTGCAGCAGCTCAATTTTACGGAATACGAGGCCAAAGCGTATCTGGCGCTGCTGGAAAAAGCCCCGCTGTCTGGTTATGCGATTTCGCTGAACTCCGGCGTGCCGCGCTCCAAAATCTACGAAGTGCTGAGCGCCCTGGTGTCGCGCGGCGACATCCTGGTCAGCCAGGAAAGCACGCCCCAGTATCTTCCCTTGCCCCCCGACGAGCTCATCGCCCGGAGGAAACACCGCGCGGAAAATACCTATCATGTCGCCCGGAAAGCTTTGCGGCGCTTTGCCGTAACCGCGCAGCACCGCGAAACCATCTGGAACATCGCGGGCCACGAGGCGATTATCGCCCGCGTACGGGACGAAATCGGCAGAGCCGAGCGGCGCGTACTGCTCGAAGTCTGGAGCGACGACGCGCTGGAGCTGCGCGACGCGCTGGAGGAAGCGGCCCGCAAGGGAGTAAAAATCCTGATAGTAGCTTACGGCGCGCTGGACTTCCCGTTTGCAACCGTCTATCAACACTACATGCCGGAAGAAATCACCGCCGAATACGGCGGCCGCTGGATCGTATCCAGCATCGACGACCGCGAAATCATCGCCGGCATCGTTTCCCTCGGCGCAGAAAGCCGCGCCGCCTGGACGGGGCATCCCGGGCTGGTCATGCCGATCACCGAAGTCATCATCCACGATATCTACATCATGGAAATCATGAGCGTATTCGGGCGGGAGCTTGAAGCCAAATTCGGCCCCAACCTGACTGACCTCCGCCGCAAATTCCTGTTGGAGCCAAACGGTAAAAAGCACTACCTTCCCCTTGACTGAACCAGCCGCACCAGCCTGCGGCGCATACGGGACCTCAGGCTACGTACAATAATACGGGGCAAGCGATAACAAAGCCTTATTCATGAGGAGAGGAAAAGAGAATAAGATGAAAGTAGAAATAGTGGGCGTGCCCATGGATTTGGGGGCAAACCGGCGGGGGACGGACATGGGCCCTAGCGCCCTCCGCTATGCGGGCCTCAGCAAGGCGCTGCAGAAAATGGAGATCGACGTCATCGACACCGGCAACATCGAAATCCCCGTTCCCGAAAGCCTCAAAATCGAAAACCCCCACCTGTTGTTCGTCGACGAAATCATTCACGGCTGCGAACAGCTGGCGCACATCGTTTCCGGCATTGTCGGCCGCGGCAGCCTGCCGCTGATCCTGGGGGGAGATCACAGCATTTCCCTGGGCACGCTCGCGGGCGTCGCCCGCAGAATCCCCGATGTCGGCGTCATATGGTTCGACGCCCACGGCGACTTCAACACCTTCGAAACGAGCGAAACCGGCAATATTCACGGCATGTCCCTGGCAGCCTCGTGCGGCTGGGGCGATCCGCGCCTGGTGACCATCGGCGGCTTCACCCCCAAAGTAAAAGAAGAAAAAACCGTAATCATCGGGGTGCGGGACCTCGACCCCGAAGAAAAAGAACGGCTGAAGCGGTCGAAAGTAACTGTCTACAGCATGAACAAAATCGACGAAATGGGAATCGCCGCCGTCGTCAAAGAAGCTGTGGCCATTGCCGGCCGCGGCGGCACCGGCTTTCACGTCAGCTTCGACCTCGATGTGGTCGATCCGTCGATCGCCTCCGGGGTCGGAACGCCGGTTACCGGCGGCCTCAACTATCGGGAAGCGCATCTCGCCCTGGAACTGGTGGCCGAAACCGGCCTCCTCAGATCGCTGGAAATGGTCGAAGTCAACCCCATCGTCGACCGGGGCGGCAACACGACCGCCGTCCTGGCGGTGGAACTAATCACCTCCGCCCTCGGCAAACGGATCTATTGCTAGACCCGGCGGACCGCGCCTCCGCCAAACATCAAGGCAAAACTTGGCGCCGGCCGGCAAACAAAAAAACTGGCGGCACGCCAGTTTTCACAAGTTAAAGATGGCCCGGAAAGCCGCGATGTCTACGGCAGAAAGTAAAATATCTGCACCACGTCGCCGGCAACAAGACAATCGAAGCCCATATTGATCGTCTGTCCCTGCCGTTGGTATGTGTGGGGATCCTGCAGCCGGCCGTTGACAAACACCTGGAACACGTGGCCGGTATCGTAGTCGGTCTGAATCTGGCTGGTACGATCCTTAGCCCGGAAAATTTGCTCGGCGATTCTCATTATTGGCCCTCCTTCTGCATAATCATCTCGTCCCTGGGCAAAAACCGAAACGGCGCTTTGCCATATAACCCCGCGTACAAACGGAATTATCTCACTCAAACCTTCGGGATATTCTTGCCGTAAAATATCTCGGCCATTTCCTTCTTCAAGCGCTGCTTGATTTTCTTTTTTTCGCCGGGCAGCAGCTCTTTTTTGGCGGTCCCGAACAGATAATTATCCAGATCGAACTCCTTCAGCAGCATTTTGGTGTGGAAGATGTTCTCCTGGTAGACATTAACGTCGATCATCTGATAAAGGTCGCGGGTCTCTTTCGCGATATAGTTCTGGATAGAGTTGATTTTATGGTCGATAAAGAACTTCTTGCCGTTGATGTCCCTGGTGAAGCCCCTTACCCGGTAATCGGCGATCACGATATCGGAACTGAAGCAGTTGATCAAATAATTGAGCGCTTTAAGGGGCGAAATTTCGCCGCAGGTCGAAACATCGATATCCGCCCGGAAAGTGCTGATGCCTTTATCGGGATGGCTTTCAGGGTAAGTGTGGACAGTAATATGGCTCTTATCAAGGTGAGCCGCTATATCCTCGCCCCACGCCGCAGGATCAAGCAAGCCGTCCTCATCGGCTGCGCCCGGCTTATGCTTGCCCTCGGAAATAAGCATCGTCACGCTCGCCCCTTGCGGCTCGTAATCCTGGCGGGCGATGTTGAGGATATTCGCCCCGACTATGTCGGCCACCTCGGTCAGGATGGCCGTAAGCCTCTCGGCGTTGTACTCCTCGTCGATATAAGCGATATACTCATTGCGGTGCTGCACGCTTTTGGCGTAACAAATATCGTACATGTTAAAACTGAGTGTCTTGGTAAGATTGTTGAACCCGTATAACCGCAGCTTCTTAAGCGCCTTAATCTCCAATATATTCACCTTCGCTATGCTAATGAACTCCATTCTCTATTATAATGCAAACTCGCAAATATTTCGTTAAAATTTAATTAACATACCGCCGAACGACACATAACCGGCAAATCAGGCGAATTTTTACATGCGTGAGGCGTAATTCCGGACACAAAAACCCCCGTGTAACCGTACACGGGGGTTTTGTCGGGCCGCAATATATAATGAAGCGGCAAACTACAGGAATATTTTCGCTCCCGGTCCCAACGGCAGATTGAAGGCCATAAAGACGATCAGCCACGCCGTCCAGACAACCAAAAACGCCAGCGCATAGGGGATCTGCGTCGCCATCAGCGTTCCCATGCCAGCCTTTTCGCCGTCCTTCAGATAACGCGCCATGATGCCCAGCATAACCGGCACATAATAGTTCAGCGGCGTCACGGCGTTGACGGAGCTTTCCCCAATCCGGTACGCGGCCTGCGTCAGCGCCGGCTCGTAGCCCAGCAGGCCGAACATCGGCACGAAGATCGGCGCCAGCACCAGCCATTTCGCCGACCCGCTGATAACGAACAGATCGACGATGGCGGACAGGAGGATGAGGGAAATCACCAGGGCGACGCCGGTGAAATGCATCGACTGCAGTAGGTTCGCCCCTTTGACCGCGATGACCGTCGCCAGATTCGTCTTGCCGAACCAGGCGACGAACTGGGCGGCGGCAAAAGCCGTCACGATAAAACTCAGAGAGCCGGCCAGGCCCTTGGACAGCAGATCGGAAACATCGCGCTCGCTCTTGATAGCGCCCTTGCCGATGCCGAACGCTATCCCCACCGAGAAGAAGAACAGGAACAAAATGGGGATAATGCCGGAAATAAACGGCGACTTGGGTATGAGGGTATGAGTCTTGGGATCGCGCAGCCAGCCGAACTCGGGCACCATCAACAATAGCAGCAGCAGCACATAAACGAGGGCCGCCACACCGGCGTACCTAAGCCCCTTGTTTTCCTCCGCCGTCACCTTGTGCTCGGCCGTATCGTCGGCCAAATCGCGCAGGTTCAATTTAGCCAGGCGGGGGGCCACCACCTTTTCGGCGACCAGCGTGCCGACAACCGTCAGAATAATGACCGAAGAACTCATGAAATAATAATTGATCAGCGGGTGGACCGCCGACTTGGCTGTCGCGGGAATAGAGCCGATAGCCGTTTGCGTGATGCCGGCGATCAGAGCGTCCGTACCTGCCGGCAGGAAATTCGCGCTGAACCCGGCGGCGGTGGCCGCAAACGCTACCGACATCCCCAGAATCGGGTTGCGGCCCATCCCGGCGTACACGGCCGCCGCCGCTGCGGGCACGAAAACCATCGCCGCGTCCGAAGCCAGATTGCCGTTGATGCCTACCAGAAAAATAGTCGCCGTGATTGCCCAGGGCGGTACCCCCAGCAAAATCTTGCGCACCAGCGCGCTCACGAACCCGGTCGCTTCCGACAGGCCCATCGCCAGCATCATAACCACGACAAGGCCCAGCGGCGGGAAATTGATAAAATTCTTGACCATGCTCGTAATAATATAGCGGAACCCGTCGGCGTTCATCAGGCTGACCACCTTCACGGCCACCAGCTTGCCGCCCTTGCCCAGGTAAGAAACCGCCGTGCCCTCGAACACCGCCGACACGACCAGAACGAACAAGGCCAGGAGAGAAAAGAGGACGAACGGGGTCGGGAACTTATTGCCGACAAACTCGATTACGTCAAGGGTCTTCTGGAACCAACTGGACTTTTCCGTTGGGGGAACGGGGTTTATCTGTCCGGTGTTTGACATAAGTACCTCCTTAAATCCATATTTTGAGTACTCCTGCCCCTACGCGGCCGAGCCATCACCCCCTGCGCCCCGACAGCCCGCGAGAGCGTCGACGGCAATCTGATAAAGGAGCTTTGCGCCTACCGGCAAGGCCGCCTCGTCAAGGCAAAAACCGGAATTATGCAACGCGGCGGCTTTTTCCCCCGCGGCGCTGCAGCCCAGCCAGAAAAATGCTCCTGGAATGCGCGTGAGATAATTGGCGAAATCCTCCGCCCCGAGTTCAGGCTTGACATCGGTATGGACCTGTTCCTTCCCCGCCACCCGGCACGCGGCGTCGATCACCGTCCGAGTCGGCCCGCTCCAGTTGTTCAGCACCGGATAACCCGGCTGGTGGTCCAGCGCGAAAGTGGCCCCATAAGCCTGCGCGATCCCGGCCAGCAGCTTCTTCATCTGAGCGGGTATCTCGCGGCGCGTCGCCTCGTCCAGCGTCCGGATCGTCCCTTCCATTACCACCTCTCTGGCGATAACGTTGTACCGTTCGCCGCCATGGATGGAGCCGATGGACAGGGTAGCCGTATCGACCGGATTCGTCTGGCGGCTGATAAGGTGGCTGAACGAATTGATAACCGCCGCGCCGACCGTGATCGCATCCACCCCCTGGTGGGGCTGGCCGGCGTGGGCCCCCTTGCCCATTATCCTCACCGTAAAGCGGTCCGAGGCCGCCATAAGGGCGCCCGGCTTCACGCCGACATGGCCGGTAGGCAAATCCGGCCACACGTGCAGCCCGAAAATCGCCGCCGCATCGTCCAAAAACCCCTCCCGCAGGATTAACTGCGCGCCGCCGACGGGATTGGCCTCCTCGGCCGGCTGGAAAACAAGCTTCACCGTTCCCGCCAGGCTTTCCCGGTTTCGGACCAGCAGCGCCGCCGCCCCCAGCAGCATCGCCATATGCGCGTCATGGCCGCAGGCGTGCATAACGCCCGGCGTCAGCGACCGGTACGGCGCATCCGGCTCCTCCTGGATGGGCAGGGCGTCCATATCCGCCCGCAAAGCGACCGTCGGCCCCGGCTTTCCGCCGGTAATCACGCCGCCCACGCCATGGTGGGTCCCAAAAGTCTCGGCCGCGATCCCCAGCTGCCGCAGACAGTCCGCGATCACCGCCGCCGTCCTCTTCTCCTCGCCGCTCAGCTCGGGATGCCGGTGGAAATCCCGCCGCAGCTCGGTCACCAGGCTTTCGAGGCTCTTCCCTAAAATATTGTCACGCATTCGAAATCACCTTTCGCAAATTGTCTCATGCCCTTTATATTCGGCCATTTTTGGACTTATCCTTTAATGCCGAAAGAAAAAAATGGAGTTTTGCAGTTAGTGCAAAGCTCCATCGCTTTTGACTCGTAGTAAAATATATTCTTGATATCACCGATTATACAATATATTTTAGGCAATTTAAAGTCATTTCCTAAATTAATCCGCGAAAAAATTTTGCCCGGCCTCCATCCCTAAGGCCGCGGGAGCAGTCTGTCCAGATTTACATTATACAGCTTGCGCGGCCGTCCCTTGCCGAAGCCTTCCTCGCCCGCCACCTCGGCCAGCCCGTTCGCCACCATGCTGGCGAGCAGGCGGCGGGTGCTGCGGGGCGTTATGCCCAGATAAGGAGCCAGATCGTCGGCATTTACCGTCGCGTGGTCCAGCTTGTCGCAGGCCGCGAAAATACGGTTCACGGTAGTCGCGCTGACATTCAGCTTGGCGGCCAGCTCGCGGAAAGCCGGTTCGTCGGCGCGGAGCGAATAGCGCAGATGGGTTGCCGAATTGAGCGGCCCGCACACCGTTTTATCGTCGAGCACGACCATCCATTTGCCTTTTCCGGCCCGCTGGGCCAGCCCCAGCGCGATATGGGCGTTCTCCTCCGCCGCATACGCGGTCGAGCCGAAGCCGATCCCGCCGCTCACCCCGACCACCAGCTCGCGGGTGACATCATCCAAAATCGGCATCACCGTAAACTGGCGGGTAAGCTCCTCCACCACCCCCCGGGTGGAATAAATGGTGTACTGCCCGTTACCGTGGAGGATGATCGAGCCCTTCACCGCCTCGGTATAATTGAGCAGCAGCTCATAAAGCCGCATTTCCGTCCGCTTGGCGGCATAGTTCGAAGCCGACTCGCGGATAAAATCCTCATAGCCGTCGATCGCGATATGCTGAATCGCTATCTGGCCGCCCTTGAACCGGGATGCCTCCACCTCGCTGATCGCGACCGACAGCATCGTCCGGATGGTGTCCCTGGTCGGCCAGATGCGGAACGCCGGCACCCCCAGCCCCCGCAGCTTCTGATAGCTCGACAAAAAGCACGTCACGGCCGCCTCGATCTTGCCGCTTTTCCACAGCTCATAGTGATAGTCGGCCACATCGCCGGCCGAAATGACCCCGTCGTATTCCAGCAGATAAAACCGCGGGATATCCGGGGATATATCGGCGAAGGCCTCCTCGATCTCCTTCTTGCTAAAGGTATCGAAGCTGATATTGTTTATCGGCAGCTTCTCGCTATTGGCGATCTGCACAAGCACGCGATAAAGGCTGGAGCCGGTGTGGGGAATATAGTACAAAGGCTTTTGCGTGTTCCCGGAAATAACCGCGCGGCAATACGGCACCTTGCCGGAAAACAGCCAAAAATCGATCTCGTTATCGTAGCGCCGGAGTATTTCCGGCACCTCCGACGCATCCTGGTAAATAATCGGGAACACCTTGAGCTGCGAGCCGCGCTCCTGAGCGACCTCGCTGATCAGTGCAACTGAATCGGCCGGGCCTACGACTGCGAGCCTGTTTTTATTCAATTGCACCACGCTCCTCCCCTTTTATCACCGCAATTATACCATAGGCAGGCCACTTGCGGGAAGGCTGTTCCGTTCGTGCAGCGCACTCCCGGCACCTGGAAATAGAGGAAATCCCCGCCTTTGCGGGGAAAGAGTCGCATAAGTCTTCTTGTCAGGTTGCAAAGAGCGCCGGCTATTTTAAGAAATGGAGGAGATAACGGTGAAAATTGCTGCCGCCGATTTTCTTGTACCGCCCGGCGATAAAGTCAGGCTCGGGAAGTGGCCGACGCTCGTCAGGCCCTATTACGAATCCAAAGAACAATACGAAGACCTGCTCGAAAAACATGTCAAAGGCCTGTGCTCGCTGCAGCGCCTTCATTACGCGTCCGGCCGCTACGCCTTATTGCTGATCTTCCAGGGCATGGACGCCGCCGGCAAGGACGGCACCATCCGCCATGTCATGACCGGGGTAAACCCGCAGGGCTGCGAGGTATTCAGCTTCAAACAGCCCAGCAGCGAAGAACTGAAGCACGATTTCCTCTGGCGGGCGGCGTGCCGCCTGCCGGAGCGCGGGCGGATCGGCATCTTCAACCGCTCCTACTACGAAGACGTGCTCGTGGTCCGCGTCCACCCCGCGCTCCTTCAAAACCAGGGGCTCCCCGACGAACTGCTCGACGAGAAAAGCATCTGGGAGGAGCGCTACCGCTCCATCGTCGACTTCGAAGGGCACCTCCACCGCAACGGCACCCGGGTTATCAAGTTCTATCTCCACCTGTCGCACGAAGAGCAGCGGCGGCGCTTCCTCGAACGCATCGACGACCCGGACAAGAATTGGAAGCTCAGCCCCGCCGACATTACCGAAAGGCGCTACTGGGACGACTACAAAGAAGCCTACGAGGCATGCCTGCAGGCGACGAGCACGCGGCACGCCCCCTGGTACGTAGTGCCGGCCGACGATAAGCGCAACGCGCGGCTGATCGTTTCGCAGATCATCGTCGATGCCCTCGACGACCTCCACATGGCCTATCCGAAAATCACCGCCGAGCGCCGGCGGGAGCTCGAATCCATCCGCAAGTCCCTCGAGGGCTGATAAAAGCCGCATCCCACCCATACCTAAAACCCGGTCTTAACGAGGCCGGGTTTTTCATCGCTTTGAGCCTTTTGCCTGCGCCTTTGCTGGCCAGTTTGGGTTCGCCACACGCTGCAGCGGCGTTGATGGACAAAGTGAGAGGTATAGGTCGCTGCAAGTGGCGGTATGCGCCGACGGCCTGCCGGCGACCGGGGGCGGCAGGACCGTGACCAGAGAAGGACTGGAGATCGGCATATGCGGCGCCGGCCTGTGGTAGGCGGGGGGCGAGGAGACCTAGCAGCGGCTGGAAGGTCTGAGGTGCAGGCGGCTGGCGACTCGCTGGGCTAAGCCGTCCGGGAGTAGGAACAAGCAGGAAGTAGGTTTTTTTTTACCGAATAGTGTAAAAAACGCCCCATCAATGCAAGCAGTAGGCGCAAAAGGCTTTTTACTGATGCGGATAATTAAGGAGGAACCACAGGAGGAGCGAAGACGATGAGCGATATACAGGCTACACCCCAAGATGAAAGCAAGCTCCTGACGCGGGTACAAGGCGGTCCGGCCGGTGTCCGCTCTGGCCAGAAGGCTTACTTAAATATATCCCCCGGGCCGCTGACCTGCAAAACCGACGTCGCCGGCCTGGCGTTTGACTTTAACTATGGGCTCAGGGTCAAGGTTCCGGAAGGCGACTGGCGGGTGCGGTTTATCGACCGGGACGCCCGCGTCACCCTTTTCGACAATATCGTTTCCGGCGATTACGCCATCAGCACAAAAAAATACTTCGTCAACTTCGGCCTGGAGGTGTACCGGGGCGACCGGCTGATCTTCTCCCACGACTATAGCCCTGCCGGCAAAAAGGTGCTTATCCAGTTCCCGGTGGGCACATTGGGGGATGCCATCGCCTGGTTTCCCTATGCCCAGGTCTTCAAGCACACTCATGACTGCCAGGTCTACTGCGCCATGGAGAAACACCTGGCCGAAGTCTTCGCCCCGTCGTACCCCGATCTGCATTTTGTCGGCCCGGACGAGCGGCCGGATGGCGTCTACGCCTCCTACTACCTGGGGGTCTTCCCCGGTGGCGATCGGGACCACCAGCCGGTGGACTGGCGGAGCGTCGGCCTTCAGAGAACCATTCCCTACCTTTTGGGCCTGCCGCCGGAGGAAGTGCGGCCGGTTGCCGCCCCTCGCTGCCTGGAGCGACCCGTCCCCGAGCCCTATGTCTGCATCGCCAGTCAGTCCACCGCTCAGGCCAAGTACTGGAACAATCCCGCCGGCTGGATGAACACCGTCAAACACCTGAAAGAGCGCGGCTACCGGGTGCTGTGCATCGACCGGGAACCACTGCACGGCCGCGGCAGCCGCTGGAACACCATCCCCTACGGGGCCGAGGACTTCACCGGCGACAAGCCCCTCACCGAGCGGGTCGATCTCCTCTATCACGCCGACTTCTTTGTCGGCCTGGCCAGCGGCCTCTCTTGGCTGGCCTGGGCCGCCGGCAAGCCTGTCGTCCTTATCAGCGGCTTCAGCCTGCCCACCATGGAGTTCTTCACTCCCTACCGGATTATCAACTACCATGTCTGCAACAGCTGCTTTTCCGACGGGGCCCTCGAATTCGATCACGAGGACTTCGCCTGGTGCCCCCGCCACAAGGACACCGACCGCCAGTTCGAATGCACCCGGGCCATCACCCCCGAGGCGGTCAACAGCGTCATCGACCGGCTGATGGCCGACCACGGCTTTGAGCCTAAGAGAGAGGAGATACCAAGATGAAAAAAAGCGAGAAACGCCGCCTGAGCCGCCAACAGAAGGTGTCTGCTCTGCTAGCCGTTGTCAATGCCCTCGGCAGCCTAGCCCCCCTGGCCGTCCCTGCGGCCGCTTCCTTAGCCGAACTGCCGCCGTCCCGGCGGCAGGAGGTGGACGCCGCCTGGCAGGCGGGCCTGGCCCGGGGCGGCCAGATTCTGGACAGCCTGTTGTTTTCCACTGCCTGTGCCGCGATAACATTGAGTAGTACTGCTACAGTCGTCGGGACAGTAAATGAGGGAATTGTATGGATTGGAGGAGGGCAGACGCTGTCTGTAGCCGGTAGCGGGAGCGTTATCAATGCGGCGGGGGTGGCAGTTGACGTAAATGCTGATCAATCGACCTTAACTGTCTACCCGGGCGGCAAGCTTTCCGGCGCGACGGATGGAGTCTCTTTCAACAATGTTAGCTCCAGTACGGCGACTCTGGCCGGCACCGTGACCGGCGGCGTGGCCGGTGTCGGCATCAGCGGCGGCGCCGCCAACGTCGTCACCATCAATGGCGGGACTGTCACCGGCGGCACCTACGGCATAGCCGACAGCGGCACCGCCAATGTCGTCAACATCGCCGGCGGCACCGTCACCGGCGGCACCGCCGCCCTGGCTCTCACCGGCGCCTCCGGCCAGGTGAACGTCACCGGCAATGCCGCCGTCGCCGGCGTCGTCCTAAACGGCACCGCCAACACCATGACCGTCGCCAGCGGCACGGTAAACGGCCTGGCGGTGGGGGGCAACGGCAACACCGTTAACGTGCAAAGCGCTGGCACTGTCATCCTCGCCGCCGGCTCGAACGTGGGCGGCACCGTAAACAACAGCGGCGCCATCAACCTCAGCGGCGCCACTGGCACGTTCACCCTTGCCAACCTGGCCCTCAGCGGAGGCGCGCTGACCTTCTCTCCCGGCCCCACCGCCGGCCGCCGCCTCAACCTCAGCACACTGTCCGGCTCCGGCAGTTTCAGCCTCTACACCAATCTGGCCAGCGGCTATGCCGACACCATCACCGTCACCGGCACAGCCAACGGCAGCCATCGGCTCTATATCACCGATACCGGCGGAGCAACCGGCTCAGGACAGATCGCAAAGGTCGTCGACCTGCCGGGCGGCAGCACTGCGACCTTCACCGGCGGCGGCGACGTGGGCGCTTACCGCTACACGGTGGTCAAAGGATCATATCTGTCCGCCTCTTTAGATGCCGAGGACTATTATTTCGCATATCCCGGTCCCTCCGCCACCTCGCAAGCGGCCATGAGCCTATCCGCCGGCACGATAATTGCGTGGTACGGAGAAATGAACGAAATCAAAAAACGCATGGGTGACCTGCGCATGGGCAGCCAGTCTTCCGACGACGTTTGGGCTCGCGCCTACGCCAGCAAATTTACCGTTAAGCCCGGTGTCTCCGGCGACGCCAGCCTGATCATGCGCGGCCTCGAGGTGGGCAAGGACAACCCTCAGTCCTTTACCGGCGGCAAAAAATACACCGGGTTCGTCCTTGGCAAAGGCAGGAGTGACGCCACTTATAATGCCGGCGGCAGCGGCACCACGGACAGCAACTACGCCGGGGCCTATGTCAGCTGGCTCAGGGACGACGGCAACTTCGTCGACATCATCGGCAAGTACAATTGGTTCAGCAACCGCTTCAACACGGCGAGCGACAGCGGTTCTTACCGCAATACCGGTTTCGGCCTGTCAGCCGAGATCGGCAAACGGTTCGATAAAGGAAACGGCACCTATATCGAGCCGGCGGCTGAACTGGGGGCCTTGTGGGCGGGTAAAGCATCGTACACCACGGCCAATGGCCTGCCGGTGGACACGCCGGCTGCGCAGTCGCTGCAGCTCAGACTGGGTGTCACCGCGGGCCGCAGTTGGAAGGGCGCCGACGGGGCGACCCGGCAGGTGTACGGCAAGGTGTCATGGGTTAACGAGTACAAGGGCGAGAGCACCACGAGGGTCGACGGCGCAGCTTTTGACTCAAATCTTAAGGGTCACCAGTGGGTGACTGGCATCGGCTTTGTCGAGGATAAAAAGCATTATCAGCTATTCATTGATGCCGAAAAATCCTGGGGCACGGCTGTCAGCAAGGAGTGGGGCTTCAACCTCGGCTGCCGCTGGAAGTTTTGAGAAAGCAGAAAAGCCGGGTTCGGGAGCTTTTGTGGAGGGGTTGGCGGGCCGGCAGCGACCGATTTCCAGCCGGGAAGGCTCGTGCGCATTCCTGTTTTAGGGGGATTTGCTAGCTCTCCCCTCGCCGCCACCAACCAAATCCGGAAATATTCTTCGTCTTCCCTGCTTTCTTTGTTTTACGCCAATACAAAAGATGACCTGCGGCATACAGGTCATCTTTTGTATTGCGCGCTTATTTAATCGTGTATATAGTCTATATTTATTCGTCCGGGTGCCGGTTGAGCAATGCTAACGCTCTTGCCCATTTGCAGTTTCCCCTTCTGATAGCCAATTATTTCGCGCAAATTATAGATTGGATGTTTACGATGGTTTTTCTACCAGGTATGATTATGATTAATCGGAAACTGGCGCAAGCCTATTTCCGGCTGACTAAAGGGAGTCGTGGGAATGATTGTCAGAATGGTATCTTTGCTTTTTGGTCTTTGTCTTTTCGGACTCGGTATCGTCTTAACCGTGAAAAGTAATATGGGGACAGGACCGTGGGATGCGTTTCACCTGGGATTGATCAATTATCTTCCTCTAACCCTTGGACAAGTAAGCCAGCTTACAGGGGTAATCGTTATTGCGCTGAGCGCACTGATGGGGATCCATCCCGGCTGGGGGACCATCGCCAACATGTATTTTATCGGGGTTTTCATTGATCTGTTTATGGCCAGCCCCTGGATTTCGGCTCCGCTTTTCTGGCCGGGACAGTTGGCGATGTTGCTGGGGGGAGTGCTGGTCATTGGCTGGGGCAGCTATTTTTACCTCACGGCGGCTTTGGGCGCCGGCCCCAGGGACAGCTTCATGGTAGGGGCTATTCACAAGACCGGGTGGCCGGTGTGGAAAGTGAGGACGATACTTGAAACGAGCGTCGCTGCCGCCGGTTATCTGCTAGGGGGGCCGATCGGTATCGGTACCTTGATCGTGGCCTTAACGCTGGGGCCTTCGATACAGCTAGCATTTACCGTCATGGGTAAACGGGTCCAGGATATCCGCCATGATTCGTTAATGAGTAAGCGACAATCTAGTGAACGAGTGTGAAGGGGACGGGGTAACTGACATTCCAACCTAAAGGTGTGTCAATAACTCCGTCCCCCAGTCTTTATTCGATGCCCTACACGACCTCCACATGGCCTATCCGAAAATCACCGCCGAGCGCAGGCGGGAGCTCGAATCCATCCGCAAGTCCCTGGAGGGCTAATTGATCTCTTGAGCCTTTTGCCTGCGCCTTCTGGTGCTTTGTGGCTCGCCACACGCTACGGCGGCGGTCTTACTAGGCTCGTCGCCGACAGCTAGCCGTACGCCGCTAACTGTCTCCTGACAGATAGCGGCTCGCTCGCCGTCCCTGGCTCGCGCCGGCTGCCGTTACCGGCTCTCTCGCCAAGTAGCGGCCGCCGCCTCGCTTCCGTGGCTTCACCCCAAAGCGCCAGCGGCGCAATCCTCAGCCAAGTGGGAAGGGTCCGACTTGCTTCGCCTCCACTATGCAAATCCGGAAGAGCCGCGCAGTACGCGGCTTTTTGCTGTTGATATGTTTTGATAGGGTTCGGGTATCTCCACAAGATGAAACCGGAAGCGTATGACTGATTTTGGAATTTAATAATATAGAAAAGACCACCTGCCATGATATAAAGGAACCATTCCCTTATAAATGTGTTAGGGAGTCAAATGAACACATATATTGCAAAGTATTCTTTTGTTAGTTAGTGGACTAAGCGTTTAATTGTTATGACAAATTTAAAAGAGTGTATGTAACTTTAAAAAATGAACATTGATGTATAGATGTGTTTTTTTGAAACGATTAATGATATAATGCAAATATAAAAGTGAATATATGTGAATAAGTTAATGAGGTGATAATGTTGTTTAAGTTTGAATACTTTAATCCTAGTTTAGGAACGATTACGGTATCTATAGCGGAATACGGACTGACTTTTAGTAGGGCTGCTGTTGAAGTAATGTCCAAACCTGACTATATTGTGTTAGCGTTCGATAAGGAAAAACAGGTTATAGGAGTAATTCCAACTAGTGAAAGTGAACCCAATAAAATAGAGTTTATTTCGAAATTAAAGAATGGCTATGTGCGTATTAATAATAAAGATTTCATTAGATTCTTAATGAGATACTTTCAGGATAGTTCAGAGATGTTTACTGGTAGAGCAATACGATATTTTTCGTATTGGGATGAAGATAATAAAGCCTTAATTGTTGATTTAAAACGCCCGTTGGATTCGAATGATGATGGTGGCAATGAAACTGATGAATAAAGTGTAATGGCGCGACGCGACGCAAATGATGAGGCTTGCAGGAGAGACGTGAATCACGAAAAAGATGTTGACAGACCAGACGTTCGTTCGTTATAATGGTAAGTGACAAAAAAGAGAAGAAGCCAACGCGGGAACGTTGGCTTCTTCCAGCCCCAAGAATCACCACTTAGGGCTGTTGTGGACTCGTAGGAGTCGGCTAAAATGTTAATAGCTATTAAGTATTTTACCATACGAACACGCTTTTTTGCAATACGGTGTGGAAGGAGATACGCGCTAAAAAACTTACACTGAATGAACGAAACTGTGAGCCGACGCAGATTCGAATATTAATTCGAGGAGGTCGCTCATGAAGTTTCCTGTATACAATGTTTATCGTGATTTTTTTGGATACCCTAAGGGTGATAGCCCGAGGAGAAGCTTACTGTACATACTATCTATCCGGGATACGATTGAAATCGTAAGACAAGTTTGTTATCAGAAGAATAGTAATCCGTTTTTGCACTATGAAGATCGAGTGCGCAAGAGTGGACTGACATCCAAATTCCTCAGGAATGCCAAGAGCTTTTTTCTGGCCTTGGAGCCAGACTATAATCTGACTTTTGCCGATGCGGAAATATGGGTCGCTCCTAAGCATCTTCAGTCTTGCCCTCGTGGAGGAGTATCTATTCCAGTTCCCTATCTCATTAGTAGCAAAAAAACGGAAATTATCACGCTCACTTTTGGTCGGCCGGAAAATATTACGCGCGAACTTCAGGTACTCAAGGGGCTGGCTCAGTATTTTAAGATTAATCCCCCTTGGCCGTCTGGGTATGATACGTTTTCTTACTGGGACTTGAGTACAGGTACTAAATCCAGCACCAATTTTTCAAACATCATCCCTGTTTCTAGTAGAGAAATCCTTAAGGTGTTAAACCATATGGTCGTAACCATTAATAAAAGCGCCTAAGACTAATATCGTTATGGTGGAGTGAAAAATATGGTAAGAAAAGTAAGAAGTGATTGTACCGTAGGTAATTTTGAAAAAACCCGTGGTTTGCCTCCAGGAACAGTTAGGAATCTAGATGGACGTGACACGAGGAGCGATAAGAAGATCGAAACTATCCGGAAGGAATCGGAGAAGAAGTAATGTAAAGGCCCCTAAAAGCTTGCTTTTAGGGGCCTTTATCCTTTACGCATCCTGCCGCCGCCCTGTTTTCTTTTAGGGCTTATATTGCTAAGAAGAACAAGAAAAAAGGCAAAGATATTAGATGACTTTAGCGATCAGCTGAACGAGATTAAAATACTTGCCGTTTTCAGCTTTCATCATTTCTATGTCTCCCGCAACAACGGGATGGTATGCGGAAAGCCATTCATCCCACGCCTGCTTGCAGCAAGCCATTTCGCGGATGTCAACCATTTCAATGCCCTTCTCCGCCCTCCATAGCTCCTTCCACCAGTCAAGAGAGTGTATGGTTCTTTCTATATCGTCATTCCAAAACGGCCGCATTTCCTCCGGGACATTTTCCCCAAACTCATATTTTAATCCGGGAACCGCCACGGCGACATAGCCGCCTTTTTTTATAAGAGGAATGATCGATGGGAGCATTTCCGCCGTATCTCCGAAATAATGATAGGCATCCACGCTAAACAACAGGTCAAAATATCCGTTTGCAAAAGGCAGCCCTTTGGTCGCGTCTACGGAAATCGGAACGGCCTTATCATCAATCCCGATGGATTGGAACCGCTCATAATTCTCAGTTGGTGAAATCCAAAGGTCGGCTGCGAAAACAGACGCACCGTATTTTTTTGTTAACAAAAGCGTGGAAAGACCGCACCCGCAGCCGAGGTCAAGTATCCGCATATTCTCATTGATGTTGAGGTGTGACGCCAATTCCTCGGATACCCGCATAGCATTCGGCCCCATCATAGTGGCCTTCAAAAACTCCACGTTATTATTATCAGAAATAAATTGGTTTGTGAATGTATACATATATACTCTTCCTTTCCGTTTTCAGCCTTACAGAAAGAAAATAAAAAGCGCAGTTTTATGCTACTGCGCTACAAATTACACCATTAAAGTAACGGATGCGTGTTCAATCTGTAAGGCAGTTTATGGCAACACAAATAAAAGCAGTACAACTGCTCGTTTAATGCCCTTAGCCTAAACTCTTACAGAACGACCGACATCAATTCACTCCTTCTTTCTTGAAGGTACTATATCATGGCACTATGAATTTTGCAAATTGCATTATACTACGTTCCCTTAATATTATAGGTCTGCTTCTCGATCTCATAAGTTCGAAGTAACAATACTTGCCCTGCGGCAGATCCCAGACGGCATTCGCCTCTGAGACCAGCATTAAGCCGCTGCGCTTAGGCCCTGCGCGCGTGGCCGCCAGCCCTCCTCCGGGCCTTCCAGAGACCGGCAGCCGGTTGCTGATAAAAGCGTTCTGGACGCAAGGAATAATCGTCGTCTTTACTGTCGAGTCAGCATATCGCCCGCCGATAATAAAACGAGGAGAGCACCGGCAACGGTGCTCTCCTTTTTGTTGGCGCGAAGCTTTATAGGCCCGCGTCCACGATATCGGCTACATGGTTGGCGATCGCCAGGCAGGCGGTCAGCCCCGGCGACTCGATGCCCACCAGATTGACGAGTCCCGGCAGGCCCCGCTCCGTCTCGTGGCGGATGATGAAATCGACCACCGCCCCGTTCGAGGATTTCAGCTTCGGCCGTACCCCCGCCATGTCCGGCGCCAGGTCCTCGCGCCCGATGAACGGCAGGTAGGCCGCCGCCGCCTGATAAAACTCCTCCAGGTGCTCCGGATCGACGTCATAGTCCTCCCGGTCGGTCACGTTCACCACGTTCGGCCCCAGGCGCGCCCGCCCGTCGAGGCTTTTGGTCACGTGCGTCCCCAGGCCCTTCAGCCCGTGGAGGGGCGGCGGGTAGATAAGATGATTCACAAGCTTCGACTTGCCCATCCCCACCGCGAAATACTCGCCCTTCACCGGGTTGATCTCATAGCCGGCGGCGGCCGTGTCGATGCCGCACATCGCCGCGATCTTGTCCGCGTAAAGCCCGGCGCAGTTTATCAGCCAGCGGCATTCGATCGCGTCCGTCTGGCCGTCCGGCCCCAGGAAGGTAACCTCGTAGCCGTCGGCCACCGGCTTGATGCCGGTCACCTCATGCTTATAGGCCAGCATCGCGTAATTGGCCGTCGCCAGATGTTCCAGCCGCGCCATCAGCTTGTGGGTGTCGATGATGCCGGTCGACTCGGAAAACAGCGCCGTCTCCACCTTTATATTCGGCTCCAGCTTCTTGGCCTCCGCGGCGTCCAGCCTGGTCAGCCCCGGCACCCCGTTGGCGACGCCCTGGGCGTACACCGCGTCGATCGCCTCGATCTCCGCCGCCTCGCTGGCCACGATCAGCTTGCCGATCCGCTGGAAAGGAACCTCGTGCTGTTCGCAAAACTCGTACAACAGCCGGTTTCCGGCCACGCACAGCTTCGCCTTCAGGCTGCCGGTCGGATAATACATCCCGGCATGGATTACCTCGCTGTTGCGGCTTGAAGTGTCCTGGCCGAACTTACCGTGGCGCTCCAGGACGATAGTGGCCAGCTCGTCCTGCCGGCGGGCGATTTCCGCCGCCACGGCCAGGCCGACGACCCCCGCGCCGACAATCGCGATATCAAGTTTTTCCAATGTCGCACCCCCTTCGGATACAACTCTTTTCGCGATAATCCGCCCGGTATCCTTCCTGAGTGCCAAACAACGAAAAAATGCCATAATAAGGACGTATTTACATTTTTTTGTCGCAGATCGACCGCATTTCCGCTTAAGATTTTTCCCCAGATTACGACAATATATAGTAGCAGATAAATATCCGGTTTCCAGGGACGGACCGGCAAACGCCACGGAGGGATGTGAACGCGGTGAACCCCAATCAGCGTAAATTCCGCCGCATAAACTTCAAAACGATCATGACCGCCGTAGGCTTCACCACGCCCAAGGGCGTAAGTCTGCGGCGCAACTATCCGTTGCCCCTCGAAGACATCAGCGCCGGCGGCCTGCGTTACACAAGCAAATTCGCCCTCCCGGTCGGCACCAGGCTTGACCTCGTATTTCAGCTCGCCGACCGCAAAGTGCGGGGCACTGTAGAAGTCGTCCGTTCGATCAAAAACAAATCCGGCTCCTATGACATCGGCTGTCAGTTCGTCTCCATCAACCCCGTCACCCAGGAAGACATCATCAAATTCGTCACCCTCTCCTCGGTGCGCGACACGCAGCCCAGCTCCTTCTATACCCTGAAGGAAAACGCCAGCCCCGTCAACCAGCCCATCACCTGCATCAACTGCCGCTGCGCCGACTGCGCCGACAAGGAAACCTGCCGCGCCTGCTACAAGCCAAGCTGCGGAAAACGCTTCTGCCGCATGTACCGGCCCGCGCGCCAGGATCTCAGACGCAAACTGTGAAGCCGACAAGCCGGGTGCAACTCCCGGCTTATTAATTTGCGGCCGGCAGGATTATCGCCGGCCTTTAGGGAATATTCAGTTTACGCAAAAAACTACCTGAGGTGAACCATGCCGCCTGCGCGACAGCTAACCTGCATCTTGGGCCTCGCCCTGCTCCTCGTCTGCTCCCCGGCCAACGCCTCCCCCGAGAGGACCGGCGGAGCGGCCCAAACCGCCTCGCAGACCAACGGCCAAAGCTTCTACGACCGCATCATGAACATCCTGAAACAATCTCCGAAACCGGAGCCTACGCCGGCTCAGGCCGCCAAAGCCGTCAAAGGCCACACCCCCATCTTCGGCCAGGCCGAGATTTCCAAGGAACAGATGGTGACCTTTATCCGCCGCCACAACCCGATGCCCAAAATTAACGTCGCCTTGGAAGAACTCGTCAACCTGTACTGGGAGGAAGCCGGCCATGAGGGCATCCGTCCCGACCTCGCCCTCGCCCAGGCCATCCTCGAAACCGGCTACTTCCGGTTCGGCGGCGACGTGCTGCCCTCACAAAACAACTTCGCCGGCATCGGCACCACCGGCGGCGGCCCTCGCGGCGCCACGTTCGAGTCCGCCCGCCTCGGCGTGCGGGCCCACGTCCAGCACCTCCTCGCCTACACCACCGCCCGCGAACCGCTCAAACCGATCATCGACCCGCGCTACAACCTCGTCCGCGCCATCCCCCGCTATTTCGCCCAGTGCCCGACCTGGGAGAGCCTCGGCGGAAAATGGGCCATACCCGGGGTCGGCTATGGCGAAAAAATCGTTAAAATCGTTGCCCAAATAAAAGGCGACGGGCAATAGCCCGTCGCCTGCGCCATTGTCAGACCATCCGCCAGGGTTGACGTCAGGGAAAATGTCAGGGTAAACGTCAGATTATGTCAGTGATTTGTCAGGGGCGACTCCGCGCTCGCCGCCACCGCGAAATACCACCGCCGGGCGATGCGGGTGTGCCTCTTAAGGTCCGCCGCCAGCCGCCGCTGCTGGTTTCGCGACAACCCCTCCCAGCTCAAATAACCGCTATAAATGCCCACAACCCGCGCCACATCAGGCTCGGAATACCCTAGGTGCCTAAGCACCGCCAGCTCGGCTGCGATGTCCGCCGCGTAGTCCATCGTTCGCCTCCCCCCCAGGCCGCGCCGTTGTTTTCGCTGCTTCACGGCTTTGCCGCCGCGGCCGTTTCCGGACCGCGCTTTACTATAGTGTGTCCTTGCAGCGTAAAAAAGCTGCTTTTTTTCTTCCCCGGCGTTACTTTTCCGCTTGGGCGGCGTTTAAGAGAATGACTGGCAAAAGAACGCCCCGCAAGCATGATTTCGCCGCCTGGTGGGAAGATTGAAAAAGCGTTCAGTTTCTCCAGGTGGTGAGTTGAGGTGTCGGACGAGAAGATGCTCATAGACCAGGCGCAGCAAGGAAACAAGGCGGCGCTTGAGACGCTTGTTGCCCGGTACTGGCAGCCGGTGTTCCGGCTGGCCTGCCTTAAAACCGCCAACAGCGAGGACGCCCAGGAGATAACGCAGGAGACTTTTCTGAAGGCGTTTAGGGCTTTGCCGGGCTACCGGGAGACGGGCGCGTCATTTAAAACATATCTGGGCCGGATCGCTCTCAACCTGATAACCGACCACTGGCGCAGGAAGGGACGGTCGCCGCAGGTCGTTGCGCTGGCCGACTTCCAGGAGCCGCTCGCCGACCCTGCCCCGCTGCCGGAGGACAGCGCGCTGTCCAAGGAGCGGCGGGAGGACATCGCACGGCTGGTGGCCATGCTGCCCGCCGAGCAGCGTCAGGCGGTGGAACTGAGAATATTTGCCGCCTTGACCCTCCAGGAAACCGCCAAGCTGATGGGCAAGTCGGAGGCGGCGGTGAAGATGCTCCAGCAACGGGCTTTGAAGAATTTGCGCCGCTTGTTCCTGGAACATGGGATCAGCGGCTAGGAGGTGAACACGATAGGCCTTAAGGAAAACGAGAAACTTACCGAACTGTCGGCGGCGCTCGACGCGCTGAACCGCGGCCAAATGCCCGCCGGCGGCGACGAGGAGACGAAGGAGCTGGCCCGCGTGGCGCTTCTCCTCAAACGGACCGGCCCGCCGCCGGCCGTGGTGGCTGCGCTGGTGGACAAAGTGGGCGACGAACTGGCCGCGAAGCGGAAACGGCGCCGGCTGTGGCTGACCTCGGGGGCTGCCGGCACCGCGGCAGCCGCGGTGCTCGTGTTTGCCTTCAACCTCGGCCCGTCGGCACCGCCTCAGCCGCAGATGACCCTTCCGCCCGCCGGTAGTGTCGTGATCGAAAGCATACCGGCTCCGCAGCCGGCGGCCGATAATGCCGCCGGGGCGGCTAAGGCCGGCAGGGTCAAAAATGAGCCTGCGGCGGCAAAACGGCCGCCGCAGGTTGCGGACAGCCTTCCCGCCCAGGAGGGGTCGGCGCCGGGGGCCGCTGCCGGCAGCGGCCGGAGCGGGCCGCGGACGATGCTGGCCAAGGTTCCGGAGAAAACGGCGGAGCCGGCAACGGAGAAACCGGCGTCGCCACCGGGGAGCGGCTTCCTCGCCTGGCCCGGCCGTCAGCCGGAGAAAACGGCGGTGGATGAGGGAGCCGAAACCGTACGCCGGGTTTACGGCCACGGTGACGAGGCGATCGTCATTACCCAGCGTAAGGCGGCGACGCCGGACGCGGTAAAAGCGTCCGCCCACGCGGCGGCGGTCGCCCCGCCTGATGGCGCCGCCAAGGGTAAGGCCAACCGGGTGACGGTGACTATCAAAGATATGGTCGTAACGGTGGAAGGAAATCTGCCGGAGGACGAATTGCAGAAAATCGCCCGGTCGCTGGAGTAGGACCGGGCGATTTCCTTTTTTTCCGCCGTTACTTTTTACGGGCGGCGAACGTTTGATAACATGATGTGACTGTGCAGTCAATTGAAGAGGAGGTAGAGGAATTTGAACAAATACGGCAAGATTACTTATAGTATCGCCGCCCTGGCGCTGCTGGCGGGAGCGGTGGCGACGCTGGCCATGCCGGACGAAGCGGCGGCCAAGTGGTTGGGTTTCACGCAGCGTTACGGCCAACGGCTTGAGGCGGTCGCCCATGCCGAACCGGCGCCGGCGCCTGTCCGGGCGGCGGTCGAAACGGAGTCCGACGAAGCGGTCGCAACTGTGGAGGTAGGCGGCGAAGCGGCCGTTACCGGGCCCGACGGTAAAACGGCCCGGGTAATTGTCGAAGACGCGGCCGACGATACCAAGGTGATCAAGATCGACGAGGGTGAAGCGGGCAAGCTTCAGGCCACGGCCGACGAAGGCCGTCAGTCCTGGCTTCTCGACCCCGTCCAGGTAGTTAAGAGGAGCGCTGCCGACTATGGTTTTTCCGCCGAGCGCGATACCTTTACCCTCGTTTCCCAGCTTTACAAGGGTGCGCGGTCGGGAACCGGCGAGGCTCAGGTACTGGTCGGCCACGACAGCCGGTTCTTTCTCGTCAAGCTGATTCAGCCGGCAGGTCCGGGTACGCATAATATATGGCAGGTCGCCGCGGTCCGCCAGGTCAGGGCCGTGGTCCGCGACGAAAAACCCGATGTGGGGCCAGGCGTGGCAGGACTCGACTACGCCAAAATCATAAAGTGGCAGCAGGCGGTTGATGCCGGCCGCGACCAGTGGCGCCTCGATCCGCTGGAGGTGGCGAAACGCGAAGGCAAGAGCTATTACGGCTTTGGTGACGACGACACCTTTACCGTTGTCAACAGGCGCAGCGCCACCCCTCTTGCGCGACACGGGCAGGTGGACGTGGCGGTGAAGCACGGGGATAAAGTTTACAAGATGATCGTCGTGCGGCCGTTTGGCGGCGGCGGGGCGATCTGGACGACCTACAGGGTCGACGGGCCGGTTACCGCGCCGGTTCCGCAGCCGCCCGCCGGCAAGGTGATTTTCCGAACGGATGAATATAAAG
Source organism: Selenomonadales bacterium 4137-cl (assembly GCA_032334055.1). Classification (NCBI taxonomy): domain Bacteria; kingdom Bacillati; phylum Bacillota; class Negativicutes; family Acetonemataceae; genus Anaeroselena; species Anaeroselena agilis. Next base: position 3,493,669 of record JAUOZS010000001.1, on the reverse strand, counting down.
GCTGGAACTGGTACAAAGGCGCGTACCCGGGCGATATGGCGATGGCGGTCATCACCGACTACGCCCAGGCTGGAAAAGACGGCCGTATCCCTGAAGCGGTCCTGGCCCGGGCGAAGGCTGTCGACTATGACGAGAAAGTGGTCCTGTTCGCTTACCTGGGGAGCGGCGGCGGAGCCGACGCGATCGGTATCGAAAAGGTGACGTTGACCGGCAACGCCCTGACTGTTACTGTGCGCACCAGGAGCGTCAAGCCGGGCGAGATGGAGACCAGAAATCTTACCGCTCCGTCAGACTACGTCGCTATCGACCGCAAGTATGTCGATGTGTGGGGCGGCGTGAATGTGACCTTCGTTGACCAGCGCGGCAACGAACTGGCCAAAACCAAAGTGTCGATAAATCACAATCCCCATAATCGCTAGAAGACGCCGTCGGCGGCTTACGACGGAATGCCCCACAGGATGGCGGTGGCCGCCCAGGTATAGCCTGTTCCCGCCCCCAGCATGACGGCCAGGTCGCCGTCCTTCAGGCGGCCGAGTCTGGCTGCCTCGGAAAGGGCGATATAGGCGTCCGCCGATTGGCAGTGTCCGTAGTCTTCGAGGATGAAGGAGTTATCCTCCGTCAGGCCAAAGTGGTCGAGAATGTGGGTCAGGATAGAACGTTTCATGAAAATCGGCGCGATGAACTTGATGTCGGCGGCCCTGTAGCCGCTTTTTTCCGCGGCCTTGGCGATCACGGCGAGGAAGTTGTTCAGACTGACGGGGTCGAGCCGCTCTTTCATCGACTGGGGGTCGCGGACATCGAGGTTGCGCTGCGGGTAGTCGAGTGTTTCCGTCCGGTAGTAGTTGCGGGAGCCGACCCCGTAGCAGGCGACGTCTTCGGCGAACTGCCCGTCGGTGATCATGTGGGTCCCCAGAATCCGGTTGGCGGGATGGCCTTTTACCAGCAGGGCGGCGGCCGCGCCGTCCCCGAAGTTGAACATGAAGCGGGCGCGGGGATTGTCAAGAGCGACGAGGTCGGTTTCCTTGGAGGAGGAGACGAGCAGCACGTTGCGCAGTTCGGGATTGCAGAGCATCATGCTTTTGAGGATATTGAGCGATAATACGCCGGCCGAACAGAGGGAATGGATTTCGAAGGCGTTGGCGTTTTTCGCGCCGATGGCGTGCTGCACTTTGGCGGCGAGGTTGAACAGGTAATAGTCTTTATATTCGCTGCCGCAGTACACGACAAGATCGAGGTCGGCAGGGTCGATGCCGGCAAGGATTTTGCGGGCGGCCTGGATGGCCATGTCGGAGACGTGTTCGTCCGGTCCGGCTTTGTGTCGTTGCTTGATGCCGAATTTTTGCTCGATGGTTTCGCAGGGGATGCCCGATTTTTCGGCGATTACCCGGCTGTCTTGAACGGTTTCGGGAACGTAGATTTGTATGTCTTTTATGCCGACGAAGTTGTTGTCCATCTTCCGCTCCTTAATCTTCGGGCTGTCCGTACAGGGCGATTACCCGGGAATTTTCGATTTTGCCGACGTTGTTTTTGGGCAGGTCGTCGACGAACCTAATATAGCGCGGCACTTTATAGCGGGCCAGTTTGTCGCTCAGGAAGGCGAGGACCTTTTCCCTGGTCAGTGTGTGGCCGGGGCGCAGGGAAATGATCGCTTTGCCGACTTCTCCCCATTTTTCGTCCGGGACGCCGATCACGCATGCTTCGTATATTTCCGGCAGCTCATAAAGTAATCTTTCGATTTCGGGCGGGAAGACGTTTTCGCCGCCGCTGATGAACATGTTCTTTTTCCGGCCGACGATGTAATAGTAGCCGTCCTTGTCGCGCCTGGCCATATCGCCGGTGTAGATCCAGCCGTCGCGCAGCGTTTTGTTCGTCTCGGCTTCGTTGTCCCAGTAGCCGCTGAAAATCTGCGGTCCGCTCCAGACGAGCTCGCCGACCTGGTCGTCGCCGAGTTCGTTGCCGGCGTCATCGACGATTTTGGCGAGGGTGAAGTACATCGGTTTGCCAACAGAGGCGTATTTTTCCCGGATAACGTCCCGGGTTATGAACTCGGCCGGCACGGATAGGTTGTTGGGGCCGGCCTCGGTCATGCCGTAGCCGAGCACGAAGCGGATGCCTCTGTCCCAGAATTTCTCCATGATGTTGACGGGGGTGGGCGCGGCCCCGGCCATTATCCATTTGACGGAGGAGAAGTCGGTGGCGGCGAATTCGGGCTGGTCGATCATCATGCGGAAGATGGTCGCGGCGCCGAATACGAAGGTGGGCTTTTCTCTGCCGATGATTTTCAGGGCGGTCTTGGGGTCGAACTGCTTGTTGATAAGCAGGCGGCCGCCCGCATGGAGAAGGGGCAGGGTCAGCAGGTTCCAGCCGCCGGTGTGGAAGAGGGGCAGCAGCAGGTGGGCGCTGTCGGTATGGGAGACGCCCCAGGTGATTATCTCGTTCATGGCGTTGAAAAGCATGGCGCCGTGGGAGATCATGCCGCCTTTGGGGAGGCCGGTCGTGCCGCCGGTGTGGATGATAAGGTGGGTGTCGTCGAGGGAAAGGCCGGGGCAACTGCGCGGGGTGGGATCGCCGTCGGCCATGATTTCTTCGTAATTGGGGTCTGGCAGGGATTCCCGGGTATCGGGCAGGACGACGTAATGTTTGATGCTGGCTTTCGTTTTGAGGGCGGCGACTATTTTGGCGAACGTGTCCTCGTAAAAGAGCACACAAGGCTTTTCGCTTGCGACGAGCTGGGCCAGTTCGTCGACCGACAGCCTGGCATTATAGGGGACGAGAACGGTTCCGGTTTTTCCGGTGGCGTAGTAGGCGTCGAAAAGCTCGATGCGGTTCCGTGACAAAAAGGCGATCCGGTCGCCTTTGGCGACGGCCAGCCTGGCGGCGAGGTGGTTGGCGAGGATGTTGGCCCGTCGATCGAGCTCGCGGTAGGTGTAGCGGACGTCGTTGTCGAGGTCGTGGATCGCTTCCTTGTCGGGCGAGGTTCTCGCCCGGAAGTAGGCGTAATTTCCGACCCAAGTCTGGAGTTCCATGGCTGTGCCTCCTTGTGAAGGTGATCGCCGGCCGGCGGGGCCTGGGGACGGCCGGTGGCTGACTTTGGCGATCGGTGTTATAATAGGTTTACGGTTGTGGTGAAAGCGGGGTAGAAACATTTGGCTAGCGTCAATCTGCCGAAGACGGCGAAAGGACAGGAAACGCTGGAGAAAATATGCCGCGCGGCGGAACAGCTTTTCGCCGAAAAGGGATATTACAACACGTCGGTCGTCGATATCACGGCCGCGGCTTCAGTGGCGCCCGGAACCTTCTACATATATTTCGAGGACAAGATCAGTGTTTTTCGCTATTTACTCGAGAACCTCGGCCATACGCTGCGCAGGGAGATAGAAATCGCCGCGACCGGCTGCGCGACCCGCTATGACCAGGAGTATATCGGTTTCAAAACTTTCTTCGATTTTGTCAGCAAGCACCGCGGTTTGTATAAGATAATCTGGGAAGCGCAGTTTGTCGATAACGATCTGTTCCGCGATTACTATGAAAAGTTCGCCGAGCGATATGTGTCGAAGCTCAAGGCCGCCCAGAAGGCGGGCGAGATGACGGATATCGATCCCCGTATCCTGGCATACAGCCTGATCGGGATATCGAATTTCATCGGTCTCAAATGGATAATCTTCGACGGCAAGCCAGTGCCGGACGAGGTTATCCACGAGATCATGAGGTTTATCCGCCGGGGTGCGTTTAGTACCTGATAACGGTTTAGCTTTTTTGTATGCGGGAGCGGGTTCGCCGAAGCGGTCGGCGAACCCGTTTTTTTATTTGTCGGAGGCCGGCGGGGTGAAGAAGAGTTTGTCCCGGTCGACCGGGGCGTTGGCGCCGGCCGTCTGCAAGGCTTGTATAACTCTGGCCATGTTGGCGGCCGCGTATTTTATGATTTCGATTCCTTCCAGGTCGCGGTCGGCGTCGATGGCTCCCTTGGCGCCGGCCACGCCGACGTTCCAGTACATCGAGCCGGGAATGATCATGTCATTGATGAAGTACCACAGCAGGAGCTCGGCGAAGGCAAAGGTTTGCCCGGCCCGTCGCGCCACGGTCACCGGCGCGCCGACCTTGCCCGACAGCATCCTTCCCGAGGCCCTGGCGGAGAAGGTGACCCGCTCCAGCAGGGAGGCCAACAGGCCCGTGGGCTTGCTTACGTATACCGGCGAGCCGACGATGATGGCGTCGGCGGCCTGCATCCGCGCGAAAATTTCTTCGAAGTCGTCCTGCTGGACACAGGCCTTGTGCTCCAGGCAGCCGTAGCAGCCTTTGCAGGGCAGAATCCGTTTGTCGCCCAGCCAGAGGAATTCGGTCTCGATTCCTTTGGCCGCCAGTTCTGACAGGAAGAGCCGGAGATAATATTCGGTATTGCCGTTTTTCCGCGGCGAGCCGCACACCGCCAACGCTTTCATCTATATATCCCTCCTGCGTGGAATTTGGTGATCTAGAGGAGCATTTCGGCAGGCCGGCAGCTTCACCTGCCGGTAGCCTGGGCGGCCGGCAGCGGGCCGGCCGGGTTTTTCTTTTCCCGGATGCCGAGAAAGATTATGGCGGAGGAGATAAGGCAGGAGAAGGCCAGCAGCTTGAAGGCCGCGTCATAGTTGCCGCCCGTCCAGTCGATGACGAGTCCAAGGGCGAACGGGGCTACGAGACCGCCCAGTTGTCCGCCGGTGTTGACGAAGCCGCTGCCGGAGCCCATAAGGTTTTCGGGCAGGTAGATGACGGGCAGCGCCCAGATGGAGCCGAGGGCCATGAAAAGGAAGCCGGCTGCCAGGCTTTGGTACAGGGTGGCGTATTCCACCGAGGGCGTGGTGTAGAACAGGTACAGGCAGAAGGCGCCGACGAGCTCGGCGGCGATGACCAGGTAGCGTCGGCGGCCACGGAAGAATTTGTCGGACATCCAGCCGGACAACAGCATGCCGACGGTGGCCACGAAGAAGGGGATGGAGGCGGCGATGGACATTTTCGCCAGCGTGAGGCCGCGCACTTTTACAAGGTAGGTGGGCAGCCAGGTCATGTAGCCCCAGATGGGGACGGTCAGGAAGAATACGCCGAAGAACATGACCCAGATACGCGGCTCCTGGATAAGTTCCCAGAAGGACGCCTTGGGAGCGATGCTTTGTTCCATGCCTGCGGCGGCCGCTTCGTCCGCGGCCCGCTGTTCTTTGATGAGCCGGACCTCCTCGGCCGAGATTCCCGGGTACTCTTCCGGCTTGTCGACGATGTAGCGCCAACTGATATAGACGCAAACGATGCCGAGCGCGCCCAGGATATAGAAAACGGCGCGCCAGCCGTAAGCGGCGATGAGCGGGGCCACCAGCAGCGGCGTGATGGCCGGGCCTAAAGTTGTCGAGGTCAGGACGCAGGAGTTGGCGGTGCCGCGGTCTTTTTTGCTGAACCAGCTGCCGACGATTTTCCATACCGGGCCGGGGAAAACGCCTTCGCCGGCCCCGAACACGAAGCGGACTATGAGCATTTGGGTGATATTGGATACCATGCCGGTGAAAGCCGTGAACAGCGACCACACCGCCAGGGCGCTTGTGATTACCCGCCGGGCGCCGAATTTGTCGGCCAGCCAGCCGCCCGGAATTTGGCAGCCGGCGTAACCGATGAAAAAGGCGCTCAGGATGCCGCCAAGCGCTGTGGCCGACAGGTTGAACTCTTTGCCGATATACGGGAGCGCCATGCTGATGGCCATACGGTCGAGCCAGGCCACGAAATAACAAAAAAGTACGGCGATGATGACCTTTGTGCTTGTTTTCAATTGTTTCATCCCCTTTCTAATCGCTCGGTCGTCTTGTTTGGCAGACTATGGACGTCCTAAATAAAATACCGCCGGGCCACTCCCCTCCTCTTTGTAAGGGCGCTTAACATGAAACATGAATCACTATTCATATTTGCCGCAAAAAAAATATATAATTTCGCTCGATAAGAAATTATATGAATAGTGAGTCAGTTTTCATATTAAATGTATCACGGGATGATGACGGGTGTCAACGATTTTTCAAAACGTTGCGACAATTGGTTGCCTGACAGGCCGGGCAGGCATAATATCCGGCGGACCGTCGCCGGATATTATGGAGGGGCGGGCATCGCGACCGGCAAGGCCAAATACGCTGTCCCGGTTTTGGCGATGGCGGTTTATAGGCGCGGGGCTGCCGCCGACAGGGTGGCAGCGGCCCTTATCCAATATTTTACATATAATTAACAGGCGGTTAACAATCAAGGAATTTATTCCCGCTACAATAGAGTTAGCAGATGAATACCAGGAGGGATAAAATGAGTAATCCGTTTGACAAGATGAATCTCGACTGTAACCGCCGCGACTTTATCAGGATGTCGGCAGGGGCCGCGGCCGCGCTGGCGTTTGCCTCTTTGCCGCAACCCGCCGCGGCGAAAGCGCCGGCGCTGAAGGCCAAGAAGCTGCCGCTACCGGAGTGCCTGGCTATGAAGCCGGTCGCTATGGCGGAGCGATCCTCCCACGTTAAGGCCGCCTACGATTTTCTGGTAACGACTGCCCGGGAAATACAGGACGAGACCATCCGCCGCACGACACTGGAAATATTGAAGAATCCCGCGCCCCGTCTGATGGAACTGTATCCGGGCGATGCCGAAAAGGATAACGCGAAAAGGCGCCTGGTGGCTGCCGGGTACCTTAAAGACGGCGCCGCCTACGACGAGTTTTTGCCGCCCTGCAAGAGCCCAAACCAAGCAGTAATCCCGTTTTATGCCGCTCCCGGCAGCGGCTACGCCAGTCATCATTCCTACCCCGGCGGGCTGGCCACGCACGTGGCGGTCAACGTAAAGGCTGCGCTAGGTTTTTACAACGCGTACAAGGATGTATACGGTTATCAGGTGAGCCGCGATATCGTCGTCGCCGCGCAGACGCTACACGACCTGCATAAGCCGTGGGTTTTCCAGTGGCAGGAAAGCGGTGCGTCCCGTACCGAGTACCCGATCGCCGGTACGGGCGCCCACCACGTTCTCACCATCGCCGAGCTCATCCACCGCGAAATGCCGGCCGAGCTTGTCGTGGCGATGGCCTGCGCCCATAATCATCCGGGGTCGGCCAACGATGAGCGCGATGTGGTCAATTGGCTTTCCGCGGCGGCTATTCTCGCCGATAAAGACCCTGTAGCGCTCGGCCTCCTGGCCGCCGACGGCAAAACCCTTCCCCTGCCTCGCCGCGTCGAAGGGTTTATCACTCATCTGGGAGACCATGACTGGGTATTGTCTGTCCCGTCTGCGAAGTGGACGATCGCCAAGGTGGGCGAAATTGCCAAGCGGGAGTACGGCATGACTGATGCCGACCTGCAAACCGCGAAGTTTTTCGCGTTCCGCAACTATGTGTTTTCCCAGGCGACTCTCGAACAGCTGTACCTGATTTGGACAACCGAGGACGAGGGTGCGCTGGTGGAGGCTGTCAAGTCGGTGGTCGCCTAGTAAGCGACCGCGAAGAAAAGAAAGATAATTGGAGGCTAAAGCTGTGAAAAGAAAAGCTGCCGTTTGGCTCATGCTAGCCGCGTTGCTTATTCCCTTATTCCCGGCCGGTGCGCTTGCCAAGGCGCCGGTGAAAAACGTCATTATCGTGATGCCGGACGGCATGAGCGCCACTCATGCCACGGTCGCCCGCTGGTATAACGGCGGGAAGGCGCTGGTCTCCGACGAGATGATCTGCGGCGCGATCCGCACTTACAGCGCGGAAAGTCTTATATCCGATTCGGCGCCGGCGTCGACTGCCTTTGCCACCGGCCATAAGTCAAATTCCAAGTTCATTGGTATTCTGCCGGCGAAAACTACGATGCCCGGGGTCGCCCCGGTCGCGGATGAGTTGAAGTACAAGCCGGGCGCCACCGTGCTGGAGGGGGCCAAACTGCAGGGTAAAGCGGTGGGCTTGGTCGCCACCTCCAACATCCAGCACGCCAGCCCCGCCGGCTATTCGGCCCATACCTTCAACCGCAACGATTATAACGATATCGCCGAGCAGCAGGTTTACCTCGATATCGACGTGGTGTTCGGCGGCGGCAAGCAGTATCTTCTTCCCGTGGCGCAGGGCGGGAAACGCACCGACGGCGAGAATCTCGTCGCCGTGTTGAAGGACCGCGGCTACCGGTTCGTGGAAGACCGCGGGCAGATGGCGTCAGTAAAGAGCGGCAAGGTCTGGGGCATGTTCGCCATGGACGATATGGCCTACGAGTTCGACCGCCCGACCTTCCGCCCCGAGGAGCCAAGCCTGGCGGAGATGACCGGGAAGGCGATCGAGCTGCTTTCCCAGAACAAGAACGGTTTCTTCCTGTTCGTTGAAGCCAGCAAGGTGGACTGGGCGTCCCATGCCAACGACCCCATCGGTGTAATCAGCGACGTGCTGGCGTTCGACGAAGCGATGAAGGTGGCGCTCGACTTCGCCAGGAAAGACGGGCAGACGCTGGTGCTGGGCTTTACCGACCACGGCAACGGCGGCATGTCGATCGGCAACAAGACGACCGACGCCACTTACGACAAGCTGCCTTTCGAGGCGCTGATCGCCCCGCTTAAAAAAGCGACGCTTACCGGCGAGGGGATCGAGAAGGTGCTGGATGGCGATCTTTCCGAGAGCAATATCCGGTTTGTCATGAGCAATTACTACGGCGTCGATGACCTGACTGCCGGGGAAGTGACGGCAATCCAGAAAGCCAAGAAAGGCAGCATGAATTATGCGGTCGGGCCGGTGATTTCCCGCCGGTCGGTGATCGGCTGGACCACCAACGGCCATACCGGCGAGGATGTGTTCCTGTACGCTTACGGCCCCAACAGACCGACCGGCCTCATCCAGAATACCGACCTCGCATTGGCGCAGGCGGGAGCTTTGGGCCTCGACCTGGATGCCGTCGACGGCAAGTTGTTCGTCGAGGCCGACAAGGCATTTGCCGCCATCGGCGCGACTGTGAGGCTGGATAAAGCTGATGCCGCCAATCCGGTGCTGGTGGTGGAAAAGGGAATGAAGCGAGTCGAGCTGCCGATCAGTAAGGATATCGTCAGGGCCGGCGGCACGAGTTGCGAAATGCACGGACTGACTGTGCTGGCCGCTAAGACGGGCAAGGTGTACGTGCCCCGGCAGGCGGTCGAGCTGGCCGTGGCCGCGGGGCTGTAACCCCAGGCTTTACGGAAGGGGCTGTCGCAAAAACAGGGCAGCCCCTTTGACGTTGACAAACGGGCTGCCCGGAGAAGAAGGAAGGGCCGACCGGGACCGGCCGACCCTTTTGCGTAAGCGGCTTTTGTTCTGGAAGTGTATTATACTTTAAACCTGCTGACGGCGTTGGTTAGTTCTTCGGCCATCCGGGCTAGCGCTTGGCTGGAGGAGGCGATTTCCTCCATTGTGGCGGGGATTATATGGAGAAACGCGACAAATTTGTATTGGGGTGGAAACAGGCGCGCGCAGCGGGGCTAGCGGGGAGGGAAGACTGCTGTCAGAAATTCCTCCCAGCCGACGCGGCCGATGGTGTCGCCGAGGCGTTCTTTGTCTTTGCCGTGGTCGCGGTAGAAGGCGAGGATGGACCGGACGAGGGGGGCGATTTGGCCGGCGGGTACGCCTTCGGCCGCTACCCGGGCGATTTTGGCGCTGCGGCCGGCGTTGCCGCCGACGGCGACGGTGAAGCCTTCGGCGGTGCCGTACAGGCCGATGTCTTTGACCATCACTTCGGCGCAGCAGTTGGGGCAGCCGCTGATGCCCAGGCGAAGTTTGCCGGGGGTGGGCTGGCCGAAGAATTCGGCGTCGAGGGCGAGGCCGAGGGCGGTGCTGTCCTGTCGGGCCATGGGGCAATGGGGTTTGCCGGGGCAGACGGCAACGCCCCTCACCGCTTTGGCGATGAACGATTCGGGCTTGGCGCCGAGCTCGGCGAGGGCTTTTTCGCCGTCGGCGACGCTGAGGCCGAGGATGACGATGCCGCCGCCGGTGATCTTAAGGCTGCCGCCGTATTTTTCGGCGATGGCGGCGATTTGCCTGAGCTGGTCCGGGGTGGTAAGCCCGGCGGGGATATGGGGGGTGACGGGGAATTTTACGCGTTTGTTGATGAAGGGGATGTTGGCGATGGGTAACGTCATGGTGCTCCTCCTTCGATTGTGAAAATAGAATTAAGCAGGGGGACTGTCGGCAGCAGGTAATGAGTTGGCGCTATTGTATCAAGTATAGTAAAAATAATACTGTGAGAAAGTGATTTAGGTCACTTTATCGAGCCCCGCCGTCCTTGGCGCCGGGCATTTTTTCATGCATTTGTTGGGAAATCGATGTGCGGTGAAGGTATTGGCGCGTGCGGGTCAAATACTACCGGTATCAGGGAACGCGACCCGGGAACGGTTTTTGCGGAATTTGACGGTCTCAGGCCTGGGGAGGGGGGGTATACTTGGCGAAGCATAGCGAGATCATGAAACAGGTATTCGCGCATATGTGGGGATTGGTGGTCGTTGATCATTTATCCCGCATCGTTTTCTTCGAGGAGAAGTACGCGCGGTCGAGGGGGTTGGACCCTGAGGCCGTTATTGGGCGTAACGTGAAGGATGTCGTGCCGACCAGCAAACTGCCCCTGGTGGTTGAAACAGGCAAGCCGATATTGGGAGATGTGTTCTATCACCAGGGAAAGCCGCTGATATGCAATAGGATGCCGCTGATGAAGGACGGGGTCTTGATCGGCGCGATGTCTTTCCAGGTATTCGAGGTGGCGGAGAAGCTGTTTGAATCGATAAAGGAGCTGCAAAGCCAGCTTGACTATTACAAGCAGAAGGTCAAGAAATACTCCGGGGTGCGGTATTCGTTGGCGGATATTATCGGTTCCAGCAGCGCGGCGGGGGAGATCCGCGCGGCGATCCTCAAGGCGGCGTCGGTGAATTCAACGGTGCTGATCCAGGGGGAAACGGGCACCGGCAAGGAGTTGGTGGCCCATGCCCTGCACCAGGAAAGCCGGCGGGCCCATTATCCCTTCGTTAAGCTCAATTGCGCGGCCATTCCGCAGGAGCTTGTCGAGTCGGAGCTGTTCGGTTATGAGGAGGGTGCTTTTACCGGGGCGCGAAAGTCCGGGAAAAAGGGCAAATTCGAGCAGGCCAACAAAGGAACGTTGTTTTTGGACGAGATAAGCCAGTTGTCACCGGCGGCTCAGGCGAAGTTGTTGCGGGTGCTGCAGGAGAAGGAAATCGAGCGGGTGGGCGGCTCCGACTCCATCCCCGTCAATGTCCGGATCGTGGCGGCTACCAACGACAGTCTGGAAGATTTGGTCGCGCGGGGGGCTTTTCGCTCGGACCTCTTTTTCCGGTTGAACGTTATTCCGATCAAACTGCCGCCGTTGCGCGAGCGGCGAGCGGATATACCGCTGTTCGTGGAAAAGTTCGCGGAATTATACGGGGATCAGGCGGGACTGGGGACGGTGTCTGTGGCCCCGGAGGCTCTGGGGCTGATAATGAAATACGAATGGCCGGGAAATATCCGCGAGCTGGAGCATGCCGTCGAGAGAGCGGTGAACCAATGCAACAGTAATGTTCTTGAAGCCAAGCACTTCGAGTGGCTGGTGCCGAAGATCGAGAACAGGGGGCAGTTGACCGCCGGACGCGGCATCCAGGAAGCCAAGGCGGCCACCGAGAAGGAAATGATCTTAGACGCCCTGCGGACTACTCAGGGAAATAAAAAGAAGGCGGCCGAGCTGCTGGATATCGCCAGACCGCTGCTTTATCAAAAAATGCGCCGCCTGGGTATAAGCTGACGAGAAAAATAGTGTAAGCAAAAAGAGACAGTGTAAGTAATTACTTACACTGTCTCTTTTTGCTTGATTGTTGGGAATGGCGGCAACTTTTTTAATATTCGCAAAGATTTGTGTTGCTTTTCGCTTACACTTTTGACGGCTAATTGCGGCGTCGTTTGTAGACTGGTTAATGCCAGGATCAGCACTACCCACGGCTCGATCAGATGGGCTCGGAGGCTTGCGGCGTCAGGCCTGGCGGAAAAAGGCGCGGGTCCAGGCAGGGTGGAACGAGTGGATGGACTTTACATAAAAACAGTGTGGCATGCTTCTTGCTCTATATAGTTACACGCAAATCAGTTGAAGCAGGTCGCCAAACCATGGGTACTGACGACACTTCGCGGATAAGCAGCACAAAAATACGGATGGAGGGATCCAAGATGGCGACAACCCAGAAAATTATTATCACCGCGGCGGTCACGGGGGCGACCCATACGCCGAGCCTGAGCCCCTACTTCCCGGCTACGCCGGAACAGATCATCGCTGATGCCGTTAAAGCCCATGAGGCCGGCGCCGCGGTGGTCCACATCCATGCCCGGAATCCCGAGGATTGCAAGCCGACTTCCGATTTGGGGATTATGAAACACATCGTTTCTTCGATCAAGCAGCAGTGCAATGCGGTTGTGTGCGTAACTACCGGCGGGGCGGTATGGATGTCCAAGGAGGAGCGTCTTGCTCCGGCGGTGGAGCTCAAGCCGGAACTGGCGTCCTGTAACGCCGGATCGGTCAACTTTGTATTCGCCGATCTCGCTTCCAAGCTCAAAAATCCGAAGTACGACTGGGAGATCCCTCATCTGAAAGGCACGTACGACCTGATTTTTTCGAATACCTTCGCCGGCATGGAGTATTACATCGAGACCATGAACAAATACGATATCCGGCCGGAGTTCGAGGTCTACGACGTGGGCATGGTCAACAACATCGCCTATTTTTACAAGAAGGGGATCGTGAAAAAGCCGATTTACCTCCAGTTCGTGATGGGCATTCTCGGCGGCATTCCGGCAACGGTGGAGAATTTGGCGTATCTCGTCAAGACGGCCCGGGAGCAGATCGGCGATTTTGTCTGGTCGTGCGCGGCCGCCGGCAAGGCTCAGTTCCCGCTGGTGACCGCGGCGCTGGCCATGGGCGGCAATGCCCGGGTCGGCCTGGAGGACAATGTTTATCTGCGGCCCGGGGTGCTCGCGAAGTCCAGCGCCGAGCAGGTCGTTCAGCTCAAGGAGATCGCCGAGCGGCTGGGGCTGGAGACGGCGACCGCCGACGAGGCGCGGGCGATGCTATCTCTTAAGGGGCTTGACAAGGTAAATTATTAACTGCTACAGGGGGACTTATTGTGCGCACGGCTATTTTGGGGGCAGGGGCGCTCGGCATCATCATCGGCGCGCTCATGACCAGGAACGGCAAACAGGTCGATCTGATCGACTCATTCAAAGCTAATGTGGACGCGTTGAACGCCGACGGCGCCACGGTCACCGGCAATCTCAGCCTGCATCAGGCGGTAAGGGCTCTTACCCCGGAGCAGATGACCGGGACGTACGATCTGGTGTTGGTGCTGACGAAGCAAACGGCCAATGAAACCGCTTTACCCAAGCTGCTCCCTTTTCTTCATAAGGACAGCATCGTATGCACGTTGCAAAACGGCGTTCCCGAGGAATCGGTGGCGACTTACGTGGGTAAGGAACGGACGATCGGCGGCGCGGTGGGCTTCGGCGCCACCTGGCTGAGGCCGGGCGTGTCCGAGCTGACCTCGACGATGGAGGCGGTCGAGAAATATGCCTTCGAGATCGGCGAAATAGACGGCGTTTTGCGCCCGCGCCTGGAAAAGGTAAGGGATGTCCTCGGCGCGGCCGGCGGGACGACTATCCTGACCAACCTGATGGGTATCCGCTATACCAAATTGCTGATGAACGCGACTTTCAGCGGCATGTCGGCGGCGCTCAACGGCACGTTCAGCGAGGTGTTGGCCAACCCGACGGCGATGGTCTGCGTGGCGCATATCGCCGATGAGGTTATAAAGGTGTGCCGGGGGCTAGGCTATAAAATGGTCGAGATGCAGGGGGTCGATTTCGGTTTCCTGGAGCTTGGGAGCAAGGCCGACATCCCGTCTAAGATGGAGTTTTACAAAAAGGTGTGGGGACGCCACAATAATAAAGCCAGCATGCTGCAGGACCTGGAAAAGGGCCAAAAGACCGAGATCGATTATATCAACGGCGTCGTGTGCCGCGGCGGGAGCAAATGCGGTATTCCCACGCCGTTTAACGACAAGGTGGTGGAACTGGTGAAAGAAGCCGAGGCGAGGAAGGGGGTAAACGATTTTAGCTATCTCGCCAGATTCGAGGACATTATCGCCGCGGCGAAATAACCTGGGCTCCGGAGGGGAACGCGCAAAAACGGGGAGGTGAAATCAGTGGCCATAGCGTTTATGTTTTGGGGATGCAGTATTTTGTTCGTTTTAGTCGTCGCTCTGATTCTTTGCATGAAGATCGAGGCGTCCGGCGTCAAACGGTGGGGAGCGACAGGTAGTTTGTTCAGTTATGAAAAAAAGGAGGCGCAATAAATGGACATATCTTACATCATAGTTTTCGGCCTATATGTTGTCTTTCTGGGCTGGACGGCCTGGCAGAGCTCCAAGCAAGTTGAGAGCCTGTCGGACTTCACGACCGGCGGCCACCGGATGGGCCTGTTCATCGGCGTGGGCACCTCTGTCGCCACCTGGGTAAGCGTCGCGTCCGTCATGGGCGTTCCCGGATTTTTATACCGCACCGGCGTGGCGGCGATCATCGGCTGGGTGGCCGGCTGGTTCCTGGCGACGGCGATCATGCCCTTCCTCGCCTATAAGGTCCGGCGGCCGGATATACCGGCGCGGACTTTCCCGGAGTTTATCCGCATGCGCTATGAGCCTTTCCAGAAGGTCAGCAGTCTGCAAATTATCGTGGCCGTTCTCATGTTCATCGGTTATTTCATTTTCTCCCATCTGCAGGTGGTCGGTTTTGGCATCGTTTTCAATACTATCACCGGGATTCCTTACGAATGGGCAATTTTCGGCTTCCTGGTATTCCTGCTTATGACCTGCACCGGCGGCTTCTGGTCGGTGGCGGCGACCGATACCGTCAACGCCATCCTGATCCTCGTCGGCCTGGCGTTCGGTCTGGGCGCCGTCCTGTCGGCGACAGGCGGCATCGGCAATATTCTCGACGCAGTGGCCGTGACTACCGCTCCTGTCAACGTAGGCGGACCGCCGATCAAGGCGGGGATCATGCTTTCTCCCGAGGGCAGCTTCGGTTGGGGTGCGCTGATGGCGATTTTTATGGCCAATGCCCTGGGAGCTGCGGTGGCTCCGCACTGGATCGCCCGTTTCATGGCCCCGAAAAACGCCAAGGCGGCCGTGTTGCAGATGATGTGGACGGTAATCGCGCTTATCCCCATTTTTATCTGCCTGATAATCATCGGCCTGGGGGCCAAAGCCTTGCTGCCCAGCCTGCCGGTCGGCAAGACCACCGACTACATCATGCCGCTCATCGTCCAGAAGTACGCTCCCCCGTTCGTGGGCGCGATGACTTTGATCGCCATCATGGCAGCGTCGGTTTCCACGGCGAACTCGATGCTGCTCCACTGCGGGACATCCATCTATTACGACATATATCGCGCCCTCTTCCCCAACCGCGAAATGAACGAAGCCAAAGCGACGAAACATCTGCGGGTCTCGGTGTTCCTGCTCGGCGTTCTGGCGGTCCTCAGCGCCATAAAGCCGCCGATGCTTCTGGCCATGGGCTTCACCTATGTGTATGGCGCTTTCGGCGCGGCGTTCATGTGGCCGGTGTGGTTCGGGCTCTTCTGGAAGAGGATGAACAGGGCCGGAGCCTATGCCGGGGTGTTCGTCGGCGCGGGCACTTATGTTATCGCCAAGATAATGGGGGCTACCAACCCGTTTGCCGTCGGGGCTGTAGTGTCGCTGGCCGCGGTGCTGGTAACCGTATTTATGACGGAGGCTCCGCCCAAGGAGGCGTACGAGGCGTATTTCGAGGCCGACGTGAGCCCGTCTACGCGCGCGGTCGCCCTGCGCATCCGCCAGGAGTCCGATGAAGCGGCTCATGAAAAGGTATCGCTTACCGCCAAACCGGCGGCAAAATAACAACAAGGGGACGAGTTCTATGCGAGCCGCAATTATTGGGGCGGGTTCTCTGGGCACCATCATCGGCGCCCTGATGAATCATAAGGGAAAAAGCGTCGACCTGATCGACGTCAGTGTGGAGAACGTGGCGGCGCTTAACGCCGCGGGGGCGACGATCACCGGCTTTATGGAGCTGAATGTGCCGGTGCGGGCGTACACTCCCGAGCAAATGACCGGAAAGTACGATCTGGTGTTTTTGCTCAACAAGCAGACGGCCAATTCTGTGGTGTTAAAAAATCTGCTGCCGTTTTTGCATGAGGAAAGCATCGTTTGCACGCTGCAGAACGGTATTCCCGAAGAAAGTGTGGCCGCGGTCGTAGGCCGGGAGAGGACTATCGGGGGCGCGGTGGGTTTTGGCGCAACCTGGCTGAAACCGGGCGTTTCGATGCTGACTACCACCCAGGAAGCGGTCCGGAAATTCGCCTTTGAAATCGGTGAACTGGACGGCGTCGTCCGCCCCCGCCTGACGGCGGTGCAAGAGTACCTGCAGTGCGTGGGCAATACGGAAATCCTGACGAATCTGATGGGCATCCGCTGGGCCAAGGTGCTGATGAACGCCACTTTCAGCGGCATGTCGGCCGCGCTGGGGTGCACCTTCGGGGATGTGCTGGCCGATGCCAAGGCGATGACCTGCGTGGCGTTCATCGCCGACGAGTGCATCAAGGTCAGTCATGCGCAGGGAGTGCGGCTGGCAAGAATGCAGGGGGAGGATATGGAATCTTTCGAGTTTCATGACCCCGGCGAAATACCCGCGAAAATGCCTCTTTACAAAAAGATCTGGGGGCAGCATGTCAAGCTGAAGGCCAGCATGCTGCAGGATCTCGAAAAGGGCCGCGACTGCGAGATCGACTATATAAACGGCATTATCTGCCGCAAGGGGCGGGAAAGTGGTGTCCCGACCCCCTTCAACGACAAAGTCGTGGAGTTGGTTACCGAGGCCCAAAACAGAAGAGGGGTAAACGATTTCAGTTACTTGAGCCGTTTCGACGCGCTGCTGGCGCAATACGCGGCGGGAGTCAGAGTTACCCTGTAAGAAGCGGAGGAGCCGGAGGAATCCGGCTTCTCCGGTTATAAAAGAGCAGGAGGACAAGATGGACAAGGTCCGCACACTCGATAAGGCTCTCGACGCGGTCGAGGCCGGCATGACCGTAATGATCGGCGGGTTTCTCGCCGTGGGGACGCCGGAGAAGTTAATAGACGGGTTGTTGCAACGAGGCACGGACCGGCTTGCCGTGATCGCCAACGATACCGCGACGCCGGACAGGGGAATCGGCAAGCTTGTCGTGAATGACCGGCTGAGGAGGGTCATCGTTTCCCATATCGGCACCAACCCCGAGACCGGCCGGCGGATGAACAACGGCGAACTGGATGTCGAGCTCGTGCCCCAGGGAACGTTGGCCGAGAGGATTCGCGCCGGCGGCGCCGGCCTTGGGGGCGTACTCACCCCCACGGGCCTCGGGACGATGGTCGCCGACGGGAAAGAAGTGATACAAGTCGATGGCAAGGAGTATCTGCTGGAAAAGCCGCTGAAGGCCGATGTCGCGCTACTGAAGGCGTACATGGCGGATACCGCCGGGAATCTGGTGTTTCGCCGTTCGGCCCGCAACTTCAATCCGCTGATGGCGACGGCAGCCGGGGTGGTTATCGTGGAGGCCGAACTGATCGTCCAGGCAGGGCAATTGGACCCGGACGAGGTAATGACGCCGGGAATATTCGTAGACTGGATCGTTCAGGGGTAGGGGGGGGCAATGTGATGGATGCCAAAACTGTGATCGCAAAAAGGGTAGCTCAGGAGTTCAGGGATGGCTATGTAATTAATCTCGGTATCGGAATTCCTACTTTGGCGGCCGATTTTTTGCCGGCCGGCGTGGAGGTTATCCTTCAGTCTGAGAATGGCTTCATCGGGCTGTCGCCCTTGCAGGGACGGGTCGATGAGGATCTGACGAATGCGGGCGGGAAGCCGGTGTCGATCGCCGCCGGCGGCGCCGTGTTCGATAGCGCGATGTCGTTCGCGATCATCCGCGGCGGACATGTGGATGTGACCGTTCTCGGGGCGCTGGAGGTCGACCAGGAGGGAAACTTGGCCAACTGGATGGTGCCGGGGAAAATGGTGCCTGGCATGGGCGGGGCGATGGACCTCGTGTCGGGGGCCAGGAAGGTGATTGTCGCCATGGAGCACACCAGCAAAGACGGAGAACCGAAGATATTGAAGAAGTGCTCGCTCCCGCTGACCGGGAGAAAGGTCGTCGATCTCATTGTGACCAATCTGTGCGTATTCGAAGTGACCTCGCGCGGGCTTGTGCTGAAAGAAACATATCCCGGGGTAACAGTGGAAGAAATAAGAGCGAAAACTGCCGCTGAGTTTGCGTGTTCTTGCTGAGACCCTGGTGGGGGTGAAACGAATGAGCGCCGGGACGAATCAAAGCGTTTTCGAGGAGTTCTTCCGTGTTCTGCCTGTCGTCAGGGAACTTATTCGCGGTGACGTCACTATGGCGGTGTGCGACAGGGAAAAGTACCTTTTTAGTTTGGTCAACCCTAAAATCGACACCGGGGTAAAAGTCGGCATGGCATTAATACCAGGTACGGCGATTGTCAGGGCAATGGATGAAAAAGCGGTTGTCCATATGCGGGGCGGCAAGGAGAAATTCGGTGTTCCCTATATTGGGGCGGCGATCCCGATTTTCGCTGCGGGGAACGAGGTAATCGGCGCGGTGGCCTTTGTCGAGTCGGTGGATCTCTACGACGCTGTGAACGAGATGGCGGCGTCGCTGACCGATGCGATCGGCACTATTGCCAGCACCACCGAGGAAGTAGCCGCGCAGACTGAGGAAGTGGCCGCGGCCTGCAAGTCCCTGACCCACCTGGTGCAAAGCTCCGGTGTGAGGGTTCAGGAGACCAGGCAGGTTTTGGATATGATCAAGACCGTCGCCGGACAGACAAATCTTCTCGGCCTAAACGCCGCCATCGAAGCCGCCAGAGTGGGCGAGCATGGACGGGGGTTTGCGGTGGTGGCGGATGAGATAAGGAAGCTTGCCGACAATTCGGCCTGTTCGGTGAGTAAAATCGCCGCAATTATAAAAAGTGTTCAGAATGATAGCGAGGTTAATCAAGGGGAGCTTGGCCGCATCGAAGAGATGGTTTCCCAGATTGCCCAAGCGATCGGTGATGTGGCGCAATCGGTTCAGTCCATCGGCGCTATGGCGTCGAAGCTTGACTCGGCGGCGGAAAGCCTGAACAGGAAAGTTTGAACCCGGGAAGCTGGGCCGGGAGTAAATGGCGAACTGATCGGGGTGGCTGACGGAATGGGTGATTGGCGATAAAGCGCTACAAAGTGAACGGTCATTGTTGCCGCGCAGGCGCAGCGGGCCCCTTACGCAGGGGGCCCGCTGCGTCTGCATAGAGCGTGCTCCGGAAGCAAAAACTATTGACAGAAGGAGGGATGCTCAGATGTTTATGCATAATAAGGAATTGCTGCAGCCTGTCAAGGTGGAAAGGCCCAATCCGACGTATGCGGCGATGCTGACCGAGCAGCTCGGCGGCCCCCAGGGCGAGATGAAGGCGGCGATGCAGTATATGGCGCAGAGCTTCCGCATCAAGGACCCGGCAATCAAGGATCTGTTCATGGATATCGCCGCCGAGGAGCTGAGCCATATGGAGATGGTGGCTACGACGGTCAATCTGCTGAACGGGCATGACGTGGACGCG
Organism: Selenomonadales bacterium 4137-cl; assembly: GCA_032334055.1. Taxonomy (NCBI): domain Bacteria; kingdom Bacillati; phylum Bacillota; class Negativicutes; family Acetonemataceae; genus Anaeroselena; species Anaeroselena agilis. Next base: position 3,474,007 of record JAUOZS010000001.1, on the reverse strand, counting down.
CCGGCGGTGGCTGCGGGCCATATCGAGAGTCATGTGCTGATGGGGCTTAACCCGGCGCTGTCTAATGCTTCGGGCTACTTATGGACCGCGGCTTATGTCAATGTCACCGGCGACCTTCCCGCCGACCTGTTGTCGAATATCGCCTCCGAGCAGCGGGCCAAGGTGGTGTACGAATATCTCCACCGCCAGATTGAGGATAAGTATGTCCGGCAGACGATCGATTTTCTCCTTAACCGCGAGGAGGCCCATAACACGCTTTTCCGGCAGGCTTTTAACCGGGTGCAGGGGACGAGTTCGACCCAGGACTGGGGGGTGGATGAAAACGCCCGGCTGTATTTTGACTTGTCGACGCCGGGGAAGTATTTCGATATCAAGGACCCCCAGCCGCCCGTGTTCCGGACGCCCGACCCCGGAGCCAGGCAGCCCCAATAAGCATAGCCGGGAAAAACCGCCGTCAGGCGGTTTTTTCGGTGGATAAGCGGTGGGAGGGGAGGAGAACGCCATCGCCCGCCAACGTCGGACGAGCGGGATACGGCAGTTGATCGGCGGGGTAGGCGCTTGGCATTAGGCGGGATGGGTATGCCAATCGCGGAAACGGCGGGAGCATGCTCCTGCCCAGGAATGGTACCAGCCGTGTATGCCCCCGGAGCGGCGGATCGCCATGGCATTGCAGGCGGTTCAAGCGGCGGGGCGTTGATAGGGCAGCCGAATATCCGGCTGCTTTTTTAGTGCTGGAACCGGCGTCGGGGCGACGGCAAAATAGACTTGACTTTTGATCACGGGCTTAGTAATATTTGAATGGAAACGTAAAATGTTCAAAAAAGAAGGGGTTAAGTGAACGGGCGACGCGAGGAAATTCTTAATATATTTGAAAATTTGGCCGCGAGATTCGGACTCAGCAGGACGACGATCAAGGATATCGCCAGGGAAGCGGGGGTAAGCGTCGGCACGATCTATAACGAGTTTTCCGACAAGGAGGCACTGATTGACGCTTTCTGGCAAAGGGCGGTGGAGCACTGCATCCGGCGGCTCGACGGTCTGGCCGCACAGGACTTGCCGCCGGAAGCACTTTTGCGGCAATTGATTTTGGGGCATATCAAAGGATACAATGAGGAACTCCGGAATAACCGGGGTGTTTATGAACTGATGATGGAAAGCGCCATAAGCTATATCGGCAAGAAGGTGCTCGGTCACCGTCAGGTTATCCAGCGAGAACTTGCGGGCAGGGTGGAGAATGTGCTGCTGGCGGGGATACGGTGCGGCGCTTTCGAGGTGGCGGGCGATACTGCGACAACCGCGTTGCGGTTTGTGGAGGCGTTTACCGAGTATACCGCGCCGCCGCTGGTAGTGGCGCGCGAAGCTGAAGATGTGATAAGGGACGCGGCGTCGATGTTTTCTTTTGTTGTCAGAGCGCTGAGGAGGGGCGCCAGAGCGGGGGGTAATGAGAATACGGCGGGAGTGTGCTGAGATGGCTGTAAGAAGAGTGGTGTCGCTGCTGCTGATGCTGGTGTTTGTCGGGGTGGCGGCAAGCGGGGTGATGATTCACCATTACGAACATCGGGACTTTGATTACATGGCGAATCCGGGGGGCCTGGAACCCCCGCAGCAGGCCGTTGGTTTCCTTTTGCGGCGGGGTCACGAGATAGCCGGCTATTTGATGATTATCCTCGCGTTTGGCCATTTGTTGGTCAACCGTCGGACGGCGTTGGCGCATTTCGGACTGACCGGGAAAGGCGGGACGGGACGATGCCGGTAAACAACGGTTTGTACGAAACGCGCGGCGACCGATGGTGGCGGGAGGATGCAGGCTTCGAGTTCGCCAGCCTCAGGTATTGTCTCAATCCGGTGCGCTACGGATTTTTCCGTCGGAAGGTACAGGAGGGAGGCCTTTCGGGGCGGAAGGTGCTGGATATCGGCTGCGGTGGAGGCTTTCTCGCCGAGGAGTTTGCCAGGGACGGTTTTGCGGTTACGGGTATCGACCCGGCGTCAGCCTCGGTGGCGGCGGCGCGCGAGCATGCCGCAGCAAACAGTGTCCTCATCGATTACCGGGTGGGACGGGGCGAGGAGTTGCCGTTTGCGGAAGAAAGCTTCGATATCGTGACCTGTTGCGATGTTCTCGAACATGTTGAAGATGCCGGAAGGGTGATTAGCGAAGCGGCGAGAACTCTCAGGAGCGGCGGCTTTTTTTTCTTTGAAACTGTCAACAGGACGCTGGCAAGCAAGCTGGTGATGATTAAGTTCTGGCAGGAGTGGAGCGGATTGTGTCCGGAGAACGCGCATGTATGGGAAAAATTCATCACTCCGGCCGAGCTTGCTGCTCTGATGGAAAAAAATAACCTGGCCGCTCGGGAGGTGCGCGGGCTTACGTCACGGCGCAAGTCGGCCATACTGTGGAAGCTGCCGGCGATAAAGAGCGGCAGGTTGGGTGGACGGGAACTGGCGGAAGTTTTTGCGCTGGCTGAAGGAGACGATGTGAGCGTGTCTTATATGGGTTATGCGATAAAGTCCAAGTAAAAACTGCCGGCAATGTTTGCCGGCAGTTTTAATGCATTCTGGCTCAGTCTTTATCAACGGTGCCTCTATATTCGCGGCCGAGGGCGTCGGCGACGAGGATGGCGGCCACGACGTCGTCGGGGGTGACGGGGAAGGGTTCGTTGTGGATCGATTCCTTCGGGGCGGTGGCGGCTTGGGCGACCTGCAGGAGTTGGTCGCGGCCGATGTTTTCCATGCCGAGGTCTTTGAGGGTTGTCGGCAGGCCGACGCTGCGGCAGAAGCCCAGGACTTCGTCGAGTTCCTGGCGGGGGCGGTTTTCGAGGACGAGCTGGACGACGGTGCCGAAGGCGACCCATTCGCCGTGATACATCCGGCGGGCGCCGGGGATGACGGTGAAGCCGTCGTAGATGGCGTGGGCGGTTGCGACGCCGTTGCTTTCGAAACCGATGCCGCTCAGGAGGGTGTTGGCTTCGATAACGTTGTCGAGGGCTTTGGTGACTACTTTGCTCTGGACGGCCAGAACGGCGGGGAGGCCGTCGCTGAGCAGGGTCCGGTAGCATAGCTCGGCGAGGGCGTAGGAGGCGAGGGTGAAGGTGCCGCCGGCGAGGTTGCGCCGGTGGGCCTGGACGCAGGTGCGGGCCTCGAAGTAGGTGGCGAGGGCGTCGCCCATGCCGGCCACCAGCAGACGGACGGGGGCGTTGGCGATGATGCGGGTGTCGACGAGGACGAGGTTGGGGTTGCGCCGCGTTAGCAGCGCTTCCTGGAAGGCGCCGTCCTCGTTGTAAAATATGACGACCGAGCTGGTGGGGGCGTCGCAGGAGGCGACGGTGGGGACGATGACGACCGGGGTTTTTTCGTGGTAGGCGACGGCTTTGGCGGTGTCGATGGCTTTGCCGCCGCCGAGGCCGACGATGAGGTCGCTTTGGTGATTTTTGACGAGGGAGCGCAGGCGCTCGACTTCCTGTTTCGTGCATTCGCCGCCGAAGGGCTCGAAGACTGCCTGGATGCCGGCGTTTTTGAAGCTGTCGGCGATAATGTCTTGCAGGTCGTGAAGCCGTGCCCGGCTGCAGAGGACGAGAGCTGAACTTCCGAAGCTGGCGGCGTGTTTGCCGATGCGGGCCAGTTCGTTGTAGCCCTGGATGTATTTGCCTGGGGACGCAAATGCCTGAGCCATTTCTTGAAACCTCCCTGTTTCGCTCGATGATGCCGCTGGCGCCGGCGTTGGAAATCCCGGCGCCGGGACGATATATTGATAGTTCGTCGCCGGCGGGGAAACCCCTGCCGTGTGAACGTCCCGCTCCTGGTCGCGACGGGCGAGAGGGAAAGCAAGGTTTGCCACGAATATAGTAAAAAATAGCGAATTGTATGGTAAATCGGGCCGGATGGCACCGGGAACAAAAGGACAGGACACCGGCGGTGTCCTGTCGGGTTGCCCGGGATGAACGGAAAAGGGCGGGTCGGCGGTCAGCCGGCGTGTACCTCGCGGTCTTGGCATTCGGCGCGTTTGGCGTCGTTGAATTGGTCGACGGTGCTGAGGTAGCCGGTGATGCGGCGGACGCGGCGGATGGGCGATTTTTCGTGGCCGCGGATGATGATGCTTTCGCCGTCGAGGGTCAGCTCGATCGCGCCAAGGGTTTTGTTGCGCTGATGCCACAGCCTGATTTCGTCATGGACGAGGGTGACGATCTCCTCGTTGTTCAAGGCTGGGTCGGCGCTTACTCTTACTCCGTTTACCAACATGAAAAGCCCTCCTTTTTTGCTTATTATAGCAAATAATAATAATCAATACTAGTGGATAACCAATATTATTTTTCCGCTTATAATTGCGGGCGAATTCCTTTACACTATATATCGAAAGGAAAGGGCAAAAACATTATGATTCGAGAGCGGCGGAGCAAAGAAAAATTGTTGCAGTATTACCGGCGGTTCGTTGAGCACGGGACGCTTGACGCCAATGTCCACCCGTGGGTGGCCGAGTCTTGGCAGCGAAGCCGCGCCTGGGGGGTTCCGCGCGATTCGCTCAGGCCGCCGGTGAAGCTGGCGAAGGCGGAGCTTGAGGAGCGCCGGGCGAAGCACCGCACCGCGCTGACTTTTTTGGAAGGCCTGTATCAGGAGGTGCGGGGGCACTTCAATATGTATAATCTCAGTCTGTTGCTGCTTGACAGCGAATGCTACGCGCTGAAGAATTATGCGCTGCCTTTTTTTCAGCAGCCGCCGGGCGAGGTGGAGGGGGCGAGGCTGACCGAGCGGGATATCGGTACGTCGAGTATCGCGATCGCCTACGAGCATAGGACGCCTTTCCTCGTTTTCGGCCCGGAGATGTGGATCGAGGACGGTCAGGCGGGGGACGCGGGGTCGGCGCCGGTTTTCCTGGACGGCAAGCTGCATTATATCCTTACGCTTGTTTCAACCCAGCAGGCCGATCTGCCGCCGGGGGCGCTGGAGTCTCTGTTGCTGACGGTGAAGTATGCGATGGAGCACAATCTGGCGATGGTGGCCCGCCTGGAGGCCAAGCACGCTATCCTTGACGCGGTGCCGCTGGCGGTTTACCATGTTCTGCCGGGCGGCCGGGTGGCTTATGCCAACAGGCTGGGCCAAAGCCGGCTCGCACCCCCGGTTGATGGCGGCGATGCGGACAGACTGCCCGTTCTGGAGGAGGTTGTGCTCAATTACCGGCATACGCCGCTGGCCAAGGGGCTGCTCGGCATCCCGTCCTATAACAAGGAAGTGGTGTGGATTACGCCGGGCAAGACGTATGAGGATATCACGACGGTGCTGCCGCTTTATCGCGACGGCGAGGTGAGCGGCATCGCGGCGATCTCGCAGTCGATCGAGGATTTGAAGGTGCTGGCTGCCCACGCGGTCGGTTACGCGGCCCGCTACAGTCTGGCAAGTCTTACGGGCGAGTCGTCGGTGTTCCGGACGATGATCGAGAAGGCCGGGCGGGCGGCCCGCAGCGATAATCACCTGTTGCTGCAGGGCGAGCCGGGGACGGGCAAGCAGCGCCTGGCCCACGGCATCCACCAGGCTGGTTCGCGGGCTGCCGGCCCGCTCATAACGATAAGGTGCGGCGATATCCCCCCCGAGGTGCTGGCAGGCGAGCTTTTCGGGGCGGAAGGCGGCGCGGCGGGACATAGCCCCGGCAAGCTGGAGCTGGCCCACGGCGGCACGCTGTTTATTGACGAGATCGAGAAGATGCCGCCGACGGTGGCGGATCGGCTGGCGGCCGTACTCGCGGCCGGGCGGTTGCCGGAGCGGCCGGAGCAGCAGCTGGATGTAAGGATTATCGCCGCCTGCGACGGCGATCTTCGGCGTGCGGCGGAGAAAGGGCGGTTTCCGCTCAGCCTGTATGAGACGGTGGCGAAGCCGGTTATCCGCGTGCCGGCGCTCAGAGCCCGGCGCGACGATGTCCCGCTGCTGGCCGCGCATATCATCCAGGAGCTGGCCGAGCAGCACGGGATGGACGCCAAGGAGATGGCGCCGCAGGCGGTGGAGGTTCTCAAGGCGTATGAGTGGCCTGGCAATATCAAGCAACTGCAGACTGTCGTCGAGCAGGCGTTCTTCCGGACTCAAGGAGGCGTGATCACGGCCCAGGCGATCCATCTGCCGGGGGAGACGGGCCGGAGCGAGGCCTGGAAGGAAGACCGCGAGGCGTTTGTGGCGGCGTGGCAGGCGGCCCGCGGCAATGTCAGCCGTCTGGCGGGGATGTTGGATGTGAGCCGGGTGACGTTGTACAGGTATATCAAGAAGTACGGTTTGGAGAAGGAGTAAAGATTGCCTGGGAGCGGATAAGCTTTATTGCATGCCGGCGAAGGTATCGTCGCTGGGAAGGCGGGGGAAGGTAAGGGCAAAGACCGTGCCTTTCCCCACTTCGCTGCTGACGGTTATTTCTCCGCGGTGGTCCTCGACGATGCGCCGCGAGATGGCCAGACCGAGCCCGGTGCCGCTTTCTTTGGTGGTGTAGAAGGGTTTGAAGATGTCCGCCATGGCGTGGCCGGCGATGCCCTGGCCGGTGTCGGCGACGTCGACGCGCACGGCGGGGCCGACGGCGAGGGCGCTGATGGTGAGGACGCCGCCCTCCGGCATGGCTTGAAAGGCGTTGCGGGCGAGGTTTATCAGCACTTCCTTGATTTTGTCGCCGTTGCCGCGGATGAGGAGCGGTTCGCCGGGCAGGCGGACCGCGACGGTTACTCCGGAGAGAATGGCTTCGCCGTAAATCAGGTTTTGCACGTCGCGGACGAGCTGGACGATGTCGACGGCGGTAAATTCGGTTTTTCGCGATCTGGCGAGGGAGAGGAAGTCTGACAGGATGCTGTTGATATGGCCGATTTCCTCGGCGATCAGTGTGCAGTAGTCTGTCGTGGTCTGGTCGGCCTGACGGATGGCGCGGGCCCGCATGAGCTGGATGAAGCCGCTGACCGACGTCAGCGGATTGCGTATTTCGTGGATGGCGCCGGCGGCGATTTCGCCGATGCCGGCGAGGCTTTCGAGCTGTTCGGTGCGGAGGGCGGTTTCGCATGTGCCCGGGGTTTCACGAATTATGACGAGGGTTTTGCCGGGGCCGCCACCTGGGGGCAGCGGGGTGGCGTCGACGAGGACGGTGGCCGGTCGCCCGGGGATAGAGGCTTGTTCGCCTTTGAAGGCGGTTTGGTTCTGAAGGAGCGGACCCAGCCAGGCCAGGCCCGGGGTGTTGGGCAGCCGCCGGCCGGTGCCTGCTGTCCGGGGCAGGGCGAGCAGGGCTTCGGCGCATTTATTGAGGTAGACGACGCGGTGGCCGACGTCGGCGATTAGCGCAGCGCCCGGGATGGCGTCGAGGACAACCTGGAGCAAGGCCGGAAGGGGCACAGGGATCTCTCCTTTCAACGTTTATGGTATTAGATATTCTCCATTTGTTTTCCATTTCCTGTAAAATAAATGACAAATAAGGGAAATTTTTACTATTTTTTCGCGAAGCGGTATTGCGCCTGCGGGTGGACGGCTTTGCCTTGAACTGCGAAGAGGACGGAGGATTGGTCGTGCGTTTACGGAGAAAACCGGGGGTCGCCGAGGCTCTGAAGCAATACGAGGGGCTCGTGGTAGCGGCTTGTACCGGAGGCGGATGGCAGAGGGAGTTCGGGCGGACGGCCCCGCTGCATGTTGAGCTTGGGGTCGGCAAGGGTACCTTTATCAGCGAGCTGGCGGCGAGGGAGCCGGGGATAAATTTCGTCGGCATCGAGGCCCAGCCAGAGGTGATTTTTCAGGCGGCGAAGAGGGTCATCGCGCGCGGGGTGCCGAACGTTCGCCTGCTGCATTTCGACGCTAACGGGATTACGGAAATTTTTTCGTCCGGCGAGGTGGGGCGGCTGTATATCAATTTTTGCGATCCGTGGCCGAAAAAGCGCCATGCCAAGCGCCGCCTGACCAGCGGGCTTTTTCTGACGAGGTATCGGGGCGTGATGGCGCCGGGGGGCGAGTTGTTTTTTAAGACCGACAACGCCGAGTTGTTCGCTTTTTCGTTGGAGGAGTTTGCGAAGGCTGGCCTGGAGGTGCGGAACGTGTCTTTCGACTTGCCTGCCGACGCGGCCGGGAATATCATGACTGAGTACGAGACGCGGTTCAGATCGCTGGGGGTGAAGATAAACCGCTGCGAGGTGGTTTTTCCGTAGTTATGTAAAACTTAACAAATGCTCGGGTCGTGGCATACAATGTAGTAGCGAAAAATCTGGCAAACGGGGAGGATTACTATGCCACGGCCGAAGGTTGTGAATGATAAACGTCAGCCGGTACCGCCGCTTAATCTTGAGGAACTGAAGTTTTGGCTGCGGATAATGGAAGAGCATGCTCAGTTCATTAAGGCGGGCCTGCCTTGCGATAGCATCGTCCTCATCGGGGAGGCCGATAATTTCCAGCAGGAGTTTGCCGCGCTGCGGGTCCGCGCTGAGCAGGTACAGAACCAGCGGCAGTTCACCGAGCTTGTCGACGCTACGCAGACGGTCGTAGGCGAATTTTACCGTTATAAGCGCCGTCTGCTGCAGATGGAACTGACGTGCCAGCTTTTGGGGTGTAATTTCGCCCTATTTCTCGACCATGTGTCGCGGGAGGCCGAATATTTTCTCATGCTGTTGTCCGCGATGGGGAGCGGACGGCTGCTTTATCAGTCGGCTGGCGCGCGGGAGGTGACTTTCTGGCTGCGGCTGATGGCAGATCATAGCCGGTTTATCGTCCACCGCCTTGACCCTTCGGAACGGGCGATGGTGGAGACGGCGGAAGGGTTCGCGTGCGAATTCGACGCTCTTTATCTGCAGGGCCGCGATTTCGTGAGCATGTTGAGGGGGTCGACAAATGAGGTGCCGGCATTCCGGCGTTTTTTGCAGGATGTTCGGGTGTCGACGCTCAAATTGAGGGATTTTAAGCGGGCGGTCGAGTCGCTGATCGCAGAGTGCCGGCTTGTGGGTCTGATTCCTGCGCTTTTGGCCGACCATGTGCGGCGGGAGGCGGACCACTTCCTGCTGGTGCTGGCTATTTTGGAGAAGGGGACTTTCGTCCCCTATGACGAGGACGGCGAGCTTGAGTTCGCGGCTCTGGAGGAAACCGCGGTTATGGCCGCCGGCGGTGCGGTCGCGGTGGCCGCCGCGGAGCTTGCCCAGAATCCGGCGGTTGTTTATTACGACGATGAAGACGAGGATGATGACGAGGAGTACGGCGGACGCGATGACGAGGATAATGACGGGGAGGATGAGGAGGACGGTGAGCGTGAAGACGCGCCGCTGCCGACTACGCCCCCGCCGCCGGAGCCGCCGGCTAAGCCGGCCAAGGTCAAGTGGAGCGGTAAGTGGCCCCGACCGCTAGGGGCGCAGAAGTAAAACGAGAACCCCTGGAAAGGGGTTCTTTTTACTGGCGGGGTTAATTTTGTCCGCACTGTTTCTGTATGTGTTCAGTCGATTATCGCCAATGGCCGGAGGAGTTCGCGCCTGCAGGCGGTAAAGGCGAGCGGCCGGCGGTTGACGAGGTCGATGAGGCAGAGATCGGCGTTGGCGTTGCTGGTGGCAATGGCGAACCGGCCGTCGGCGGTGAGGGACAGCCGCGATGCCGAGCGCCCGAGGTGGATGGTGCCGGTTACCGTGGCGGCGGCAAGGTCGACGACGGCTACGGAGGCGCTGTCTTCGCAGGCGATGTAGGCTGTCAGGCCGTCGGCTGAGGCGGCGTGGGCCGGGTAAACGGGGTGGGAGGCGGCGCAGCGGGAGCACTGGATGGTGACGACGACGGGGGAGGCTCCGTCGGGAGGAAAGAGGATGAGACCTTCGCCGCTTACTGGGCTGGCGGTATAGGTGGCTAGCAGCAGGCCGGGAACGACGGAGAGGCTGGTGGGGACGACGCCGAGGCGACAGGTGCGTAGAAGGGTGCCGTCTGGGCTGTAGACGGCAGCCAGTCCGCCGCCGTCGGCTTCCCATACGCCGTGTATTTCGTTTCCGGCTACGGCGAGGCCGGCGCAGGCGGAAGCGTCCGGCGGTTTTTCCCAGGTAGAGCAGGCCGCGGTGGCGAGGTCGAGGGCGTGCGGGATGCCGGCCGGGTCCGCCAGGTAGGCGACAAGTCCGTCGCCGGCCAGGGAAAATTGGACGGGATGCGGCAGGGGAAAAGGCATGGCGGAATGGTCGGCCGCTCTTGCCGTGAGATCGATTTTGCAGAGTGCGCCGGTTCCATTGTGGCCGGCCAGGGTGACGAAGGCATGGTTCCGGCCGGGGCCGGGCAGCAGGTCGATGGCAGCGTATCCCCGCGGCAGGGGGAATTCGGCGAGAACTTCGCCGCTGGGGCCGTCGGCGAGGAGGAGGGAATGGCCGGCGGCGTCGAGGAGGAGGAGGGTGAAAGGGGTGACGGCTGAGGTAGGCATTATGTATCACCTCCGGAAATCGGTAGTATATATTATTCTGGCCAGGGCAAAAGCGATATTGGGCGGGTCGGCTGTTTCTGGTATAATGGGGACGGGATGTTTTCCCGGCACGGAAGGAGGATGCGGTGTGCGCAGGGTGCCTGTTCCGTGGGCCAGCCCCGGCGAAGCGGTTTTATATATTGTGCTGATACTGTTCGCCATCGGCGCGATCAACGTGTTCAGCGCCAGCTTCGTTCTGGCCGGGCAGCTCTTGAACGACAGTTTGTTTTTTCTGAAGAGGCATCTTGTCGCCTTTGCGGTCGGAATGGTCGGCCTGGCCGTCGCCGCCAGCATCGATTACCGCCGGCTGATAAAGTATTTGCCGCTGATCGTGCTGGTTATGCTGGCGCTGCTTGTGGCGGTGCATTTCGCCGGGATCGATGCCAACGGCGCGCGGCGGTGGCTGAAGCTGGGGATTAAGTTTCAGCCGTCGGAATTCGCCAAGCTGACCGCGCTGCTGATGGCGGCCGCCTATTTAGGACCGCGCCTTGAGAAAGGCCGCCCCGTGACGATTTTTTCCTGGCCGGTAATCGTCGCCGGAGTGATGGGGTTTCTTGTTCTCCGGCAGCCGGATATGGGGACGGCGGTGGTCATTGTCGGCCTGTGCCTGATTCTTTATCTGCCAAGCGGTATACCGAAACGGCAGGTGTATGGCCTCTTGTTCTGCGGCGCGATGGGGACGGTGTATCTTGTTTACGCGGCCGCGTACCGGGCCGAGCGCATCCTGGCCTGGCTCGATCCCTGGTCTTACGAACAGACGAGCGGTTATCAGACGGTCCAGGCGCTAATGGCGATCGGGTCGGGCGGCCTTTTCGGCACCGGCCTGGGGATGGGGGCAAGCAAGTTTTATTATCTTCCCGAGGCCCACACCGACTTCGCGTTCGCGGTGTTGTGCCAGGAGATGGGTTTTGCCGGCGCTTTCCTGGTGCTGTCCCTGTTCGCGCTGCTGGCCTGGTACGGCATCAAGATCACGCTGCAGGCGCGTGACGGCGTCGGGATGATGGTGGCCGCCGGGGCGACCTTCCTCATCGTCGGCCAGGCGGCGGGCAATATCGCGATGGTATCCGGCCTGCTGCCGGTGACGGGGATTCCGCTGCCTTTTATCAGTTTCGGCGGCACTTCTCTGGTGGTCAATCTGCTGGCGACCGGCCTGCTGATAAGCGTCGGCCGCCTGGGAGGAAAGGGCGCTCCGCCGGACGAAACCGGACCGGAGAAGGAGAGCGTCCGCCTGAAACTGGTCAACCGCCGGCTGGGCAGGAAATAAGAACGGAAATGTTTAGCCCTCTCGCCATGGTGGCATAATGCTACTGCGAGGGGGCTTTTTATGTTGTGGCTTATCCGCCTGGGCGCCTATATGTTGAGCGGCGCTGTTATCTGGAGTTTTCTGCACGACGGGACGGGGCCGGTCGCTTATTTTCCCGGCGGGAGGCACCTTGTTCTTGATCCCGACAATGGCATGGTTTTCGGGGTATGCGCGGGCCTGGGCAAGTATACGGGGTTTGATACGACTTTTATCCGCCTGGGCTGGGTGCTGGCCTGCCTATACCGGGGCGTTGGCGTGGCCCTGTATCTGCTGGCGTTTTTGCTGATGCCGCTGTGACGAAATGCGCCTCCGGCTGACTGTGATGGTCGGCTTTTTTTTTGCCCTTTGTGACGTTGCCAGTCAGATTCACATAAAATGTAGTAGGTCCATGATTAAGGAGGGAGATTCGTTTGGATAAACAGACCAGACCCAAATGGTACGAGGAAGCGATGATGGGGTGCCCGCCGGCGAAGGGAATGATGATGAACGACGGGTGCATGGCCATGGAAGTGACCGAAGCCACGGGAGACGAGTATCCCATCCCGCCCGGGATGTTGGCTCACGCGTATATCCCCTGGCAATGCTACACAGCGGCGTTCTCGCCATGCGAGGCCTTGATGAAAGGCACTCTTTTCCCCGAACTCTGGGGCGCGTACCCTGTCCCGAAGTGATTAGGAGGTGCAATGTATGGATTGCCAACAGCAGATGATGCTTTTCAAGAAGATACAGGAGATGCAGTTCGTGGCTATTGAATTACACCTGTATCTCGACACCCATCCGTGTGACCAGGACGCGCTGAACGACTACAACTGCGCGGTCGAAATGCTGAACAAGCTGATGAGCGAATACGAGGAAGAGTTCGGGTCACTGCTGGCGCACGGTTTCCACGGCCGCAAGGAGTGGAACTGGATCGAGGGTCCGTGGCCGTGGGAAATGTCATATTAAGATAAAGGAATGGTGAAATATGTGGGTATATGAAAAGAAGCTCGAATACCCGGTGAAGGTCACCTGTCCTAACGTTAAGCTGGCCAAGTATATCGTGGCGCAGTATGGCGGACCGAACGGGGAGTTGTCCGCATCCCTGCAGTATCTTAACCAGCGATATACGATGCCGACCGATATGTCCAAGGCGGTTCTCACCGACATCGGCACCGAGGAACTGGCGCACATGGAAATGATAGCGACTTTGGTTTACAAGCTGACAAAGGACGCCTGCCCGCAGGATTTTGAAGAGGGCGGCTGGGGAACGCAATACGCGCTTCATGACGGGGCGCTTTTCTGGACCGATCCTAACGGGGTGCCCTGGACAGCGAAATACCTGCATGCCCAAGGCGATCCGATTGCCGACCTGATGGCTAATATGGGAGCCGAGCAGCGGGCGCGTACGACGTACGAGCATCTGATCGCCCTGTCTGAGGACCCGCTTGTGAACGATGCGCTGCGCTTTTTGTGGGAGCGGGAGGTCGTGCACTTCCAGCGGTTTGGCGAGGCGCTGAATCATGTGCAGGAGTGGATGGCGAACAGCAAGCATTGCTGGACCGGGCACAATATGGCAAAGTAACGGCGGAAAAGGAAACAGCGGCCTCTGCCGCTGTTTTTCACGCAGGCGACAATACATCGCTCGACGTACTAAGTGCGGATGCTTCTGGGCGATGATGCTGAAAGTTTAGTAGGAATAAAAAATCATAACATATACTAAACAAAAATACTTGCCAACTGGTGAGGCCTTTGCTATACTTTACTCAATAGAAAAGTTGACGGCGATGATGCCCCGGTCAAAAGACCGGGGCATTTATGTTTGATCGGGCGACGGGGCCTTTGCTTTTTCGGCAAGGGCCTTTTTGCGTTCGTGGCTTGGTAATAGGGCAATGGCCTTATTATAAAAACTTTACAGAAAGAAGGATCAGCATGAGGGTTTTCCACAAGCTCGTCGGATTTATTACCATTTTGGCTTTCGCCGGTCTTTTGGCCGCCGGGTGCGGCAGTTCTCCGGCTCCGGCCGCCGCTCCCAAGAGCCGTATTGACGAGATCAAGAAAAAAGGCAAACTGGTACTGGCTACGGGCAACTATCGTCCTTTCGAGTATCACGATGAGAAGACCAACAAAATTATCGGCTATGATATCGATCTGGCCGAGATGATCGCCAAGAAAATCGGCGTTCCGCTGGAAGTGCGGGAGATGCAGTTCACCAGTCTTATTCCCACCCTGCAAAACGGCCAGGCCGACCTGGTAATCGCCGCGATGTACATAACCGACAAGCGGCGGGAGGTGGTCGATTTTGCCGATCCCTACATGGATACCGGCATGGTGCTGGTGACGATGAAGGACAATACGAGCATCAAGAGTCTGAAAGACCTCAAAGGCAAGACGGTGGGCGTAAAGACGGGGGCCACCAGCGAGAAGGTAGCCCAGGACGAGAAGGCCAAGGGTACGGATATGACGATCAAGAGCTACAAAGAGACGGTTGACTATCTCCTCGACATGGAGAATGGCCGCCTGGACGCTTCCATCAACGATCTTCTGAATCAGTTGGAATACAATAAGTCCCATCCCAACGTCAAAATCGTCGGCGACCCCTTTACCAAGGCTTCTTTGGGCATCGCCGTGAAGAAGGGCGACAAGGAGCTGCTGGCTCTGATCAATTCGACGCTCAAGGAAATGAAACAGAACGGTGAAGCTGACAAGCTTTACAAGAAGTGGCTGGTAGGCGCCAAATAGTTTTTCCGGAAAGGATCTTCCGCCATGAGCTTGGATTACTCAATTGTCATCGCCAAATTTCCCATTTTGCTGGAAGGCTGCTGGGTTACGCTGCAGATTTCTTTCTTCTCGCTGCTCCTGGGGATGGTATTCGGCATAGCGGGTGCGCTGTGCCGAATTTCCTCCAACCGGCTGCTGATGTCGCTGGCGTTTTCCTATGTCTGGATTATCCGGGGCACCCCCCTGATGGTCCAGTTGTTCATCCTGTACTTCGGGCTCCCGCAGCTGGGGCTCAAGCTTGACAGCATGACGGCCGGCGTATTGGGACTCGCCATCAACACCGGCGCCTATATTACCGAGATTATCCGAGCCGGCATCCAGGCCGTCGACCGCGGACAGATGGAGGCCGCTTTGTCGGTGGGCATGAATTACCGCCAGACCATGGTGCGCATCATCGGGCCGCAAGCCAGCAAGATCTGCATTCCGCCGCTGGTGAACCAGTTTATCATGACCCTGAAGAATTCTTCGATCGCTTCGCTGGTGACGATTACCGAGCTGTTCCGGACAGGTGAGCAAATTATTTATACTACGTTCCGCAGTTTCGAAGTATATACTACGGTGGCGGTGCTGTATCTGATCTTGAATTCTATTTTCATGGTGATTGCCGATAACCTGGAAAAAAGGATGGCGCGCCAATGAACCACAAGCATATTCTTGAAATGGACAAAGTAGATAAGGCCTTCGGGCCGGTGGAAGTGTTGCGGGGCTTCGATCTCCATCTGCATTACGGGGAGAAGGTGGTAATCATCGGGCCGAGCGGGTCGGGGAAAAGCACGGTGCTGCGCTGCATCAACCGCCTGGAGCCGATCCAGGGCGGCACGATCAGCTTTGAGGGGGAGACGCTGACCGCGAGAACGAATTTATGCAGTCTGCGGGCGAAGATCGGCATGGTGTTTCAGCGTTTCAACCTTTTTCCCCACAAGACGGCGTTGGAAAATATCATCGAGGCGCCGTTGATCGTCAAGAAAATGGCCAGAGGAGACGCTGAGGCGATTGCCGGCCGCCTGTTGGAGCAAGTGGGCCTGTCGGATAAGCGGGACAGTTACCCCCGGGAGTTGTCCGGGGGGCAGCAGCAGCGGGTGGCCATCGCCCGCGCTTTGGCTATGAGTCCGAAGATAATGCTGTTCGACGAGCCGACTTCGGCTCTCGATCCCGAGCTGGTGGGCGAGGTGTTGCAGGTGATGAAGGAGCTGGCGGCCGACGGGATGACGATGGTGGTCGTCACCCACGAGATGGGCTTTGCCCGCGAGGTAGCCGACCGGGTTATTTTTATGGATCAAGGGACGATTGTCGAGGAAGGTCCGCCCCAGGCTATCTTTGAAGCTCCGGCCCACGAGCGCACCAAGTCGTTCCTGAGAAGAATCCGCCATTGAACGGGGGCGAACCGATGAGTCATGTTCAAGGTCTGGAGTGCGTAACCTGCGGGCGCGGCTATAGTTGCCGGGAGGTGGAATATTATTGCCCGGTCTGTGGTTACGAAGACGGCATCCTGGACGTAAAGTACGATTATGCGGCCGTAGGCCGGGAGATCAACCCGGCGATAATGGGGGCCTGCGATGAACGGTCGATGTGGCGGTACCTGCCGCTGCTGCCGGTGGAGAACCCTGCGCTGATCCCGCGCCCGCAGGTCGGCTGGACGCCGCTTTATCCGGCGCCCCGCCTGGCCCGGGAACTGAAAGTGGCGGAATGCTATATCAAGGACGAAGGGCGAAATCCGACCGCGTCTTTTAAAGACCGCGCCAGCGCCGTGGGCGTGGTGAAGGCGCTGGAGAAAGGCGCCGCCAGGATTACCTGCGCTTCCACGGGCAATGCCGCTTCCTCCCTGGCGGGGTTTGCGGCCGCGGCCGGTCTGCCGGCCACGATTTTTGTGCCGCGGCAGGCGCCGGAGGCGAAAAAAGCCCAGTTGATGATTTACGGCGCTCAGGTGCTGGCGGTGGAGGGGACTTATGACCAGGCCTGGGAGCTGTGCATGCAGGCGAGCGCGGAGTTCGGCTGGTACAACCGCAATTGCGCGGTCAACCCGTATCTTATCGAGGGCAAGAAGACGGTAAGCTTCGAGCTGGTCGAGCAGTTCGCGAGCCTAACAGGCCGGCCCTGCCCGGACTGGGTGGCGGTGTCGGTGGGCGACGGCTGTACGGTCGGCGGCGTGTGGAAGGGTTTACGGGAGATGCACCGGCTTGGGTTTATGCCGAAGGTGCCGAAGATTCTCGGCGTGCAGGCGGCGGGGTGCCAGCCTTTCGTGACGGCGTGGCGGGAGGGTGGATCGCTGTGTCCGGTGGCGGCCGATACGATCGCCGATTCCATCGCCGTCGGCCATCCCCGCAATTTCCGCAAGGGGCTGAGGGCGGTGACCGCTTCGGCGGGAGCGTTCGTCGCGGTAAGCGACGATGAGATAGCTTGGTCGATGGTCGCGCTGGCCCGCAAGGCCGCCGTGTTCGGCGAGCCGGCCGGAGTGGCGGGAGTGGCCGGGGTGAAAAAGGCGGCGGAGCAGGGAATAATCGCCGCCGGGGAAACGGTGGCCATCATTGTAACCGGCAACGGCCTTAAAGATACCCGGAGCGCCATCCGGGCCGCGGGATCGCCTGTGGCGATAGAGCCGTCCCTGGAGGCCGTCCGGTCGGTTGTCGCCGGGGAGGGAGCCCATGGTTAGAACGCTGATTCGTAATGCAGTTATCGTCGACGGCACCGGCAAAGAGCCTTTTACGGGCGATGTGGCGATCGCCGGCGACCGTATCGAGGCGGTGGGCCGCGTGTCTCTCCGGGACGGGGTTTTCGCCGCCGTTATCGATGCCGATGGGCTGACGCTGAGCCCGGGCTTCATCGATATGCACAGCCACTCCGACCTTATTCAGATGGTCGAGCCGGCGGCGGCGGCCAAAATCCGCCAGGGGATAACCACCGAGCTGCTGGGCCAGGATGGCCTGGGGGTGGCGCCGCTGACGGCCGGGACGGTTGCCGCTTACCGCCGTCAGGTGGCGGGCCTGTTGGGCGATCCGCCGCTGGGCTGGGGATGGCGGAGTTTCGGGGACTATCTCGCGGAGCTGGAGCGGCGGCGAACAGCCACCAATCTGGCGGTGCTGGTCAGTCACGGTCCGCTGCGGCTGGCGGCCGCGGGCGCGGACGAGCGGCCGGCCACCAGCGCCGAAATAGCCGCCATGGTCGAGATGGCGGGACGGGCTTTCGCCGAAGGCGCGTTTGGTTTTTCCACCGGGCTTATCTATCCTCCCTGCGTGTTCGCCGCCGGTGAGGAATTATCCGCATTGGCCGCGGCTACGGCGGCGGCCGGCGGGATATTCGTCGTCCATGTCCGCAACGAGCGCGGCCTGGTTAAGGAGTCGATCGGGGAGATTTTCGCCATTGCACGGGAGACAGGCGTTGCTCCGCATATTTCCCATCTGAAGGTGATCGGGCGGGAAAACTGGGGCACGGCGCACGAGGTTCTGGCGCTATTCGACCAGGCGGCGGCCGAAAATCTGGCGGCTTCATTTGACCAGTATCCCTACCCCGCCGGCAGCACGATGCTGAGCGCGCTGTTGCCGCCGCACGCCCACGCCGGCGGGCCGGAGGCTTTGCTGGCCCGCCTGGCGCATCCGGCGACGCGGGCGCGGCTGGCGGAGGAGATGGCGGCCGGGTTGCCGGGCTGGGAGAACATCGCTTCGGCGGCCGGGTGGGACGGCGTGCTGGTGACCGGCCTTGACGACGGCCCCAACAAGCGCTGGGAAGGCGTCAGCCTCGCCGCGATCGCCGGCCAGAAAGGCACGACGCCGCAAGATACGGTTTTCGATCTGCTGATCGAAGAAAATTTGAAGGTGTCGATGGTCAATTTCAGCATGGCCGAGGAGGATGTCGGCGCTATTATCCGTCACCGCAGCGGCATGCTGGGCACCGACGGTCTGCTGCTGGGCAAGCCTCATCCGCGGGCCTACGGCTCGGCTGCGCGCATCCTGCAGAAATATGTGCGGGAAGAGAAGGCGCTTACCCTCGCTGAGGCTGTCGCCCGGATGACCGGGCGTCCCGCCAGCCGGCTGGGGCTTATCGGCCGGGGCTTTATCGCACCGGGAGCGTTTGCGGATATCGTGCTGTTTGACGCTGCGAGAGTGGCTGAGGGGGGGAGCTTCACCAATCCCTGCCGCCATCCCGTAGGGATCGAGTATGTGTTCGTTAACGGGGTGGCGGCGGTAAAAAACGGGGAGGCGGCAGGCTCTCCGGCGGGAAAGGTTCTTCGCAGGGAACGAAGAAAATAGAAGGAGTACCTTTTCTGCTGGAGGGCGACAATGCTAGGGAAAAAAATCCGCGACAAGAGACAGGAAAAAGGGCTTACCATCCGCGAACTGGCCACCGGCGCCGATCTTACCTCGGGATTTTTGAGCCAGGTGGAGCGCGGGCTGGCGGAACCGTCGATTACCTCGCTGCGCAAGATTGCCGCGATGCTGAACGTACCCATTTTTTATTTCCTGATGGACGAGCAAACTGACAATCTTATCGTCCGCAAGGGGGCGCGCAAGGTGGTGAAGACGGGCAAGGGCGAGGTCACTTTCGAGCTGTTGTCCCCCGATCTGAATCGCACCATCGAGATGATGGTGGGCAGAGTGGAGCCGGGCGGTGTCACCTGCGAGGAGCCGCTGAGCCATTTCGGCGAGGAAAATCTGGTGGTGGTCCAGGGGAAGATGAGGATTCAGATCGGTCAGGATTTTTTCGAGCTTGACGAAGGGGACAGCATTTATTATCTTTCCAGCATCCCCCATAAGATATGGAGTGTCGGCGACCAGGAATTAATTTTTATCTCGGCCATCACGCCGCCTGTGTTCTAGCGGTTTTGCCGGCGGCCGAGGTCAGGAGGAGCCTATGAAAGAGGGATTGGTGTTAAGGCCGCCGGTGGCGCCTTGCGACGAGTCGGCGATGATCCGGTTCTGCCAGCGGCTTGTCCGGCAGCGCAGCTATACCGGCGAGGAAGGCGGCGTTGCGAAGCTTTTAGCGGCGGCGATGACTGAGCTGGGGTTCGACGATGTCCGTACCGATGCCGCCGGCAACGTCATCGGCGAGATCAGGGGCGGCCCGGGGCCGAAGCTGCTGTTCGACGGGCATATGGACACTGTCGAGGTGAGCGACCGGGAGAAGTGGTCGGTGGACCCGTTCGCCGGAGTGATAAAGGACGGCCGCCTGTACGGGCGGGGCGCGAGCGATATGAAATGCGCGCTGGCGGCCATGGTTTACGGGCTGGCCCCCTTGGCGAAGTATAAGGACAAGCTGAAGGGTTCTGTTGTAGTTTCCGGGACGGTGTGCGAGGAAACCTTCGAGGGGTTGGCGCTCGGCAGGGTGGTAGAGGCGGTGCGGCCGGATTATGTGGTTATCGGTGAGGCGTCGGCGCTCAGCCTGAAAAGGGGCCAGCGGGGACGGGCCGAAATCGCGGTTACTACTTTCGGCAAGGCGGCCCATTCTTCCAATCCGGCGGTGGGCAAGAATGCCGTGTACATGATGATGAAGCTGGCGGAACGGATTGTACGGACAGCCGTGCCGCGTGACGATTTCCTCGGCGAGGGCATTCTGGAGCTGACCGACATCGTGTCGGTCCCTTATCCGGGGGCGTCGGTGGTGCCGCACCAGTGCCGGGCGACCTTTGACCGGCGGCTGTTGGTGGGGGAAACGGAGGAGAGCGTGCTGGCGCCCCTACGCCGGTGTGTCGCCGAGCTGGCGGCGGACGACGGGGCTTTCCGGGCTGAGGTGGAAGTGGTGACCGCGGAGCAGGTTTGTTATACCGGCGAAAAGATGGCCGGCAAAAGGTTTTTCCCCGCCTGGGTGTTGCCGGAAACCGATTGCCTGGTGGCGGGTGCGCTGCGGGGCTTGCGACAGGGTGGGCTTGACCCCGAGGTTACCAAGTACAGTTTTTGCACCAACGGCAGCTATTCGGCCGGCATCGCCGGCATCCCGACTATCGGCTTCGGGCCGGGCCGGGAAGACGGCGCCCATGTGGTCGACGAATACATGGAGCTAAACCAGTTGACCGGCGCCGCCGCTGGTTATCAGGCGATAGCCGCCAGCATATTGAAGTTCGACGAGTGACAGAGGAGGGCAACCCCGTGGCAAAGATTCCTTTCGGACCAACCTATGATGAGATGCTTTCGCCCGCTCTGATCGAGCCGTCGGTGCGGGCGAAAGCGCTTAAGGCGCTTTACGAAGACGAGATGAATCCCATCAATCTCTTTAATATCACCTGGCGGGGCGCCGACGACCAGGTCAGGAAGCTCGTCCTGCCTCCCGCCCTTACCGGCACGGACGCTAATGTAGTCGTTATGCTGGGCTGCGGGTTTCCCTCCGGTTCCCATAAGGTCGGCCCGGCTTACAGCACGCTCATCGAGGGCATTGTCGACGGCGAAATAACCGATGCACACACCATTTTAGGGCCGTCCACGGGCAACTTCGGCATCGGCACGGCCTATATATCCAAGCTGCTGGGCCTGCGGGCCGTCGTCATCATGCCTGACAACATGAGCAAGGAGCGTTATGAGCGAATAAGGAAGTATGGCGGCGAGCTTGAGCTTACGCCGGGGTCGGAGTCGGACGTCATTCTGACGCTGGAACGCACCCACGCGCTGATGAAGAATCCGCTCAACAAGGCGTTGGCCCAATTCGAACTGATGGCCAACTATCGTTTTCACCGCCATGTCACGGGCGGCAGCGCCGTTGCCGCTGTCCGGGGGGTGGGCAACGGGCGCATCGCCGCCTTTGTCTCGGCGCCCGGGTCGGCCGGGACGATCGCCGCCGGCGATCAGATCAAGCAGGCTTTCCCCGAGGCGAAGGTCGGGGCCCTCGAACCGTACGAGTGCTCGACGCTGGCCAACGGCGGGCGGGGACAGCACCGTATCGAGGGTATCGGCGACAAGATGTGCACACTGATCCATAATGTTTTGACAACCGATTTTCTTGTTCTTATCAAAGATGAGGAAACTATCCAGGGCCTTAAGCTCTTCCAGGACGGCGCCGATATTTTCGCGTCCCTGGGGGTCGACCGGGCGCTGGCTGACAGCCTGCGGGACAGATTCGGCCCTTCTGGCATCTGCAACATTATCGGTGCCGTCAAGCTGGCCAAATTCCTTCGCCTCGGACCGGGGGACAATGTCGTCACGGTGGCCACGGACGGTTTTGACCGCTACCACTCGGTGCTGGCCGATATGGAGCGGCGGTATCTGGAGATCGCGCCCTTTGTTATGGAGCGGTGGGCTAAGGATATTTTCGCCGGCGCTGACGAAAGCCGCATCTACGACGTGCGCAAGGCGGCCGCCAAGGAAAGGCTGTTCGCGCAAAAGGAGAAGGACTGGCTGAAGTTCGGCTATAGCCAGGCTTATCTGGACAGTATGCGGGATATGGCCTTCTGGGAGCAGGAATACGCCAAAGTGGCGGTATACAACGAAAAGATCGCCGCGCTGCGCTGAAGGGACGAGCGAACCGAGCAGCGGGAAACAAACGGAAAACAGCGGCCTGTGCCGCTGTTTTCCGTTGCGCGGAGGGACTGACGTCGCCGTCGCCGGAAAGTATATCTACCTTTAGTCAGAAGGAATGAGCGCCGGCTATTGACGAACCATGGAGAATAATACCTTAGTTTCAATAACTGGGGGTACTTACAATGGGCTTGGGTCGTAAAATAGCCATGCTGCAAGTGCTGCTGATCGTTTCTTTTGTTGGCGCGATGCTTCTCCTGGGACGGATGGTGTGGGGGGAGAGCTACCTCAGCCTCGAACGGGAGGAGGTGATGAATAACGTTACCAGGACGCGGCTCGCCTGGGAAGAGGAGCTTGACATTCTGGGATCGCTGGTCGGCGACTGGGCGCCATGGGACGACCTGGCTGCTTTCGCCCGGGATGTCAGTGACCGGGAATTTGTGGAGAAGAACCTGCCTGACGCTCAAATGGCTAACTTGAAGATTAATGTGGCGCTTGTCACCGACGCGCGGGGGCGGGTGCTGTTCGCCAAAGCGGTGGATCAGGAGAAGAAAACCGAGACCAAAGTTCCCGGGGCTTTGCTGGCGGCGATGGAAAAGGTGGCCGGTGAGCAGGGCGCGGTTCTTAAAGGCGAGGAAAAATTGAAAAGCTTTGTTGTGGTGGAAGGACAACCAGTTTTGTTTGCCATGCAGAGAATACTGAGAAGCGACAAGAGCGGCCCCAGCCCGGGGCTATTCGTCTTCGCGAAATATGGGGACGCGGCGCTGATGGCGGAGATCAGCCGCCGGACGCAGGTGAAGGTGGCGATCGGGGAGGACGGCGGCAGCCTGGCGGACGCCGGCCGTGAGCAAGCGGGCGACGGGGTCATCCTGCAAACGGGTGACGAGGTCATAACCGCGTATTACCCGTTAGTCGGTGCAAGCGGCGAGAAAGGCTTGTTCCTGGTCAGCACCACGCCCAGGGATATTTACAAGCAGGGCCAGGCGCAAATGCGGTTTTTCCTGCTGGCTGCGGCGGTTTTCGGGGTGCTGCTGACGATGATCACTCTGTTGGTTCTGGACAGGTTGGTTCTCGCGCGGGTCAGAAAGCTGGGGACGTTTATTCATTCACTTATCGGGGAGAAGGATTATTCGGTCAGGCTGGACTTGCCTGGCCGCGACGAGCTGTCGGGGGCGGCTGCGGCGATGAACGCGATGCTGGCGCAGATCGAAGCGTCGCAGGCGGAAATAACCGGGCTGCTGGATTCGGTTAAACGGGAGCTCGCGGTCCGCAAGAAAGCCGAGCAGAGGCTGCTTTATCTGGGTTTGCACGACCCGCTGACGGGAATGTTTAACCGGACGTACTTCGAGGAGGCCATTCTCCGCCTGATCGCGAGCCGGCCCAAGGGGATAGGGGTGATATGCTGTGATCTCGACGGGCTGAAACTGATCAACGATTCTTTCGGTCATTCGGTCGGAGACAGGGTGTTGTGCGAAGTGGCGACGATCATCGGTGAGACTGTGAGCGGCGAGGGTTTCGTCGCGCGGTTGGGAGGCGATGAGTTTGCGGCCGTGATGACCGATATCGGCGAGGACGAGGTTCAGGAGGCAAGCCGCAAGATGCGGCGGGAAGTGAAGATCGGAGATTTCGGCGGCGTTGGCCTGAAGCTGAGTCTGTCGGTCGGGTGGGCCTACTACGGGGGCTCCAGTCCGAGTGAGGCCACCGTGCGCGACCTTCTGAAACAGGCGGACGATTTCATGTACCGCCGCAAGTTGTCAAGCAGCCACAGCAACCGCAACACGCTTGTAAACGGCATGCTGGAGTTGCTGAAGGCGCGCGATTTTATCACCGAAGGCCATTCCCAGCGCCTTCTCGGACTGGTGGTGGCGATGGCGAGAAGGCTGGCGCTGAAGGAATCGCAGCTAAATGATCTCAGTCTGCTGGCCCAGTTCCATGATATCGGCAAGGTGGGTATCGCCGATGCGCTGCTTTTCAAGCCCGGCCCGCTGACCGCCGAGGAAAGGAAGGAGATGGAGCGCCACTCCGAGATTGGTCATCGGATTGCCCAATCGGTACCCGAGTTTGTCCCGATCAGCGATTTTATCCTCAAGCACCACGAGTGGTGGAACGGGAGGGGCTATCCTCTTGGCCTTAGCGGGGAGGAGATTCCTCTGGAATGCCGCATTCTGTCCATTGCGGATGCTTTTGACGCCATGACGAGCAACCGGCCTTACCGCAAAGCCATGACGCAACGGGACGCTGTCGGAGAGCTGAGACGGTTTGCCGGCGTGCAGTTCGATCCCCGGTTGGTAGAAGTGTTCATCGGTATAGTGGCGGAAAAGGCCGGCGAGTAAGGCGGATACTTGTGTTTTTCGGGCCGAACGGCAGGGGATGACGCGCCTTTTATGGAATAACACTGTCGTATGTCGGTGTTTTTGCCGAAACCCAAACGAAAAGGGGGTTATACCGTGGCAGGCAGCAAAGCGCCGCTGGTGAAATCGGCGTCCCGCACCCTGGATATTATCGGCTATATCGCCAAAAGCGCCAAACCGCCCAATTTCACCGCTATCCTGCACCACCTCGACATTCCGAAAAGTTCGCTGTCGCTGCTGCTGCACGAGCTTGTCAACAGTGATTACCTGGATTACGACCCCGAAACGCGGGTTTATTACCCAGGGTTGAAGCTTATACAGATCAGCGCGGTCTGCATCAACAACACCAATATTTCCCGGGAGATTTCCCAGGGCATCAAGAAGCTGAGCGACGAGTTCGGGGAGACGACCCACGCCGGCATCCTCGACGGGCGGCACATCGTCTATATCGCCAAGCATCACGGGTCGAGAGACGTCAGCGTGGTGGCAACGATCGGCTACCGTATCCCGGCCCACGCCACCGCGATCGGCAAGGTGCTGTTATCGACGCTGCCGGATGAGGAGCTCGAAGCCCGCATTGGCGGCATCCAGCTTGAGCGCTACACCGACAATACGCTGACAGACTTCGGTGCGCTCGTCGCCGAACTGGGCAAAGTGGCCGAGCAGGGCTATGCCGTTGACAATCAGGAGATTATTCCCGGCGGCATTTGCGTGGCCGCGCCGATCGTCGACAAATCCCACAAGACGGTGGCCGCGCTGAGCGTGACGATGGCGGCCGGCCGCGCGTACGAAGGAGACATGATGCCGGCGGTGGTCGCGAAGGTCCGCGCGATGGCCGGGCATGTATCGATGCGCCTGGGAAAGGTGTAGACCGGTCACCGGCGCGGGGTATGCGGGTGCGGCGGCGGTAAGATAAATTAAGTTGTGCGCCGGCAGGAAAATCGTAACAGCGCCAAGAATACTGTCGCCATAAACAACAGTTTTATTTTGTTCATAATGGTGAACTGTGTTCGATATAATGAACTGTCTGGTTGTCGCCGAGGTTCCCGCAGGCTTGAGTGCGGGCGAAGATGACGGCCATGCCTGTGTTCGTGGAGATGAACAGCGTTCATATATATGAACAAGTAAAGGGCGCCTGTGGGCGGCCGGAGCTGTGCGTCGGCCGCAAGGGCTTAATTGCCAGGCGGATGCCAATTATTATTCTGAGCTTGAAATGGGAGGAAAGTCGATGTGTAAAGAGTTTATGCTGGGCAACGAGGCGATCGCCCGGGGGGCGGCGGAGGCCGGCGTCAGGGTCGTCGCCGGCTATCCGGGAACGCCGGCTACCGAGATCGTCGACCTGTGCGGCGGTTATCCCGGCGTGTACGCCGAGTGGTCGGCGAACGAGAAGCACGCCTTCGAGGTGGCGACGGCGTCGTCGTTGACCAATCAGCGGTCGATGGCGGTTATGAAGCACAACGGCACCAACGCGGCGGCGGATTTTCTGATGCATGTCAATTTTACCGGCATCAGGGCCGGGATGGTGCTGGTCACCGCCGACGATCCGGGCGGTCTGTCGTCGCAGTGCGAGGAGGATACGCGGATCCTGGTCCATAATTACGCCCACCTGCCGATGTTCGACCCGTCGAGCGTGCAGGAGGCCTACGAGATGACCAAGGCGGCGTTCGAGCTGTCGGAGAAGACCGAGGTGGTCTTCGCTCTTCGCCCGGTTATGCGCGTCAACCACGCCGGCGGGCTGGTGGAGCACGGCGAGCTTGGCGCCGAGAGCCGCCCGGCCGAGTTTGTGATCGACCGCAAGCGGTTCGTGATGTCGGCGGTGGTGGAGAAGGAATCCGGCGGCGAGCTCAGGCCGAAGATGCGGCATCGCTGGCTGAACGCCAAGCAGGCCGAACTGAGGGCGGTGATGGAGGCTTCGCCGTTCAACAGCGTCGAGAAGGCGCCGGGAGAAACCGGCTTCATCGGCTGCGGCATCGGCTACGCTTTCCTTAAGGAGGCGGAAAGGATCCACGGCGCCAAGCTGCCTATCCTCAAGCTTTCGACCCTGCCGCTGCCGGAGGGCAAGGTGCTTGATTTCGTGCGCGGCCTGAAGCGGGTCGTGGTGTTCGAGGAAGTTGAGCCGGTGGTGGAAAATATTATTAAGCAGCTGTGTTTTGAGCACAAGATCGTGCTGGAGGTGCTGGGCCGCAGCGGCTATCTGCCCAAGGAGGGCGAGCTGTCGGCGAATCTGGTGCTGACGGCGGTGGAGGCGGCTTTAGCAGGCAAGCCGTACCCCGCCCCGCCGCAGGGCCAGTACGTGCCGGCGCGCACGCGGACCCAGTGTTCCGGCTGCAGCCATCGCGGGTTGCTGGTAGCCCTGAAAGAGGTGGTGCGCGGGAACGGCGGCGTGGTCACCGGCGATATCGGCTGCCACGACGCGGGAACTTTCGAACCGATGAATCTGCAGGCGACCATCTATTGCATGGGGTCGTCCATTCCGATGGCCTACGGCATCAAGAAGGCCGGGTTCGACAAGCCGGTGTACGCGCTGATCGGCGATTCGACCTTTTTCCATAACGGCCTGACCGGGTTGGCGAGCGCCATTTATAACGGCGCCGACATCACGGTGGTGATCGCCTACAATTCGACGACGGCGATGACCGGCTTCCAGCCCCACCCCGGCAGCGCCAACAATCTCAATCAGCCGGTGGCGCCGATCGAGCCGGGCGCGGTGGCGGCGGCGATGGGCGCGAAGGTGTTCCGCTGCAATCCGTATAATGTGGAGGAGACGGCCCGGGTGATCGCCGAGGCCACGGCGGAAACGGGCGTAAAGGTGGTTGTCGCCGAGGCGCTGTGCTATCTGAAGTTCGGCCGCGAGGGCAGGATTTCGTATACGCCGCGGCAGGTGGCGGTGGATGTGGCGGTGTGCAACGGCTGCGGCCTGTGCGTGCGGACATTCGGCTGCCCGGCCATTACTCTGAGCGACGGCAAGGCGGTTATCGAGCCGAGCGCCTGCAACGGCTGCGGCGTATGCGTATCGGTATGCAAGAGGGGGGCCATAAAATGAAGTTCGATTTAGTGATCGCCGGCGTCGGCGGCCAGGGGAACATTCTCGCTTCCCAGGTCGTCGCCAAGTGCGCGATGGATGCCGGCTATAACGTTGTCAATACGGAGACGAAGGGCGCGGCCCAGCGGGGCGGTTCGGTGCTGTCCCACGTGCGGATTGCCGACGGCGAAATTTTCTCGCCGCTGGTGCCGGCCGGGCAGGCGGACGTGCTGCTCGGGTTCGAGCCGCTGGAGGCGTTGCGCTATATAGGCCTGCTGAGCAAGAAGGGCACGTTCATCATCAATACCGCGCCGGTGCCGACCATTCTCGCCAACCTTAAGGTGGACGAATACCCGAGCACCGAGCAGATCGTGGCGGTCATCAGGGAGAAAGGGCTTGCCGGCCATTTCCTCAACGCGACCAGGGCGGCCAAGGAGCTCGGCAATGTGTTGCTGACCAACGTGGTTATGCTGGGGGCGTTTACGGCGGTGAGCAATATCCTGCCGCCCGATGTAGTCCTGAAGAAACTGCTGACGATGGTGGACGAGAAGTTCCACGCCGACGACAGCCGCGCGTTCGCGGTCGGCCGCGGCCTGATAGGCAAGGAGGGCTGATATGGCGCTCATGACGGCGGCGCAGTACGAGGAAAGTCTGCGCAAGATGAAGTTCAACCTGTATCTGCTGGGCGAGAAGGTCGCCAATCCGGTCGATCATCCCGTCATCCGTCCGTCGCTCAACGCGGTGAAGATGACTTATTCGCTGGCGCACGACCCGGCCCACGCGGAGCTGATGACGGCGACCTCGCACCTGACGGGGCGGAAGATCAACCGTTTCACCCATCTGCATCAGAGCGCCGACGACCTGATGAAGAAGGTGAAGATGCAGCGGCTGCTGGGCCAGAAGACGGCCGCGTGTTTTCAGCGTTGCGTCGGTATGGACGCGATCAACGCCGTGGAGAGCGTGACCTTCGAGATGGACCAGGCGCTGGGGACGGAATATCACACGCGGTTCAACGATTTTATCCGCCTGGTCCAGGATGGGGACCTGACGGTCGACGGGGCGATGACCGACCCTAAGGGCGACCGCAGTCTGCCGCCCCACAAGCAGGCCGACCCCGACCTATTCCTCCGCGTGGCGGAAAAACGGGCTGACGGCATTGTGGTGCGCGGGGCGAAGTGCCACCAGACGGGGGCGCTAAATTCCCACTGGATCCTGGTGATGCCGACGATCAGCATGGGCGAGGCGGACGCGGATTACGCGGTGTGTTTCGCCGTGCCCGCCGACGCGGCCGGCATAACTTATATTTACGGTCGCCAGTCGTGCGACACCCGCAAGCTGGAAGGCGGGGACATCGATACCGGCAACAGCACGTTCGGCGGCCACGAGTCGCTGGTGATTTTCGAGGATGTGTTCGTGCCGTGGAAAGACGTGTTCATGTGCGGCGAGTACCGCTACAGCGGCGCGCTGGTGGAGCGGTTCGCCGGGTATCATCGCCAGAGCTACGGCGGCTGCAAGGTGGGGGTGGGCGACGTGCTGATCGGCGCCGCCGCGCTGGCCGCCGAGTATAACGGGGCGGCGAAGGCGTCGCATGTCAAGGATAAGCTGATCGAGATGGTTCACCTCAACGAGACGTTGTATGCCTGCGGCATCGCCTGCTCGGCCGCCGGGTCGCGGACGGCTTCAGGGACGTATCTGATCGATATGCTGCTGGCCAACGTGTGCAAGCAGAACGTGACCCGCTTCCCGTACGAGATCGCCCGGTTGGCCGAGGACATCGCCGGCGGCCTGTTCGTGACCATGCCGTCGGAGAAGGATCTCCGCCATCCGGAGATCGGCCCGAAAATCGAGAAGTACCTGGGCGGGACGGCGGGCGTGCCTACCGAGCACCGCCTGCGGGTGCTCAGGCTGGTGGAGAACCTGACGCTGGGGACGGCGGCGGTCGGCTACCGCACCGAGTCGATGCATGGCGCCGGTTCGCCTCAGGCGCAGCGGATCATGATCGCCCGCCAGGGCAATATCGAGGGCAAGAAGGAACTGGCGAAGAAGATCGCCGGGATAGCGGGCGCTGATACCGCCCCGCAGTAGGTCAGAGCGATTGTGAAGTATATGAAGTGGAGGAAGAGAAATGCGCTTTGAGTTGACTGAAGATCAAGTGATGATGCAGAAGATGGTCCGCGAATTCGCCGAGAAGCAGGTCGCTCCGGGAGCGGCCGAGCGGGACGAGAACGAGACGCCGGATCGCGCGCTCCTTGACGCGATCGGCGAGCTCGGCCTCAACGGCATCTGTTTCCCCGAGAAGTACGGCGGCGCCGACGGCGACTATCTCAGCTACGTGCTGGCCGCCGAGGAAATCTGCAAGGCCGACGCCGGCATCGGCGTGTCGTATATGGCGACAGTGTCGCTGTGCGCCTGGCCGATTTTCGCCTACGGGACCGAGGAGCAGAAGCAGAAATACCTTGTGCCGCTGGTCGAGGGCAAGAAGGTCGGCGCTTTCGCCCTCACCGAACCGAACGCCGGCACCGATGCCGCCTCCCAGCAGACGGTGGCCGTCGACAATGGCGACCACTATCTCGTGAACGGCAGCAAGATTTTCATCACCAATGGCGGCGAGGCCGAGACTTATGTGGTTTTCGCCATGACCGACAAAACGAAGGGCGTCAAGGGCATCAGCGCCTTCATTTTCGAAAAGGGCATGCCCGGCTTCACCTTCGGCAAGAAGGAACATAAGATGGGCATCCGCTCTTCGCAGACCCAGGAGCTGATTTTCCAGGACGTGAAGGTGCCGAAGGAAAATCTCCTCGGCAAGGAGGGCGAGGGCTTCAAGATCGCCATGACCACCCTCGACGGCGGCCGCATCGGCATCGCCACGCAGGGGCTGGGCATTGCCCAGGCGGCTCTCGACCAGGCCGTCAAGTATTCGAAGGAACGGGTGCAGTTCGGCAAACCGATCTCCGCCAACCAGGCCGTAGCCTTCATGCTGGCCGACATGGCCGTGAAGGTCGACTGCGCCAGGCTGCTGACTTACCGGGCGGCTTACAACAAGCAGAACGGCTTGCCGTATTCCAAGGAGGCGGCGATGGCCAAGCTGTACGCATCCGACATCGCCATGGAGGTGTCCACCGACGCGGTCCAGGTCTTCGGCGGTTATGGCTACAGCCGGGAGTATCCGGTCGAGCGTCTGATGCGCGACGCCAAGATCGCCCAGATATACGAGGGCACCAACCAGGTGCAGAAGATGGTTATTTCGGGGGCTATACTCCGCTAGGGAAAGGAAGGAGCATCCGCTATGGTGCAGGATATCCCGTTCGCCGACGTTAAGGTGGGCGACAAGGCGAGCATGACCAAGACGGTGAGCGAGGCCGACGTCTATACCTTCGCCGGCGTGACCGGCGACTTCAATCCGGTGCATGTCGACATCGAGTTTGCCAAACAGACGATGTTCAAGGAGCGGATCGCCCACGGAATGCTGTCGGCGGGATTGATTTCGGCCGTGCTCGGCACCGCCCTGCCGGGCGCCAACACCATTTACATGGGCCAGGAGCTGTTGTTTCGCGCCCCGGTGAAGATTGGCGACACGGTGACGGCCACGGTCGAATGCGTCGAGAAGCTCGAGGCCAAAAACAGGCTGATATTCAGGACGACGGTGACCAACCAGGAGGGCGTGCTGGTGGTCGACGGCAAGGCGACGATGCTCAAGAAGTAACGGTAACTTAAATATGCGCCGGCGGCGGCAGGATTTTGCCGCCGGCGGCGCATATTATATTTAGGAAAGATTGGCCGCCCGGGGCGGGGAGGGAGAATGCGATGAAGGTCGCGCTGCTGCAGATGGATATCGCGCTCGGCGACGTGGCCGCCAACCGCCGCAAGGCGGAGGCCATGCTGGCGGAGGGGCTGGCGCGAGGGGCGGCGGTGTTCGTGCTGCCGGAGATGTGGACGACAGGCTATAAGCTTGCCGAGATAGACAAATTGGCCGAGCCGGCCGACGGACCGACGATGGCAATGCTGACGGCGTTCGCCCGCGAGCATGGCGTGGAGGTCATCAGCGGCTCGATCGCCGAAGCGCGGGACGGGCGGGTCTACAATACCTGCTACGCCATCGGCCCCGACGGCGCGGTGATCGCCAAGTACAGCAAAATTCACCTCATCGGCCTGATGGAGGAGGACCGCTATCTTTCTCCCGGCGACAGCCGGGCGGTTTTCGAGCTGAGCTTCGGCCCCGCCGGGATGATCATTTGCTACGACCTGCGGTTTACCGAGCTGCCGCGGACCATGGCGCTGGAAGGCTGCCGCACGCTGTTCGTCCCCGCCGAGTGGCCGGCGTCGCGGGGGGCGCACTGGCGGGCGCTTAACATTGCGCGGGCGATCGAAAACCAAATGTTCGTGATCGCCGTTAAC
Organism: Selenomonadales bacterium 4137-cl; assembly: GCA_032334055.1. Taxonomy (NCBI): domain Bacteria; kingdom Bacillati; phylum Bacillota; class Negativicutes; family Acetonemataceae; genus Anaeroselena; species Anaeroselena agilis. The sequence continues at coordinate 3,442,344 of JAUOZS010000001.1, read as the reverse complement.
AGGGTCGGCCGCGATGAGGCGAACGTTTTCTATGGCCATTCGCTGGCCGTCGATCCGTGGGGAGAGGTGCTGGCCGAGGGATCGGAGACGGGCGAGGAGGTCCTTGTCGTGGACATGGATTTCGCGACCGGGGAGGAAATCCGCCGGCGGATGCCGGTATTCGCCGACCGCCGTCCGCAGTGCTATTGACGTGCCGTTACGCGCGGACTTTGTGAAATAAAGATTTTATTGCCGCCGCGCAGGAAAAAGGCGGGCGGCAGCGAAGGAATTTATTAGCAGAATAAAGGTATGATGGCAGTGGGAGAGACCGCGAATGCGGCGCCGAAGGAGTAAAACCTTTGTTAAACTCTCAGGCAAAAGGACCATGGCCGGACCATCCTCTGGAGAGTGCGCGCAGGCGCCGCCGAAGGAGAACCCTAACGGGTGAATCTCTCAGGTAAAAGGGACAGAGACAAAGGAGCGAATGCTCTTTTGTCTCTGTTTTTCTTCTGTACGAGCAGAAGATTCCGGGGAGTAAGGGCAGGCGCGTTAATAAATATCCTGGTGCGGAGAGAGTCTATATTCAACGAGGGGGAGAGTTGCATGGCCGAGAAGACGCCCTTATACGAGACCCACCTGAAGTATGGCGGCAAAATCGTCGAGTTCGGAGGCTGGCTGCTGCCTGTACAGTACGGCGGCATTATCGCCGAGCACCGGGCGGTGCGGGAGAAGGCGGGTTTGTTCGATGTATCCCATATGGGGGAGGTGACGGTTAAGGGGCCGGATGCGCTGGCTTACCTGCAGAAGGTAGTGACCAACGATGTGGCGAAGATGAGTGATAACCAGGTGCAGTATTCGCCGATGTGCTACCCCGACGGCGGCACGGTCGACGATTTGCTTATCTACCGCTACGGACCCGAGGATTACCTGCTGGTGATCAACGCCGCCAATATCGCCAAGGACTGGGACTGGCTGCGGGATAACGGCGCGGGCTTCGACGTGAAGCTCGCCAACCTGTCGGCGGAAACGGCGCAGCTGGCGCTGCAGGGGCCGGCTGCGCAGGCGATCATGGCGAAGCTGACCGGCGCTCCCGTGGGCAAGCTGGGCTATTACTGGTTTTTGCCGGCAGCCGAGGTGGCCGGCAGGCGGGTGATGATATCGCGCACCGGCTATACGGGCGAGGACGGGTTCGAGCTTTACTGCCGCCCGGAGGACGCCGCCTATCTTTGGGAGACGGTCATGGAGGCGGGAACGCCGCTGGGGCTGGCGCCGGCCGGTCTGGGCTGCCGGGATACGCTGCGGTTCGAGGCCTGCATGCCGCTTTACGGCCATGAGCTGTCGCCGGAGATTTCGCCGGTGGAGGCGGGACTGACCCGCTTTGTGCGACCCGAAAAGGGGGACTTCAACGGCCGGCCGGTGCTGGCCGCGCAGCTCGAGGCCGGCCCGTTGCGGAAAATCGCGGGCTTCGCGCTGACCGAGCGCGGCGTGGCCAGGGCGGAGTATCCCGTGCTGGCCGACGGCCGGAGAATCGGGACGGTGACGACCGGTTCATATGCGCCGACGCTGGATAAAAACCTCGGTATGGCGCTGGTTGAGGCCGCGTATGCGAAGCCGGGAACAGGTATTGCGGTGGAGATCCGCGGCAAAGCCGTGGCCGCCGAAATCATACCAAGGCCATTTTACAAAAGAGAGGGGAAATGACAATGAATAATCCGCAGGAGCTTAAGTATTCACGCGAGCACGAATGGGTAAGGGTCGAGGGCAACCGGGCGACGGTAGGGATCACCGATTTTGCCCAGCATCAGCTTGGCGACGTGGTGTTCGTCGAGGTGCCGACGGTGGGCTTGGCTGTGACTGCCGGGCAGAAGTTTTCGGTGGTCGAGTCGGTAAAGGCGGTGTCCGACATCTATACCCCGCTTTCGGGTACGGTGGTAGCTGTCAACGACGCGCTGAACGATACGCCGGAGAAAATCAACGAAGAACCATATGGAGCCGGCTGGATCGCTGTAATCGAGATGTCGAACCCCGGCGAGCTTGACGCGCTGCTTGACGCCGCCGGCTACGAGAAGTTCGCGGCGGAGGGAGGCCATTAGCATGACCAGGAGTTACCTGCCGCACACCGACGCCGACCGGCGGGCCATGCTGGCCGCCATCGGCGTCGGGTCGACGCAGGAACTGTTTGCCGACGTGCCGGCGGAGGTGCGACTCGACAGGCCGCTGGCTTTGCCGGCGGCGATGGCCGAGCCGGAGCTGGCTAGACATATGCGGGCGTTGGCCGCCAGGAACGCCAGCCTGGACGAATACGCCTGTTTCCTGGGGGCCGGGGCGTATGACCATTATGTGCCGAGCGTGGTTGATCACGTCATCGGCCGGTCGGAGTTCTACACAGCTTACACCCAGTACCAGCCGGAGATTTCCCAGGGCTATCTGCAGGCGTTGTGGGAGTATCAGAGCATGATCTGCGAGATCACCGGCATGGAGGTGGCCAATGCGTCGCTGTACGATGGCGGTACGGCGATGGCCGAGGCGGCGATGACGGCCTGCGCCGCGACCGGTCGCAGTGAGGTGGTGGTGGCGCGGACGGTCCATCCGCATTACCGGGCCGTTCTCGCCACTTACGCGGTCGACCGGGGCGTAACTGTGAAAGAAGCGCCGTTCGCGGACGGCACGACGGACGCCGAAGCCCTCGGGGATCTTGTAGGGCCGGCGACGGCGGCGGTGATCGTTCAGACGCCCAATTTCTTCGGCTGCCTGGAGGATGTGGCGGCCGCCGCCGGGCTGGCCCATTCGGCCGGTGCGCTGCTGGTCGCGGCCGCCGATCCGGTGTCGCTGGGGGTGCTGGAGGCACCGGGGGCGCTCGGGGCCGATGTGGTCGTTGGCGAGGGGCAGCCGCTCGGGTTGTCAGTCTCGTTCGGCGGTCCGTACTTGGGGTTCTTTGCGACCACCGAGAAGTTGATGCGCCGGATGCCCGGCCGCATCGTCGGCCAGACGACCGACTTCGAGGGCACCCGCGGCTTCGTGCTGACGCTGCAGGCCCGCGAACAGCATATCCGCCGCGAGAAGGCGACTTCCAACATTTGTTCCAATGAGGCGTTGTGCGCTTTGGCGGCCGCGGTGCATCTCACCGCGGTGGGACGGGAGGGCTTTCGCGAGGTGGCGGAGCTGTGCGTTAAGAAGGCCCGCTACGCCTGCGATTCCCTTACGAAGCTTCCAGGGTGCCGGCCGGCGTTCGGCGCACCGTTCTTCAAGGAGTTCGCCGTACGCTGCGCCAAGCCGGTGGCGGAGATCAACGCTGCTTTATTCAGTGAGAAAATTATCGGCGGCCTCGATCTCGGCCGTTATTACCCCGACCTGGCCGGCTGCATGCTGATGTGCGTGACCGAAAAACGCACCAGGGCGGAGATCGACCGCTTGGTGCGGACAGTGGAGGCGGTATTATGAGAAAGGCCAAGGCGCTTATATTCGAGATGGGTCAACCCGGCCGCCGCGCGATCGACCTGCCGGCCTGCGACGTGCCGGCCCCCGACGCGGCCGATCTTATCCCCGACGCCTTCCGGCGCCGGACGTCGGCCGCCTTGCCCGAGGTCAGCCAGTTGGAGTTAGTGCGCCACTATACGGCCCTGTCGCAGCGCAACTTCGGCGTTGATTCGGGCTTTTACCCTCTCGGCTCGTGCACGATGAAGTATAACCCGAAGATCAATGAGGATGCATGTCGCATGAGCGGCTTCGCAGCCATCCATCCTCTCCAGGACGAGGCGACGGTGCAGGGCGCGTTGGAGCTGGTCGCGGCGATGGAGGGCTACCTGGCGGAGATCGCCGGCATGGATGCGGTGACGATGCAGCCGGCGGCTGGCGCCCACGGCGAACTGACCGGCCTCAAGCTCATCCGCGCTTACCACCGCCACCGCGGCGAGAACCGGACGAAGGTCATCGTCCCCGATTCGGCCCACGGCACCAATCCGGCCACCGCCGCGGTCGGCGGGCTGGAGACGGTGGAAATCAAATCCCACCCGGACGGCGCCGTCGACCTGGAGGCGCTGCGGGCCGCCGTAGGCCCGGACACGGCCGCCCTGATGCTGACCAACCCCAGTACGCTGGGCCTGTTCGAGAAAAATATCCGCGCGGTGGCCGAAATCGTCCACGCCGCCGGCGGCCTGCTATACTATGACGGCGCGAACGCCAACGCCATTATGGGCATTTCCCGCCCGGGCGACATGGGGTTCGATGTCATCCACTTCAATCTCCACAAGACGTTTTCCACCCCCCACGGCGGCGGCGGTCCCGGTTCGGGGCCGGTGGGCGTCAAGAAGGAGCTCATCCCCTTCCTGCCGGTGCCGGTGATTGCGGCCGAGGGCGGCAGCTACCGCCTCGATTACGACCGGCCGCTGTCGATCGGCAAGATGCAGTCGTTCTACGGCAATTTCGGGGTGATCGTCCGCGCCTATGCCTATATCCTGGCCATGGGCCCCGACGGGCTCAGGGCGGCCAGCGAGGACGCGGTTTTGAACGCCAACTACTGCCTGAGCCGGCTGAAGGAGAAGTTTCATTCGCCGTTCGCGCGGTTCTGCATGCACGAGTGTGTGCTGACCTCGAAGGACCAGAAGCCGTACGGCGTGCGGACGCTGGATATCGCAAAAAGGCTCCTTGATTACGGCTATCATCCGCCGACGATCTACTTCCCGCTGATCGTCGAGGAGGCGCTGATGATCGAGCCGACCGAGACGGAGAGCAAGGAGACGCTCGACGGTTTTATCGCCGCCATGCTCAGGATCGCCGACGAGGCGGAGGAGGACGCCGCCAAGCTTAAAGCCGCCCCAGCCACCACCGTTGTGGGGAGGCTCGACGAGGCGACCGCCGCCCGCAAGCCGGTGGTGCGATGGAAGGCTTAGGCGAGCTTGAGGCAAAGTGCTGGGCGATCAGGGAGGAGAATTTCCCCCCCGTGATCACCCTGTCTTATCCTACGCAGACGACGACGGTAAGTGTGACCGGGGCGGATTGCGCCCTCGATTGCGCCCACTGCGGCGGGGTGTATCTCAGGAGGATGACGCCGCTGGCGACGGTGGCCGGCCGGGGCGAAGGACTCGGCCCCAGTTGCCTTATCAGCGGCGGCTGTACGGCCGGCGGCGGCGTGCCGCTGGCCGTACACGCCGGGCGGCTGGCTGCGCTGAAATCCGGCCGCCGCTTCAATATCCACACCGGGCTGATCGACGACGCCGATATCGATGTCGTCGCCCCGCTGGCCGACACGGTGTCGTTCGATTTTGTCGGCGCCGACGATACCATCAGGGAGGTCTTCGGCCTCAACCGGAAGGTAGCCGATTATGCGGCCTGCTATCATAAGCTCAGAGCCCGCTGCCGGGTGGCGCCTCACGTCTGCATCGGCCTGCACGGCGGCGAGATCCGCGGCGAGTACCAGGCGTTGGCGCTGTTGAAGCTGTTGGGCGCCGACAGTCTGACGCTGATCGTGTTCACGCCTACCAGGGGTACGCGCTACGCCGGACGCAAGCCGCCTGACCTTGACGCGGCGCTGACGGTCATGGCCGCAGCCCGGCAGTTGTTTCCGGACGTGCCGGTCCGCCTGGGCTGTATGCGACCGGGCGGCCGCTATCGCGACACCATGGACCAGGCGGCGGTTCGCCTGGGCTTCAACGCGATCGTAAAGCCTACACCCGCCGCGGTGCGGTTGGCCGAAAGCCTCGGCCTGACCGCCGTTGGACGAGGGGAGTGTTGCGTGTTATGAATTTCTGGAGGCTGTCGGCGGGAACCGCCGCCGTTGTCGCCGGTCTGGCGACGCGGAGCGAGGCGCCGCCGACCACCGCTTACGTGATGCTGGGAGAAAAATGCCGCAATAATTGCCGCTTCTGCACCCAGGCGCGGGAGAGCGGCGCGCGCGCCAATATGTTGTCGCGCGTCACCTGGCCGGCTGCGGAGGCGGCCAAGACAATCATCGGCATCGACGCCGCCTATGTCGCCGGCAGGATCAGGCGGGCCTGCCTGCAGGTCGTCCACGACGGCGACGACCGCGAGGGGGCTGCGGAGGCGGTGTCGTCTATGAGCGCTCTTAGCGGTGTGCCGGTGTGCGTGTCCAGCAACCTGGAAACGGTAAACGAGGCAAGGCGGCTGATAGCGGCCGGCGCCGACCGCATTTGCGTGGCGCTGGACGCCGCCACGCCGGCGGCGTACCGGGCAGCCAAGGAGGGCGACTGGGACGCGCGGTGGCGGCTGTTGGCCGAATGCGCCGCTGCCCTGCCGGGAAGGGTTACGACCCATCTCATTGTCGGCCTGGGCGAAACGGAGGAAGAGATGGCCGACACTCTGGCGGCCTGCATAGAAAAGGGCATTACGGTGGGGCTGTTTGCGTTCACGCCGGTGAAGGGAACGGCCTGGGCCGGTCTGGCGGCGCCCCCCGTCGGCCGGTACCGGCGGGTCCAGGTGGCGCATCACCTGCTGCGGCAGGGATACGGCCGGGAGGCGATAGTCTGCCGGGGCGGCGCGATAGGCGGGTTCGCGGTTGACGGGCTGGCCGGGCTGCTGGCCGACGGGACGGCGTTCCGCACGAGCGGCTGTCCGGACTGCAACCGTCCGTATTATAACGAGCGCCCCGGCGGGGTGATGTATAACTATCCGCGGCCGCTGACCGCGGCAGAGACGGCGCAGGCGATCGCCGAATGCGAAGTGATCGGGGGCGGGGCGCGTGCCGTGGCGGGTGATTGACAGCGGCGCCTCATCCGCCGCCGGAAATATGGCGGCGGATGAGGCGATCATGCTCGCCCACGGGGCGGGCGAGGCGCCGCCCACGCTCAGGTTCTACGGCTGGCGGCCGGCGGCGGTCAGCCTTGGTTATTTCCAGCGGGCGGCGGCGGAGATAGATCTAGACGCCTGCCACGCGCGCGGCATCGACGTGGTGCGCCGTCTTACCGGCGGCCGGGCGGTGCTGCACGACGCGGAGCTAACTTACAGCGTGGTGGTGCGGGAAGATTTTCCGGGCGTGCCGCCGACGATTACCGGGGCCTATCGCTGGTTCAGCGGCGGACTGCTGGACGGGCTAAAGCGGCTGGGGGTCGAGGCCGGACTGAGCATCCCCCCCGCCGCCTACGGACAGGGACGGCGGTCTAAACATGCCTCGGCGGCGTGTTTCGACGCCCCGGCCCAGTATGAGCTTACCTGCGCGGGGCGCAAGCTGGCTGGCAGCGCCCAGGTGCGCAAGAACGGGGTCATCCTGCAGCACGGGTCGCTGCTGCTCAGGTTTGACGCCGCCAAAGTCGCGGCCATACTCCGGCTGCCGTCTCCGGAAGCGCGGGCGGCGACGGCGGCGATGCTGGCCGGCCGGGCAATCGGCCTTGAGGAGGCGCTTGGCCGCTTACCCGCCTGGACGGAGTTGACCGATGCTCTGACGGCGGGTTTTGCCGCGGCGCTGGCGGATGAATTCGTTCCCGGCGGCCTGACCGCCGGCGAACGGGCGGTCGCCGCGACACTTGCGGCGGAGAAGTATGGCTGCGATAGCTGGAATTTATTGCGCTAACCGAGGGGGATTTTATGTACGACATCGCGGTCGTCGGCGGCGGGCCGGGCGGTTATACGGCCGCCATCCGGGCGGCGCAGCTGGGCGCCAGGGTGCTGCTGGTCGAGAAGGAGAAACTGGGCGGGGTGTGCCTCAATCGCGGCTGCATTCCGACGAAGACGCTGCTCAGGAGCGCGGAGCGGTGGCAAAGCCTCCAGGATTGCGCGGCCTTCGGCCTGCGGGCCGAGAACATCGGCTTCGACTTCGCCGCCGTCATGGCCCGCAAGGACCAGGTGGTGGGGCAGCTGCAGGCTGGCGTCGTTCAACTGGTGGCTGCAAACGGCATCGAGGTTAGGTACGGCGAGGCGGCGCTGGCCGGCCCAGGCGCGCTGGCGGTAAGCAGTCACGCCGGGCGGGAGGAGTTCGCCGTCTGCAAAATTATTCTCGCCACCGGCTCGGAGCCGATGAGGCTGCCGGTGCCGGGCGCCGACCTGCCGGGGGTGCTGACGAGCGACGAGGTGCTGGCGCTGGACGCGGTGCCGCGCAGTATGGTCGTGGTTGGCTCCGGCGCGGTGGGGGTGGAGTTTGCCGCTATCTTCCGGGCATTCGGCTGCCAGGTTACGGTCGTGGAGATGCTGCCGACCCTCCTGCCCAGTATCGACGCCGATCTGGTGAAGCGGATGGCGCTGCTGCTGCGCAAGCAGGGGATAAAAATGCTGACCGGCGCGAAGGTGACCGGCATCCGGCCAGGTCCCGATGGGCTTACGGTCGCCGTGACGACCGCCGACGGCAAGGAACTGGAACTCGTCGCCGAGAAGGTGCTGGCCGCGGCCGGCCGCCAACCGATTGTCGGCGGTCTCGGGCTGGAGGCTGCGGGTGTGGCGTTCGACCGCAAAGGGATCGAGGTCAACGCCATGATGGAGACGAACGTCGCCGGCATATACGCCGTCGGGGATGTGACCGGGCGTTATATGTGGGCTCACGCGGCTTCGGGCGAGGGACTGGCGGCGGTCGAGAGCGCTCTGGGAGGCGCTGTGGAGATGGATTATGGGGCTATTCCCGGTTGCATTTTTACCGCCCCGGAGATCGCCGCCGTCGGTCTGACCGAGCAGGAGGCGCTCGCCGCCGGCCGCCGGGTAAAGACCGGCCGCTTTAATTTCGCCGCCAACGGCAAGGCGGTGTCGATGGGCGAGGCCGATGGGCTGGTCAAGGTGGTGGCCGACGCCGACGACGGCAAGCTGCTCGGCATGCACATCCTCGGGCCGCACGCCAGCGACCTGGTGATGGAAGGGGCGATTGCCATTCGCCATGGCCTGACGGCCGAGGATATCGGCAAGGTCATTCACCCCCATCCGACGCTGGCGGAGACGGTCATGGAGAGTGTGCACGCGCTTGAAGGGCGAGCTATTCATTTGGCGAGAACGCCCTTGACGAAGAGGGGTGGCGGCTGATATGCGAGGGTTGTTCGACATCGCCGGGCCGATCATGGTCGGTCCGTCAAGCTCCCATACCGCCGGCGCGGTCAGGTTGGGCGCCATGGCAAGGGTTATCCTGGGCGAGCGGCCGGCGGCGGCGCAGATCAAGCTTCACGGTTCTTTCGCCCAGACCTGCCGCGGCCACGGCACCGACAAGGCGCTTATCGGCGGCTTGCTGGGCTTCGCCCCTGATGACGAACGGATCAAGTCGGCCCTCGGTCTTGCGGCCGACCATGGCCTGAAGTATGGTTTTTCCACTGTGGAACTGCCTGACGTGCACCCCAATACCGCCCTGATCGAGCTTACCGGGGTGTCGGGTCAGACGCGCCGGGTGGTGGGCGCGTCGGTCGGCGGAGGCAATATTCTCATCACCAGCATCGACGGGTACCCCGTGCGGGTGACCGGCCAGTATCATACTCTTATCACCATCCACGAAGATAAGCCGGGAGTGATTGCGGTGGTCACGAAAAGGTTGGCCGAGGAGGGCGTCAATATCGCTTTTATGCAGGTTTCCCGCCAGGAACGGGGCGAGGAGGCGCTGATGGTCATCGAGGCCGACGAGGCCATTCCCCATCAAGCGCTGCCGCCGATCAGGGCTGTGGCGGCCATGAAGGCGGTATTGGCTGTGCCGGCTTTGGGGGAAGGCGTATGAGCAGCATCCGCAGTTTCGGCGAATGGATCCGGCGGGCGGAGACAGCCGGCACGACGCTGGCGGCCGTGATCACGGAGCAGGAGAGCAGGCACGCCCAACGTCCGGCGGCTGCCATCCGCGCGGATATGGCCCGCAACTGGCGGGTGATGCGTGAGGCTATCGCCGCCGGGCTGGCGAGCGGCGAAAAGTCGCCAAGCGGCCTGGTCGGCGGCGACGCCCGCCTTTGCCACGCCCGGCTCGAAAGCGGCAAAGCCCTGACCGGGGAGATCGCCGGCCGGGCGATCGCCTACGCGCTCGCCGTCAGCGAAGTGAACGCCTGCATGGGCAGGATAGTAGCATTTCCCACCGCCGGCTCTTGCGGCATCATGCCGGGGGCGGTGGCGGCGGCGGCCGAGACGCGGGGCTATAGCGAGGACGCGATCGTCGACGGCCTGCTTACAGCGGCCGGCGCCGGGCTGATCATCGCCGAGAACGCCTCGATCTCGGGCGCCGAGGCCGGCTGTCAGGCCGAGTGCGGCGCCGGGGGCGCGATGGCGGCGGCGGCGATCGTTCAGATGGACGGCGGCTCGCCGCGGCAGATCGGGATGGCGGTGGCTCTGGCGCTTAAGAATGCCCTGGGGCTGGTCTGCGACCCGGTGGCGGGATTGGTGGAGGTGCCGTGCGTACGGCGCAACGCCTTTTATGCCGTCCAGGCCCTGGTGGCCGCCGATATGGCGCTGGCGGGCGTGGAAAGCGCCATCCCGGTCGATGAGGTCGTCGACACGATGCGGCGGGTTGGGGTGGCTATGCCGGTCAGCCTCCGGGAGACTTCCCAGGGAGGGCTGGCGCGAACGCCGACGGGGCTTGCCATCGAACGGCGCCTGCATGATAAGGAATGAAAAAGGAGCGGCTTAGCCGCTCCTTTTGTTTTGGGGGGATTCACGGTTGTCATTCTTTTTGGCTGCGGGTATTTCGATCATCTTCGGCCCGTCCTTTTTATCTTGCTTGTTGCCTTGGCGGGCTGCCGGCTTGCCGCCGGAGGCGCTCTTGTCGTCGGCCTTTGCGGGGACGTAGGCCGGGTCGGGGATCTTGATTTTCAGCAGCACGTTATTCTTGAAGTACAAATAGTAATTGCCGTACCGCCATTCATACATGTCTTCCTCCGAGCCGTCCGGCACCAACACGGGCGGCATTTTCGGCTCGCCCCAGCTCATAAGCACTTTATCTTTGTCCCAGCCGGCGCGGATCTCCTGATCCCTGATCAACTGCCAGTCGTCCTGGGGCCAGTGGGGAAAGAGGGTTTGGGGATTATGACGCATAAAGCCGCTCCTGATCATGCCGTAAAACTGGCTGTTGCTGAAAGCGGCCCGCACGCCCGTGGGCGCAATGGTCCATACGACCGGGGAGCCGTCCTCCCGGCGGAGGGAGAGGGCATAAGCCTCGCTGAAGGGGCCGGCGGATTTGAAGGCGGTGACGGTGAGCGGGGCGAGATGGGCGACATCGGCGGTCAGTTCCTTTGGCGGGATATAGTTGCGGTCGATCCAGATGGTATTCCCTACGAGAGAGTTTATTTCGGCGATCGCCCGTTTTTCGGCTTCGATCTCGCTGTCGAGGGCGAACGGCAGTCCGGAAAGGGTGACCTCCGGGTAGTCTCTGATCCACAGGACTGTGCCGTCTTTACTGTCCAGCCGCCAGAAGTATCGGGCCGCGGCGCCCTTTTTGGCTAATTTGTACAGGCCCTGGACGGTGAAGATTTGGCCGATGTTTTTGCGGGCAAGGAAGAGCTGGTCGACGCCGCTCATGTCCTGGTCGGGGTCCCGGAAAATGAGCAAGTAGCTGGAGGAGGCGTAAAGTTTGGCGGGAACGATGGTCGCCTGCTGTCCGACCCAGGCGGCTTTGGCCGGCCAGGGGGCAATCGCCGACAATACGGGTTTTTCCTTGTCAGCCTGTGCGGGGGGGGCAGGGGCCGGCGCCGACCGGGCGGGTACGGACGCGGGCAGGAAGACGGCCAGCGCTATGAGTATGATGAGGGCTCTTTTCAACAGTCACACCGCCTTAGTGTTACGTTTAATCAGTTAATTCAACGCAGCGGCCGATTCCCCTGCGGATGGATAGTTGTAAAACTGGCGAGTAGTACTATTATGGCATTCGTAAACGGCATTGGCCGGGACGGCAAAATTTTCACGAAAAAAGATAGATAGTGATAAATGGTGACGAAGTTTGCCACTAACAATCGGCATGATGAGCGCGGGGGACGATCAGGCGGAGGGCTTGTCGTCACCGGTGTCGGGGAGGCTGCGGACAAGCAGCACGCATACCGCTACGGCCGCGAACAGCAGGGCGGAAAGCCAGAAAACCGCCGGGAAGCCGAAGTAAACGGCCAGGGCGCCGCCGCTGATGGGGCCTAGGACTATGCCCATCTGCATCGAGGCGGTGGTGACGCCGTAGGCGACTCCCCGCTTTTCTTCGGGGATGAGGAAGTAGGTCAGGGCGTTGACGGTGGGAAGCATGGCGCCGAGGAAAAAGCCGCTGACGGCCCGCATCGCGCCGAAGAGGAGGACGTTGTCGGCGAGGGCCTGGGCGGCGAAGCAAATCGCCGACAGGGCGCCGGCAACCGTCAAGATCGCGCGGTGACTGAACCGTTTGCTGATTTTGCCCATCGCAGCCGAAGCGACGGCGCTGGTGAGGCCGGCGGCGGCAATGATGGCGCCGGCGGCGCTGGCTATATAGGTGAGGTCGGGGGACAAGACATGGACGTAGATGGGCAGGATGGGGGCGATGATCATCATGGCGAACTGGATGAGAAACTGGAGGGCGAGCGTAAGCCAGAGCCCCGGGATGGTTATGATGGAGCCGATTTCCCGCCAGACGGGCTGTTTGGCCGTTGCGGCCGCGGGCGTGAAGCGCTCGACGACGGCAAGGCGGATTATGACGAGCGATATGAGGCAGAGAAGGCCGAAGGAGACGAACGCCCACCGGTAGCCGAAGTGGTCGGCGATGATGCCGCCGAACATCGGTCCGAAGGCGCTGCCGGCAATCATGGCCGTCTGGAATATGCCGAGTGTCCAGGTTATTTGGTCGGGTGGGCTTAAAGACGTGACGAGGGCGAGGGCGGCGGCGGTGAAGCCGCCGAAAACGCCCTGGATTACGCGCAGGAAAAGCAGTTGGTTAACCGACGCCACAAAGCCCATAAGCACCATGACGGTGAAGAAGGCGAACATGACCCTTTCCACCATCCGCTTCCGGCCGCGGCGGTCGGCCACCGCGCCCCAGAAGGGGCCTGCCAGGGCGGCGGTGAGGGGCGCGGCGCCCATGAGAAGACCCGACCATACCCCGGCCTCAGCGAGGTCGGTGATGCCGAGTTCGCGTACATAAAGGGGTAAAAAGGCCATTACGCCGGTGATGGCTCCCATGCCGGCAAGCTGGGCGAACCATAGGGCGGCAAGATTTTTTTTCCATTCGGGTAACGGGGGCATCGGGGCACCTTCCCTTGTCGTCGAAAACGCGTGATTATAATACCATTATAGCAGATTTACACGGGATAGGGCTGGACATGCGAACTTTATGGGCGGGGGCGGCTGTATCGCGTCCGCGGGCGGGGCTAATAATATGGCCGTAAGGACAGGGAATGCCGTGCAGGCGGCGAATATACGTAAGGATTAGTTTATTGGAGGGTGAAACGATGTCGAGGGCCACGCCGCAGGTGAGAAAAACGATCGCTGTCACCATGTTCCTGCTGCTGGCGGCGATCGCGGCGCTGGTCGGTCGCATCGCCTGGGTTCAATTCGTCGAGGGGCGGGAGCTGGCGGAGAGGTCGCGGACCCAATTGCGCGATAACAAGTTGCTCCAGTCGCCGCGCGGCACGATCTACGACCGGAGCGGCCGCGAGCTGGCTATAAGTAGTCTACGCAAGTCGCTGTACGTTAATCCCCGCGAATTAAACAAAGAGCCGGCCGCAATGGCGGCGAAGCTAGCCCCCATCCTCGATATGAAGATGGAGACGGTGCGCGACAGATTGCTGGCAGGGGGAAGCTTCGTATGGCTGAAGCGGACGCTGGAGCCGGAGACGGCCCAGAAGGTCATCGATCTCATCAAAGCGGAGAATATCCGCGGCTTTCATTTTATCGACGAGAGCAAGCGCTATTACCCCAACGACGGTCTGGCGGCCCAGGTGCTTGGGTTTGTCGGCACCGACGATATCGGCCTTAGCGGGGTGGAGATGGCGCTCGACAAAACGATCAAGGGCGAACTGGTGCGGCAGGCGGTCGACACCGACAGCTACGGCATCCCAATTTTGCGGTCGAGCGTGAAGTTCAAGCCGGTTAAACAAGGCAAGAGCGTATTCCTTACCATCGACAGCGCCATCCAGTTTATCGTCGAGCAGAGTTTGGACAAGGTGATGGCGCGAACGCAGGCCAAGGGGGCTACGGTTGTCATTATGAATCCGCGTACCGGCGAAATTCTGGCGATGGCGTCGCGGCCGGGCTTCGACCCCAACCGCTTTTACCGTTACGGGGCAAGTGAGTGGAAAAACCGGGCCGTTTCGATCATTTATGAGCCCGGGTCCACTTTCAAGGCGGTTGTCGCCGCGGCCGCCCTGCAGGAGAATGTTGTTAAACTGCATGACCGGTTTGTCGATAAAGGCTATGTCGAGGTTTCGGGCCGCAGGATCAAGAACTGGAACGGCGACAGCTACGGGACGGTGCCGTTGGTCGATGTTATCAAGAATTCGATCAACACGTGCTTCGTCGAGATCGGCCTGCGGCTGGGCGCTGACCGGCTGAATAAATACGCCCGCGCTTTCGGGTTCGGGAAGGCTACCGATATTGAGCTGCCTGGCGAGGAAGAGGGGCTGCTGTTCAGGTCCAAGGAGATGCGCGATTCCGATGTTGCCACGATGGCGATCGGCCAGAGCATCGCCGTCACGCCGCTGCAGCTAGTGACAGCGGTGTCGGCGATCGCCAACGAGGGAGTGCTGCTCAAGCCTTATATTGTCAAGGAGATATACAACGCCGACGGGACGCTGGCGTCGGCGACGCCTACGCAACGGGTGAGGCAGGTAATAAGCCCCGAAACCGCGAAACTGCTTACCGGCCTGCTGGAGAAAGTCGTCAGCGAGGGCGGCGGAAAGCGGGCGGCCGTGAAGGGATACCGCTTTGCCGGCAAGACGGGTACGGCCGAGAGACTGAAGGAGAGCGGCGGGGGCTACGAGGCCGGGAGCTATATCGCTTCCTTCGTCGGCTTCGGCCCGGTGGAAGACCCCCAGGTGGCGGCGCTGGTCGTGATCGACGATCCTGTGGGCGCATACTATGGCGGCGAAATCGCCGCCCCGGTTTTCGGCGAGATTATGAACCAGGTGATGCGTTATCTGACCATCCGGCCGCACAACGCCGCCGAGCTGGTAACCGTTCCCGCGCCGCGACCTTCTGCGCCGGCGCTGGCCCCGGCGCACCAGAAGGCGGCGCCGGTCGTGAAACCGGGGCCCGGTAAGGTGGCGGTGCCCAATGTTCTCGGCCGGAGCATGCGCGATGCCGGCGATATTCTTAACGGGGCGGGACTGGTTTTCGTGCCGGCGGGCAGCGGGGTTGCGGTCAGGCAGTCGCTGCCGCCGAACAGTGTCGTAAACCCGGGCGCGGAAGTGACCGTCCATTTCGAACCGAGGTAGGTGGTGTCTGGTGGCTGATAAGCAGGAACTGGCGCGGATTTTCGCCGAGGTTGCGGTGCTGCTGGAACTGAAGGGGGAGAATCCTTTCAAGATCCGGGCATACGAGACGGCGGCGCGGATTCTGGAGGAGCTGGATGGCGACCTGGAAGACTTCGTGGCCAGCGGGCGGATGGATGCGACCAAGGGGATCGGCCAGGCGCTCGGCCTCAAAATCCGCGAGTTTTTGGCCGACGGCCGGGTGAAGTATTTCGAAGAACTGAAGGCCGCGGTTCCGGCGGTACTGTTCGAGCTGGTGAAGATTCCCGGTCTGGGGCCGAAGAAAGCGCTGCAGCTTTACGAGAAGCTTGGAGTGAATTCGATCGGCGAGCTTGAGTACGCCTGCCGCGAAAACCGCCTGGTGGCGTTGCCGGGGTTCGGCGCAAAGACCCAGGAGCGGATTCTGCAGGGGATCGATTATGTTAAAAGGTTTCAGGGGCAGTTTCTCCTGGTCGATGCCTGGCCGCTGGCCGAGAAGGCGGCCGCCTGGCTCGAGGGCCAGCCGGGAGTGGATCGGGCTGCGGTGGCGGGCAGCATACGCCGCCGCAAGGAGACGGTGAAGGATATCGATGTCGTTGTGGCGGCGGCCGACCCCGCGGCAGCGACGGAGCTCGTGGCCGCGATGCCCGGGGTGGAAGCGGTGCTCGGCCGGGGGCCGACCAAGACGAGCGTCAGGCTGGCGAACGGGATGAATATGGATGTTAGGGCCGTGATGCCGGAGGAGTTCGCCGCCGCGCTCCACCACTTTACGGGCAGCAAGGAACATCATGTGGGCCTGCGGGGCCTGGCCAAGGATAAAGGGTTGAAGATCAATGAGTACGGGATCGAGACGGCGGTCGGCGAGCGGCTGCCGGTGCCCGACGAAGCGGCTTTCTACCGGATGCTGGGGCTGGCTTATATCGAGCCGGAGCTGCGCGAGGGTTTGGGCGAGATCGAAGCCGCGGCTGGCGGGACGCTGCCGGAGCTGGTGACCGCCAGGGATATTCAGGGTGTTTTTCACGTGCACACGACCTTTTCCGACGGCAGCGCGACGCCGGCGGAAATGGCGGCGGCCGCGAGGGAGCGTGGCTGGGGTTATCTGGGGGTGAGCGACCACAGCCGCACGGCGGTTTACGCCCGCGGCCTCCGGCTGGAGACGGTGGCCGAACAGCGCCGCGAGATCGAGCGTCTGAACGCGGCCAACCCCGACTTTAGACTGATGGCGGCCATCGAATGCGATATTTTGCCCGACGGTTCGCTCGACTATCCGGACGAGGTGCTTGCGGAGTTCGATTTTGTCATTGCCTCCGTCCATTCCGCTTTCCGCCAGAGCGAGGCGGATATGACGCGGCGGATCATCAGGGCGATGGAAAATCGGTATGTGGGCGTTCTCGGCCACCCCACCGGCCGGATACTGCTGGCCCGGGACGGGTACGGGGTCGACCTGGGGGCAGTCATCGCCGCGGCGGCAACCACGGGCACGGTTATCGAAATCAACGCCAGCCCCTATCGCCTTGATCTCGACTGGCGGTGGTGCCGTAAGGCGAAGGAGACGGGGGTGCTTTTGGCGGTTAACCCCGATGCCCACGCGCCGGCTGAGCTTGATTATGTCCGGTACGGCGTCGCCGTGGCCCGCAAGGGATGGCTGTCGGCGGCCGATATCGTGAACACGCGGCCGGCGGCCGAGGCTATGGCCTTGCTGAGACGGAAAAGGGCCTGACCGGCCGGCAAGGAATAGGAGAAGCACCGCCGCCGGGCGGTGCTTCCGTTTGGTCACGATGCGTCTTCCATATCGGGGGTGTATTTCTTCACCTGGTTCCGCCCTGCCCTTTTCGCGGTGTACAGGGCCTTGTCGGCGGCGGAAATGAGGGCGTTTTTGCCAGCTGCGTCGACGGGGTAGGTGGCCACGCCGATCGATACGGAGACGCGCCCGTTGGTCATTTTTTCGCGTCCGTAGAAAGGGTGGGCCGCCACGGCCCGGCGCATGCGCTCGGCGATGTCGAGCGCCGCCTCGGTGTCTGTGGCGGGCAGGATGATGATGAACTCTTCGCCGCCGTAGCGGGCGGCTATGTCGTCGTTTCTTACGTTGGCCATGAATAGGGCGGCGAGTTCGCGAAGCAGGGTGTCCCCGCGCTGATGTCCGAAGGCGTCGTTGTATCGCTTGAAGTGGTCGATGTCGATCATCAGCGCCGACAGCGGCTGGTTTTGCGGCACGGTCAGCAGGCTGGTAAGCAGCTCCTGGAAGTGGCGATGGTTGATTAGGCCGGTCATGCCGTCGAAGTTGGCCTGCCAGGCGAGGTCGCTGTAGCTGCGGTGAAAGGCGAGCGATTTTTTGAGGGCCCAGTCGAGAATAAGGGTGGCGAGGGGAATCATCAGCAGTTCTATTATGGTCAGCCGCCAGAAGTTGGCGGGGGAAACGTAGGGGGAGTAGTAGTCGAAAGCGCCGGTGAAAAGGCTTAGGATTGCCAGCGCGCCCATGAAGATGGCGGCATTGGCGAGGGCGGCGGCGGTCACGCCCCAGCCGGCGGGCAGGAACCGGGTTGTCAGGAAGGCGACCGGCCCGTACAGGAAAGCCCCTGCCACCCACCACAGCCAGCCAGGGCCGCCGAGTAAGAGGCGGAAAACGACGGTGAAGAGGGCTACGACGGCGCTTTTGGCAGGGCCTAGGTAGACGCCCGCCAGGGTAAGAACAGCCAGCCGCAGGTCGAACCTGATGCCCTGGGAGGGGACGAGTTCAACTTTGAGAAGCATGGCACAGGCGGCCAGCAGGCAGAAGAAGAGGACGGCCTGAAGGTCGAGGCGCGCAGTCCGGCGTCGCCGGTCGAGCCCTTGGGCGGTATATTTCTGCATAACTAAAGTGATTACTGTGTACATGACCGCGAGATCCTGAAGCAGTTCGAAGGTCATTTCCCACAGGTCGATCTGTAGCAACGGCATATGCATTTTTTATCACCGCCTCGGGTACAATTATCGCCTCCTGTAATTACTTTCGGCTCCGGACGCAAGAAATCCTCCCGGAATCGCCACGAACCCCGGGGGTTCTGCGGTGAGTCGGGGATTGCGTGCGGAAGAAGGCGAATATTGTGTCGGCACCGGCGACAGATTATTACAGGCCGCTGCGGTTGCACACAGCGCCCCCGGCAGGAAATGCGCCTGTAATGCGCTAATAGTTACAAAGGCTCATTGTACATTTCCGGGAAATAACCGATGGCGGGCGGAGGAAAATGGTGGAACGTACGGTTGTTGTCGGTTTCGGCAACTTGCTGATGGGCGACGATGGGGTGGGTATCCATGTGGTGCGCTCTCTGGCGGAGCGAGGGTTGCCTCGCGGCGCGGAGGCGGTCGACGGCGGCGTGGCGTCGTTGGAGATACTGGGCTCTTTGCTGGACGCGGGCAGGATTATCATCGTCGACGCTCTGGCCGGCGGCGGCGAGCCTGGCTCCGTCTACCGCCTGACGCCGGCCGATCTAGGCCAGGCGGAGACTTCGCCCGGTTTTTCGCTGCACGATTTCACCCTGCCACAGACCCTCGCGCTCCTGGCCCGGACGGCCAGCTTGCCGCCTATCGTTATTTACGGGGTCGAACCTGCCGGCATGGACCCGGGGCTTGAGTTGTCTCCGCCGGTGGCGGTTGCGGCCGGGCGGGTCGCGGACTTGATCATCGCGGATTTGGAGGACTGTTTTGATGCATGAGATGGCTATCGCCCAGGGGATTTTGGATATTGCGCTGGCGGCGGCGGCCGAGAACGACGCTGCGACCGTGGCCCGCATCAAGCTGCAGGTAGGAGAGATGACCGAGGTCGAGCCCGAGGCCCTTACCTTTTGCTTCGCCGCGCTGGCGGCGGGAACGGCGGCGGCGGCGGCCGAGCTCGAAGTGGAAGTGCTGCCGCTGGTTGGCCGCTGCCGGGACTGCGGCCGCGAATTCCGGGTGGAACGGTTCCGTTTCCTGTGCCCCGGATGCGGGTCGGCGGGGGTGGAGATCGTCTCCGGGCGGGAACTTAGGGTGGAACATTTGGAGGTGGAATAGTGGAAATCAAGGTTATGGCCAATATCCTCGACAAGAACGACCAACTCGCCGCCGAGGTGAATGCACAGCTTTCCCGCCGCGGTATTTTCGCGCTGAATCTGCTCGGGTCGCCGGGCTCGGGAAAAACTTCGCTCCTGGAGCGGACGATCGCAGCCCTCAAGGACGAGCTGCGCATGGCGGTTATCGAGGGCGACCTGTTTACCGACAAGGACGCTGACCGCATCGCCCGTCAGGGGGTGCCGGTGGTGCAGATCAATACCGGCGGCGGCTGCCACCTGGACGCCAACATGGTCAAAGGCGTCCTGGACAGGCTCGACCTGGAGAATCTCGATTTGCTGATAATCGAAAATGTCGGTAATCTCGTCTGCCCGGCCGAATTCAACATCGGCGAGGATATGAAGGCGACGGTGCTGAGCGTTACCGAGGGCGAGGACAAACCGCTCAAGTATCCGCTGGTCTTCAAGCAGGCCGGCGCGGTCGTCGTGAATAAGATCGACCTGCTGCCTTATACTAGTTTCGACCTGGCTGCCGCTACCGAGGACATTACGAGCATCAATCCGCAGATAACGCTCATTCCGGCTTCCTGCCGCACCGGCGAGGGCCTTGAGGGCTGGTTCGACTGGCTGCGCGGCCGGGTGGCGGCGAAAAAGGCCGCCGCCGGCCGGCAGGGGAATTAAGATGCTGGCTTTGACGGGAGGAACGGTGCTGACGATGGCCGGCCCCGCCCTGCCGGGCGGCACGGTGCTGGTCGAAGGCGGCAAGATTGTCGCTGTCGGCGAGCGCGTGGCCGTACCGGCGGCGGCGACCGTTATCGACACGGCCGGCCGGTATGTTACCCCGGGGATCATCGACGCCCACACCCACCTGGGAGTATACACCGAGGCTTACGCCTGGGCGGGGGAGGAAGTCAACGAGACCAGCAGGCCGACGACGCCGGAGATGGACGTTCTGGACGCCATCAACCCTGACGACGCCGGTTTGGCCGACGCTGTAGCCGGGGGAGTAACGACGGTCATGGTGGCTCCCGGGAGCGCCAACCCGGTGGGCGGCCAGTGCAGCATCATCAAGACCCGCCGCCGCGCGTCGGCGGAAGAGATGCTGCTCAAGCGCCACGCCGGGCTCAAGATCGCCTTCGGGGAGAATCCCCGGCGGGTTTACGGAGAGCAGAAGAAGGCTCCCGTAACGAGGATGGCTACCGCTGCCCTGGTGCGGGAGACGCTGCTTAAGGCGAAGGATTATGTGGCCCGCGCCGGCGAGAAGGACTGGAGATTCGATCTCGGCCTAGAGGCGGTGGCCAGGGTGCTGCGGGGGGAGATGCCGCTCAGGGCTCACGCCCACCGGGCGGACGATATCGTCACTGCGCTCAGGATCGCTGCCGAGTTCGGCGTGGAGGTGATCGTAGAGCACGCCACCGAGGGACATAATATCGCCGAGCTGCTGGCGGCGAGGCAAGCAAGACTGGTGGTGGGGCCAAACCTTACTACCCGCAGCAAGCTCGAGCTCAAGGATCGCAGCTTCGCCGCGCCGGCCGTGCTCGCCGCCAATGGCGTCAGGTTCGCCCTGATGAGCGACCATCCGGTGCTGCCGGCGGCTTTTCTTCCCGTATATGCAGGGCTGGCGGTGCGGTTCGGTCTGTCGGAGGAGCAGGCGCTCCGGGCGATAACGGCCGAGGCGGCCGACATCCTTGGGGTCGGCGAGCGGGTGGGCCGCATCGCGGCCGGTATGGACGCCGATCTGGTGGTGTGGGACGGGCCGCCGCTGGCGGTGGCTTCGCGGCCGCGGCTGGTCATCCTCGATGGAGCCGTAGGCGAAGTCGACGCCGCGCAGACGATCGCCGCCTGGCGAGAATAAGGGATAGTGCGACCCGCCACCGTGAAGGGGGCGGGTCGCTTTACGCGCTGGTCTGGTAACAAACGGTACCATGGCGGAAATAAATGATTCCGAAATTGTAAACTATTGTTTCCAACGCGGGCAAAAAGTCTGCCCGGCCGTCGCCTCTGTGTGCTGGCATGAAATTTGCATCCTTTAATCGTGTTAAGCACATTCAAGCTAGCGGGAGGAATAAAGATGATTATCGGGGTTGCGAAGGAAATCAAGAATAACGAAAACCGGGTGGCTCTCACCCCCGCAGGCACGGCGACTCTTAAAGCAGCCGGCCACGAAGTAATGGTGGAGGCCGGCGCGGGGCTCGGCAGCGGCATCAGCGACGCGGCTTACGAAAAAGCGGGGGCCACGATTGTTGCCGACAAGCGCAAGCTGTTCGACGACGCCGAGATGATTATGAAGGTCAAAGAACCGTTGGCACCAGAGTATGATCTCTTCCACTCCGGGCAGATTCTTTTCACATATCTGCATCTGGCGCCCGAGCCTGCGTTGACGAAAGCGCTCCTCGACAAGCAGGTTGTCGGCATCGCCTATGAAACGATCGAGGGCCCCCACAGGTCGCTGCCGCTGTTGACGCCGATGAGCGAAGTGGCTGGCCGGATGTCGGTGCAGATCGGCGCTCAGTTTCTTGAGAAGCAGTGGGGGGGCAAGGGCATCCTTCTCGGTGGCGTGCCGGGGGTAGAATCGGCCCAGGTCGTCATCATCGGCGGTGGCGGCGTCGGCACCAACGCCGCCAAGATGGCGGTGGGCATGGGGGCCAGGGTAACGATTATCGATAAGTCGATCGAACGGCTCAATTATCTCGATGACCTGTTCGGCGGCCGGGTAATGACGATCATGTCCAACAGCTACAATATCGCGTGCTGGGTCCGCAAGGCCGACTTGTTGATCGGCGCGGTGCTGCTGCCGGGGGCCAAAGCGCCCAAGCTGGTTAGCGAGGAGATGGTCAAGGCGATGGAGCCGGGCTCGGTGATTGTTGACGTCGCCATCGACCAGGGCGGCTCGGTGGCTACTATCGACCGCGTTACCACGCACAGCGACCCCGTGTATGTAAAGCATGGCGTTGTACACTACGCGGTGGCCAACATGCCGGGAGCGGTGGCCCGTACGTCGACGTTCGCGCTTACCAATGCGACCATCGATTACGCGCTGCAGATCGCCAGTAAGGGTTACAAGCAGGCGATTATAGATAATCCCGGTCTTGCCAAGGGCGTCAACGTCGTGAACGGCAAGGTAACCTATCAGGCTGTCGCCGATGCTCTCGGACTTAAGTACACGCCGCTGGCCGAAGCGCTGGGGTAGGCTGGAATAAGCGGCCGTAGACGGGGTGGTGAATTTTCACCACCCCGCTTATATTTCTTGTAGGAAAAATGTAGAGTGTTGTCGAAGAAAACCAAACATAGGCACTTATTATGTATAGACACTTCGAAGGCGACTGAAGGAGTGGGGACATGGCCAAAAGACGCGGCGGCGGAGGCGGCGGCGGGGGAGGTCACGATGCGGCCGGCATGATGCGCTGGCTATTGACCTATGCTGATCTTATCACCCTGATGATGGCTTTTTTCGTCATCATGTACGCAATGAGCAAGGCGGATGTGGCCAAATTCAATGCTTTGAAGAATTCCCTGGCAGTGGCTTTCCGGACCGAGGGCTCGGCTTCCAGTCTCATTTATACCCAGCAGGGTACCCAGCCGGTCGAACAGGTCGTCAGCCTGGACGGCAGCAAGGACACGGAAGATTTTCAGGATATCATCCGCAAAGTGCAGGCGAATGTCAAGGATCAGCGAAAGGTTATGTTCGTTGTCGACGAACGCGGACTGACGATCCGCTTCCTGGATAACGTGCTGTTCGACCTCGGCGACGCCGAGCTGCGTCAGGACGCGTTGGGCATGCTGGACGCGGTCGGCAAAGCGCTGAAGAATGCCGCGCGCTATGTGCGGATCGAGGGCCATGCCGACAATCTGCCGATCAATACGGTGCGGTTCCCTTCAAACTGGGAACTGTCGGCAGCCCGGTCGATAGCGGTTACGCGCTATCTGATAGACAAGCACGGCGTCGACCCCAAACGCCTGGCCTCGCTGGGTTACGGCGAGTACCGGCCGCTATATCCCAACACTTCGGAAGAGAACAGGGCGAAAAATCGGCGGGTGGATATCGTCATTCTCCGTACCGAACGATCCGGTGGCGAGATAAGAACTTTTGATCCGATTAAAAGATAAAAGTATGGAGGCAGTATGGCACTGGACGATTGGGAGCTTTTTAAGCAGAAATTGTTCGTAAAATCCAACATCGACCTTAACCAGTACAAGCCCGCGCAGATGCAGCGCAGGATAACCAACCTGATGAACCGTCACGGCGTTTCGACTTATATGGCCTTTTTTCAGCTTCTTGAGGGCAATGCCAAGATTTATAAGGATTTCATCGATTATCTGACAATCAACGTGACCGAGTTCTTCCGCACGCCGGAGAAGTTTGTCGAGCTGGAGGAAAAGGTTGTTCCCGATCTCCTGGCGCGCAGTTCGCGGCTCAATGTCTGGAGCGCCGGATGTTCGACGGGCGCCGAGCCGTATTCTCTGTCGATGATCCTGCTGCAGAAGGCTCCCGCGGTCCGCCACCGCATCCTGGCGACCGATCTGGATGTGGAGATGCTGGCCAAGGCCAAGCAGGGAGTTTACGCGTCCGGCGAACTGAAAAATATTCCGGTGCAGAGGCTGGAGAAGTATTTCACCAAAAATGGCGACAGTTACGCTGTCAAGGATGAAGTCAAAGCGATGGTGGAGTTTCAGCGCCACAATTTGCTGCTCGACAAGTTTGAAAGCGGTTTCGACCTGATACTCTGCCGCAACGTGGTCATCTATTTCACCGAGGAGGCCAAGGATGCCCTCTACCGCCGGTTCTTCGCCGCCCTGAAGCCAGGTGGGGTCTTTTTCGTCGGTGGTACCGAGGCGATCCTTAATTTCCGCGAGATCGGCTTTCAACACTATCTGCCTTTCTTTTACCGCAAGCCGTCATAGCACTCCCCAGCCTGCCAGCAGGCGGAAGGTGTGGAGCAGGCCGCGGAGGAAGGTTTTAACAAGGGTGCGTTCGCTGACTTCACAGTTGGCGACAAGATCGACCGTTTTTTTCGCCTTGTCGTCGACGAAAAAGACAACTTCGCCGATTTTCTGGCCCCGGTATACCGGGGCCCTTATCGTTTTCGGCAGGTCGACCTCTACCGTAACCCGCGAGTAGTCGGCGGTGGGAACGACGAGGGCGGCGGGGCCGGCGGCGACGGCGTCGACTGTCGCGGCGAGGCCGCGTTCTACGGGGAGGGTTGCGATCAGGGCGCCCTGGTCGGCGTAGTCGTATAAATCGTAGTTGTCGAATCCGTATTTCAGAAGCTGCATCGAGTCGTACCAGCGGGAATGGTCGTGGAGGACGACGGCGATGAGCTTGTGGTTGCCGCGGGTGGCGCTGGAGACCAGACAGGGTCCTGCCTCGCCGGTTGTGCCGGTTTTCACTCCGTCCGCTTCTTCGAGCATCCAGAGCAGCTTATTGGTGTTGCGGAGGTTGATGTCTTTTTCGCGTCCGCGCCGGTCGAGCCATTCGATGCTGATCTCCTTGCTGCCGACGATGGCGGCGAAGGTCGGGTCGGCGAGAGCGTAGCGGGCCAGGAGCGCAAGATCGTAAGCTGAGGAATAATGGCCCGGGGCGCTAAGCCCGTGGGGGTTGCGAAAGTGGGTGTCGGTGGCGCCGAGGGTGCGGGCCCGCTCGTTCATTCGCGCGACGAACGCATCGCTCGATCCGTCCAGGTGTTCGGCGATGGCGACGGCGGCGTCGTTGCCCGAGCGCATCAGCAGGCCGGTGATAAGCTCGCGCAAAGAGAGGATCTGGCCTGAGTAGAGGTGCATGGACGAGCCCCGGGTGGCGGCCGCCCGGAGGCTGACCCTTACCGGGTCGTCAAGCCGACCGTTTTCGATGGCGAGAATGGCGGTCATAATCTTGGTGGTGCTGGCCGGCGCGTTGCGGTCGCGGCTATTCTTTTCAAACAGTACTTCGCCGGTTTTGGCGTCGATGAGCACGCCGGCGCGCGCTTTTATCTGCGGCGGGGCGGCGGCCGCGGCCGGCAATACCAGACATATGCCGATGAACACGGCCATGAGGGTGAGGGTTATGCGCTGCCAAGCCATGCTGTCCCTCCAGTGCAAACTAATAAAGTATATTGCCGGCAAGGGCGGTTAATTCCGCCGGATGTTCGGATAAAGGCATAGCGGCTATGCGAGAAAGGAATGCCGCCGGGGCAGGATTTTTGCCGGCCGGCACCGTATTTTTTTAAGACTAACGTTATTGAGAGGGGCGATTTCAATGATTAAAACTGATCCGCTGGTTATGATTCCCGGGCCGACGCCGGTGGCCGATCCCATCCGGCAGGCGATGGCGACCCAGACGTACGGTCATACCTATGGCGGTTTTGTGAAGGCTTACAAGGAGTGCCTGGCAGGCCTCAAAACCATTTTCCAGGCCGAGCAGATGATCGTCGTCGGCGGGGCCGGCACGCTGTCGATGGAGATGGGGCTGATAAATACCGTAAGGGCCGGCGAAGAGATTCTCGTCGTCACCCACGGGGTGTTCGGCGACCGTTACGCTTTGGTGGCCAAGGCGCTCGGCATCAAGGCCGACGTATTAAGCTGCCCGGTGGGCGAGCGCGTGCCGCTGGCGGAGATCGAGGCAAAGCTGGCGGCGAAAAAGTACGCCGCTATCACCCTTACCCATGTCGATACTTCTTCGGGCGTCATGGCCCAGCCCAAGGAAGTGGGCGAACTGGCCAAAAAGTACGATACCCTGTTCATCCTTGACGGCGTGTGCGCCAGTGCCGGCATCCCCGAGCCGATGAAGGACTGGGGCATCGATATGATCGTAACCACTTGCCAGAAGGCCTTCGGAACGCCGCCCGGCCTGACGATGGTGGCTATCGGCGCCAAGGCTCTCGCCCGGCGCGAGGCGCTGGGCACCGTCCCGACCTACTATAGCGACTGGAAGAACTGGCTGCCGATCATGGATAATCCGTCCACATATTTCGCCACCCCGCCGGTCAATCTGATCCTGGCGCTGAACGAATCGGTCAAGATCATTTTGGCCGAAGGGCTGGAGAACCGCTATGCCCGCCACGATCGCATCGGCCGCAGCGTGCGGGCCGGTCTCGCGGCGATCGGCGTAAAGCCGGTCACGGCCGCCGCGGCGCTGGCGCCGACCCTGACGGTTGCCTATTACCCCGCCGGGGTGGACTGCGCCGCCTTCCGGGCCAAGATGGAGGACTACGGCGTTGTCGTGGCCGGCGCTCTGGGCGAGATCAAGGGCAAGGCGTTCCGTATCGGCCATATGGGCAACGTCTGCATCACCGAGATCGTGAAGACGCTGTCGTCGGTGGAACGGGCCCTCAACGCCCTGGGCGTACCGGTCCAATCCGGTGCGGCGGTGGGCGCGGCCTGCGCCGAATGGGACAAAGCCGCTGCTCCTTCTTGCTCGTGCGGTTGCGGAAAATAAGCATCACGAAAGGCCGGGGATTTTTCCCCGGCCTTTAAATTGTTTTGCCGGAGCCGCTTAGAAATCCACAGATACTAGGCGGGCCGAGGAAGCGCGCGAGACAGTACTTCGGGGTGTACGGCGAGCGCGCTCCCGCAGGACCAAGTGCGCCGTTCTTGGCGCTTAAGCGCTTTAGAACGGCGGCCTCCCCCTTGCGGGGGCAACGTAGATGGGGGCTTATCAGCGGCTCCCCTATTTTGGTTTATAAGGTTTAAGCTGCTGCCACTGACTGGCTATTTGCTCGTCATACCTCCTGATGGTGGCGGTGCGTTCGTTCCTGAGGGCCTGGATGCTGCCGAGAATGTTCTGATCGAAGGCATAGACCTTGTTTTTGGGAACGGTGACGGGTTGGGCGTACTCTTTGAGGCGGGTGGCGGCTTTAATGTTGGTTTTGCCTTCCTTGACGATGGCCGCCGGCTCTAGCATGTCGGACCCCTCGTACCGATGGATAAGGCAGTTGGGCTGCAGGTGGTCGATTACGCTCTTGTTGTCGCCTTCAAGCACGACGGGGCAGCCGCAGCCGGGACACGCGCCCGTGTCAATGGTCAGCCAGGAGTGACAGCTGGCGCATATTATTCCTTCCATGATTACACCTCCGCGTGAGTAGTTTGCCCCATACCCGTCCCGTGTATTTGCGGAGTGGGGGAAAATGTGTTGACAAGGGCGCGTCCGGTCTGCTATACTCATACCAAAATACATATATTAGCATCGATGACCAGGAAGAGTACACATGGCAAGAGGGTTACAGCGAGCCAACGGTGGTGGGAGTTTGGCACTGCTCGACATGTCGAATGGGCCTGGGAGATACGGTCCGATCCGCAGCCG
Source organism: Selenomonadales bacterium 4137-cl (assembly GCA_032334055.1). Taxonomy (NCBI): domain Bacteria; kingdom Bacillati; phylum Bacillota; class Negativicutes; family Acetonemataceae; genus Anaeroselena; species Anaeroselena agilis. The sequence goes on along the minus strand of JAUOZS010000001.1, from coordinate 3,414,781 downwards.
CGGGGTAGGCGCCGTCGGGATCTTCCTCCGTTAACGGGAAGCGGGTATCGGAGCTTGGCTCCCGTACCATGTAAAGCTGGGCCGCTCAGGCGGCCAATTAGGGTGGCACCGCGGGTTAACCCCTCGTCCCTTCACCGGGACGTGGGGTTTTTATATTTTGGGCGGGAGGTTTGACGATGACGGCAATGGTGTTCGAGAATTTTAGCTATGCATACGACGGCGCCGAGAAAGCGCTGGACGGCGTCAGCCTTACCGTGGCCCGGGGCTCGTTCACGGCGGTGGCCGGACCGAGCGGCGCGGGCAAGACGACGCTTTGTCTGGCGGCGTGCGGCGTGGTGCCTCATTACTTCGGCGGCAGCATGGCGGGCGGCGTCAAGGTGGCGGGTCTGGATACCGCCGGCAGCAGTATGGGGGAGCTTTCCGCCCATGTTGGCACGGTGCTGGAGGACTACGAGAGTCAATTGGTGACGATGACGGTGGCCGAGGAGGTCGCTTTCGCGCTTGAGAATCGCGGCGTCGAGCACGGCATGATCGCCCGCCGGATCGGCGAGGTGCTGGCTCAGGTAGGGCTGGCGGGGATGGAGGACCGGGAGGTCGGCTCGCTGTCGGGCGGGCAGAAGCAGCGCCTGGCGATCGCTTCGGTGCTGGCGACCAGGCCGGGAATCCTGGTGCTGGACGAACCGGCCTCGGCTCTCGACCCTGAAGGGGCCGAGGATTTATACGCACTGCTGGCCCTTCTCAACCGCGAGTACGGCATGACGGTGCTGGTGGTGGAGCACGATTTGGCCCGGGTGCTTGCTTACGCCGATAACATCGTGGTCTTGGCCAGCGGACGGGTGGCCTGCGAGGGACGGCCGGAGGAGGTGCTGCCGCTGATCGCTCGCCGGGAGGATCTGGCGGCGATGGTGCCGCCGCTGTGGCAGCTCAAGTTCGGCCTGGAAGACCGGCTGGACGCCGGGTTTGCTCCCTGGCGGCACGCGGGCGAGGCGGTGGAGGAGTTGGGCGGCTTTATCGGCGCCCGGCACCGGGAGGGGACGAAAAGTGCTTGAGATCGAAAATGTGAGCTATTGCTATAAAGCTGGGCGATACGCCGTCCGTGACGCGAGTCTGAAGGTCGGCGAGGGCGAATTCGTGGCCATCGCCGGCCGCAACGGCAGCGGCAAAACGACGCTGACCAGGCTGGTAATGGGTCTGCTGCGGCCGGCGGCTGGCAAGATAATGCTGGATGGCCGTGAAACGGCCGGGAGCGCGACGGCGGTGATTGCCCGCCAGGTCGGTTATGTGTTCCAGAATCCGGACAGGCAGATTTTCCGCGATGCGGTGGCGGAGGAGGTTGCCTACGGACCCGAGCAGCTCGGGTTTTCCGCCGGCGAGGTAAGGGAGGCGGTCGCTGCGGCTCTGGAGGCTACCGGCCTTGCGGCGCTGGCCGCCGCTTACCCGCGGACGCTGTCCAAAGGGCAGAAGCAGCGCCTGGCGATCGCGTCGGCGCTGGCACTGTCGCCGCGGCTGCTGATCCTCGACGAACCGACCAGCGGGCAGGACGCGCGCGAGAAGACGGCGCTGATGGAGCTGCTGACCGGGCTGAACGCCAAGGGAATGGCGATCCTGCTGGTCACGCACGATATGGAGCTTCTGGCCCGCTATGCGCACCGAGCGGTGGTGATGACCGCCGGCCGGGTGGTATTCGACGGCGGCGTGCGCGAGCTGTTCGCCGGGGAAGCCGACGTGAGCGCCTGGGGCCTTCGCGAGCCGGCGGCGGCGAAGGTGGCCAGAGGACTTAAGGACCATGGCGTAATGAGTGGATCGGTCGTGCCGGAGGAATTGTGCGGCGAAATCTGTGCGACGAGGAGGAGACTGTATGCGTAAGACGGCGCCCCTGACGAAACTCGCGATGGTTTTTCTCGTGTCGCTGTGGGCGATGCTGCTTGATTCGGCCGCGGCCCTGGCGCTGCTGGCGGCCGCGCTGCTGGCGATGTTCGCCCTGGCGCGGGTGCCGGCCGGAAGCTACAAGGCGCTGGGCAGCCTGGGCATCTTCGCCGCGGGGCTTGCGGCCATGCAGTACGCGCTGGGGGCGGAGGCGGAGTTTTCGGCGGTCGTCGGCCTGCGCATGGCGATGATGACCGGCCTGTTCATCCTCCTGCTGGCCACCACCCGCATCCAGGATCTTACCGCCTCGCTGGTGCGTCAGCTGCGCGTACCTTACGAATACGCCTTCATGGTGACGGCCTCGCTGCGCTTCATCCCCGACCTGTTGGCCGAGATCAAGGCAGTGCAGGAGGCTCAGGCCTGCCGGGGTTATTCCAACCGGGGGAGCGTGGCCCGGAGGCTGAAGAATTACCTGACGATCGTGCAGCCGCTGGTGCTGCGGTCGGTGGCCCGCTCGGAAACGATGGCCATGAGCCTGGAGCTGAGAGGCTTCGGCGCCAGCCGGGCCGGGAGTTACGGCACCAGCATCGCTTTCGGGGCCCGCGACTACTTGACGCTGGCCACGCTGGCGGCCGGCACGGCGATGATCGTGGCAATGCGGTTTTATCGATAGTTCTGCAGCAGACTCCAAAGTAGGACTTAGTAGGCAACCGAATATGCGAAGTCGAGGATCGGGAGTAGTATCCATGCAGGAGAGTCGCAGCGAGCCAACGATGGTGTGAGGTTGGCACCGCTCGGCATGGCGAATGGACCCGGGAGACACGGCCCGAGCCGCGCGAGCGGGGTAGGCGCCGTCGGAATTCCCCCGTTAAAGGGAAGCGGATAGCGGGATTTGGCCCGCATCCGGAAGAGTGAGCCGCTCTGCGGCTAACTTGGGTGGCACCACGGGTTATGACCCGTCCCTGGCTGGGGACGGGTCTTTTATTTTACTTTATAAAAGCGGGAGGAATACAAATGGAAAACCGGAACGATCAGGAAATGGTACGCGTGGAGAAAACGGGCGGCAACACCAGGGGGATTGCGGTAACGGCGCTGTTGCTGGCTATCGGCGTAATTCTGCGGCTTGTCAGTCCGAGCATAGCAGGCATCACTCCCAACTGGCTTATTGCCATGTATTGCTTGGCCATCCTCGTCGTTCGGCCGGGGTTTAAGCAGGCCGCTGGCATCGGCCTGGTGGCCGGAGTGGTGTGTATGGTGACATCGAAGGCGATCTTTCCGTACGCCAATCTCATCAGTGAGCCGGTGGGCGCGGTGGCGTGCGCTCTCGTGGCCGGCCTTACCGGTCGGCTGAAAGTTCTCGGCCTTACCCTCCAGCCGGCGGTGAGCACCTTCATCGGCACTCTGGCCAGCGGCTTCGTATTCATCACCGTCACGAAGATTGTTATGAGCATCCCGATGCAGGTTTACGTCTACGGCATGATGCCGGTGGTGCTGACGGTGGGAGCGGTGAACTGCGTTGTCGCCCAGGTGCTTTATTTCCCGGCTATGAGGCTGTTTGCCGGGAAGACGGCTGTTGTTACGAAGGAGGAGAAAGCATGATCTGGAATGCAACGATGGAACAGGGCAGCCGGTCGCAGATCGAGGAGCTGCAGCTTACCCGCCTGCGCAAGGTTGTCGAGCGGACTTATCATAATGTGCCGTCCTACCGGGCCAAGATGCAAGCCAAGGGGGTAAAGCCGGAGGATATCCGCACTCTTGCCGATATTAGCAAGCTGCCCTTCACGACCAAGCAGGATATGCGCGACGCTTATCCTTACGGGATGCTGGCCGTGCCGATGAAACAAATCGTCAGGGTGCATTGCTCAAGCGGCACGACCGGCCGGCCGACGGTGGTCGCTTATACCCGGAACGATCTGGGGGTATGGGCCGAGGTATTGGCTCGGACGCTGGTGGCCGGCGGGCTGACGGACAGCTCAATTTTCCAGGTGGCGGTCAACTATGGGCTGTTCACCGGCGGGCTGGGGTTTCATTACGCCGCCGAGTTGGTGGGCGCATCGGTCGTGCCGATCTCGGGGGGCAACACGGCCCGTCAGGTCATGCTGATGAAGGATTTCGGCACAACGGCGATGATCATCACGCCGTCGTACTCGCTGCATCTGGCCGAGACGATGCGGGAGATGGGCGTAAAACCCGAGGATACGGCGCTGCAGTCGATTTTCTGCGGTGCGGAGACGTGGTCCGACAGCATGCACGACCAGGTCGAGGAGACCTACGGCGTCAAGGCGTTTGACGTCTACGGCCTGAGCGAGATCATCGGTCCCGGAGTGGCGTGCGAGTGCTCCGCCCACGATGGTCTCCACATCCAGGAGGATCATTTCTACACGGAAATCATCGACCCGGAGAGCGGCGAGGTGTTGCCGGACGGGGCGAAGGGCGAAGTAGTCATCACCACCCTGACCAAGGAAGGTCTGCCGATGATCCGCTACCGCACCCGCGATCTGTCCGCCTTGCGGCGGGAGCGGTGCGCCTGCGGACGGACCCAGACCCGCATGGACCGGGTGCTGGGGCGGAGCGACGACATGCTCATCATTCGCGGCGTGAATGTCTTTCCCTCACAGGTCGAGGACGTGCTTCTCAGCCTCGGTGAAACTACACCCCACTATCAACTGCTGGTTGAGCGCGAGGGCAGCCTCGACAAGCTCACCGTGCTGGTCGAGAAGGCCAATGGCTTGGTCGACGGTTCGCCGGAGGCGGTGCGGGCCGCCGAGCACAGGGTCCAGGAACGGATGAAGGCGGCAACCGGCCTCAGCCCATTGGTGAGGCTGGTGCCCCCGAAGACGATCGAGCGCAGCGAAGGCAAGGCCAGGCGGGTCATCGACAAGCGGGCCATGTGACGTCCTCGTATCCTCGCGGAGGAGTGGCGGCGAAACTTTGTTATGAGACCTTGTGCCTAGGCGCAAGGTCTTTTTGCTGACTGAAGGGGCATGAAAAAGATAACAGGTATTATATGGGAGGAGGAGTCTCCGCTCACGGAGAAATATCACGTTACAAGGATCGAGTTGATGACCGTTCCGAGGACTGCCGGCTAAGAATGATCAGGCTGCCCAGGCAGGTCCGGCTACTGAAGGTTGTCATACGGGAGGTTTATATGGAAGGACGGATTGATTTAACTATTTTTGAACGGTTTGGGTTCGAGCACCAGCCGGTAGGGGTAAAGTTTCTTTTGACAAGGCCGGACGGCCTGGAGCGGCTTGATAAGAAGGCGGCCTTTTGCCAAATGCTGAAGGAGGCGCAGGACGGGCGCCCGTTCTATACGACCAAAGACGAGCACGAGTGCAAGGTGGGGCCGATCCTTTTGGGGATGGATAAGCCTGACCCTGTTTTTGAGAGCGGGATGATCGGCCCCAAATTGGGTGTATACGAGGATGCCCGGGCAAACAGGAGAATTTACGGTAAAATGCCGCGACTGGCGGAGGGCAGCGTCAACTTCGTGGCGTTTGCCCCTCTTAACCAACTGTGTTTCGATCCCGACCTGCTAATTGTTACCGCCAGGCCCAGTCAGGCGGAAGTGGTGCTTAGAGCGGCGGGCTATAAGAACGGGGCCGGCTGGACCGCCAGGGGAACGACCGTGGCGGGGTGCGCATGGCTGTATATGTATCCTTACGTTCACGGCGAGGTTAATCTTATGGTTACCGGGCTGCACCACGGGATGAAGGCGCGCGGCCTGTTCCCGGAAGGGTTGCTTTTGTTGTCGCTTCCTTTTGATGTGCTTCCCGGTATTGTGGATAGCCTCAACGTCATGGAATGGGACTTGCCGCAGTATCATTCTACGCGCGAAGAACACGCGGCGAGAATGAAAAGAATAGCCGAAGAGGTGCGGCGGGAGCTTGAAAAGTAAGCGGTTCTTAAACCCTCGGGATCGTAATTTCCATTACTATGCAAGACAAGAAAAAAAATTCTACACTTGATTATCGCCCCCCTTAGGGGGTATACTATCAGATATAAGACCGATGACTTATTGGTCGAAGGGACAAGCTCACAACACATTGTCTTTGGGGCATTAGCTCAGCGGGAGAGCGCTTGATTCACATTCAAGAGGCCGCTGGTTCGAAACCAGCATGCCCCACCAGGAAACACGAGGCTTCGCGAGGTTGTACTCGCGAGGCTTTTTTGTTTTTGATGCCCAAAATGATTTGGAATGATATAAAACGGATAGTGTAAAGTGGTACTGGCTAAAATGAAATGATTTAGCGGTAGCCTGAGTTACTTTTACTTAGCATTGGTCTAAAAGTTGCTGCCTAAATTGTTACCTAACACGGTTTTTAGGATTCGACAGGGACAATTCGGATAGCTGTATACATAGAAAAGCAATCACTCACATTAAAGAGGCCGCTGGTTCCGCAATAGCTTGCGCAAAGAAAGATTGAGCCTCCTGAATTGAACTGAACCCGAAAAAACGGACATTGAGCAAAAAAGCCTCCTGTTGTAGGATAACTACGATAGGAGGTTTTGTATGTCACGGAAATGGACAGATATGCAATCGGCTGAGCGGATTATCCTGCAAATGCGACAAGATGGAAGAACCAGGCGGGAGATAGCAGATGCCTTGGGTCTTGAAAAAGTACAAATCAAGAACTGGATTAACCGGTACAATCGGAGACAGACCACCCTTCCGGCATCCCCCAAGAAGAAAGGCCGCCCCAGAAAAAGCCCGATAACTGCACACCACGCGATGGAGCTGCGGATACGGGAACTTGAAAGAGAAGTGGAACTATACCGGTCTTTTCTTCACGCTGCTGGAAGGATGTGAGAGCACAGGTTAAGTACATAGCCATAGCGCAAAATGCCGGCAAGCATCCGGTTGCGGTCATGTGTAATTTCTTTGAGGTATCAAGAAGCGGCTACTACGCGTATCTCAAACGGAAAGACCGGTCATCCGCCGAGGAGAAGTTGGCCGCCTTGATTCAAAAATGCCAGCGGCAGACTAATGGAACTTACGGTTATAGGCGTGTGGGGATATGGCTTGAGAGGCGAGGCATTAAGAAAAACCATAAGGCGGTGCTGCGCATCATGAACAAGTACGGGTTGCTGGCGCAAATCCGGCGCAGAAAAAAGTACCGGCAGATGAGCGGTCAACTGCACCGGTATCCGAATATCCTCGGCCGCGATTTCACAGCTATCAAACCTAATCAGAAATGGGTAACGGATGTTTCCTATATCCAGACGCCGCAGGGAACCTTGTATCTATCCATGATTCGCGACCTGTTTGACAACAGTATTGTCGCCTACCAGACTGGAACCGAGCAGTCGGTCAACCTGGTTCTGCGAACCGTTCGGCAAGCCAAGGCAAAAGAAGCGGTCACTGCAGAGTTGCACCTCCACAGTGACCAGGGGTTTCAATACACTTCCCAGGCATATTTCACCCTAACTCAAAATTACGGCATTACTCCGTCCATGTCAAGGCGGGGAAACTGCTATGACAACGCGCCGGCAGAAAACTTCTTCAGCATCCTTAAGACCGAGTGTATCCGGCGGCATAAGCCAAAGACGGTCGATCAGGCGCGTCAGCTTATTGATAACTACATTTTTTTCTACAACCACGAGCGTATTCAACTCAAAACAAAACTGACGCCGCTCGAAAAACGACGCCAGTTTGCGTAATCTCATCTAATCCTACGATAGGGCTTTTTATCTGTGTCCATTGGCCGGGGTTCAGTGCAAATTACCCGGAGGTCGCTTTTATCTCATCTATGATGGGCTTAGAATAGGCTTATTTTGTGTCAATGCAATGTTTTTGTCATTATTGTAAACAGTTGGCAGGAACAAGACTTGTATACCTCTAAATATTTCTAATATCGACATTTATATGTAGTTATTAGGGAGATAGGCAATCCAATGGAAACTCGCGAACACGAGGAAACGTACACGCAGTCACAAAGGCGGTTGCTTACCAACAAGTAGCTTGAGTATCTCCACGCTGACTACCGGTCGACAATATGGAATCATTGGAGGAAATGAACATGAAAGCAAAAATTCTCTCTTTATTGCTGGTGGCTAGCATGGCGATTTCTTTGTTCACCACTGGATTTTCGTGGAATACCGGCGCGCGAGCCTCCGCGCCGGAGGGCGCCGCCGCTTTATGGGATGCCGGCGGTACAAGAGACAAAATCGTCGTTATAAGCGACATCCATCTCGGCATCGATGACCGCTATACCGAAACGCTGAAAAACCGTCAGCGGCTTATTGAATTCTTGCAGCGCCTGCAAAGCACCAAGGATGTGCGCGAACTGGTGATCGCCGGTGATTTTCTGGACGAGTGGTTTCTGCCGGTCTATTATCCGAGCTACACGGATGAACGGCAATTTTATAAGAAAGTGATTGCCAACAATCAGGCCGTGATCGACGAGTTGAACAATGTGACCAAGAAAGGAATAAAGCTGGTTTACGTTATAGGGAATCATGATATGCTGCTGGAGGCCAGCATCTTGCAGGAAGCGATTCCTAACATCGTTCAGGCCAGGGATGCCAACGGGCTTGGCGCTTATTACACAGGCGACCGAAACGAGATCGTAATCGAACACGGTCACCGATACGACGTGTGTTCCGCGCCGGACACGGTCACCAACGCGGAACTGTGCGGCAATGACAATACCATTTTGCCTGCAGGGTATTTTTACGCCCGCTATGCCGCAACCTGGGTGCTGGAGGGTCGCCCGAAGGTAGAGAAGAAACTGCCCGTAGTAACTGACGTGCCGGATAAGAACGATACGGATCAGTATGGCGCTTATCTTTATTATTCGCTTCTCAAAAAAATCTCCGCGCGGATGACGCCCAACGAGGGCCTTGACGAGAAGATATTCGATATGCGCATCGCCGGGTTTGACAATGCGTATACTTTTCTTGATTTCTTCCCGGCGCAGCAGAAGGACGGAACTATTTCCGCGCCAGTGCTGTTCAAAAATGTCCAGCGCACATGGGGCGAGCGCCAAAAGATCAATAACGTCAAGGTTCCGAACAGCTTTATCGAGGCGGTAGCCGGCGCCACGGACTGGGAATACTATTTCAGGCAAACTAAGGCGCAGTACCTTGAAAACCCGAACGAAAAAGTGGACGTGGTCGTGTTTGGACATACCCATGTGCCCGTTTATCGGGGCATGGGCAACGGTAAGTACTACCTGAACTCCGGAACGTGGATCGACCACAACGCCGACTACCCGGATGCCACCAGGACCTTTGTGGTCATTACCACCGGCAAAAAAGATACGGCTGCGCTCTACAAGTTTACGGAGGATGGCTCTGCTATCGATATAAGCGCAAGCGTCAGCAAATGAGGCGGACTGATCAACGCCTATAATGAGGCGGCCTTGTACCATCGATAGGATATTCTGGCCGTTGGTTTGGGCAATTTTTCAAGCCAGATGTAGAATACGAACTACATCTGGCTTGATCTTTTGCTGGCGGTGAGCGTTATGCCGAGACGGAAGCGGCTAAATGCGATGTCGTTCCACTAGGAAATGCGATGATACAAATGCCAACTTTGCTCAAATGGTTGAACTGGACAAGGACCGGATTTGGACTGGCAAACAGTCTGAAGTGATAGCGTCTGCTACCTTTGCGTTACTTCAGGTCCACCGAGCGAATATTATGTCAAAACATGCGATAATTTGGCAGGATGTAACAATTCCTTGGGGAATATGTTTAGTATCGACCAAGCCGGATGCCCCTGTTCTGTCCTGTAAAGGGAAGGTCAGTCGAACAGCGGTTGTCAACGGTTGGTTTTGATATAAGCTTTTCAAACATTCGGGTATCGTTGATGAGGAGAGAAGAACGAGATGAACAAAAAACTATGCATAACCGCACTAATTATCGCGTCAATCGCTGCCATGGGCGGAGTGGCCTTGGCCTCGGAGAAGAAAGACGGGGCGCCGGAGAAGAAGATGATGGCGCTTGAGGTTGGTTATTTTAAACCATCGCTGGAGTTTAACGCCCACTATGTGCTTAACGGCATAGGTGCACGCGACGTTTCCTTTAAAAAAGACCTAGGTGTGCGCAACAAAAACGCTCCGGAGTACAGGCTTTGGCTTAACGATTGCCTGCGATTATCTTATACCGAATGGGATTTTAAGGGATCGAAAACACTGGGTTACGATATTACTTGGGGCGGCGTTGTATACCAAGCCGGCTCTTCGGCTGCTGCCGATCTCGATGTGTATTACAGCAGGCTTACATGGCTGAGGCCGATTACCAGGTCACAGGCGATTGCCACCGACTGGCTGATTGATATCAAGGTGTTTAGTTTTGATGCGTCAATCACCGGCCGGGATGCCGGTACCGGCAATACGGTGACCAAAAGAAAGCAGTTTCGCGGCGTTGTCCCGACAATCGGTTTCAGGTTGGAGACAAATCCGGGAGCCAGCAGGGGTGTGAGCTTTTTTAGCGAAATCAGCGGTCTGCCGTTAGGGAAGTACGGGTATTTTTACGATGCCGAGGCCGGGCTGAAATACCAGGCGAATAAACAATTCAGCGTTAAAGCGGCGTATCGTGTTTTCGACCTTAATGTTAAAGAAAAAAGTTCGGATGGCAGTAAGGCGCAATTCAAGCAATCAGGACCATATTTTGAGATTGCCTATAAATTTTAGTGCAAAGTGCACTAAAAACAGGGTGCGAAAATGAAAAGTCTCGCGAGCAAAATGGTTTTGGGTTGTCTGGCGTAATGGTTAAAATTGAAATTTGAGACGTGGAGGACAAGGGTCGCGGGCTTCGCAGTGATGCGGGGCCTTCTTTTGTAACGCCGAAAGGCTCCGGATTTCCGGAGCCTTTCGGCGTTATTCTTCTTCCCTTACCGTTTGGCGATAGTTGGACTTTATACCGGGTGTGCCTGGTATTTCGACTTCGAAGTTGCGTTTGCCGGTCACTTTGGTTTTGTCCGTGTCTTTGGTTGCCTGCGGAACGGCTTTGTCTGGCACCGGCTTCACCTCCTGAGGTTATTTTCTCCCACTCCGCAGTTGAATATCAGGAATTTTCCGCCGGTCTTTTGCAGCTGCAAGGCGCATATACTGCCCTTGTAGTCCGAAAGATGGAGGCGGTATCGTTGGATCACCGGAGCGTGTTCAGAAGGTATGTCGCGGAGGCGTTGGCACGCAGGGCGGGCATTCCGCTGGCGAGGGCAGCGGCAATAGTGGAGGAGTCCCAGCTCGGGGCGTTGGCGGTCGGCAAACTGAATTTCCTGTCTTATAAGGGGCCGGATTACTGGGCGGAATTGATTCTCGAACAAATTGGCTCCGAAGGCGGAAGGAATTTTCTGCGTAACGTAGAATAAAAAAATTAAATAGCAACAATGTCTGACGCCGGCAAAGAAGCCACACTGTTTTTTTCAGTGCGGCTTTTATTGTTTTCTTTGCCCAGACGCTGTCCCGATAATGTCGTTGCTGTGATGCAGGACTTATCGCAAGCGGGGAGTATATATTATGTGACAGTTTTTGGGCACGGAGGGGAGTGCTGGCTGATGGCGGTTGTGATGGATCTAAGGCAGGAAGTTATGCGAGTTAACAATAACGTTAATATCAGCATATTCGGTACCGGCCTAAGAAAGCAACGGGTACTGGTTTCTGAGGATAAAATCATCATTACCGCCGACCATAAACGCGTCCCGGCCCTGGCGGCGCTGGACAAGCTGGAGCGCATGACGACCCGTAACACCGATGTGGCGATCCTCGATGAGTTCAAGAGACGGTTGAAGGCGGCTCTTACCGAGCAGCTCAAGATGCCGGTGTTGAGCGTTATGAAAGACTACGATCCCGATCAGGAACTGGCGGTGACGGTGATTATCGTGGAGGAGTCGTTTATGCGCAAGCACCAGGAAGTAGCAGCCCGGTAAAAAAATATTTTAATTATTCTGTGAGATAAAAGGAATTTTTCACCACACAGCGAATAAGAGAATTAAGCTCATCAACGATGAGCGGCTATTAAGAAAATCCATAGCCCCGGTCTGGTCGTAGGAGCTCCACAAGGAGAGCCGAAAGCTACCGCTTTTTTCGGAGTGGCGGCCGCGCATGCGGAAAGCAGCGTTTGCGCGAACGTCATAGCCGGTGCGGTAGCTTTTTTGTTTTGGCGGCAACGGTCGGGCGGGTGACGACGAAGAAAAGGGAGGCATCAGGGTGGCAAAGGTAAGGGATGTGCTTGAGGCGCTCGACAGGATCACCGGTGGCCGGTGCGTTAAAGACACGGAGGATATTTATAGCGGCAGCCACAAATTCGTTATTCGCAAGTCGTCGGATGTGCCGGGCAAGGCGTGCCTGGAAACGCCGGGCCTGGTTTGCGGCGACCCGGAGGCGGAAGTTAACAAGATTGCCGTGACGATGACGCTGACGGAGTGCAACATCGAGCTTGCAGGGGCCACGGGGGTCGACGCCATCATTGCCCACCATCCGGTGGCCGAGGCAGCCAATACTGGCGGGGTTACCATGAGGACGTACCTGGGTTTGTACGGCGTGGCGGTGTTCGAGCTCCATGAGGCGTTCCACGGCCTGCACCCCGGGATCGCCTTCATTCACGGCCATCAGGCCATTCATGCCGATATCGCCTTCGGAGGCGTGCCTGGAAACATATTGTTTGTCGGCCGGGCGCTTAAAGGGGTGAATACCCTGGGAGATATCATCGGCCGCCTTGATTATTTCATGGGGATGGACGAGGAGAAACGGATGCTGATGGCCGAACGCGGGGCGCGCGGCTGTGACGCGATAGTGGAGACGAACGTGGCCACCGGCGGTCGCATTTTGGTTGGGACCAAGGAGAGCACGGTGGGCACGATCATTCATATTTTTCCCCACACCGGGTTTACGGCCGAGCATCTGGCTCAGGTCAAGAGCCGCTTTCCGGAGGCGGACACCGTGCTGGCGTCGATCAGCCGGGTAAACGCCGACCATCCTCTGGTGGCGAAGGCCGAGGAGCTCGGTATGAATTTTATCGTCGGCAATTCGCATGCCATGGAGATTCTCGAAAACGGCATGCCGTTGGCCATCGCCCTGCAGATACTGCTGCCTGAGGTGGAGGTCGTGCTGTTCCGCGAACGGATCACCGCGACGCCGCTTACGATGGCCGGTACGCCGGCCATCCGCGAATACGCTCGCGATATCGCCCAACAATACCTTGTTAACAGGGCGGCGGACGATGCCAAGGAGGTGAAGCGCCGGGCTGGTACGGCCGGCTGATCGGGCCGGTTTGTTGCACTCATTAATAAAAGGAGGGAATATAATGGCGAGTATTTCCGAACGTGTGAGTAATCTTCCCCTCGGTTCATTCCACTGGCGGTTACTGGTGCTAATAGGATCAGGCATTGCTTTCGAGGCCCTGGATACGGCGCTGATCGCCTTCGTGCTGGCGAAGATGATCGGGTCGTGGAACCTTACCCCGGTCCAGATGGGCTACATCGGCAGCGCCGCCCTCGTCGGCATGTGCTTGGGCGCCATCTTCTCCGGGACGCTGGCCGATCGCATCGGTCGCAAGGCGATGTTCGCGGTGACGCTGGCCATATACAGCGTCGGCACGGCACTGTGCGCCTTTTCCTGGAATCTCGAATCGCTGCTGGTGTTCCGCTTCATCGTCGGCTTCGGGGTCGGCGGGCAGCCGCCGGTAGCCAACGCCATGATGAGCGAATACGCTCCCGCCAAGCATCGCGGGAAGATGCTGGTCCTCCAGAACTGTTCATGGGCGGTCGGTTGGCTGGTTGCTTCGCTGCTCGCTTACACGGTCATTCCCAAGTTCGGCTGGCAGCTGGCGTTCATTATCGGCGCGGCGCCGGCGCTGCTGGTGGTCTACATCTACAAGATCATGCCCGAGTCGGCAATGTACCTTGTCAGCAAGGGCCGCTACCAAGAAGCCCACGAAGAGGTGGCCAAGATCGAGCGCGAGCTCGGCATCCCGGTGGGCGAGCCGCCTAAGCCGTCCGAGATCCCGGCGGTCACTGTAGACAAGAAGATCAGCTTCTTCGACCTGTGGGGTCCGACCTTTGTCCGCCGCACCGTCTGCCTGTGGATATTGTGGTTCGGCATCGTCTTCGCTTACTACGGCATGTTCACCTGGCTGCCGTCCCTGCTGGTGAAAAGCGGCTTTAATCTGGTAAAATCGTTCGAATATATGATGTGGATGACTTGCGCCCAGGTCCCCGGCTACTTCGCCGCCGCCTATCTGGTGGACAAGATCGGCCGCAGGGCGACGCTGGGGAGCTTCCTGGCTGTCACGGCTGTCGCCGCCTACATGTTCGGCAACGCCACATCCGTCACCTGGATAATCTTCTGGGGCTGCATGATCTCTTTCTTCAACCTTGGCGCCTGGGGTATCACCCATGCTTACTCCGCCGAACAGTACCCGACCTACGCCCGGGCCACCGGGGTGGGCTGGGCCGCGGCCTTCGGCCGCACGGGCGGCATTATCGCCCCGATCGTCGTCGGCGCCATCATGACCGGCCCGGACAAGATCCCGACGGTGTTTATGATGTTCACCGCCGTGCTGGCGATAATCGCCGCCGACATATTCATCCTCGGCCGGGAGACCGCCAACAGGACGCTGGACGAACTGGCCGCGAAGGATATGGTCGCGGTGCCGGCGCCTGCGGCTACCCAGACCAAATCGGAATAAGCATACGATAATAACTTGAGGCCGTTCAGAATTGCCCGTATGCAAGGCATCCGCGAGGACGCGCAGCGGACGGGTGTTATCAATGGCCGGTGGCAAGATAAAGGGAGGCTCACTCGTGAGCCTCCCTTTTTTTATCGCGGGGCTTTGTGGCTACCCGCGGGCCTTTTACCGTCTTGCCCGGGACTATGGCTGGCAGCCTTCCTTGCAGTGGGTGACGGGTCGAAGCATCATCCAGACCATGGCGGCGACCTCCTTTGGGAGATGTTAATGAAGGGGAGATGGACTTATATGGAGGGGGACTCGTGCAGGGAAACGTTTGATCTGGTGGCCCCATCTCCGTCCTTCGACTTAATTATAGCAGAACATGAAATAAATAACAATAATTATTTTAAAATAATAAATATAAAATAAAACGAATAAAGATGAGCTCCGTTGTCGCGGAGCTCGCTATCGTCACTATTCGTCGTCGACCACGGCCCACAGCACTTCACGGGTATAGCCGTCCGCAAGGTCGGGCGGCATGTCGGCGTCATAGCTGCCGTAGATTATTCGCAGCCCGGGAGTGATGATGCCGATGGCCAGGGCGTGGCTCTCCACTTCGTCCCGTCGCCAGACGAAGGTATGGGAGTAACCGTCGTCGCCCCGGAAGAAGGCAATGATATTGTCGCCGCGGAACCAGTAGTGACACCAGCCGTCCCCGCCATGGCAGCGGTGTCGCGCCCGGTAGGTGTAGTGGCCGTAGCGCGATTCGAGCATATAGAGATAGTTGTCGTCCTGCGGCTCGAAGTGGATATAGAGTGCCCGATCGCGGCGGTCGTCGGCGTAGCAGGCGCCGAAACCGCGTACTTTGTGGGAAATGAACCAGGACCAGTCGCGAAAATGGCGGTGCCAGTCGCCGCTGTCCGGCCAATACCGATGCCGGCTGTGGTGCCGGTGGATATTGCTGCCGCCGGTTGGGTGGCCCCGGTGAATTGTGTGGGGACGGGGCTTGGGCTGTTCGTGTCTTATCCCGTCATGGCGACCGCGGTTCGCAGGTGGGCCGATCTTGTCGTAAGTTTTTGCCGGGCGGCGATGATCGGGCGCAATACGATGCTTGTCGTTGGCGGGTTTTTTTGCGACTTTGTCCGGCCCCTGGGGCTTATGGTTGTAGTGCTTGTCGTTGTCGCGCCCGCGGTTGGCCGGTTTCTGCCCGCCTGCTTTCACGGGGGGACGATCGTGGCGATTCGGTTTTATGCGACTGTGGTTATTCGCCGGGGGCGATTTGACGTTTTCCTTGCCGGAAGGTTTGCGATGTTTTTCGCCGGTCGGTTGCTTGGCCGTTTTCCGCTGTTCCTCGCCCCGCTGGTGGGCCTTATCGTTGTTTAGCGCCGGACTCGCCCACACGACCGAGACCGTGGCGAACGAAAGCAGGATAGCGATGGTAATCAAGCCAAGGAGTTTTTTCATAAGGGACCTCCTTTCATGTGCTGGGAAGGCTGGAGCCGGCGACCCGGTTGAGCCTTCCGGGGAGGCCGGGGACAATTCATAGAACAATACATTTGTCGGTATATTGTATGACACGGAGGGTTTATTTGATTACAATTCGGTGGCAGGATTATGGCTGAAAGACGTCAAATATAATTGGTAAAATAATGGAAATGGGGGTGCGCTAGTGGAAAAGTGGCGAGTAGGGCTGGCGGCTTTCCTCGTTATCCTGTTGGCGGGCTTGGGCGCCGGGCAGGCCTGGGGTGCTGCGGCGCCGGACGCCGCACAGCCGGTGGAGCAATGGGTGGGTAAGGTATTCGTTGTGTTGCCGCTGGAACGCGGCAAAAAGGCTGAAGGCTATGCTTTCACCTTGGAAGCGCCACGCCCGGAGCTGTTTACCGCGGGGGGCAATATTCGCGCGGACTGGCTTGAGGGCAAACGACTGGAAGTTGTAACGGTCAAAAAGCTGCCGGCTCTGAAGGACGGTCCGCCTGTCAATGATTACGAGATCTTTTTCCGTATCCAGGGCGGCGGAGAGGGTTTGACAATCAAGGCCCTGGGCGGTCAGGCGAAGCATCTGGTGCCGGCCGACGATCTGGCGGCGGCGAAGAAACATTTCGCCGCCAAGGTGGTGTTTTCAAAACGGCTGGCCATTCCGGCCTATCAGGAGGAACCCGGCACTATCCGCGTCAAAATCAACGAACCGTTGACTGTCGAGGACGTGATCGCCGGCATCGATGCCGATGAGCCGATCTGGCTGGTGGTGTCGACCGCTGACAAGCGGAAGGGCTATATCGCCATCGCCTACAGCCTGACGAACGTGCAGCGCGGCTTCTGGCCGACCGCCAAGCCGTGGGAGTCCGTACTGTTCGAGACCGATCCGCGGCTGCTTTTCGCCTGGGACGACCAGGCCTGGGCGTCTATAAACGCCGGGGTCGTGAAGGATGGCATGGTACCGGACCAGGTTAGGCTGGCCTGGGGAGAGCCGTTGAGTATTGTGCGGCTTGTCGGCGAAGAGACCTGGTTTTATCCTGATAAAATTGTCAAGTTTCACCCCACTACTGGTCTGTTCCTCATACAGAGCCGTTGACGGCATAAGGGCCCCGCGCGTGCGCGGGGCCCTTATGTAAGTAAGAAAGGAGGGTTTCCGCCAAACGGCGGGGAATATTTTTGTCAAGGGGGGTGGTTACGATGAGCGGGAAAGAGTTGTTGCGTCGCTCGTCAGAAAGGCTGTGCGAGCTCTTCGCCCGGACAGATCCGGGCGACCTTGGCCTTCTGAAAGAGTACAACTTCGGCGAGCACACGGGGGAAATAACGTGCGAGGAGCTTGTGGCGAGGATCCGCTACAACGGCTCGAATACCATCGCCCACCTGCTGGGCAGGGATGCGGAGTATCTTGATATCGTCCGCGATGTGGCCGCCAAGATGAAGGTCGAGTGGTCTCCGGAAGAGGACGAAGAGGCGGTAGAGAAGAGAATCCTCGGGGTGATTTTTACCCGCGCCTGGAAAAAGATGTCGCCTGCCGAGCGCGAGCCCATAGAACAGCTATTTGCCGGGCAGGGTGTGGAAGCCGAGAAAATCAGCACGCTGCTGGTGGAAGGCACGATCGTGAATTTTATGCCGACAATAAGCTATCTGGTGGCGTGGAACATCGCCCGGATCGTGGCGGTGGCGGCGGCCCGCCAGGCCGGAGCCGAGGCGCTGGGTGGGCTGGTTTCGGGGGGGCTGAATGTGTTGTTGGGCCCGCTTGGCGTTATTCTGGGGATCGTAGTCGTGGCGATCGACCTCGCCGGCCCGGCGTATCGAAAAATAATCCCCACAGTGCTCCAGATAGCTTATCTTCGCCAGAAGGCCGCTATGGCGGGCTTTACGCCGCCCGACACTGGCGATAATTGACAGGTTGGAAGCGGTGCTGTTATCATAGAAGTAAGAAGATAGAAGTAAGAAGATAGAAACGAGTAATCGCCGTCGGTCGCCTGATGCCGGGGCGAAGAAGCTGAATACCCCGTCCAAGCGTTGCCCCTTGGCATTGGTCTGCGCACGCCTGACGAGATTCGGAGAAGAGGAGGGAACCTTCCAGCAACGCCTGGCAGGTTCTTTTTGTTGATTACCGTGTTTCGGCAAAATTTTTCTGAATCGATGGGGTAAAATTATCCCTGTTGACCAAATCCAAAGAGACGGGGAGTTCTGATGAGCAATCTTAAGGCAATCAGCGGTTATGACCGATATCTTTTCCATGAAGGCCGCCATTTCCGCAGCTACCGGATGCTGGGCGCGCAGCAGGGGGAAAGGGCGGGGGTGAAAGGAGTTCGTTTTGCCGTCTGGGCGCCGAACGCCAGAGAGGTGATGGTGGTCGGCGACTTCAACGGCTGGAGCGGCGAAGACAAAATGCGCCGGCTTAAGTCTTCCGGCATATGGGAGCTGTTCGTTCCCGGACTGGAGCCGGGGGCTTTATACAAATACCAGATCGTATCCGCCGCCGGCGATGTGCGCGAAAAAGCCGATCCGTACGCCTTCTGGGCCGAGGTGAGACCGCTCAGCGCGTCGCGCGTATTCGGGCTGGACGGCTACCGGTGGGGCGACAGCCAGTGGCAGGGTGGCGAACGGCTCACCGGCGGCGTCAATAAGCCGATGGCCATTTACGAGGTGCACCTAGGCTCATGGCGGCGCAAAACGGACGGCAGCTTCTATTCGTACCGCGAACTGGCGGACGAGCTGAGCGATTACGCTGCCGACATGGGGTTCACTCATCTCGAGCTGCTGCCGGTTGCCGAGCATCCGTTCGATGCTTCCTGGGGATATCAGGCTACGGGCTACTACGCCCCGACCAGCCGCTACGGCAGCCCCGACGATTTCAAATACTTCGTCGACCGCTGCCATCAGAAGGGCCTGGGCGTTATCCTGGACTGGGTGCCGGGGCACTTCTGCAAGGATGACCACGGCCTCAGGATGTTCGACGGCAGCCCGTTGTTCGAGAGCGGGTGGCCGGCCAGGGCCGAGAATCAAGGCTGGGGCACGCTAAACTTCGATTTCGGCAAGCCGGAGGTATGGAGTTTCCTGATATCGAACGCTATGTATTGGTTCGATATATTCCATATCGACGGTCTGCGGGTGGACGCTGTGGCCAACATGATCTACCTTGACTACGGACGGCAGGAGGGCGGCGAATGGCTGCCGAACGAGCACGGCGGCCGGGAAAACCTGGATGCGATAGCCTTTCTCAAGAAACTGAACGAGGCGGTCCATTATTATTATCCGCGGGCGCTGGTGATCGCCGAGGAGTCTACCGCCTGGCCGCTCGTATCCCGGCCTGTGTATTTGGGCGGCCTGGGGTTCGACTACAAATGGAACATGGGTTGGATGAACGACACGCTCCGCTACGTTTCCCTTGATCCGATACATCGCCAGTGGGAGCACCGCCTGCTGACCTTTTCCCTGCTGTATGCCTTTTCCGAGAATTTTCTCCTTCCCTTGTCCCATGACGAAGTGGTGCACGGCAAGAAGTCGCTGCTAGACAAGATGCCGGGCGATTACTGGCAGAAGTTCGCCAATTTGCGGGCTTTTTTCGGGTATTTCATGGCCCATCCCGGCAAGAAGCTGCTGTTCATGGGCGGGGAGTTCGGCCAGTTCAGCGAGTGGTACGAAGGGCGCGGGCTCGACTGGCTGCTTTTGGAATATGAACTGCATAGCAAGCTGCACGGTTTTACCCGTGAGCTCGTCCGCTTCTACCGGGACGACAGCTGCCTGTGGGAAAACGATGATAATTGGCGGGGGTTCGAATGGATCGACTGCCACGACAGCCGGCAGAGCGTGATAAGCTTCCTCCGTCGGGCCGACAACGACGAACATACGGTCGTGGTTACCAATTTTACCCCCGTCGTCCGTCACGGCTACCGTATCGGTGTGCCGGAGGCGGGATCTTACCGCGAGGTGTTGAACAGCGACCGCGCCGAGTTCGGCGGTTCGGGGGTGACGAACGATGAGCTTCGCGCCGAGCCGCAGGCCTGGCACAGTCAGCCCTTCTCCGTCGTTCTGACCGTGCCGCCGCTGGCTACGGTCTATATAAAGAGAGAAGCGATGCGCGAGGAGTAAGGAGGAGAAAAGATGCTTCACAAGGAATGCGTGGCCATGATTCTCGCCGGCGGGCAGGGCAGCCGTCTTGGCGTGCTTACCAAGACGGTGGCCAAACCGGCGATTCCGTTCGGCGGCAAATACCGTCTGATCGATTTCACGCTGAGCAACTGTCATAATTCCGGCATCGATACGGTTGGCGTCCTTACCCAGTACCAGCCGTTCGAGCTGCATAATTATATCGGCATCGGCACTCCGTGGGATCTGGACCGCAACACCGGCGGGGTGCATATCCTTCCTCCCTTCGTGAGGGCCCGGGGCGGCGAATGGTACCAGGGGACCGCCAATGCCATCCATCAGAACGCCACCTTTATCGAACAGTTCAGCCCCCAGTACGTGATCGTGCTGTCCGGTGACCATATTTACAAGATGGATTACTCCCGCATGCTGGCTTTTCATAAGCAGTCGGCGGCCGACGCCACTATCGCCGTTATCGAGGTTCCGTGGAAGGAGGCCACACGTTTCGGCATCATGAACGCCGACGAGGAGGGCCGCATCACCGAATTCGCCGAGAAACCGAAGCAGCCCAAGAGCAACCTGGCGTCGATGGGGGTATACATATTTTCCTGGAAGGTTTTGAGAAAGTACCTGGAGCTGGACGAAAAAGACAAATCCTCCAGCCACGATTTCGGCAAAAACGTCATCCCCGCCATGCTGGAAAGTGGCCGCAAGATGATGGCTTATGCCTTCGACGGCTACTGGCGGGATGTCGGCACGGTCGAGAGTCTGTGGGAGGCGAATATGGACCTCCTGAGCGACCGTCCCGCGCTCGACCTTTACGATCCGGGCTGGCGCATCTTTTCGATCAACCCCACCCAGCCGCCCCATTTCGTGGCTGAGGGCGCCAAGGCCAGGCGGGTTATTGCCAGTGTCGGCTGCCGCATTTTCGGCGAGGTGGAAAACGCGGTGCTCTTTCCCGGCGTTCACGTCGGTCCCGGCGCGGTCATCAGGGATTCGGTAATAATGGAGGGGGTCCGGATCGGGGCGAATACGGTTATCGAGCAGGCGATCGTCGGCCAGGACGCCGTCGTAGGCGACGGCTGCCAGATCGGCCTGGCCGGCGACGCCGCGGCGGAGGCGATCACGGTGGTCGGCGAGCGGGCCCGCGTCGGCGCCGACAGTCTCATCCCGCGCGGCGCGGTTGTGGAATAAGAAGCCGCGGCGCGGCGGCAAGGAGGGACGAAAATGAAAAATGTACTGGGACTCATCAACCTCCACGAGAACGAGGAACTGCTGAAGGAGCTTACCCGCCAGCGGCCGCTGGCGGCGGTGCCTTTCGGCGGCCGGTACCGCCTCGTCGATTTCGTGTTGTCCAATATGGTAAACTCGGGCATTGTCAACGTCGGCATCGTCGTGAAGCATAAGGCCCGCTCGATAATGGACCACCTGCGGTCAGGCAAGGAGTGGGACCTGGCCCGCAAGCGCGACGGCCTTTTCATCCTGCCACCGCCCGATCATACTCACTATTCCAACAGCATTTACAAGGGCGACCTGGAGCATTTCCATAACCACGTCGACTTCCTGCAGCGCAGCAGCCAGGAGTATGTGATCGTCGCCGGCAGCCACACCGTCTATAATACCGACTATCGGGAAGCGTTCCGCTATCATCTCGAAAAGCAGGCCGATATAACGATAATATACAAGGAGGAGCAGCCCGCGCCCGGCAAGCAGTATTCGCTGGCCACGCTGGTTAAGGTCGACGACGGCGGCCGCGTCACCGACATGCAGGTGTCCACAGGTCGCATCGCCGGCGGCCCCGTATGTCTCGAGACCTTTATCATGCGCAAATCGCTGCTGCTCGAAATCATCGAAGACTGCGTCGCCCACGGCGAATACGACTTCGTCAAGGAGGGGATCGTCAAGCGGCTCGGCCGGCTCCGGGTTTACGGTTTCCCCTTTACCGGCTACATGGCCAAGATCAACTCCGTCCAGGCTTATTTTCGCGCTAATATGGATCTGCTCCAGCCCGAGGTGTGGCAGGATCTGTTTCTTAAATCGGGCCCCGTCTATACCAAGGTCAAAGACGAGCCGCCGGCCAACTACCGCGACCAGGTGGCGGCCAGCAACGTGCTGGTGGCCAACGGCTGCATAATAGAAGGCCGGGTGGAAAACAGCCTGCTGTTCCGCAGCGTCAGGGTCCACCGCGGCGCATATGTCAATAACTGCATCATCATGCAGAAAGGCGAAATCGGTCCCAACGCGGTGCTGGAAAACGTCATCTGCGACAAGGATGTTCATATCTCGGCCGCCAAGCGGCTCATAGGCGACAAGAACTACGTGATGGTCATCGAGAAGGGGATGAAAGTATGACAGGCAAAAAGGTGCTGTTCGTCGCCGCCGAAGCGGTGCCGTTCGTGAAGACGGGCGGCCTGGCCGATGTCGCCGGCTCGCTGCCCAAGGAACTTGCGCGGCAGGGCGTCGATGCGCGGATCATCATGCCCAAGTACGGCGACATCCCGGCCGCGTGGGTGGAACAGATGGTCCACGTGCGCCACATCGAGGTTACGCTCGGCTGGCGGAGGCTCTATTGCGGCATCGAGCGGCTGGAGCACGAGGGTCTCGTGTATTACTTCATCGATAACGAATATTACTTCCGCCGCCAGGGGCTGTACGGCTTCCTCGACGATGCCGAGCGGTTCAGCTTCTTCTGCCGGGCGGTGCTGGAGGTGTTGCCTTATCTCGATTTTACGCCCGATATCCTCCACTGCCACGACTGGCACACCGCCATGGTGCCGGTGCTGCTCCAGGCTCACTACCGAGGCAGCACACCGCACCATAAGCTGCGGACGGTGCTCACTATCCACAACATCCAGTATCAGGGCGTGTTCGAAAAAAGTGTGCTCGGCGACCTGCTGGCGCTTGAAGAAGGCGAGTACCTGACCGACGACCGGCTGGAATTCCACGGCAGGGTGAACTACCTCAAAGGTGGCATCGTTTTCGCCGATGCGGTGACGACCGTAAGCCCCACATACGCGTGGGAAATCCTTACCCCCGAAGGCGGCTGGCAGCTTGACGGCATCCTGAGAAAGCGCGAGGCGGACGTCACCGGCATCCTGAACGGCCTCGACTATGAGGTCTACGATCCCGGCCATGACAAGCTCGTATACCTTAACTACACGCGGCGCTCGATCGGCCGCAAGCAGACCAACAAGGCCAAGCTCCAGGAGTTCCTCGGCCTCGAGGCCAAGCCGGAGGCGATGATGATCGCCATCGTATCGAGGCTGGTGTGGGCCAAGGGGCTCGATCTGATCGCCGCCGCGCTGGAGGAGATGCTTGCCGCCGACGCGCAGGTGGTCGTTCTCGGCACGGGTGAGGACAAATACGAGAGCATGTTCCGGGTGGCCGGCCACCGCCACCCCGGCAAGCTGTCCGCCAATATTTACTTTGACGAGGCGCTGGCCCATAAGATCTATGCTGCCGCCGACCTCTTCCTCATGCCGTCGCTTCACGAGCCGTGCGGCATCGGCCAGCTCATCGCCCTGCGCTATGGCTGCGTGCCGCTGGTGCGGGAGACGGGCGGCCTAAAGGATACCATTCAGCCGTACAATGAATATACTGGCGAAGGGAACGGTTTCAGTTTCACCCATCCCGACGCCGGCGACATGCTTTATACCCTCCGCCGCGCCATGGATTTCTACCGCGACGGCGAGGTATGGCCGCAGATCGTTAAGGCCGCGATGGCTTCCGATTTCAGTTGGCGGCGTTCGGCGTCCGAGTATGTGGCGGTTTACGAAAAACTGAACTGATGCATAATGACGTTTTATTGCGGGGGAAAGAGATGCTTAGAGAGAAGGAAGAGTTCAAGGCCGCCTTTATCGAAAGGTTACAGGCTCTCCACGGCAAAAGTCTCGAGGAGGCGTCGGCCCAGAACAAATACGCCGCCCTGGGAAGCCTGGTCCGCGACTATATCGGCAAACGCTGGGTCAACACCAACAAGCAGTACGTCGCCAAAGGGGAAAAGCAGGTTTACTACTTTTCGATCGAATTTCTCCTCGGACGCCTGCTCGACACCTATCTCCGCGGCATGGGCGTCCGCGACGTATGGGTGGAGGCGCTGGCCGAGCTGGGTGTCGACTACGCCGAGCTTGAGGACCAGGAGCATGACGCCGGCCTCGGCAACGGGGGCCTCGGGAGGCTGGCGGCCTGTTTTCTCGATTCGCTGGCCGCTCTGGAGCTGCCCGGCCATGGCTGCGGCATCCGCTACAAGTACGGCCTGTTCGAGCAGAAGATCATCGACGGCGACCAAGTCGAACACCCCGACAACTGGCTCAAAAACGGCAATATATGGGAATATCGCAAGATCGATAAGGCCGTCAGGGTCGAGTTCGGCGGCTCCTTCGGGGCGGTGCTGGCCGTCCCCTATGACATCCCCATCCTCGGCTTCGGAAACAATACCGTCAACACCCTCAGGCTATGGAGCGCAGAGCCTACCGAGGGCGAGATGGACTTCGCCTCCTTCAACCAGGGAAACTACCTCAAGGCGGTGGAGTACAAGTACTCGGTGGAGGCCATTTCCGAGATCCTCTATCCCGACGACACCCACTATGAGGGCCGTCTGCTCAGGCTGAAGCAGCAGTATTTTCTGGTGTCGGCGGGCATCCAGAGCATCCTGCGGACATTAAGGCGCAAGCACGGCGACATCCGGCTGTTGCCGGAGAAGGTTGCCATCCATATCAACGACACCCATCCGGCCCTGGCCGTGCCCGAACTGATGCGCATTCTCATGGACGAAGAGGGTCTGGGCTGGGACGAGGCCTGGCAGTTGACGACCGGCACCATCTCCTATACCAACCACACCATCATGCCAGAGGCATTGGAGAAATGGCCGATCGACATCTTCCAGAGTCTGCTGCCGCGCCTGTGGGAGATCGTCCACGAAATCAACGAGCGCTTCTGCCATGACCTGTGGCATTTTTACCCCGGAGACTGGGACAGGATCGCCGCCATGGCCATCACCGCCGATGGCTTCGTCAAGATGGCTCACCTGGCGGTAGCCGGCAGTCACAGCGTCAACGGCGTGGCGAAGATCCATACCGAAATCCTCAAAAAAGACTGCATGAAGCTGTTCTACCAGTACACCCCCTACAAATTTAACAACAAGACAAATGGCATCACCCACCGGCGCTGGCTGATGAAGGCCAACCCCGGGCTGGCCTCGCTTATCACCGATACCATCGGACCGAGCTGGATGCGGCATCCCACCGATCTTAACCGGCTGCAGTATTTCGTCGCCGACGCCCCCTTCCAGGAGCGACTGGCGGCGATAAAGCGAGACCGCAAGGCGGCGCTGGCCCGGTTCGTCAAGGCCAAATACGAACTTGATCTTGACCCGGAATCGATATTCGACACCCAGGTGAAGCGCATCCACGTCTACAAGCGCCAGCTCCTCAACGCGCTCCGGATCATGGAGCTGTATAACCGTCTCAAGGAGAATCCCCGGCTCGATATCGTGCCCCGGACGTTCATCTTCTCCGGCAAGGCGGCCCCCAGCTACCTGCTGGCCAAGAAGGTCATCAAGCTCGTCAACGCGCTGGCGGCGGTAATCAACAACGACCCGGCGATAAACGGCAGGATGAAGGTTATCTTCCTTGAGAACTACGGGGTGACGCTGGCCGAAATGATTATCCCGGCCAGTGACGTCAGCGAGCAGATCTCGACCGCCAGCAAGGAGGCGTCGGGCACAGGCAACATGAAATTCATGATGAACGGGGCGGTCACCGTCGGCACGCTCGACGGCGCCAACATCGAAATCCGCGATGCGGTAGGGGACGACAATATTTTCATCTTCGGCCTCAAGGCCGAAGAGGTCATCGAGATTTGCGCCAACGACCAGTGCAACCCCCGCTACCTGTATCAGACCGACCCGCGCGTCAGGCAGGTGACCGAGCAACTGATCGACGGCAGCCTGCCCGGCGGACCGGACGAGTTTCGCCCGCTCTACGACTATCTCGTTCACGGCAAGGGTGATTTCTTCGAACTGCAGGACTTTGCGGCCTATTTGGACGCCCAGGCGAGGGTGGACGCCAGGTTTCGCGACCGGCGGGCGTGGGCGGCGATGGCGGCCGTCAACATCGCCCGGTCGGGGCAGTTCTCCAGCGATCACACCGTCGGCGAATACGCGGTCGGCATCTGGAACATCCGGCCGGTGCCGATCGGTGAGTGAAGGAGGCGGTTTGATGGCGCGCGACTGGCTGTATCACGATTCCCATACCGCCCTGTTCCGGAGGCCTTTCGGCGCTGTTGCCTGCGGGACCGTCATCGACCTGAGCCTGGCGGTCGCCGCCGACCGCCGGGTCGATGCGGTGTTGCTGCGTACCTGGCGCGAAGGCAGTGGGGAAGAGCTTATACCCATGACGCCGCGCGACGAAGCCGACGGCGAAAGACACTACCGCACCGCTCTGGCCGCTCCTGGCGAGCCTGGGTTGGTGTGGTATTATTTTGTCGTCCGCGCCGGTGAAGAAGAGCATTACTATGGCAACAACGAGCGCCAGCTGGGCGGCCCCGGGGCGGTATATTCCTCGCCGCCGCCGTCCTTCCAGATCACCGTCCATCTGCCCGGCGCCGCCGCACCCGCGTGGTACAAGAACGCGGTCGTTTACCAGATCTTCGTCGACCGCTTCTATAACGGCAACCCCGGCGGACGGGTGAAGAACGCCAAACCGGGCAGCCTCATCCACGCTTGTTGGCGGGATGACCCCGTATATGTGCGGGAGCGGGAAACGGGCGCCATCCTTGCCTACGACTTTTTCGGCGGCAACCTCGCGGGGGTGATGGCCAAGCTGACATATCTCAAGGACCTGGGCGTGAGCGCCCTGTACTTCAATCCGGTGTTCGAGGCGGTCAGCAACCACAAGTACGACACCGCCGACTACACCAGCATCGACGCCATGTTCGGCGACAACGACCTTTTTCGCGAGTTATGCGTCCGGGCGGACGATCTGGGCATGGCCGTCATCCTTGACGGCGTCTTCAGCCATACCGGCAGCGACAGCATATATTTCAACAAAGAGGGCCGCTATCCCGGGCCGGGCGCCTATCAGTCGACCGCCTCCGCCTACTATCCCTGGTACCGTTTCCGCCGCCACCCCGACGACTACGAATCCTGGTGGGGGGTGGACGCCCTGCCGGCCGTCGACGAACTCGAGCCTTCCTACCAGGACTTTATCGCCCGTGGCGAGGACAGCGTCGTAAGGCGCTGGCTCAGGCTGGGCGCCAAGGGCTGGCGGCTGGACGTCGCCGACGAGCTGCCGGACGAATTCATCCGCACTTTGCGGCGGGCGGCGAAGGAAACCGACCCCGAGGCGGTGATTATCGGCGAAGTGTGGGAGGACGCCTCCCGCAAGGTCAGCTATGGGGAGCTCCGGGGCTATTTTCGCGGCGACGAGCTCGACGCCGCCACCAACTACCCCTTCCGTCGCGCCGCGATCGATTTCCTCCTCGGCCGCCAGGATGCGGAAGCGACAAAGCAGACACTGTATAGCCTCTATGAAAACTACCCGCGCGAGAATTTCCTCGCCGCGCTCAACCTCATCGGCAGTCACGACGTGCCGCGCATCCTTACGCTGCTGGGCGGCTACGAGGAACCCGAACACGTGGCCTTCAGTGAACAACGGCGGCAGCGTCTGGGGCCCGGCGAACGGGAGCTGGCGGTGCGGCGGCTGAAGCTGCTTGCCCTCTGGCAGATGACCTTCCCCGGCGTCCCGTGCGTCTATTACGGCGACGAGGCCGGGCTGGAGGGCTACGCCGAGCCGCTCAACCGGCGGACCTTTCCCTGGGGCCGCGAAGACGCCGGCCTTACGGCCTGGTATCGGCGGGTCATCGCTGTGCGTAACCGCTATCCCGTGCTGCAGGGCGGCGGCTGGTTGCCCCTCGCCCCTGATCCGGACGCGTTCGGCTATATTCGCTGGCAGGAAGGCGATCAGCCGCCGGACGCGGATATCGCCGTCGTCCTCCTCAACCGCAGCGAGAGGGCGGTGCGGGTGGAGGTCGACTTTGGCGGCAGGTATAGCGGCCTGTTGTTCGATGCTCTCGACGACGGGGCTGAGGTGGCGGCCGGCGACGGCTGTTGCGCTTTGACGCTCGAGCCCTTCGGCGGGCGGGTGCTGGTGAGCGACGGCGGCCGGGAACGGGGCGGGTGTGGCGTACTCCTCCACATAACCTCGTTGCCGTCCGTCCACGGCATCGGCGGCCTGGGGGCGGAAGCCCGCGCCTTCGTCGACTTTCTCGCCGCCGCGGGACAGGACAACTGGCAGATACTGCCTTTAAACCCCGTCGGCCGCGGCAATTCCCCCTACCAAAGCGTGTCCGCCTTTGCCGCCGAGTCGCTGCTTATCGACATCGATACGCTGGAGGCCGATGGCCTGCTCACGGCCGCCGAGGTCGCCGCCGCCCGCGAAAAAAGCGGCCTTGGCGACGGGGCGGACGGCCGGGTTGACTACGGCGCCGTCCGGGTGTATAAGGAGAGGCTTTTCCGTTTGGCTTTCGGCCGCTTCGCCGCCGGCGAGGACTACGATTCTTTCCGCCGTGCAAACGCCGCCTGGCTGGACGACTACGCTCTGTATATGGCACTGGCCGGCTATTTCGACGACGCCTGCTGGCAACGTTGGCCGGCCGACATCGCCGGCCGCGAGGCGGCGGCGCTCACCCGCTACGCCTGCTTGCTGGCGGCGGAGATCGACTACCACGTTTTCCTGCAGTATGTCTTCCGGCGGCAATGGGGGGCGCTCAGGAGCCATGCCCGCGCGCGCGGCGTGAGGATTATCGGCGACCTGCCCATATTTGTCGCCCATTCTTCGAGCGACGTGTGGGCCAACCGCCGCCTGTTTCGCCTTGACGCCGCCGGCAGCCCGACGGCCGTGGCCGGCGTGCCGCCCGACTACTTCAGCGCTACCGGGCAGCTATGGGGCAACCCGCTCTACGACTGGCGCGAGATGGCCAAAGAGGATTACCGCTGGTGGCAAGATCGCCTCGCCAACACGCTTGACCTGGTGGACGTAGTCCGCATCGACCACTTCCGGGGCTTCGCCGCCGGCTGGGCCGTTCCGGCCGGGGCGGCTACCGCCGAACAGGGCAGGTGGGTCAAAGGCCCGGGATATTCCCTGTTCGCAGCCCTGGAGCGGCGGCTCGGCAAGCTGCCGGTTATTGCCGAGGACCTCGGCACGATAACGCCGGACGTTGTGGCTCTCCGGCGGCGCTGCGGCTTTCCCGGCATGAAGGTGCTGCAGTTCTCCTTCGCCTGCGACGGGCAGGGCGACCCTGCGCCGCTTAACTGCGGCCCTGACACCGTCGTTTATACCGGCACCCACGACAACGACACTGTGCGCGGTTGGCACGAGGAGCTGGCCGGCGGCGATGCGGCCGGCCAGGCGTGCGTCGACCGCTATCTCGGCCGGGGTGACGCTTCTTGGCGGATGGTGGAGCTGGCCTATAGCTGCCGGTCGGCACTGGTTATTGTACCGATGCAGGATATCCTCGGCCTTAACGGGACGGCCCGGATGAACAGGCCGGGAACGGTCGGCGGCAACTGGGAGTGGCGTTGCCCGGCCGGCTACCGGGAGGGAGACCTTGCCTCCCGGCTGCGTGCCCTGGCCGCCAGGCACCGGCGAGGGCCGGCTGCGGATTGAGCCGGTGTCGCAATGTGGCATTTTATAGCCGATTTTGTAATCAAGAAGAAGGATATGCCCGGCAATTGTCAGAAATATACTAAAATTAGATTATGCTAGTAGTCGATTAACAGGGGGCTATCCTGTGGCGCTTAAATATAGGAGATATGTCGTCGGTGAGATCAAACCGGGGATGGTGCTCGGGACGGATGCGTTATCCGCCGACGGCAAGGTTATGCTCAGCGCCGGTACCGTGTTTACCGAAGCGACAATAAGGCTCCTGGCCGCGTGGGGATTCGACAGCGCGATTATCCTCGAAGACGAAGCCGTTGGCGATGAGGTCAGGGAAAAACGGCTGTCGGAGCGCATGCTGTTCAACGCCAAGTATGAAGAGACCGTCTCCATGGTCAGGGACGCCTTCGACCAGATACGCTACTTTGAGGAAGTGCCCCTGAAAAAGATGCAGCACTTGTCGGAAAACGCCCTCCTTACCCTGACGGCGACGCCCGGGGCGCTGGGGTACCTCCATTCGCTGCGCGACGTCGACAACTATACCTTTCAGCATTCGGTGAACGTGGCTATCATCTCCGGCGTGCTGAGCCGCTGGTTGGGAGACGACGGCGAACGTATGCGCGACATGGTGCTGGCCGGGCTGCTGCACGATGTCGGCAAGGCGATGGTGCCGCTGGAAATCCTCAATAAGCCCGGCCAGCTTACGCCGGCCGAGATGGAAGTGATGCAGAAGCACTCAGCATACGGCTACGAGATGCTGAAAAAGGCCAAGGTGCTCGCCGGGGACGTTCTCGCCGGCGTGTGGCAGCATCACGAACGCCTCGACGGCAGCGGCTACCCGCGGGGTCTGCGAGGGGGCAACATTCTGCCGAGCGCCCGGATCATCGCCATCAGCGACATATATGACGCCATGACCTCAGACAGGATTTACCGCTTGAAGATGACCCCCTTCCATGTCATCAAAACACTGTTCGAGAATATGTTCGACAAGCTGGACGCCTCGATGTGCACGATCTTCCTCAATAATCTCAAGGATTACTTCGTCGGTACGACAGTAGAACTGAGCGACGGCCGGCTGGCGGAAGTGATCTTTATGGACTGGATCTCGTGGGACCGGCTCACTGTCAGGACATCTGACGGCGAATGCATTCAGTTGGGAGAGCATGCCGAGCAAAAAATCGTCCGCTGCCTCCAGGCGTAATCGGCCGTTGACAATACCCCATCCGCGGCGTTCTGAACGGCCGGGCGTGCAAGTACAAATGAGCGTGTCAAAGCCCGCTTTACCCTTGGGCGGAAGGCGGGCTTTGTTTGTGGCGAATAGATTTACATAATATATTTACATGTGCTATAATGAGTGCTGCCGGCACGGCCGGTCTAATCTTGCATAGAAAAGAGGGGTCGGGATATGCACCGTCACAAGCTTTCCGTTGTCCTGCTCCTGTTGCTGACAATGAGTTTCACTCTCTTTGCCCCGGCTACCGTCGTTCATGCCGCGGCGCTTTCCGACCTGCTGGGCGGTGATAGCGGCGGCAGCGGGCTGTTCAACATCCTGCTCGGGCTGCTGTTCGGTAAGTTGCTGGGCGGTTCCGGGAGTGACACGGATATCGGCAAGGTTCTCGGCCTCAGCACGACTCCGGCGGCACCGAGCGCGAATCCTAACGCGATCATCGCTACAGGCCAGAAGTATATGGGCGTCCCGTACGTCTGGGGCGGTGAGACTCCGGCAGGCTTTGACTGCTCCGGCTTCACGCAGTACGTCATGAAGCAGAACGGCGTCACTATTCCCCGTACCGCCGCCGAGCAATTCGCCGCCGGTTCGCCGGTCGCTAAGGACAAGCTGCAGGCTGGCGACCTGGTCTTCTTCACCACCTACAAGCCAGGCGCTTCCCATGTCGGCTTCTACATGGGCGACGGCAAGTTCCTCCACGCCAGCTCGGGGGCTAAAAAGGTTACCGTTTCAAAGCTCGACGAGGCGTACTACACAGAGCGGTATATCGGCGCCCGCCGCTACTAGTCGGCCGTTGGCAAGCTTCGCTTAGCGGTCCGGCCGCTCTCCCCAAGCCCGCCCATCCAGGCGGGCTTTTCCTTTGCCCGGTTTTTTTCCGCCGCTGGTCTGGTATAATGTAACCATACGCAAAGGGGGTTGGCGGATGGAAAGCTACGAGAAGATCGCAGTCGTTGAAAACCAGTTCGAGGCGCAATTGTTGGGGGAGATTCTCGCCGAACGCCGGATACCTCATGTCCTCAAGTCGTATCATGATGTCGCCTACGACGGCCTGTTCCAGACCCAGAAGGGCTGGGGAGCGGTCTACGCGCCGCCCGAACACAGGGCGGAGATCGAAGAAATCATTGCCAGCCTGCGCGAACGAGAAGGCTAGACGCACGCCGGGACTGGCGGCTCACCGCTGGGAACGGGTTAACATGGTGGTCCGGGAAGGGGATTTTTCGCCCGTATGGATATCGGCTCGAAAATAATATATTTCTTTTTCGATTTGCTGCTGCCGCTGGCGGTCGGCTACATGTGCCGCCGGCAGACGAAATTCGACGACGAATTCTTCCAGCGGATGATGACCTGGGGAATCATGTTTGTCTACCCCGTCCTCGCGTTTCTCGGTTTCTGGGCTACGCGGCTGGACGCGGAACTGATCTGGCTGCCCGTTCTGGGGGTTGTGCTGAGCGTAATT
Organism: Selenomonadales bacterium 4137-cl; assembly: GCA_032334055.1. NCBI lineage: Bacteria > Bacillati > Bacillota > Negativicutes > Acetonemataceae > Anaeroselena > Anaeroselena agilis. Next base: position 3,382,386 of record JAUOZS010000001.1, on the reverse strand, counting down.
CCCGGTGCGCTTGCTTTCTTCCGCGCCAAGGCCAAATACGCCAGCAGCCTCGACCAGGGCAGTTATGTCATGTCGGCGATGATGTCCAACACCCTAACCCTCGGGGGAGTGTCGGCGTTCATCATCTATGGCGAGACCGGCTTTGCCTACGTGCAGCTGATCACCCTGCTAGCCACGCTGTACCTCTTCCTATTCTGCTTTCCGCTCGCCGGCTGGTACGCCCAGGGCGGCCGGTGGGGGGGAGCGGGAATCTCGGTGGCGTCGGTCATCTTTAGCCGCAACCAACTTCCCGCCCTCGGGCTATTGGTCGGTGCGTGGCTTTATTACAGCGGTATCCCCAGGCCGGCGTGGGCGGGCGCGGTCTTCGATCCTCTCGTCCATATCGGCGCCTGGATGCAGCTCATCCCGGTGGGCTACTCCGTCGATTTCCGGGAAATGCGGCAGTATTGGCTGAGCATCCTCGATCTGAATATCATCAAATTCGTAATCACACCCGTCCTGTCGTATGCCATCGGCTCGCTGGTGCTCAGCGACCCGGTGGCGGTCAACACTCTGCTGATTACGGCCAGCACCCCCACCGCAATTCTGTCGGTTGTCGCCGTCAAGCTTCACCGTCTCAACGTTCACATTACCATGGCCTCCTTCGTGCTCACGACCGCCGTATACTTGCTCGTGGTGTATCCGCTCCAGTTCCTGTGGCTGTCGGGGCGGTTGTAGCCGAAAAAAAGAACGGATCGGCTCAACGCCTATCCGTTCTTATCTTTTCTTTGCCTGAGTTAAAGCAGCTTTGGCTGGAGTTGTCGTCTTATTGATATGGATGTGCATTCCGTCTTGGACGGGTTTCATCAGTTCGAGCTTGCCGTTGTCGGCTCCGGCGGCTAATCCGCCTGCCAGTTTGACGATATCGCCCGTCGTGGTTCCGACCGGGACCTTTACCACTCCGGGGTTGGTGACGGCGCCGCTTATGTACACGATCGCGTATTCGGTCTTCGGCGGCGATGGCGGCGGCTGTTGGTGGCCTGATGCGGAAAAAATTCCGGGGGCGAAGGGGTTGTGAAGGTCGGGGACGGCAGGAATCATCAGTGTCAGAACGAGGGCGACCGTCAGGCTGAAAACCGCTTTGCCGCAGAAGCGGAGCTTGCCGCCGTCTTTACGTTTTTTAAGCCTGGCAACCCTGGATGGGCCGCGGACCGGTTCGTACACCTTCTTCCCTCCTTCTGTCCGAGTAGTGGCAGTTATTTGTTGGTAAGAGCTATTATTCGCCAAAATCGTCATAAATCCTGCAAAATTTGTCTTAAAAAGATTACTCAGCAAGAAATTATTTTCCAGAAATTTTTTGTCGTGATTTGTCGAAGAAGATAAAGGGAGGGCGGCGGTGGCGCCCCCTTCCGCCCGCCCACGTTATCAGGACTCGGGTGTCGTTGCGTTCATAGGGCCGTCGATGTATTCAAGCGCGGCGTGCAGGGAATCCCGTACAGGGTCGCGCACCATGGCCGAGTCTTTCATGGCCAGCGGTTCAGGATTGTTGGGCCCGTAGTCTTGGTTGATCGATGGTTTATTGATGGAAAACACCCCCTGCTCTAGTTATGTTTCTCAGCGTCGACTGGTGCGGACGCGCTGTCCGGGCTCGCGCCTAAACATCGCCGCCGTTAGCCTTGATAATGCCAACCGCCTCGTCCACCCGCGGTTCGGGAACAAAAGCCACCAGTGTAAAGGCGGCGCCCCCTGCCATGCCGTAGCCGCGGGCGCTCATGCCGCTCACCGAGGGGTCGGCGTCCATCAGCACCTTAGTGGCCTGGTTTTCGTCGTTGGGCGAGTTTGTGGAAAAAAGGACGAGGCTGGCTAGGGATTCGGCTTGGTGGGAAATGGGGTCGTTGATATACGGGTCTTGGGAGACGCCATAGCGGCTGTTCCGGCGGATGTGAACATCGGCGAGTCCGGCGGCGGCGAGGGCGTCCGCGGTTGTCCGCGCTTTGCTGCTGGAGGGGAAACTGGCGATGATGGTTCGTTCCTCGGGCATGGTTTACGACCTCCTTTGAGATTAATATAAGCCGGCGGCAGACGGGCTATCCCGCCTCAAGCTCAAGTCAGCGCATTTTCCGCGGCGGCGGCAGGGAAATGGTCTTTTTTACCGAACTTTTCCATCTATAGTACTACAGCGGGAGGATGATCAAATGAGAGTTCGGTTTTGGGCATGCTTGATTATGACGGCGGCGCTGCTGTGCGGGACGATGTCGGTAGCGCTGGCTTCCCAAGGTTTCAGTGCCGATATCGTCTCTGCCCATGGCAATCAGACCATGCAGGGGAAGATCTATGTCGCCGGGGAGAAAATGCGCTTTGAAACAGCCGGGATGGCAACCATTACCCGGATGGACAGAAAGGTTGTCTGGCTGCTGATGCCGTCCGAGAAGATGTATATGGAGCAGCAGTTCCGGCCGGAGAACGTAGTACCCAGCAGCGAGACACTGTCAGGCGAAGTCGAGCGGACGCTGCTAGGTACGGAAACGGTAAACGGAATGGTAGCCGACAAGTATCGCATCACCGTCCAGACCGACGGCAAGCGCCACTCTTTCCTGCAATGGCTGGCGAAAGACTCGCTGCTCCCCGTCAAGACGGCCGCCGAGGACGGCTCGTGGTGGCAGGAATATCGCAACGTCAAGGCCGGCGAACCGGACCCCTCCCTGTTCGACCTGCCGGAGGGCTACAAAAAGTTTTCCATGGGATTATAACGGTTGTCGAAGGCTTGCAGCAAAGCTGCAAGCTTTTTTGTTTCCGCTGCTGGAGGAAAAGCGGCTGTGGAAGAGGAATAATACTAGAACAAATGTTTGGAGGATAACCTATGCTGGAAAAACTGCTGCTTATTTCTCTGGGGCTCAACATCGCCGCGCTCGCTCTGCTGGCCTTCGGGCTGGCCCGCGGCGGCAGCGGCCGGGAGGGGCAGGAGCGGCTGGAACGGGCGGTGAAAGAGGAGATTGCTCTCAGCCGGCGGGAGAACGGCGAGGCTCTGCGGCAATTCGGCGACTCGGTGCAGGCCCGCATGGCGGATATCGCCACCCTCCAGACTGCGCAGATGGACGCTTTTTCCCGCCAACTCCTGGCGCTGACCCAAAGCAACGAACACAAACTGGAGCGGCTGCGGGAGACGGTGGAGGAGCGGTTAAAGCTGCTGCAGGCGGATAACAACCGGCAGTTGGAGGAGATGCGGACGACGGTTGACGAAAAGCTGCACGCCACTCTCGAAAAACGTCTGGGCGAGTCCTTCCGCCTGGTGAGCGAACGGCTCGAACTTGTTCACAAGGGGCTGGGCGAAATGCAGTCGCTGGCGTCCGGCGTGGGCGACCTAAAACGCGTGCTTACCAATGTCAAAACCCGCGGCATTTGGGGGGAGATCCATTTGGCGAGCCTGCTGGAGCAGGTGCTGACCGTGGAGCAGTATGCCCGCAATGTGGCCACGAAGCCGGGCAGCGCCGAACGGGTGGAATTCGCCATTCGCCTGCCGGGGCGGGACAAGGACGAGGGGACGGTGTGGCTGCCCATCGACGCCAAATTTCCCCAGGAGGACTACCAACGCCTCCTCGACGCGCAGGAGCAGGCCAACCCGCTCGCCGCGGAAGACGCTGCCCGCAGCCTGGAAGTCAGAATCAAGGCTGAGGCCAAGGCCATCCGGGAGAAATATATCGACCCGCCCCATACCACCGATTTCGCCATCCTCTTCCTGCCGGCGGAAGGCCTGTTCGCCGAGGTGCTGCGGCGGCCCGGCCTTTGCGATATGCTGCAGCGCGACTACCGGGTGGTGATAACCGGCCCGACGACGCTGACGGCGCTGCTGAGCAGCCTGCAGATGGGCTTCAGGACGCTGGCGGTGGAGAAACGCTCCAGCGAGGTGTGGGCGCTGCTGGGGGCGGTAAAGACCGAGTTTGGCCGCTTCGGCGAGATGCTGGAGAAGACGCAGAAAAAGCTTCAGGAAGCCTCAAACTCCATCGAGACGGCGGCCCAGAAGTCCCGCACCATCGAACGCAAGCTGAAGACGGTCCAGGAACTGCCTGCCGCCGAAGCAGCCGCTACTCTCGCAGAGTAATTTTTTACCACCCCTGCTCATAGTGTATGATAACGATTATGAGAAGGGGTGGTTTCATGTCCGGACCGAGGGTGCGGGCGGTGGGGCTGGCTGTACCGCCTTATGCCGTCCGGCAGCAGGACGTCAAGGAATTCGCCGCCTTCCTTTTTCAGGAGAAGCTCGACCACCTTGAACGCCTGCTGCCGGTATTCGACAACGCCTGCATCGCCAAACGGCACCTTGCTCAGCCGCTCGCCTGGTACGCGGCCGAGCACTCCTTCGCGGAAGCCAATCTTCTCTTCGGGGAAATCGCCCTGGAGATGGCTGTCGCGGCCGCGGCGCAGGCACTCGAACGCGCCGGCGTCGCGGCCGCCGATGTGGGGTTGGTGATTTTTGTCTCGTCCACCGGCATTACCACGCCGACTCTAGACGCCAAACTTATCCAGCGGCTGGGCATCTCGCCCAACGCCGCCCGCCTGCCGGTGTGGGGCCTGGGCTGCGCCGGCGGTGTCACCGGGCTGGCGCGGGGAGCGGAACTGGCCGCGGGTGTGCCCGGCCGCGCCGTACTGCTGGTGGCGGCCGAACTTTGCAGCCTCACCTTCCAGCGCAACGACTTTTCCAAATCCAACCTGGTGGGGGCGGGCATCTTCGCAGACGGCGCGGCTGCCGCCGTGATAACAGCCGACGGTGAGGGGCCTGAGCTGCTGGGCGCCCGCAGCACCCTGTTCGCCGACACCGAGGACATCATGGGCTGGGATTTGATCGACACCGGCCTGAAGGTGAGGTTTTCCCGCGACATCCCGGCCTTTATCCGTCGTTACCTGCCCGGGCTGGCGGCCGCGGCCTGCCGCGAGTGGGGGCTGGCGCCGGAAGATATCGTCCACTTTGTCGTCCATCCCGGCGGCGCCAAAGTGCTCGACGCGTACGCCGACAGCCTCGGTCTGCCGGCGGCGGCGCTTACGGCGGCCTACGAGGTTCTGGCCGACTACGGCAACATGTCCAGCGCCTCGGTGCTGTTCGTGCTGGAGCGGTTTATGCGCGAGACGCCGCCGGCGGGCCGCTATGGCGCTATGCTCGCCCTGGGGCCGGGGTTCAGCGCCGAGCAGGTGCTGTTCCGGTGGTAGGCTGGCTGACGGCAGCGGTGACCGCGGTTGCCGTCCAACGCCTCGCCGAGCTCGTCCTGGCGTGCCGCAACCGACGTTGGCTGCTCGCCCGGGGCGCCCGCGAACATGGCGCCGGGCACTATCCGCTGTTCGTCGCCCTCCATGCCGGCTGGCTGGCCGGCTGGCTGGCGGAGGCGCTCATGCGCGGCGGCGGCCCCAGCGTCCTTTGGCCGCTGTGGACCGCCCTTTTTCTTACCGCCCAGATTCTGCGCTACTGGTGCATCGTCAGCCTCGGCCACCGCTGGAACACCCGCATTCTCGTCCTGCCGGGCATCCCGCCCGTCCGACGCGGCCCTTACCGTTATCTGCGGCATCCGAACTACCTGGCGGTGACGGTCGAGCTTTTGTGCGGGCCGCTCATCTTCGGCGCCTGGCTAACGGCGCTGGCGGCCGGCCTTATGAACGCTTGGCTTCTCCTGGCCGTGCGCATCCCGGCAGAAGAGAAAGCGCTGGCCGAGTTGACAGAATAGGTTTGGCTTGCAAATTGGCGCGCGCTGTTATACAATACTACTAGACTGTTTTGGCACATGGGGGCGTAGCTCAGATGGGAGAGCGCTTGGCTCGCATTCAAGAGGTCAGGGGTTCGATCCCCCTCGTCTCCACCAGATGTATCAAGGCTTCGGAGGACTACCTCCGAAGTCTTTTTTCTTTATAACGCCCACTTTGCAAATGATGCAGAACAGCGGGGCACTATCAATGGTTTGCTAAATTCAGGATTATGAAAGGAAACAAGTAAAGATAAACGAAACTAATAAATATAGTTACGATTGCGCGGGTGAAGTGCATGCCAGAACGATACAAGCATTTGCTTGGCGACGGGCCATACCCTCCGATGGACAACTTCGATATTTTTTGTAGTGAAAAGGTCGGGGTTTTCGTATGCAAAGAACCGACCGAAATACCTGTCTGGAGTCATGCTCACAGCAGCTATGAGTTTGATGTCGCGTTTTCGGCCCCGCCCTTATTCCAAGTGGAGAAAAAGCAGAAGAACATCGAGATCCACAAAATGATCGCCATCAATCCGGATCAGGAACATAAAAACGTTGTTCCGCTGAGTGCGGCGACCTTTTGCGCAATACAGGTGGATCGGCTGTATTTGCAGGAAATGGCTCGCCAGACATACGGCAAGCCGGGGATATGTTTCGATTACGAACAGTTTTTTTATGATTATGAACTAAGAGCTATTATGCAGTCGATCATTACGGAAACAAACAGTAAACAACTGGGTTATCAGTTTGTTATTGAAAGTCTGTGCGTCCAACTGATAGTGGAACTGTTCCGCAAGATCAAACACAATTTACCGTCGTCGGAGAACCGGCGCACCTATTATGAACGGGATAGCATCAACCGCGTAATCGCTTTTCTTCAGGAAAACCATAACCAGGAGTATTCGCTGGACGAAGTGTCCCGGATGGCGAACTTCAGCCCGTATTATTTCATCCGGATATTCAAAGCGCAGACCGGAAAGACTCCGTACGAGTTTTTGATGGAGATCAAGATTAGAGAGGCTTGCCGCCTGCTAAAAGCAGGCGGCAAATCGATAACCGAGATTGCTTATCTTTGCGGGTTTGGTAATTCCAGTCATTTTTCTACGGTATTCAAGCGGAAAATAGGCGTTTCGCCGCTGGAGTACCGAAAACGATCGTAGGGTGCGCAATAGGACAATATCAATAAAACATACGGCAATAATGAAAAATTGCTCCCGGAAATAACCTGGTATTCTTAAAATGTTGGTAACTTTTAAGAATACTTTTTTTGAAAGGGGAAAGTAGGATGATATTAAGGAAAGTTTTGCTTGTGCTCCTGGCGGCGTTATTCCCGATGGCGGTAGCTTTCGCAAACCAGGATAACGGAAAAGACGCGCCTTATTTTTCCCGGATGCCTAACTATTATGTTGCCGAAAGTTCACAGCAGGAGTACGATTCCCATACCTTCGTCATTCCGGATAATGAAGTCAAGGTCGAGGGCAAAAAATATATAGTCGAATATGCCCCCAAAGACGAGAACAACCCGCCGTCCGCCATACAAATAATCCGCAACTATGCTAACGCGGCGGTCAGCAAGGGCGGAAAGGTGCTGTACCAGGAAGCCGACGAGCGGATTCTTACCGCCAGGATGCAGAGCGGCGGCAAGCAAGTCTGGTTGGAGGTCGTGGTGGCGACTAGCGGAGAATACCGCGTGACCATCGTTGCCAAAGAGGCGCTGCGTCAGGACGTCAAAGCCAGTGATCTGCTTACCGCGCTGAATAATAACGGACATGTGCCGCTGTATATAAACTTCGATACAGGCAAAGCGGCTGTTAAGCCGGAACATCAGTCCGTTATTGATGAGATAGCCGTCTTGCTGACTCAAAACCCCGGTCTGCGGCTGATTATCGAAGGGCATACCGATAATGTCGGCGACGCAGCCGGCAACAAGACGCTGTCGGAACAGCGCGCCAACGCGGTAATGGACGCCCTGGTGCAAAAGGGCATTGCCGCCGATCGTCTCCAAGCGGTGGGGTATGGTCAGGAAAAACCGGTTGCCGATAATGCGACTGATGAGGGACGGGCGAAAAACCGCCGCGTGGAACTGGTGAAGAGATAGGGTGAACCGGGAGGATTATCGGGTGACGATAGTGGCCAAAAAGAAGGGGCTGGCCGGTTTAAGGCTGTACGTAATATTTATGCTGACCGTTTGCCTTGCCGGGCTCTGTGCCGTGGCCTGTGCCGACGGCGGAAACCGGCCGGCAACTACGGCGGAAAAGGATTATTACGCGCGTGTCATGAATACGGCGGCCAGGGCGCTTCCCGCCGGACCACCGGGCTGGAGCCTGGTGGAAAAGACAAAAATTGAAGAACTTAAATGGGTGTCGCCGTCTGTGGATCAAGGCTATTATCTGGGGGCGGATTATCATATCGCCTGGAAGGACGCCGCCCGGGAAAAAGAGGCGCAGGATGCCGCCGCACGGAAGCTGGGTGACAATAGCCAAAAACCCAATCCCGAGCAGGATAAACTGCTTAAGGCTCTGGAACGGATAAGCGCGGAACTGGGCAAAGCCGTCGAGCGGGGCGACGAGGCCGGCGTTCGGCAGCTTAGCGAAGAGTTGGATAAAGTAAGCCAAAGGATGGAGGCAATAAATAACGCCCGGGCCCAACAGGAAGACGAAATCAGCATCCAGAACAGGCCGCACGATACCACGCTGGCGATAGACGTGTGGGTCAACACCCATATTTCGCTGCCCGCGACGGCGGCTGCGGCCGATCCGCCGGTTGCCGGGGCGTGGGCTTTGCGGACCGAAGGCGAGTTTTTTCGCGAACAAGGCTGGCAGGAAGGCTGCACGTACGTGTTTTTAGGCAGCTTTTGGGAGGACGGCGTAAGTCAATACATCGGGCAAACGCCTGACCTGAAATTAGGTCTGCCCCCGACCCGAATCCAGTCAGTTGTCGTTATCGTGCGTGCTGACCCCGCGCGGGTCCAAACGGTTTTGCGTCAGATTGACTGGACTGCCCTGAAAAGCTTGCTCGCCAACTGACGGTGCTTGATGAAAAGCAGAAAACGGAGGGATTTGTATGCTGAAAAAAATCGGCGCATCGTTTATCGTAACGGTCGCCGTTGTGGCGCTAAGTGCGGCGGTGGCGCTTGCCAATCCGCAGGAAATATGTCCGCAGGGGTTTATGATCGGCGAACAAAATATGTTGGACGCGGGAATGTACGTTGAGACCAGTTTCCGGGCGACAAGACCGAATAATGTTCCTAACCGCCAGTTCTATCAAGGCCTGGAGACGACTGAGCTGGAATATTTTCACCGGGGATATAAAGATCCCTTTTACCGGACCGGGAACAAGCGTTATACCGAAGAGGCCGAACAGGATGTCGGTGAGCGCGGGCAGCGCAGCGAAGCGAGGACAATCGCCTTTATGGAACGGGAACCGTTCAGCGGCGGTACGGTTTACTGGTGGAAGATCACGCATCAGCACGGGGCCGGACTGGGTCGCGACGTGGCCCCGGTGGTGACCTACGACGCTTGGTTCGTTGCGGAGGAAAAAATGCGGGTGTTGAGCATCAAGATCAGTGGCGCATACGCGTCCCAGCCGCAGATCCGCGAATGGCTGGAGCAGATGGTGGCGCGTACGCGGTAAATCCGCTAAGTCTCGGATCGCGAGTGCCGCAGGCAATGAGGCTCATAAATCATAAACGAAGAAGCATAAGTCGCCGCTCGGCGGGCTTATGCTTCTTTTGCTCGGCCAATGAGCAATTTCCGGTCGTCCGGAAGGAATTTCGTTTTTGCTGAGAGAAGGAGGGTAAGGAGATGGCATAATTTAGAAGGTGTTTTGCGATGCAAAAGGCTGTAATCAGGCATAGCAAGGGTCTTCACGCCAGGGTGGCGGCCATGGTTGTTCAAAAATCGCACGAACTTCAGGAGAAATACGGCGCCACCTTATATTTTCAGATTCGCAGTCATGAACCGGTGCTGGCGAACAGCCTGATACCCATCGTCGCGCTGCGGGTCAAAGTCGGCGACGAGATATCCGTATCGGGAAAAGGGCCGATGGCGAGCACCGCTGTAGCCGAAATGGTCGAATTTCTCGAAAGCGATTTTTTGATCAGCGATTCGGAAACGATCAGCAAAGTCGATAACGTTTTGCAGAATAACGCGTTTACTGCCGAGCTCGTCTTCAACAGCATGGCCAACGGGCTAGTCGTTACCGATGAGAACGACATTATCACCGTATTTAACCCGTCGGCGGAAAAAATAATGGCGATCAAGGCCGATAAAGCAATCGGGAAAAACGTTTGCGAGGTAATACCCCATACCAGGCTTCACATCGTTAGCAAGACGATGGTGCCTGAGCTCGGCTCGCGCCAGGTTATCGAAAAAGCGGTCATAATCACCAACCGTACCCCGCTCGTCGTGGACGGACAGTCAAAGGGCGCCGTGGCGATCTTCGAGGATATATCGTCCCTGGAAAATGTCACCGGCGAGCTGCGGGAAGTGAAGGAACTGAAGGAAAGGCTGCATCTTATCCTGGAGTCGGTGCAGGACGGGATATGCGTCGTCGACAAAAAGGGCATTATAACATATGTCAACCCGGCCTATACAAGGATCACGCAAACACCGGCCGCTAAGCTTATCGGCCGGAATATAGCCCATATTTCGCCGCTCGGGGCGCGATCCAAGGCGCTGCTGACCGGGAAGCCCGTGTTGGGCAGCATCAGCCGGAAGGCGAACGGCCAAACGATCGTCGCGAACGTAAATCCCATTGTGATCGACAACGAGGTCGCCGGCGTCGTGTCGGTAGTGAAAAACATGTCCGAAGTGCAGGCTATTGTTGATAAACTGAACGAGGTTACGGCGCGGGCCGAATATTTGGAGCAGGAACTGAGGCGGGCGAAAAAGCCGTCGCTCGCTTTTAACAAATTCGTCGGCAGGAGCGGAATCGTTTTGGACGCGCTGGCGATTGCCGCGAAAGCCGCCGAAGGGCATTCGACGGTTTTAATCCGCGGCGAAAGCGGCACAGGCAAGGAGCTGGTCGCCGAGGGCATCCACTTTGCCAGCCCCAGAGCCAGAGGGCCGTTCATTCGCGTCAACTGTGCCGCTATCCCCACGTCGCTGCTGGAAAGCGAACTGTTCGGACATGAGAAGGGAGCCTTCACCGGAGCGGTAAAAAGGAAACTGGGGAGCTTCGAGCTTGCCGACAAAGGGACTATTTTCCTGGATGAAATCGGCGATCTGGAGAAAAGCGTGCAGGCGAAACTGCTCAGGGTGCTGCAGAAAAAGGAATTTCAGCGGGTTGGCGGTGAAGGGACGATCTCTGTGGATGTGAGGATAATTGCCGCCACCAACCGGGATCTGGAGAAGATGGTCGCCGGCGACGAATTTCGCGAAGACTTGTACTATCGCCTGAATATTATCCCGATTGTGTTGCCCCCGCTGTGGCAGCGGAAGGAAGATATACCCCTATTGGTGGAACATTTCCTCAGGAGCATATGTGCCGAACAGAATAAGAAACTCAGGGGGATAAAGCCCGATGCGCTGGAGGTGCTGATCAAGTATCGGTGGCCGGGCAACGTCCGCGAGCTCGCAAATATTATGGAACGGATGATTACCCTTGCGGAGGGGCCGTATATCGGCATCGACGACCTGCCTATCTACCTGCGGCAGGAGCTTTACGCCGCGGTCGAAGAGCCGGGCGCGTTCGTCAGCAGCGATACGGTGTTGCCCTGGGAGGCCTATGAACGAATTATCATCGAAAATTCGTTGCGCAAGTACGGTACGTTCAACAGGGCGGCCAAAGCCCTGGGGCTTACCCATAAGACGGTCGCGACCAAGGCTCGTAAATACGGGCTGGAGAAAATGACGACCTGGGAAAAAGTATGAGTGCTGGTAAAAAGTATCAAGAGTTATCCAATTCTTGATACTTTTTACTAGTCTATCCGTTGGGGCTGGCTGCCTGCTGATGGCTTGTTTAAGCCATTTTCTTTGTTGGTATGTTTCGTGCAGTAATAAATGGCGATCGAAAATACAGGGCGTCACGGCTTTAACGCTGGCGGACGGGGGGGATTGTCGGATTGTCGGCAGATAGCCGCTTTGTCAAACAGAGATGTCAGGAGGTAAAGCGATGAAAAAAATAATCAACCACCCTGAGCAGGTCGTGGAAGAAATGCTGGAGGGCATTGTATCGGCCCATCCGCAATATGTCAAACGGGTGCAGGGTTTCAACGTGCTGACTAGGGCCGGCGGTCCCTCCGCCAAGGTGGCGCTGGTAAGCGGCGGCGGCAGCGGCCATGAGCCTTCCCACGGCGGTTTCGTCGGGCGGGGCATGCTCGACGGCGCGGTGGCCGGAGCGGTTTTCACGTCGCCGACCCCCGATCAGGTATTCGAGGCCGTTAAGGCGGTCGACGGCGGCAAAGGCGTGTTGTTGGTCATCAAGAACTACACCGGGGATGTCATGAATTTCGAGATGGCCGCCGAAATGGCCGAGGCCGAAAACATCCAGGTCGAAAAGGTTGTCGTTAACGACGACGTTGCGGTTGAAAACAGCACCTGGACAACCGGACGCCGCGGCATAGCCGGCACGGTCTTCGTGCATAAGCTCGCCGGCGCCAAGGCCGAAGCCGGCGGCACGCTGGCCGAGGTCAAGCGGGTGGCGGAAAAGGTCGTCGCCAACGTGCGGTCGATGGGTATGGCGCTGGCGCCCTGCACCGTTCCGGCCGCCGGTAAACCGAGCTTCACGCTGGCAGAAAACGAGATCGAAATCGGCATGGGTATTCACGGTGAACCGGGGACGCACCGGGAGGCTATTCGCTCCGCCGACGAGATCGTGGACCATCTGATGGAAAAGATTCTGGCCGACAGTCCGGTCGCGGCCGGGCAAGAGGTCGCCGTGCTGGTAAACGGCCTTGGCGGCACGCCTACAATGGAGCTTTATATTGTCAGTCGCAAAGTGGCGCAAATGCTCGCCGGCAAAGGGGCTAAAACTGTGAAGACCTTTGTGGGCAACTACATGACGTCTTTGGAAATGGCCGGGTTTTCGATTTCGGTGCTTAAACTGGACGGCGAGTTGAAGGAGCTGCTGCTCGCACCGGCGGATACGCCCGCGTTTGTCCAGTTCTGACAGGGAGGTAAGCGATTTGAGCGTGGCAATATCAGCACTTGAAGCGGTAAGCGAGGCGATCGGCAGGAACAAGGAATATCTAACAAGCCTTGATGCCGCTATCGGCGACGCCGATCACGGCATCAACATGGCGCGCGGGTTTGACGCTGTCGTCGCGAAAGCGAGGACTTTGCCGCCGGACGCCGATGTCGGCACAGTGCTCAAAACAGCGGGCATGACGCTGATATCGACCGTCGGCGGCGCTGCCGGCCCGCTCTACGGCACCGCTTTCCTGCGGGCGGCCGGCACCGCCCAGGGCGCCGCTATCGACGGTGCGGCCGTGATCAGAATGCTGGAAGCGGCAATCAACGGCATCAAAGAACGCGGCAAGGCCGTTCGCGGCGAAAAGACGATGCTTGATGCCCTGGAGCCGGCCGTAGAAGCGTTTGCCGACCGGTATAAGGCCGGTAGGCCGCTGGTGGAGTGTCTGGACGCGGCGTGCGAGGCGGCCGACAAAGGAGTAGCCTTTACCAAGACCATCATTGCAACCAAGGGACGGGCCAGCTATCTCGGCGAACGCAGTATCGGCCACCAGGACCCCGGCGCCACTTCATCCTTCATCATCCTGAAGGCGCTGGCTGATTTTTGCCGGCAATACGAATCGGGAGAGAACTAAATGGTAGGTATCGTTATCGTTTCACACAGCGCGAAAATCGCGGAGGGAATCCGCGACATGGCCGTGCAGATGGCAAAGCCCGGGCAGAAGATCGTTGCCGCCGGTGGCGCGGGCGAAGGGGTTATCGGCACGGATGCCGTCAAAATATACGAAGCGATCAAGGAAGCCGATCTCGGCGACGGGGTGGTTGTCCTGGTCGACCTCGGCAGCGCCATATTGAGCACCGAGACGGCCTTGGAGCTACTTGACGAGGATACCCGTATGCGGGTGCGGATCGCCGATGCGCCTGTTGTCGAAGGCGCTATCAGCGCTGCTGTCCAAGCCTCGTTGGGCGGTGACCTGACGGAAGTGGCGGCGACTGCGGAAGGCGCGCGCGAACTGCACAAGAAGTGACGAAGGCGAAAGCTTTCCGCCACAGACCGGACAATTGCGTTATTGCCGATTTACAAGCATTAAAACCGGCCGCCGCCGTTTCCGGCGAAAAAAACGGGAACGGCGGCGCAAGGTGCATCCTGTCACTTTGGAAATTGCGGAAGGAATTGATGAAGATGATAGAGGCTGTGCTGAAGATCTCCAACCCGACGGGCCTGCACGCCCGGCCGGCAGCGCAGTTTGTTCAGAAGGCGGCAAGTTTCAGCAGCAAGGTTACGATAATCGGCAACAATAAAGTGGCTGACGCCAAAAGCATTTTGTCTGTCATGGGCATGGGGCTTAATTATGGCGCGGAAATCACCGTGACTGCTGACGGCGAGGACGAGAAAGAGTGCTTGGAATCGCTGGTTGCCTTGATTGAGGGCAATTTTGGCGAAGGGTAGGTACGGGGAATGGCGGCAATTCTGAAAGGAATCGGCGCGGTGGACGGCACCGCCGTCGGCAAAGTGAAGCGGTATGCGCGGGAGTTGACGGAGCGCCTGAATGGTTATATCGCCGAGGATCCAGCCAGGGAAGCGGCAAAATTTCTGGCGGCTCTTGAGAATGCCTCGGACCAGATCGGAAGAATAAGCGAACGCGCCCGGAAAGCGCGGGAGAATAGTCAGCTCGCCATCATGGAGGCGCATCAGGCGATGCTTGGCGACCCTGTCTTGAAGGAGACGGTGCTCGGTAAAATAGCCGGTTCGCTTCCGGCCCCGAAAGCGGTAATCGAGGCTGCCGAGGAATACGCGAACATATTCGCCGCCATGGACGACGATTATTTGCGCGAACGGGGCGCCGACGTTCTCGACATCGGCAACCGCATAGCAGGGATTTTGCTCGACGTCCGCGACGATGCCCTCGATGGCGAACCGGGCATCATATACGCCCGGGATATTCCGCCGTCGGTTCTGAGCGACATGGCCGGCGACGCGGCCCAAGGACTGATTCTCGAGCATGGCAGCACGACTTCCCATGCGGTTATAATCGCCAAAGCAAGGGGCATCCCTACCGTTGTCGGCCTTTCCGGGGACAAGTTGCCGGAGGGGGCGCTGGTGGCGATTGACGGGACAGCCGGTGAAGTGGTGGTTGAGCCTGACGAGGAAGATCTCCGCCGTTTTTCCGACCGTATCGAGGCGGAACGGCAACGGCGCGCGCTCGACCTCGCGGCGGCAGCTTTGCCGGCGGTAACGACGGACGGCGTACGGGTGCAACTGGCGGCGAACATCGGCACGCCGCGGGACATCGACCGCGCCGTCGAGTTGGGCTGCGAAGGCGTGGGCCTGTACCGGTCAGAGTTTCTGTTTATGGATCGGGACAGTTTTCCGACCGAGGAAGAACAGTTCGCGGCCTATCGGGCCGTCGCCGAGAAATGCGGCGAGCATCTATGCATCATCCGGACGCTCGACGTCGGCGGCGACAAGCCTCTTCCGCATCTCGACTTCGGCCGGGAGAGCAACCCCTTTCTCGGGTGGCGGGCCATCCGCATCTCCCTCGACCATCCCGAAGTATTCGTTGCTCAGCTAAAAGCCGTCTTGCGGGCCGGCGCTTACGGCAAGGTGGCCGTCATGCTGCCGATGATAATCAGCGCCGCCGAAATAAAAAAGGCGCGGGAATACCTGGCGTACGCGGCCGGCGAGCTCGAACGCGAGGGCAAGGCGTTCGCCGGGAACATTCCGCTGGGGATCATGGTCGAGACGCCGGCGGCCGCGGTGACGGCGGTCCGGCTTGCCGGGGAATGCGATTTTTTCAGCATTGGGACCAACGACCTGACCCAATATACCCTCGCCGTCGACCGGGGCAATCAGAGAGTCCGGGGGCTGTATAATCACTTCCATCCGGCGGTGCTCAGACTTGTTAATGATGTCATAGGCGCCGCCCACGACAACGGCATCTGGGCGGGGGTGTGCGGCGAAATGGCCGGCGACCCGTTGGCGGCTGCTTTGCTCGTAGGCATGGGGGTTGACGAACTGAGCATGAACTCCACCGCACTGCCGCGTGTCAGGGAAAAAATCAGGGGCATAAGCGCCGCGGGAGCGAAAGAACTGGCTGCGGAAGCGCTTTTGCTGAACGACGGCGAACAGATCCGCGCTTTTTTGGCGGAAACCCTGGGCGATCATTCGGAGCGGAGGGAATGACGATGGCGGGTAGCAATTTTCTTTATGGGCGATGCAGGAATTTAAGGATATATATGGAAATAACAGAGGTATACTGGAATATAATTTGGACTGGAGAATTAAGAGAGTCCGAGTTACTCCCCGGAGACTGCTCCAGGGCGTAATTTTGGCTTTTATTTTTATTCTCCTCCCATCCTTTTTTGCCGCGGTTTTCGAGAACAAAGGAAAAAAGGTGATGGTATCGGTGTCAAGAGATATAGTCGGGATGCTGTGCGACGGGCCGGTGATTCCGGCGGCTCGCAATAAAGGGGACTTCGAGTTCGCGCTTTCGCACGTCACTTCACCGAGCATAATCCTGTTGTTCGGCGACATCTTTACCCTGCCGGCGCTTTTGGACAAGGCCAGGCTGGCGAAAAAGCTGGTCATCGTTCACCTCGACCTGATCGAAGGGCTCGGCAAGGATAAAGTCGGCGTCAGGTTTCTCGCCCGGTCCGGGGTGAAGGCGATAATCACGACCAAGCCCCACCTGGGCAGAATTGCGCGCGAAGAAAAGATGATTGTCATCCAACGCTTGTTTCTGATGGATTCCGAGGCGCTCCGGACCGGCATCAACCTGCTGTCGTCGTTCAAGCCCGACGCGGTCGAGGTTTTGCCGGGAACGGTGCCGGTGGCGGCGGTGGTGGAACTTACGCGGGTGACCGGCCTGCCGGTGCTGGCGGGCGGTCTGATAAGCACCGCCGAAGACGTTTCCAGGGCGATCGGCAACGGCATCTGCGCCATAAGCACCAGCAAGCGTGAACTGTGGAACCTTAGCTCATGAATATAGTGCATAGCTGAATACCGTCGGACCAGAGATGAAGAGATGTCCAAATTGTGGCTGGGCGCCAATGCGCCCGGGTTCAATTTGGATGTTTTCTTTTTAGGGGGTGATCGCGGCAAAGCTGAGGAGAAATTAGGAATATTTCCGGAGACAAAAAAATAAAATGAGGAGATGTATCGGTATGACAAATCTGCTTGGCGAATTTTTTGGCACGATGGTCCTAATCATTTTAGGTTGCGGCGTTGTCGCCAACGTGGTCCTGCAGAACTCCAAAGGGGAACGCAGCGGCTGGATAGTGATAACCGCAGGCTGGGCCTTCGCGGTTACGATGGGCGTGTTCGCGGCCGTCGCCACCGGGGCTCCGAACGCCGACCTCAATCCTGCCGTGACTTTGGCGAGATGCATGGCCGGCCTGTATACTCCCGCGCATGCCCTGGTCACGATGGGCGCGGAACTGGCCGGCGCTATCGTCGGTTCCGTGGTCGTATGGCTTGCCTATCTGCCGCACTGGGAGGCGACCGAAAGCCAGGCCCTCAAGCTCGGCGTCTTCTGCACCGCGCCGGCAATCCGCAATCCGGTCGGCAACGTTATCTGCGAGATCATCGGCACCGCTATGCTCTGCCTGGTCTTCTTCACGATGGGCGCGAAGTCGGTCGGGTCGATTCCCGCCGGCGTGGGGCCCTATCTGGCGGGCATCGTCGTCTGGTCTATGGGCCTGAGCCTCGGCGGCCCTACCGGTTATGCCATCAACCCCGCCCGTGACCTGGGCCCGCGGATCGCCCACGCCATACTGCCGATCGCCGGCAAAGGCGGTTCCGACTGGGGATATTCCTGGATTCCCGTTGTCGGGCCGCTCGTTGGCGGCGCCCTGGCCTTCTTCATCGCGAGGGGTCTCGGTTTGGCGTAAGTATTGTTCGCGGCGGGAAAAAACACGGGAGAGTGATTCAAATGGCGAAAAAGTACGTATTGGCCCTCGACCAAGGCACTACCAGCTCACGGGCGATTATCTTCGACGACGCCTCCGGCATCGTGGCAGTGGCGCAGAAAGAATTCACGCAGATCTATCCCAAGCCCGGCTGGGTGGAGCATAACGCCGACGAAATCTGGAGCACCCAGATCGGTGTTGCCGCCGAAGCTGTGGCGAAGGCCGGCATAAATGCCGGCGACATCGCCGCGATCGGCATCACCAATCAGCGGGAAACGACCGTGGTGTGGGATAAGAATACCGGCAAACCGGTGTACAACGCCATCGTCTGGCAGTCCCGGCAGACAGTCGACATCTGCAACGACCTGAAGGCGAAAGGTCTCGAAGCTTCGTTCCGGCAAAAAACCGGGCTGGTTGTCGACGCTTACTTCTCCGGAACGAAGGTCAAGTGGATACTGGACAATGTCGAGGGCGCCCGGGCCAAGGCGGAAAAGGGCGAGCTGCTGTTCGGCACGATCGACACCTGGCTTATCTGGAAGCTCAGCGGCGGCAAAGTGCACGTTACCGACTACTCCAACGCCTCCCGCACCCTGATGTACAATATCCGCAGCCTCAAGTGGGATGAAGAGATCCTCAAGGAGTTGACAGTGCCGGCCTCGATGCTGCCCAGGGTTTATCCGTCGAGCGAGGTATACGGTCATACCGACCCCGGCGTTTTTTTGGGCGCCTCGGTGCCGATCGCCGGCGCCGCCGGCGACCAGCAGGCCGCGCTGTTCGGGCAGACCTGCTTCCGGCCGGGGATGGCCAAAAACACCTATGGCACGGGTTGCTTCATGCTGATGAATACGGGCAGCGAGTTATATGAATCGAAGAACGGCCTGCTGACAACGATCGCCTGGGGCCTGGGCGGCAAGGTCGAATACGCGCTGGAGGGCAGCATATTCATCGCCGGCGCGGCCGTGCAGTGGCTCCGCGACGGGCTGAAGCTCATCGAGACGTCGCCTGACTCCGAATACTTCGCAGCCAAAGTGGCCGACACCGACGGCGTCTATGTCGTGCCGGCCTTCGTCGGCCTGGGCGCCCCTTACTGGGATATGAAGGCGCGCGGCGCGATCCTCGGCCTGACCCGCGGCACCGGCAAGGCGCACATTATCCGCGCCACCCTCGAATCCCTGGCCTACCAGACCAAGGACGTGCTTGGCGCCATGGAAGCCGATTCGGGGATAAAACTGCAGGCCCTGAAAGTGGACGGCGGCGCCGTGGGCAATAACCTTCTCATGCAGTTCCAGGCCGATATCCTGGGCGTGCCGGTCGACCGCCCCGAAATCACCGAAACCACTGCGTTGGGCGCGGCTTATCTGGCGGGACTGGCCGTCGGCGTCTGGAACGACCGCACCGACCTCGTGAAGAACTGGAAGCTCAACACCAGGTACACTCCCGCTATGGATGAGGCCATTCGGGTTAAGCTTTACAGGGGCTGGCAAAAGGCCGTAACGCGCTCCGTGGACTGGGAGGACTGACACCGGGACCGAAACTCAACTGAATGGTGAATAGGATCGGGGGGGTGGTCTCTCGGGAATGGGAAACCAACCCGGGGGGCCATCTCCGCTTTTTTCCGGGAATAGGGCAAACAGTTAAGAGGTGATAACTTGCCAAGCAATGATAGAACGGACGTAATCATCGTCGGCGGGGGGATCGTCGGCGCGGCTATCGCCAGGGAACTGGCGAAATACGACCTAAACGTCCTCTTGCTGGAAAGACATCCCGACCTCGCAATGGAAACGACCAAAGCCAACAGCGCCATCCTGCACGCCGGCTTCGACGCTTCACCGGGAAGCTTAAAAGCGCTTCTCAATGTTCGCGGCAATGAATTGTTCCGCCAACTGCAGGCTGATCTGGGCCTGGAGCTAAAGCTTACGGGCTCGCTGGTGGTGGCGACCAGTGCCGCGGAAATGGACGCCATCGGCGAGCTATACAGTCGCGGCGGGGAAAACGGCGTCCCTGGCCTTAAGATACTGTCTCGCGAACAGGTCCTCGACATCGAACCGAACCTCACGGAGCAGACCCTGGGGGCTTTGCACGCGCCCACCGCGGGGATAATTTCGCCTTTCGGCGCCGCGCTGGCGTTTGCGGAAAATGCCGCCCTGAACGGCGTAAAGATCATCAGGGAATGCCCGGTGACGGCCATCGCCGTGACAGATGGCAGAATCGCCGGGGTGCACACGCCGCATGGCTTTATCGCTGCCAGGTTCGTCGTCAACGCCGCCGGGGTCGGGGCCGACACGGTCAGCCGTCTGGCGGGCGACGACAGCTTCCGCATTAAGCCCCGCAAAGGCGAATACCTGCTGTTCGACAAGAAGGCGAGCTGCCTGGTGAAAACCGTCGTTTTCCCGACACCTACGAAGGTTTCCAAAGGAATACTCGTTTCACCGACCGTCCATGGCAATATGTTTGTCGGCCCGAACGCACTGGACTGCCGGGACGCCGATGACGTGGACACTTCCGCCGCCGGTCTGGCGGAAATCGTCGCCGGCGCCGAAAAACTGGTGCCCGGCATTCCGGTAGGAGCGTCGATTACCCAGTTTGCCGGCTTGCGGGCCGTCGCCGACGGCGGTGACTTTATCATCGGGCCATCGCCGGCGGTCGGCGGGCTTGTCCATGCCGCCGGCATCCAGTCGCCTGGCCTTACGGCCGCCCCGGCCATCGCCGAAAGGGTCGCCGCCGTATTGCGAGACCTTGGATTGGAAATGAAGCCCAACCGCCGGTTCAACCCGGTCAACCCGCCGCGGGTGCTTTTCAGCGAGCTTGACGCCGCCGCCCGGCAGGCGCTTATCCGGGAAAACCCGCTGTATGGCAGGGTTATCTGCCGCTGCGAGACGATCACGGAGGGAGAGATTGTCGCGGCTATCCACAGCGTATGCGGCGCTCGCACGGTGGATGGCGTAAAACGCCGCACCCGGGCCGGCATGGGACGTTGCCAGGGCGGCTTCTGCGGGCCGCGGGTGACCGCCATTCTCGCCCGGGAGCTGAGCCTCCCCGTAACGGCGGTACGCAAGGATACCGTCGGCTCGTACCTATTCTTCGATAAGATCCCCAGGCTTTGTGAGGTGGATAGTCGATGATTGAACAGGCGTATGATGTAGTAGTCGTCGGCGGCGGACCGGCCGGCCTTGCCGCAGCGGTGAGCGCCAGCGACAACGGAGCGCTGCGGGTGCTGGTCATCGAACGGGACAGGGAGCTCGGCGGCATATTGCAGCAGTGCATCCACAACGGCTTTGGGCTGCACCGCTTTCAGCAGGAACTGACCGGGCCGGGCTACGCAGGACGGTATATCCGGATGGTCGGGGAACGGCCCAACATCGCCGTCCTGCTGGACACGATGGTGCTGTCGGTGGCGGGCGACAAAACGATTTTGGCTGTCAACCCCCGGGATGGCCTGCTGAAAATTACCGCCGCCGCCGTAGTATTCGCCATGGGGTGCCGCGAGCGGACCCGGGGCGCCATCCGCATACCCGGCAGCCGCCCGGCCGGAGTTTTCACCGCCGGGGCGGCTCAGCGGATGGTCAACATGGAAGGCTATCTGCCCGGCAAAAAGATCGTCATTTTAGGCTCGGGCGATATCGGCCTGATAATGGCCAGACGACTGTCGCTGGAAGGCTGCGACGTCAAGGCGGTGCTGGAAATCATGCCTTACAGCAACGGCCTGACCCGTAACGTCGTCCAGTGCCTCGAAGACTTCGGCATTCCCCTGCATCTGTCACACACGGTTGTTGGCGTGCACGGGAAAGACCGCGTCACCGGCATAACCTGCGCCAAAGTGGATGACGCCCTGCGGCCGGTGCCGGGCAGCGAGTTCGACCTGGAATGCGACTGCCTGCTGCTGTCGGTGGGGCTCATTCCGGAAAACGAGTTGTCCGGTGATCTGGGGATCGAAATGGATGGCCTGACCGGCGGCCCGGTGGTCGACCAGCTGCGCCAGACCAGCTTGCCCGGTTTTTTCGCCGCCGGCAATGTCGTGCATGTGCATGACCTGGTTGACTTCGTATCCGAGGAAGGCGAAACAGCCGGCAAATATGCCGCCCGCCACGCGTGCGGTCTGTCCTCCTCGGTCGGCCGCCTGGCCCGGATAATGGCGTCCGACGGCGTACGGACAGCCGTGCCGCAGGTCGTGAGGCTTGACGACGTCCGGACCGCCCCCGTCCGCCTGTATATGCGGGTCGCCAGACCCGAACGCCGGGTTACGCTCCGCCTGTTAAGCAACAGTGAGTTGCTGCTGGAACGGGTGCTGCCGGTGGCCAAACCGGGAGAAATGGTGGTGGCCGACATTCCGGCCGATAAGCTCCGGGCAATCGGCGACGTCGTCACGGTCGTTCTCCGGCGGCAAGGTGGTGAACAGGGTGAATAAACAGGAAGAAAAGCGGCGGATAAGCTGCATCGTCTGCCCGCTTAGCTGCGTAGGCGAGGTAAGCATTGCCGACGGAAAGATAACCGGGATGGCGGGTTTTTCATGCCCCCGCGGGCAGGACTACGCTCGCGAGGAAGTGACGGCGCCGAAAAGGACGTTGACAAGCACCGTCAGGATAAGCGGCGGACGGCTGCCGCTATTGCCCGTAGTTTCCCGCCAGCCGTTGCCCAAGGACAAAATAATGGCCTGCGCCGGCTGCCTGTCGACCGTTGCCGTATCAGCGCCGGTCAGGGAGGGGGATGTCATCGTCGCCGACATTCTCGGACTGGGCGTAGATGTGGTGGCCAGCCGCGACATGACCGCGCGGGAGGAACCTCCCGGAGGCATGATGGGCTGAAGCGGCTGCCGGTTGAAAACGCCGCTGCGGGAAATAGTCGCGAGAAAGGCTGATCAGCCATGGACGCGTTTCCTCAGACCGTAAAAAGGATATACTTCCTCGACAACCTGCGGGCCTTCATTGTTCTCCTGGTGGTAGTGTTCCACGTCGCCATGGGCTACACCACCTGGAATCTCGACTGGTGGTATGTGGAACGATATTCGCAAGAGCGGGTTTTTCGACTTGTTCATTCTCGCGACCGACGTGTTCATCATGCCGGTCATGTTTCTGATCGCCGGCTATTTCGCGCTTCCGGCCCTGCTCACGAAGGGAACGGGGGGATTCTGGCGGGATAAACTGTGGCGCATCGTTCTGCCCTGGGTGTTCGGCGTGCTGGTAATCGCCCCCGCGGTCGCCTACAGCGCCGTCTTCAGTCGCACTAGTGCGCCGCCCGGCTATGTCTCGTTCTGGATCAACGACTTTTTCGGAAGGTATTATCAGCAGGCTCATTACTGGTTTCTGGGAATACTGGCGCTGTTTTTCGCGCTGTTGATTGTCGCGTACAGGCTTACGCCCGCATACTTCGCGCGGCGGCCAGCGGTTAATAACCCCCCGGTCCGCTTTTTTCCGCTTTTTGCCTTGCTGTCGGCGGCGCCCTTCTTTTTCGCCAACCTGTTCTTTTGGTCTGACGCCTGGGTGAACTGCAAATACCTGTTCATGATTCAGCCGGTGAGGATTGGCCTGTATTTCTGCTACTTCGGCCTTGGGGTATATGCGTGGAAAAACGCCTGGTTCGACGGCGACGGCTACAGGCCGAGCCTGCTTTACTGGGGACCCGCGGCCGCCTTGATGCTGGTCGTGTTTCTGGCTTACCGCGTGGCCTTTACCCTGACGGCCGACATCCCCGTGATGTTCAAAGCCGGTCATGCGCTCGTCTACGCCAACTTCTGCCTTTCCGCCGCGATGGCCCTGATCGCCTTGTTCGCCAGGGCCGCCGGCAGCGACGCCAGCCTGTGGCGTGGGCTGGCCGCCAATTCGTATGCAATTTACTATGTCCATCAGTGCATAGTAATCCCTTTGGCCTATATGGTGCGGAAACTGCCGGTGAATATCTGGCTCAAATATTTTTCCGTAGCCGCTTGTGCGGTTGTCTTATGTTATTTCGTCGCCAAATATTGTATTAACCCCTTTTTCATCACTGGAAAAAGAACCGCCGGACTATAAAAATGGATGCCTTGGCGAACGGCCAGACCCCGGACTAAACAGTCCGGGGTCTTGTCGTGGCGGGAAAATGCGGGCCGGTTTGCTACTTTCTGACGTTCGGGGCGGCTACCTCCCGCTCGCCGATGATGTTTTTGGCACGCTCAAACAGCACATGGGTGGTGTCGCCGCTGACGAGCTGGTCGTTGGCAAGAGCGATCGGCATTTCGGCGCACTGGCCGCAATGGCCGAGACAAGGCTCGGTGGATATATCGACATTGGTAAACTCGGTTTTGGCCTTATCGGCCACCTTCGCCATGCTTTCGTGAATGTTGAGATTGGTTTCGCAGAATTTAAGTGTGTTCATGCATGCACCTCGCATCGTTTTTCTCACGTTTATTGTGGCCGGCGGTCCCCGATTTATGCAAGGCGCCGGTTAAAACCGCCCTATGGCGTCAACACTATTGGCAGGAAAAGCGGGAGGTGCCGACGATGCTGATGAGCATGCTGATGATGAAGATGCTGGACCCGATGTTTGACGAGGCGACGGTGAAGATGCTGACAGAAGACTACAAGGACAACCCCTTCCTGCTGGCGACAGTGGCCGAGAAACTCACCCCGCGGGGGATAATCGAGGCCGGCATCCGCGCTGAGCTGGGCACGACGATCAGCAGGCCGCTCGGCAGCCCGGTTGTGTTGTCGCCATGGAACAAGCTTCTGCTGAATCCCTGTCAGCTTTTCAAGCTGCCCACGACAAACACGCTCGAAATAACCACCGGAACGGTGATCGGACCGCGGGCCGCCAAGCCGCTGCGGCTCGACATCCCCATCCTCATCACCGGCATGTCGTACGGCGGTTCCCTCAGCCTGCAGATGAAAATGGCCCTGGCCAAGGGAGCGTCGCTCGCCGGGACGGCCACGAACACGGGCGAGTCGGCGGTGACCGACGAGGAGCGGGACAGCGCCAAATACCTTATCGGCCAGTACAACCGCGGCGGGTGGCTGAGCGGCCCCGAGCAGCTTGGCCGTCTCGACGCCATCGAGATCCAGCTCGGCCAGGGGGCCTGGGGCGGAGCGGTGGAGGAACCCATCCGCCACGACGGAATCGGCGAGCACCTAAGACGCGCCTGGCGGCTTGAAAAAGGCCAGGATACGGCCGTAAACGCACGCATGCCAGGCAAGGAGAGCACGCGGGACATCATCAAGATGGTCAACACGATGAAAGAACAGTACGATGTACCGGTGGGGGTGAAAATCGCCGGCAGCGATTATATCGAATACGAACTGGCGGTCATCGCCCAGACCCGGGCCGACTACATCGTCATCGACGGCGCGGAGGGCGGCACGTCGGCGGCCCCGCCCACGCTGGAGGACGACATGGGCCTGCCCACCTTCCACTCCTTGGTGCGGACGGTCGACTGGCTGGTCGAGAACGGGCTGCGCGATCAGTTCACCCTCATCATCGCCGGCGGCCTGGTCACGCCGGGCCATTTCCTCAAGGCGCTGGCCCTGGGCGCCGACGCCGTCTACATCGGTACCATCGCGCTGATGGCCGCTCTGCAGAGCCAGGTGGTCAAGGTGTTGCCGCAGGCGCCGCCGGCGCAGCTCGCCCTCTATGACGGCAAGATGAACGACAAGGTCGACATCGAAAAAGCGGCGCGGCATCTGGCCAATTTCCTCGATTCCTGCACCGCCGAGATGAAGCTGGCCGTGCAGGCGGCCGGCAAAAACGCCTTCAGCGAACTGGACCGAGGCGACCTTGTGACCGTCGATAGGGAGCTGGCCGAATTCGCCGGTATCCGCTACGCCGGCAGCCACCGCCGCCCAGGTGAGCAGAATGACTACCGGGGATGGGAAGAGCGCGACCGGGCCGGCGAGCAGCCCTGGCAGCAATAACCGGAATCAGACAGGGAAAAACGACGACAGCCTCCGGCGAATATTCGCCGGAGGCTGTCGGTATCAATCACAGCAGGCCGCGTCGCCACAGTCCGTAGGCGCTGATAACGGCGGCGGCCACGGCGATGAGGACGACGGCCAGGAAGCCGTTCTCACCGCTGAAGGGAAGGCCATCGACGTTCATCCCCCAGAAGCTGGCGACCATCGTCGGAATCGCCAGCAGGATGGTAACGGCGGCAAGGAATTTAAGGACCAGGTTGAGATTGTTGGAAATGATGGACGTGAAGGCCCCCATCATGCCGCTGAGGACATGGCTGTACATCTCAACCATCTCGATGGCCTGCTTGTTCTCGATAATCACATCTTCCAGCAGATCCTCATCCTCTTCGTACAGGGCAATCAGATGCTGGAGTTCTTTGTTGGAGCGCAGGCGGAGCAACCGTTCGAGCACGATGCCGTTGGAGCGTAACGAGGCGGTAAAGTAGGTCAGGCCCTTCTGCAGCTCAAGGAGCTGGAATATCTCCTGGTTTTTCACCGATTGGCGGAGATCGCGCTCGATCTCGTCGGTGCGGCGGTTGATCTGTTTGAGATACTTAAGATACAGCAGCGCCGATTTATAAAGAATCTGGAAAAGGAAGCGCGTTTTCTTGTAAGTGGAGAAAGACCGCGGCCCCTCGGCGGCGAATTCCTCCAGCACCTGGTGACTTTCCAGGCAGACAGTGATAAAATGGTCCTTGGTCAGCACGATGCCGAGCGGCAGAGTGTCGTAGCTGTAGCTGTCCCGCAAGGTAGGGACGTTGGTGATGACGAGGATATAGTTGTCCTCGATCTCCACGCGGGAGCGCTCTTCCTCGTCGAGAGCTGCCTTGAGGGCGTCGAGGGGGACGCCGGTAAGATCGGCCACAGCGGTCAGTTCATCGGCATCGGGAGCGGTGAGGCTCAACCAGGCTCCTTTTTCCAGTGATGCCAGGGAAAGTTCGCGGAGCGCCTCGCAGTTGGTCTTGTAAATGCGCAGCATGGATGTTCCCTCCTTCATGCGGGAAACAGCCATCCTATCTTGCGTAACTAAAGGCAAGAAATATGGATATTCCCCTGAATTTTCGCGAAAACGGCGATGATCTGTCGCTACACTGGTCTACATCCATATTTCTCACCCGCCTTTCTTCTGGGAGCCGTATACTTCTAAACTATACCCTCGCGGCGCTGATTAGTCAATACTCCGGCCTGGTTATATTCTTTCCCGCGGCGGCCGCTTTTACCGGCGAAACGTGGCGGCCGAAATTCCCAGCAAGGCTTTATTGACATGGTAAGGGCCTTTTGTTATAATACAATATGTGCCGGACACGGAGGGGTGTCCGAGTGGTTTATGGAGCTGGTCTTGAAAACCAGTGATCCCGCAAGGGACCGTGGGTTCGAATCCCACCCCCTCCGCCACTCGTATCTGGCGGCGGGATCAATATTTTGGCAGCGTTAGCTACGGAGTGGTACTCAAGTGGCTGAAGAGGACGGTTTGCTAAATCGTTAGACGGGTTACACCGTGCGTGGGTTCAAATCCCACCCACTCCGCCACACTTATGAACTGAAGGCTCTCGCCCGGAAACGGGCGGGAGCCTTTTTGTCTGTAAGGGCCCCCTGCGGGAAGGAATGACTGACAGGCACATCTAGCTTCGCGCTGCAAGAAAATATTTGTTTTGTTATCAAAATATTACGATAAAATATTGACAGTAAATTAAATATTTTTGTATATTGGAACTGCATGCCACTCCCTAATTTTCCAAAAGGAGGTGACATTATATGCCGACGCCGCATACCGGGGACGGGAGCTTCACTGCCGTTGTCCGCGGCCTTGCCGCCATGCTCGGCCCCGAATATTGCATCGTGTTGTATTCGGCGGACGGCGAACAGCCGGGGAAGGTGGTCGAAGTTGTCAACGGGCAGCTCGTCGGCCTATCCGCAGCCGACCGCCCCCCCGTCGCCGACCGGGCCGCCATCGGCGACATCCTGCAAAAAGGCGTTGGCTATGTGGCCAACTACCTTTCAAACACCGACACGGGCCGTCGCCTGCGTTCCTGCCTCATGCGGCTCACCACCCCCAACGGGGATTTGGCCGGTTACCTGGCAATCCACTACGACCTAACCAAAGCTGAGCTCCTTAAAGACATGATCGCCCGGCTTACCGACGGCGTTCCCGCCGCCGACCTCCCCGCCGCCGCCGGCCAGCCCTCACGGCTCGACGACCTGATCGGCGAAGGCCTCCGCCGGGCCCGCCAGTATCTCGGCAAACCCCTCGCCTACGCCAGTAAGCTGGAAAAGATTCAGCTTGTCGAAAGGCTCGACCGGGAAGGCTTTTTCCTTCTTAAAGGGTCCATCGAAGCCCTGGCGCAAGACATGGGTAATACCAAGTACACAATCTACTCCTATTTGCGGGAAAACAGGATCCGTGTCGCCGATTGACCCAGTCCGTTCTCACCAAGATTCCGCACACAACATAACAAGGAGGCAGCAAAATGTCCGAAGACCCCAAAAAAAGCTCCATCGTCGAAGATCTCAAGGTACCCTGGTACGGCTACGTGGCCCTAATCCTCGCCATCGTCTTTTTTTCCGGCATCTTCGCCAAGAAGGCCGGCTGGGTTGCCGCTTTCGACTTTAACACCATCAACGGAGCCTTTGGCACAATGAAAGACGCCGCCAAAGCCACCTTCGCCGGACAGGGCGGCTACGGCGCGCGCGCCGGCTTCCTCTTCGCCCTCGGCCTCATCCCGGCCGTCATGCTTGCCCTCGGCGTCGTCGAAGTCATCGACCACCTCGGCGGCCTTAAAGCCGGCCAAAAGCTCCTAACCCCCATCCTTCGCCCCCTTCTCGGCATTCCCGGCATCGCCGGCCTTGCCCTTGTCACCAGTCTGCAGAGCACCGACGCCGGCGCCGGCATGACCAAAATGCTCCGTGAAACCGACTACATAACAGAAAAGGAAAAGACCGTATTCTGCGCTTTCCAGTTCTCCGCCGGCGGTACGGTCACCAACTACCTCTCCAGCGGCGCCGCCCTTTTCCCCTTCCTCACCGTTCCCATCATCCTGCCCCTCGTCGTTATTTTCGTCATGAAGATATTCGGCGCCAACGTTATGCGACTCTATCTGCAGCGCTTCGCTAAGGAGGACTGATCACCATGCAAACCAAAACCATCGTAGACGTATTCGTCGACGGCGCGCGCAAAGGCTGGAACGTAGGCATAAGCAGCATACTCCCCAACGTCCTCATGGCCTTCGCCCTCATCCAGATCCTCAAGGTCACCGGCCTCCTCACCATACTCGGCAAGGTATTCGGCCCCGTCATGGCCCTTTTCGGCCTTCCCGGCGAAGCCGTCACCGTCCTTATGGGCGCCTGGCTTTCCATGGGAGGCGGCATTGGCGTCGCCGCCTCGCTCTACACCGGCAAAATCCTCTCCGCGACCCACGTCACCATCCTCCTTCCCGCCATCATCCTCATGGGCGCCCAGATCCAGTACATGGGCCGCCTCCTCGGCACCGCCGGCGTTCAAACCCGCTACTACCCCATGCTCTTCGGCATCTCGGTCATGAACGCCGTCATCGCCATGCTCATTATGCGGTTCGTAGCCTGATCCATAAACCCGAACAGGAGGATTTCCAATGGACATAACCACCCGGGTAAAAGAAATATTCCAGACCCTCCACGCCATCCCCGAGGTTGGCTTCAATGAGCACAAAACCGCCGCCTACCTCGCCGCCGAACTCGGCAAAGCCGGCTACCAGATCCGCACCGGCATCGGCGGCACCGGCATCACCGGCGTTCTTGACAGCGGCGTCCCCGGCCCCGTCATCGGCCTCAGGGCGGATATGGACGCTCTCGCCCACACCGTCGACGGCGTGGAAAAATGCGTCCACTCCTGCGGCCACGACGCCCACTGCGCCATGGTCCTCGCCGCCGCCGAAGTCCTCGCCGAGAAGCCGCCCGCCAAAGGCAAACTTAAGATTGTTTTCCAGCCCGCCGAAGAAAAACTGGATGGCGCTCTTTCCATGATTAAGTCCGGCGCCGTCGACGACCTCGAAATCCTTTTCGGCATCCACCTGCGTCCCATCCAGGAAGCCAAATCAGGCCAGGCCACCCCGGCCCTGTATCACGGCGCCTCATACATCGCCACCGCCGCCATCAAAGGCGCACCGGCCCACGGCGCCCGGCCCCACCTCGGCATTAACGCCATTGACGCCGCCACGGCTGTGGTCGGCGCCATCAACGCCATCCACCTCAACCCCGCCGACTCCTGGTCGGTCAAAACCACCAAACTCCATGCCGGCGGCCCCACCCTCAACGCCATTCCCGACCTCGCCGAAATGGCCTTCGACCTTCGGGCCCAAAGCAACGCCGCCATGGACGCGCTGCTCGCCAAACTTCCCCAAACCATCGAAAATGCCGCCGCCGCCATCGGCGCCACCGCCGACGTCCAGATCAGAGGCGGCGTCCCGGCCGCCGAATACGACGCCGGTCTTACCGCCATCGCCGGCGAGGCCATCCGCGCCGTCCTTGGCGAAGCCGGCCTCCTCGCCCCCATTATCACTCCCGGTGGCGAAGACTTCCACTACTTCACCCAAAAGATCCCCGGCCTCAGGAGCGCCTACATCGGCCTCGGCTGCAATCTCACCCCGGGCCTTCATCATCCCGACATGACCTTCGACACAGACGCGCTTCCCCAAGGAGTGGCGATACTGTTGGAAGCCGTGAGACGCGCAAGCTCCTAACCAAGTACCGGTTACGGTGTTGTCAGCAACACAGCCCGACCAGCAAAAGGCCATCGGCAGAAGTGCCGATGGCCTTTTGCTGGTCTATCGGGAAGTACGACCGTTCCGACAGGCATAGATGAATTAGGCTTCGTCCGTGCCAGAGGAGGAAAATGTCGGAACATCGCGAAAGAAAAAATGATTGACGCAAATAGGAGCTGATTTCCATGGAACGGCGCGACTTTCTAAAGCTTGCCCTGATGTCGGCCCTGGCCGGCGGGGTGGCGGTCGACATTCACCCCGCCGGGGCCAGGGGGATACCGGCCGCGGCCCTCCCCGGCTTTTCTCCCGAAAAGTCTTATAAGGGTCCGCCCACCGGGGTTATCGGCACGACGCTGACCGAGCTGTTCAAAATAGGCCCGGGCCCGTCCAGTTCCCACACGGTTGCCCCGCTCAGGATCGCCAACAACTTTCTCGCGGTGCTTGAAGGCCTGCCGGAGGACGCCCTCCGCCGCGGCGCCCGGATCGAAGCCCGCCTGTACGGCAGCCTGAGCGCCACCGGCAAGGGTCACCGCACCGACCGCGCCATTCTCGCCGGCCTCATGGGGCAGAAGCCTGAGACGTGTGACACTCGACTGATGGATGAACTGCAGGACCCGGCGCGTAAGTACGTCATCGCCATTCGGGGCGTGGGCTTTGAGCTTAGCGGCGCGACCATCGTCTGGGACAGACACCGGCACGAGTTTCCGTACGCCAACACCGTTGTGATGCGATTGCTTGCGGCCGACGGTGCCGTTGTCTGCGAACGGGAGTACTATTCCACCGGCGGCGGCTTCTTTGCCTGGAAGGGCCAGCCGGCCGAAGACCGAGGCGCGCCGCTTTACCCATACGGGAGCATGACGCGGGTCAGGGAAATCGTGCGGGAGAGCGGCAAAAGTCTCGACGAAATCATGGTCGCCAACGAGATGGCCATCCGTGGGGTCGGCGAGCGGGAGATAAACGCCCATCTCGATCAGGTGCTGGAAACGATGGAAAAGGGGGTGCGCCTCGGACTCAGCGAGGAGGGCCTGCTGCCGGCGCCGTTCGAGTTTTATCGCAAGGCGAAGCTGATCTACGAACGGTCGTTGAAGGCGGAGGCCGACCAGCGCTTCATGGGCCTGCTAAGCAGCTACGCCCTGGCCGTCTCCGAAGGCAACGCCGCCGGGCGGCTTGCCGTGACCGCGCCGACGCTCGGCTCCGCGGGAACGATGCCGGCGATTGTCTATTATATGCGCAACCATCTCAAGCTTCCCCGCGACGCAATGCGCCGGGGGCTGCTGGCCGGCGGGCTGATAGGCTTCCTGTGCAAGAATAACGCCAGTGTCGCCGGAGCGGAGGTGGGCTGTCAGGGAGAGATCGGCGTCGCTTCGGCGATGGCGGCAGCAATGTTGGCCCATGCCACCGGGTCTCCCTTCGAAGTCACCGAAATTGCGGCCACCATCGCTCTGGAACACCATCTGGGCATGACCTGCGACCCGGTCGGCGGCTACGTTCTGCTGCCCTGCATCGAGCGGAACGCCTTCGGGGCGGTCAAGGCATACAACGCCTGGCTGATTGCCAAAAGCGAACTCGTTGCCCGACACTGGGAAGACCTCGACCGGGTCATCGCCGCCATGCTGGAAACGGGCAGGGCTATGGCGCCTGAGTTCCGGGAAACGGGGCAGGGCGGCCTCGCCACCGCTATGGTAAGTTGCTAAGAAATTTTCCAAATGATTCCTAGAGGGATACATGGGCAAAGCAGGGAACTTACAAGCGAAAACAGTGATTCTGGCAAAAAGGAGAACCCATGAGAAACATACTTATCCTGTTCCTGGCCGTTGCGGTCCTGGCCTTCGGCTTCGCCGCCACCGCCCACGCCGCCAAACCGGTCATAAAAGCCGACAACACCTCGTTCGATTTCGCCCAGGGCATGTATATCCTGAAAGGCAACGTCACCGTCGAAACCAACAACCGCGTAATAACCGCCGGCGAGGCCAAGGTCAAGGTGCTGACGCTCGAGGTCTGGGGCGAGGGCGGCATCACCCTCAAACAGGACGACACCTACTTCACTGGCGATAGCGTGTACGTAAACGGGCCCCAGAACAGCGCCACGATAAAGGGCGGCGTCACCTTTAAGCGGGGCGGCGTCTACATAACCGCCGACGCGGCCGACTTCAACTGGCAGACTAAACAGGGCATTTTCCGCGACAATGTCAAAATCGACGACAACGGCCGGCAGATAGAGACCGATTGGCTGTCATACAACGTCGCGACAAACACGTACACGATGGAGCGACAGCAATAGGAAATAAAGACTTCCGGGGCAACCCGGAAGTCTTTATTCTGTTGGTGCCGGGCTGTCTATGGCAGGATGGCGAAATCCTTCAGAACGGCCTCGGCTATTCTTCGCGCCGCGCCGCCGCTCGCGCCGTCGGGGGCCTCGATATTGACGGCGAAGATATAGCGGTTGCCATCCCGCTCCACGCAGCCGACAAACCAGCCCAGCAGCCACCGGCCATTTTCGAAGCCTGACCCGGTTTTCCCCATAAATGGCGTCTTCCCGTCGGCGGACAAGGTGATGTTCTTCCTTACCACCGCCACATTTCGCGGGGCAAACGGCAGCTCGCCGGAATACAGTCTGCGGAGCATCTCGACCTGTTCCATGGCCGAAATCCTGAGCGACGACCGCAGCCAGAAGGTCGTCAGGCCGCCGGAGATATCCCGGTTGCCGTAGCCGATGGCGTCAAGGTGCTCCTGCATCCTCTGCTCGCCGATCCGCGCCGCCAGCTTCTGGTAA
The DNA here is from genome assembly GCA_032334055.1 of Selenomonadales bacterium 4137-cl. NCBI lineage: Bacteria > Bacillati > Bacillota > Negativicutes > Acetonemataceae > Anaeroselena > Anaeroselena agilis. Next base: position 3,349,215 of record JAUOZS010000001.1, on the reverse strand, counting down.
TACCAGACCACTGAGTTCCGGGTGGCCGACGCCAGCGTTTGATCGTGGTTCCAGCTCTCGATGGAGTGGCGCGTGCCGTCCCACTTGACGAGGGTCTGTTCGTCTTCGGCGGCCAGCACCCCTGTTTCCAGGCCGATGAGGGAATTGTAAATCTTGAAGGTCGAGCACGGCGACAGCCGCTTGCGGCTTTGCGGCTCGTTGTAGACGACATACCTGTCGCCCGCCTGGTCGTAAATGACCATCGTCCCGGTATAACCCCGGAAGTATTTCCCCAGGTCGTCGCGAACTTCGACCGCCGGCGAAGCCTCGGCGGCCGCTGTCGCGTAGGCGAGCAGCAGCGCACACAAAAACCACAGTATCTTTTTCATCTTTTTCCCCCTTGTCGCGTTCTGCCTCTATTCTACGCGGCGGCGACCGGGGAAAAAATAGCCGCAGGCTTACAGTTTCCTTACAGAACAAAAAAAGGGCGCTGTCGCTCCCAAGGAGCCGGCGCCTGTCAGACCGTCAAAATAATGCCCTGCCCGCGGCGGGTCTTCAGAACATCACCGCAAGCGCCGAGTTTCCGCCGCAGCCGGTATACGAGGAGGCTAAGCTCGTCGGGTCCCACGTCGGGTATCCCGTTCCGAAGGGCGCGCTCGCCCCACACCGCCGGCCAGATGACCGCGTAGGGTACCAGCTCGTTGCGGTGTTCGTACAGAAGCTCCAGCAGGCGCCACTCCTTGACCGACAGCGGCACCTCCGCCTGGGCGACGATTAAGGCCTTCCGGGTCGTATCGACGACGACTTGCTCCCGCCGGGGCGGACCGTTAACCGGCCGGGTATCGCCAAAGGTCAGGGTTTGTTCGGCTTCTTCGGCGAGCGAGAAACGGAGCAGCACCACATTAGCCGCCAGGCCTACCCTGTCTCCGGAGGTCAGGACCGACGGGCCCTGGGTTAATGGGCGGCCGTTTACCGTCGTGCCGTGGCGGCTGCCCAAATCGCGGACCGTCCACCGGCCGTCGCGCAGCTCGAGGCAGCAATGGCGGCGGGATACGAGAAGGCTGGCGAACGCAAGGTCGGGACAAAACGACGCGGTGCTCCGGCCGAGGATTACTCTGTCAGGCTCCAGAGGGAAGCAGGCTCCCCGCTCGTGGGGGTCGCCTCTTTCCACCATCAACCTCGCGAAGGGCGGGTTTAAGCCCCCTGGGAGATACATGGAGATCACTTCTCCGTAGCTGCGGTTGTTCCGGGGAACTCGCGCATCAGCTTTGCGGCAATCGGCACGTCGGCGGGGGCAAAATCGTACCCGCCCAGCTCGGACGCAGCCACCCAGCGGTACTCCTCATGCTCGACCGGGCGGATATCGCCGCCGGTCCAGCGGCAGAAGTAGGCAAAGACGAGTATTTCGCCGCCGGGGAAGGTATGGAGACTCTCGGTGAAAAATTCGCCGACGCGGACGTCGATGGCGAATTCTTCCGCCATTTCCCGTCTCAGGCAGTCCTCAGGGCTTTCCCCGGGCTCGATCTTGCCGCCGGGAAATTCCCAGCGGTGGGCGAACCTCCCTTCGGGGCCCCGCTTGGCGATGAAGATGGCGTTGTCTTTAACGATAATTGCGGCGGTTACTTTGATAAGCATGGCGCCCCCTTTCGGCACGGCAAATTGTATGCTTATTTCGCCCTTCGGCGGAGAATTCCTTTCTAACGGCGACCTTCACGGGTATCAAGCCTGGCGAGGAAGACATCGATCTTTTCCCTTATGGCCGGCATGGCCGCCGACGGCGGCAGGGAGGCGAGCAGCCGGTCGATGTAGCCGCGCGCGGCGATCTCCCGCCCCGTCCAGGCGAAGTTGATATCGAACAGCCAACTGAGCATCACCAGCTTGCGGTCGTCGGCCGTCCTGATGTCTTCGTAATACAGCAGTTTGCCGGCCAGGAAATCCTCTTCAAGCTTCGGCGAGCAACCCGTCGCAGGCGGGGCGGGTGGCAGTACCCGGCAGATGTCGAGCTTATCGGTGTCGCGGATCATCTTGCCGTGGAGGGTGAGGCGCGGGTCCGGATTGTCGGGCAGGGCGGCCGCATTATGCCAGCGGACGGCGAAGGCGAGCGCCTCCCAATCGCGGGGGCTGAGGCGGTCGGGGATGCCGGCGGCAGTCATTTCTTCCACCCCAAGAAGGCCATGGTCGACCGAATCGGCGTCGCGGAATGTGCGGTAGACGGTTACTTGCCTGAAACGGCCGACATCGTGGCACAGGCCGACGGCTTCCGCCAGCCGGGTCTCGGCGGCGTCAAGGCCGAGGCTGCCCGCCAGGTTGCGGCTCAGCCCGGCGACGAGGAAGCTGTGTTCTTCCTTCTGGAGGACTTTCGGCTGTATTTCGGGGTCATCGCAGTAAAAAGTTTTCACATAGGCTGAAAACCAACGATAAAGGTTGTCGAGCACGGCGGTTTCCAAGGCGGGTCTCTCCTTCGGGCGATGTTTTTCCGCAACCAGAATATCACTTTTGCCGCGCTGGGGCAAGGCGAGTGATAACACAAAAATAGGACCGGAGGCCTAGAAAATGCATACCAAAGTTGGCAGGATTATCGGCTGCATAAAGCCAATTAATTCCATCACCCCGATGGGGGAGATGGAGGTTAGTGTATGCACGCCTTGGAATTACAGCAGGAAAAAGCGATGCGCTGGGACACGAACGACAACAAGATCTACTTCGACACCGAGCGGTGGAAGGTGCGCGGTCGACTGGTGCTGAGGAAGGGTGCCGACGGCAAAATCGACATGTACATCAGCAAGGCGGAGCTGCCGTCCGCGAACTGATTTCTTTACGCGACAATCATACCTGTATTTTCGGCTGCCCTTTGGGGCGGCTTTGTTTTTTTCCCAAGCCGGCATTTGCGGTGAAAAGCGATGAATACATTATACGGGAACAGATAAATATGAGAAAAAATAGGGATTTATCGGAATGTGGCAAAGTGTTAACAGGGAAAACCTTTTTTTGAGGAGGATGCAGCAATGAAAGTCAGATTACAGACCCTCGCCGTGCTTGGCCTCGTCTTTGCCGTCGTCTTCGCCCTCGCCGGTTCCGCGTCGGCGGCCGGCCTTTCAGGCGCCCAATACGAGCAGCCGCTGCTGATCACCAGCGTCGGCCAGAGCGCCGACGGGCAGATGGTGCGCGTTCTCGCCCAACGCGGGGGTCTTAACTTTACCTATGACTCCCTCGCCGGCGCGGACGCCGTTTCCGGTTACAAAACCGCAGTGCTGGTCGTCGGCGGCAGCTCCAAGGGGCTGGGTGCCGCCGGCATCAACCCCGACCAGGAAGAACAGCGCGTCCAGGCTCTGATCGGGGCCGCCAAAAGCGCCGGTATTGCCATCGTGGTCATGCACGTCGGCGGCGAGGCCCGGCGCGGCGACCTCACCGACCGCTTCATCAGGGCGGCGGCTCCCAAGGCCGACTATATGATCGTTGTCGCCGACGGCAACCAGGACAACGTGTTCGGCCAGATCGCCGGCGACAGCATCCCCGTCGATTATCCCGGTACGGTCGGGGAAGCCGGCGGGTTCCTGAAAGCGGCGTTCAAATAATCCTGCCCGGTTACGGTTGATGGGGGTTGCACTATGACGGAAATAATGCTCGTCGCCGTCATGCTGGCCGTCTTCCTGGCCTGCGTTCTCTGGCTGAAGCTGCCGGTCGGCCTCTCCCTGGCGGCCACCAGCGCGGCCCTGGCCGTCGCGGCCGGTCAGGGCCTGCCCCTGCGGCATCTCGTTGAGGGCATGTTCGGCTATATTGACGTTTCGCTTGTTCTCATCACGGCGATGGTTTTCATGAAAGTGATCGAGCAGAACGGACTGCTGGAGCGCCTGACGCGCGACCTGACCTCCCGGTTCGGACAGTCGCCGCTGGCGATGCTCGCCGTTCTCACGCTGATAATAATGTTCCCGGGCGCCATCACCGGTTCATGCACCGCTTCGGTGCTGAGCACCGGCGTGCTGCTCGCCCCGGTGCTGCTGGGCATGGACATGCCGCGGCACATCGCGGGGGCGATAATCGCCATGGCCTCGGTATACGGGATGATCGCTCCGCCGGTCAACATCGTCATAATGATCATCGGCGGCGGCATCGACATGCCGTACGTCGGCTTCGACCTGATACTCCTGCTCGTGATCGTGCCGCTGGCGGTGCTGTCGACCATTTTCCTCGGCTACCGCTACGCCCGGAAGGCCGACCTCGTCGCGCTGGTCGACAAACTCGGCGATGCCGACACCAGCCGCGGCTGGGCGCTTTATCTGCCCCTGGTTCTCATCATCGTTCTCATGATCGGCCCCAAAGCTCTGCCCGGCATCTTTCCCGATCCGCGGCTGCCACTCACCTTTATGCTCGGCAGCGTCGCCGGCCTGTTCGTCGGCCGGAAGTTTTCCTTGGTCCAGGCGGCGCGGGACGGGGTGAGGGAAATCCTCCCCGTTATCGGCATACTCATGGGGGTCGGCATGCTGCTGCAGATCATTACCCTGACCGGGGTAAGGGGCTATATCGCCGTCGGCAGCCTCAGTCTGCCGTCCTACCTGCTGCTCGCCAGCATCGCCGTCAGCCTGCCGCTGTTCGGCGGCATTTCGGTTTTCGGCGCCGCCAGCATTCTCGGGGTACCCTTCATCCTTGCCTTCCTCGGCCAGAACCTCATCGTCACGGCCACGGGGCTGTCGCTCATCGCCGCCATGGGAAGCTTTACGCCGCCGGTCGCGCTAACGGCGGTCATCGCCGCCCAGGTGGTGGGGGAAGAAAACTATCTGCGGATCGTGAAGCCGCTTATCCTGCCATCGCTTGTCGCCATCATAATCGGCATCCTGATGATCATGTACGCCGACCCGATCGGCAAGCTCGTCTTGTAGGAGGGAAAGCGATGATAACTCTCGTCTACCGGCTCATTGTCGTCCTTGTAGCCCTGCTTGTGGTTTGGGAGCTTTTCTCCCAGAAGGAAATAAAATGGCAGGCCAACGCCGCACTGGTTCTCATTCCCCTTGTGCTGCGGGCCTTCATGCTCGTGTAAGGAGGGGCCAGCCATGGTAGGAACGAAGAAAACGGCCCTCGCCCTGCTGGTGGCCGTCGTCGCGATACTCATCGCGGTCACGCCCCGGTTCACCGCCATGCATGTCGCCGACACCGTCAACAGCGGCCCCGGCGTTACCGCGGTCAAAATGCTGGGCGATTATTTCCCCGGCCTCCGGAACACCCCCGGCGACACGGCGGTATATGTACTCGACAGCGGCAAACCCGGCGGCGCCGTGCTCGTCGTCGGCGGTACCCATCCCAACGAACCCTCAGGTTATCTAAGCGCCATTTTGCTGGTGGAAAAGGCGCGTCCGGCCAAAGGGAAACTGATCGTCATCCCCCAGGCCAACGCCAGCGGGTTTACCCATAACGACTATTCCGAAGGGTCGCCGCAGCGGATCACCTTGAAGACGCCCGGCGGCGAGCGTACGTTCCGCTACGGGTCGCGGGCGACCAACCCCGTCCACCAGTGGCCCGACCCCGATATCTACGTGCACGCCGCTTCCGGACAGAGACTGTCCGGCAGCGAGACCCGCAACCTCAACCGGGCCTATCCGGGCCGCCCGGACGGCACGCTCACCGAGAAAATCGCCTACGGCATCGTCCAGCTTATCCGCAAAGAGAAAATCGGCCTGGCCGTAGATCTGCACGAAGCCTCGCCCGAATACCCGGTCATAAACGCCATGGTCGCCCATGAACGGGCCATGGACGTAGCGGCGGTTGCCGTTCTCGACCTGGAAATGGATAAAATCAAGATCGCCCTCGAGCCTTCCCCCAAATCGCTGCGCGGCTTATCGCACCGCGAATGGGGCGATGCCACCGCCGCCATGGCCGTATTGATGGAAACCGCCAATCCCGCCCAGGGACGCCTGCGGGGCGCCACCGACGAAGCGCTGGTGCTTACCGGCCAGGACCGGATGTACGCGCGGGCCGCCAAGCTCGGCCGGCTGTTCATCCCGTACGACAAGAACGGTCAGCCCATCAGCCTGCGGGTCGCCCGCCACGTCGCCGCCACCATGGTGCTGATCCGCGACGCCTTTGAAAAGGACCCGCGCCAGGCGGTGGTTATCACCGGTGTCCCCTCTTACGGCGAAATTGTCAGGAAAGGCGTAGGCGCCTTCTTATAAAACAACGAGGGAGGTTAACTCAAGTGAAGGGCAAGAAGTTCAACATCCTCGCATGGCTGATGATCGCCGTTTTCACCGTCGGCATCGTAGGCAACTGTAGCCTCACCGCGTATGCCGCGGAAAAACGCGACTTCATCGCCACACATGGCATGGTGGCAGCGGCGCATCCGCTGGCTGCCCAGGCAGGGGTGGAAGTCCTCAAGCAGGGCGGCAACGCCTTCGACGCCGCCATTGCCACCGCCTTCATGCTTAACGTCGTGGAACCCAATGCTTCCGGCATGGGCGGCGGCGGCTTCGCCATCGTCTACGTGGCCAAGGAAAAAAAGACCTACATGGTTGACTACCGGGAGATGGCGCCGGCCAAGGCGGCCCCGGACATGTACGCGCTGGACGAGAAGGGCAAAGTCAAGGACAACGCCTCCGTAACCGGCTATTACGCGTCCGCCGTGCCCGGAATGTTGCGCGGCATGGAAATGATCCACCAAAAATTCGCCACCCTCAAGTGGGCCGAACTCATGGCCCCGGCTATCGCGCAAGCCGAAGCAGGCCTGCCGGTTTCCAAGAACCTCTCCGGCATCATTGGCGACCAGATGAGCCGCCTGGAAAAGTACTCGCCGTCGCGCGAATGGTTCCATAATATCTACTTCAAGGACGGCATCCCGCTGCAGGCGGGCGATGTCCTCAGGAACCCCGAACTGACCGAATCCCTCAAGAAAGTCGCCGCCGGCGGCGCCGACGTATTCTACAAAGGCGAAATCGCCGACAAGCTTGCCGCCTACTACGCGAAAAACGCCAACGGCTGGATCACCAAAGCCGACCTGGCCGCTTATAAGGCCAAGCTTCGCGAACCCGTAAAATCGTCCTACCGCGGTTACGACCTCGTGACCGTGCCGACCCCGTCTTCCGGTGGCCTGACGTTGGCCAACATCCTCAACATCATGGAGAACTTCGATGTTGCCAAAATGGGCCGCACCTCGACCGCTTTCCATCATACCTTCATAGAGGCCCAGAAGCTCGCTTACGCCGACCGCGGCCGCTACATGGCCGACTCCGACTTCGTCAACGTGCCGATGGCCGGGCTGGTCAGCAAGAAGTATGCCGCCGAGCGGGCCAAAATGATCTCGCCCGACACCGCCAATAACGGTATCAAGCCCGGAGACCCCGGCAAATATGAATCCGGCAGCACCACCTCCTTCTCGATCATCGACAAGGATGGCAACATGATTACCATCACCCAGACGATCAACGACTTCCTCGGAGCCTGCGTGGTTCCCGACGGGACCGGCATCCTGATGAACGACGAGATGGACGACTTCGTCACCAACAACCCCGCCTCGGTGAATGCCCCCGCTCCCGGCAAGCGGCCGCTCAGCAGCATGTCGCCGACCATCGTCCTCAAAGACGGCAAACCGTTCATGACCCTCGGCACCCCGGGCGGGCCCCGCATCATCACCACCGTGTCCCAGATCATCATCGACGTGATTGACTTCAAGATGGACCTGCAAACCGCCATCAACGATCCGCGGATGTATAACCCCAACGCTTCGGTCGCCCAGCTCGAAAAGCCCATCGATGAGGCGACCGTCAACGAGCTTATGGGCTGGGGCCACAAGGTCAACCTGCGGCCCGAGCTGTCTCTCTACTTCGGCGGCGCCCAAGGCATCATGATCCTGCCTGACGGCCGCCTTCACGGGGCAGCCGATCCCCGGCGACTCGGCCAGGCATTCGGCTACTAGACAATCGCCCGCTGAGGGGGGAGTTCCGGCTCCCTCCTCTTGTTGTTTTCAGACTTTGGCAGGGGAATGGAAAAAAACGGGGAATTTTTTCTAAGAGGTGGAAAAATGCGCATTCCGTTGATCGTGCTGCTGCTGCTCGTCTTCTTAACGTCCGCCGCCGCCGCTGCGCAGGAGCAATTCCTCCTGCTCCCGGGGACGCCTTACGCCACCGAGGTTTACGTCAGCCGCGGCGCCGCTCCCGGCCCCGCCGCCCTCGTCATGGGCGGCGTGCATGGCAACGAGCCGGCGGGATCGCTGGCCGCGGAACAGGTTTGCCGGTTCGCGGTGAGCCGGGGAACCCTAATCGTCATCCCCCGGGTCAATAAGCTGGCCCTGAGCGCCGGCATCCGGACCCTGCCGGAAATCGGCGACATAAACCGCGCCTACCCCGGCCGCGCGGACGGCACGCCTGCAGAACGGATCGCCGCCGCGGTCGAAGCGCTTGCCGCTAAATACCGCGTTTCCCTGCTCATCGATCTTCACGAGGCCCGCACCTTCCACCGCCTCGACCATACTTCCCTCGGGCAGATGCTCCTGTTCGCCGCCAACGACCGCAGCGCTGAGATGGCGCTGACAGCCATCGACGATATCAACGGCCTTATCACCGAGCCGGTGAAGAAGTTCGCTTTCGGCGCCCATCCCATCCCCGGCAGCGCCGCCTACCACGCCGGCGCCGTCCTCGGCCTTGCCGCTTTCACCGTGGAGACAAGCGGTCGGCAGCCGCTTGAGGAGCGCGCCGCCCAGCACGTTGCCATCGTCCGCAGCCTCCTCCGCCAGGAAGGGGTTGACGCCGAGTGACCGGTTTCGCCGGCGAGTACCTCGCGGCGCTCGCCATCTTCCTCCTGATCGTTGGCTACTACGCGGCGGAACGGCTACGGCACGAGCACAACCTCGGCCGCATCCCGCTGCGCATCCATGTCAACGGCACGCGCGGCAAATCGTCGGTCGCCCGGTTGATCGCCGCTGGGCTTAGGGCTGGGGGGCAAACCGTCGTCGCTAAGACCACCGGATCGGCCGCGCGCGTCATCCTGCCCGACGGCAGCGAGCGTCCCATGGCGAGAAGGGGGCCGGCCAACATCCGCGAACTCGTCCCTTTCATCGCCGAGGCGGCCGACCTCGGGGCCGGGGCCGTCGTCGTAGAGTGCATGGCCGTACGGCCGGAGCTGCAGCGTTTTGTCGAGGAAAAGCTCGTCAAAGCCCACATCGGCGTCATCACCACCGTCAGGCCCGATCACGAGGAAGTGACCGGCGGCGGGCCGGATGTCGCCCGGGCGTTGGCAGGCGCCATCCCCCGGCTGGGCACGCTCGTCACCACCCCAACCGCAATGGCAGCTCTGACCGTCGCCGGCGTTGCCCCCGCAGGCTCGGTGCGCCTGGCCGCACCCGAAGATGTGCCGCCTGAGGACATCGCGGCGTTTCCGTATGAGGCTTTCCCCGAAAACGTCGCCCTTGCCCTGGCGGTGTGCGAGCTGGCCGGCGTCGACCGCGCCGTAGCCCTGCGGGGCATGCGGTCCGCCCGCCCCGACCCCGGTAATGTCACCGTCAGCGAATATGCGGCCGCCGATCGGACAATAACCCTAGTCAATGCCTTGGCTGCCAACGACCCCGAATCGACCAGCATCCTGTGGCAGCGGTACGCCGATGGCCGGGCGCCAGTCATCCTGCTGAACTGCCGGCCTGACCGCAAATACCGCACCGTTCAGCTCGCCGCGGCGCTCGCCGCCCTGCACCGCGGCCCTTATCTCGTCACCGGCGACGGCGCGTTCGCCAGGCGTCAGCTTATCAGTCAGGGCGTCGCCGCCGCCGACATCCGCGTCATTGCCCGCCCGGCCAGTCCCGCCGACCTCGCCGGCGCGGCGGGCGGCGGACGGCTGACAATCTTCGCGACCGGCAACGTCCAGGGTCTGGAGAGTTTTCTCGATTGCCGGACAGCAGGAGTGAACAGCTGATATGCATGTACTGTTCATCGGCATCGTAGTCTCGCTCCTCACCGCCGAATTGACCGGGTTTTCCCCCGGCGGCATCGTGGTCGCCGGCTATCTTGCCCTCTTCCTCGGCCACCCGGTCTGGCTCGCCGGTACGGTCGCCGCCGCGCTCGTCACGCTGGCTGCCGGCCGTCTGCTGGAAAGGCGCCTGCTCCTTTACGGCCGGCGCCAGTTCGCCGTCTACATCCTCGCCGGCATGCTCGTCGGCCAGGGAGCGATGCTCGTCACCCGCGGCGGCGGCCACTTCGACTGGGGCCTGCTGGTCATCGGCTACCTCGTGCCTGGGCTGATCGCCCGCGACTTCGCCCGTCAGGGGATCGTGCCCACGGCCCTTGCCCTGGCGCTGGCCGTGGCGCTGACCGCGCTCGCCTCGCTGGCGGGGGAGGGGCTGCTGTGGTGAGCCGTCATCGCTTCGCGCTGCTGGTGCTCGCCAGCTTCCTGCTGCTCGCGATCGCCCGGGGCACGGTCAGGCACGAGCCTGATGCCGCTTACCCAGCCATGGCCGCCGCCGTGGCGACCGCCGTCAGGGCGCAGGCGGCCGTCGGCGACCGGCTTATCGGTCCGGAATACACCGCGATTACCACCACCCTCGGCCCGCTTGCCGCAAAAAAACTGTCCCTCCACCCCGACTCCGCCGCCCTCGCGGTACGCTACCTGCTGGCCGCCGGCATCGGGCCGGGCGACCGGGTGGCCGTCAATTTCTCCGGCTCCTTCCCGGCAGTCAACATCGCCGTCCTTGCCGCCATCCAGGCCATCGGCGCCGAGCCGGTAATAACCAGCTCGGTCGGCTCCTCCACCTGGGGCGCCAGCGACCCGGACTACACCTGGCTCGATATCGAGCAGACGCTAGTCGCCGGCGGCATCTGGCCGTGGCGGTCAGCGGCAGCCTCGGTCGGCGGCGTCGGCGATGTCGGCGGCGGCCTGACCCCCGAGGGCGTTGCCGCTGCCAGGGCGGCCATCAGGCGGACCGGGGTGTCCGAGATGCGGCCCGCCGACCTCGACGAAGCGGTGGCGCTGCGCCTGGCGGCCTACCGGCGGGATGGGCAACTGCCCGTCGCGCTCGTCAACGTCGGCGGCAGTCACGTCATCTTCGGCCGCCGGGGCCACGACTCGCCCCTCCGGCAGGCCCTCACCGCCGGCTATAGTCCGCTGCGCCGGGTCGCCGACGGACTGGCGGCCCCCTTCGTCGACAACAACCGGCCGGTGATCCACTTCCTCAACATCGGCCAACTGGCGGCCGCCAACGGCATCGAAGCCGATAATCCCCCGGGCACGAGCGCCGTTATGTACACGCGGACCGTGCCGGCGGCCACCCGCCTGGCGACCGTCGTCTGGCTGGCCGCCGCCGTCTGGGCGCTGTGGTACGGCGGGCGCAGGAAAGAGTGGTGGCGCGGACCGTGTCGCTGAAAATGATAAACTATCCCCACATCTTTTCCGGGCTGGGGCTCATCCTCCTGGGACTCCTGGCCCCGGCGGTCCTGAGCGTCAAGGGGTTCGGCATCATCCCCCTGCTGGAACGCAGCGTCCTCCAGGCCAGCAGCGGCGCCCTGCTCACCGCCTCCCTCAAGCTGGTCGCGCTCAACACCCTCCGCGCCCTGCCCATATACATCGGCACGCTCCTGATTGCCCAGGGGCTCGGCGTCTTCCGCGCCGGCGCGCACCGCTACCTCCTTTACGTCCTGCCGCTGGCTGTCATCCCGGCGGCCTATGAGGCGATCAAGCTCATATACGGCATCGCCTACGATTTCGGCATCCCCGCCATCAGCCTCACGCTCGCCATCTTCCTCATGAGCCGGCTGGAGAACATGACCCGCAAGGTATTCCACAAAATCCTCGTCCTGGCACTCCTGCTGTTCGGGGTGGAGTGGCTGGACACCGTGCCCCTTCTGAGCGGTTACTGGTTCGGTCGCGGCGAGATTTCCACCGATCTGAAAAAAATCGCCGCCTTTCTCGAGGCGGAGGAAATACTCAACATCACCGGCATCGCCCTGTTCATCATCTGCACCGCCAACTCCTTCATCCTCGCCCGCCTGCTGAGCGTTTACACCAAAGAACTCAAGGTCGCCGAGCAGGTACGCCTCGACAGCGAACTCAAGCTCAGAACGCTGGAAAACAGATCCCTCAGGGAGGTGCAGTCGCTCGTTCACGACCTCAAAACACCGCTCACCTCTATCCAGGGACTAGCCGGGGTGCTGACCGTCACGGTCGCCGACGAGCCGAACCGGCAGTATGCCGCGCGGATCGTCGAAGCCAGCGACAAGATGAGCAGCATGATCAGCGAGCTGCTGCGCGACGACACCCGTCAGGTCATCAGCAGCCGGGAACTCGCCGAATACGCCGCCGCCCACGTACCCGGCCTGAGCGGCCTGCGCAGCTTCTGCATCGAAGCCGTCGGGCTGCCGCCGGCGGTGGCGGTCAACAAAATCAAAATGTCGCGGGCGATCGTCAACTTGCTGGAAAACGCCATGGAGGCGGTTTCCCGGGATGACGGGCAGGTCAGAATCCGGTTGTCGGCGAAGGACTGCCAGGCGGTCATTGAGATAACCGACAACGGCTTCGGAATTCCCGTCAACCAGTCGCGCCTCGTCTGGGAGCCGGGGTTTTCCACCAAGAATTCGTCCGGGTTCGGGCTGCCGTTCGTCCGCGAGACTGTCGAAACAAACGGCGGCACGATCGTCATCGACAGCGCGGACGGCAAAGGGACGCGCGTAATCATTACCCTTCCGGAGGTAGCGGGCAATGACTGACAAAGCGGTCACCATCCTGGCGATCGACGACGACCAGGACATACTCTTCACCCTTGAGGCGATCGGCAGGACCTACGGCTGGCGGGTGACAACCGACAGCGACGGCCGGAGGGCGGCGGCCAAGGTTTGTGGCCTGAAGCCCGATCTTATTCTTGTCGACTACCATATGCCCGGCCTCGACGGCCTCTCGACCGTGGAAATGATCCGGACCCAGGACCGCGGCGTGCCGATCATCGTCCTGACCGTCGACGAGCGGCAAGAAATCGCCGACCGCTTTCTCGACGCCGGCGCGAACGACTTCGCTAACAAACCGATAAAAATCGCCGACCTGGCGGCGAGGATCAAGGTCCATATACAGATGCGGCAGCAGCAGGAACAACTGGCGCCAGTCTGCGACAAGGGCATCAACGACGCCACCCTGAGCCTGGTGCGGTCCTTCTGCGGCGGCGCCGCTGCACCGTTCTCGGCCGAGGAAGTGGCCGAAGGCACCGGCCTCGCCTATCAGACCATCGTCCGCTACCTGCAGTTCCTTCAGAGCCGCCGGGAACTCACCGTGTCGAGCAGCTACGGGAAGGTGGGCCGGCCGCGCAAGAAATACCAGTGGGTAACGAAAAGAGGCCCATGACTGGGACGGCCAGGCGGCGTTTCCTGCACCGGGCGCTTTTGGGCGCCTCTCCGTCCGGCTGGAATATTTCCCCGTGAGCCGGGTTATTCTATACAGGAATAGTGCGACGAACGGAGGCATCGGCATGAATGTGCGGAGCGGGCTGGAAATCGTGGAATTGCACAAGGAATACGAAACCAAGATGAAGGAGCTCGAGGAAGCCGAATCCAGGCTGGAAGACCTCGGTTACACCAAAACCCTGCTGCACAACCAGCTAAGCAAGCTTGGCGACGAGCTAAAGATCCTGGAGACCACCCGGTTTCAGGCGCTCGATCCCGTAACCGTCCCCAAGTCGTCCCTAGGTGGCCACGACTACTACGTATCGTAACCGTCTTTACAAATTAGAACACGCGTTCTATTATAATAGTAGGAAAAATTCACACCGGGCCGGCGTTGGACAGGTGTGAATTTTTTTGCCCCGCACGCGCGGAAATACGCGGAACCGGGCGGTGAAAGCATGCAGCGCTGGATAATCCACGTCGATATGGACGCCTTTTTCGCCGCCGTCGAGCAGCGGGACGACCCCGCCCTCCGCGGCCGGCCTGTTGTCGTCGGCGGCGTCGGCCCGCGCGGGGTCGTTTCCACCGCCTCCTATGAGGCGCGACGCTTCGGTGTCCACTCGGCCATGCCGATGTCTGAGGCGCGGCGCCTTTGCCCCCACGCCGTATTTATGCCTGGCGACCACCGGAAGTACACGCGGGTGGCGGGCGAGATTCGGGCGATCCTTGCCGCCTTTTCGCCGCTCGTCGAACCGTTGTCGCTCGACGAGGCTTTCCTCGACGCCTCCGGCATGGAGTGGCTCTATAAAGACCCCAAGGATATCGCGGCCGCAATAAAGGCGAAGATCAGGGACGAACTGGCCCTTACCGCCTCGGCCGGCGTGGCTCCCAACAAGTTTCTCGCCAAACTGGCGTCCGACTGGGGCAAGCCTGACGGACTGGTGGTTGTGCGTCACGATGAAATCGCAGCCTTCCTGAGGGCCATGCCCGTATCCCGCCTCTGGGGAGCCGGCGAGAAAACCGTCGCCTTGCTGAAAGGAATCGGCATCAATACCATCGGGCAACTCGCCGACGCCGACGAAGTCATCCTGAGGAGGCACTTCGGCCAGCAGGCCGGCGAAATGCGTCGCCTGGCGCGGGGCGAGGACGACCGGCCGGTGGTTCCCGAACACGAGCCCAAATCGATCGGCAACGAGGTCACCTTCGACGAAGACCTTCGCTCGCGGGACGACATTGGCACGTGTCTGCTGGCCCTCAGTCAGAAGGTCGGCCGCCGATTGCGTCAGGCCGGCTACGCGGGGCGCACGGTAACGGTCAAAATCCGTTTCGGCTCCTTCCGCACCATCACCCGCAGCCGCACTCTCGGCGAAGCCACCCTGCTCGGCGACACCATTTACGAAACCGCCCAGGCCATCATGGCCGACATCGAGCTCGCGGAGGGAGTGCGCCTCCTGGGGGTGACGCTGTCCAACCTGCAGGTTTACGGCAGCCAGACCAGCCTGTTCGCTACCGACGACGACAAAAAACTCAAAGCCTCGGTCGCCGTCGACCACCTCAAGGACAAGTTCGGCGAAGGGGCCATCACTCGCGGCCGCCTCATGCCGAAAAAAGAAAAATAAAAAGCGGCCCCGGAGGGACGCCCCAAAATTTATCAGGGATAAAGCTATGTACGCCAGGGGCGGTGACGGAGGCGCGCCTCCAACTCCGCCGCCACCTGCTCGGGATGCAGCCCGGCGATGTTGAGCATAATAGCGCCAGGCAGGGTATCGCCAAGAGTTTCTTCACCGCGGTGCCCCACGCTGATGTCGACGGTCTCCAGGCCGCTGTGGAAAGCGGGCACTGTCTCCGCCCGGCGGGCGGAGTATAGAATGGCGTCGGTGTAAATACGATGGCTGACGGCTTCATGGAGGCTTATAACCCTGTACCCTTTGGCGGCCAGCGTTTCGGCCAGCAATGTCGCGGGATGCTGGAGAGCTACGGTTTTTATCATTCGATCCGCTCCTCGGCGGTTAATCGGCGGCTGGCGCTAGTTTTTCCCCTGCGGGAAAAAATATGTGGCGGTGCGGCGTCATGATGCAGGAACGGACCCTTTGTACGCCTAAAGAGTAGAACAGACTGTAAGGGGAGGCGATGGACGGTGGTTGATAAACAAAGAATGCTGGCCGAGTTTTTCGAACTGGTCAGCATCAAGTGCTCGACAAGGGACGAGCGGGAAGTGGCCGACGTGGTCAAGGCCAAGCTGGCCGCCTTGGGGTGCGCGGTGGATGAGGATGATGTCGGCGGCCGCATCGGCGGCAACTGCGGCAATGTTATAGCCTACCTGAAAGGGAACGTCGCGACCGCGCCAGTTGTCATGCTGAGCGCTCACCTCGACTGCGTCGAACCCTGCGCCGGCATCAAGCCGCAGCTTAAGGACGGGGTGATAACCTCCGGCGGCGACACCATCCTGGGGGCAGACGACAAGTCCGGGGTGGCGGGCATCCTTGAAGCGCTCAGTGTCGTCCGCGAGACCGGCGCCGCCCACGGCGACATCCAGGTGGTATTCACCGTGGCTGAGGAAGGCGGCGTCAACGGCTCCAAGAACATGGACCGGGGGCGGCTGAAGGCCGATTACGGCTACGTTCTCGACTCCGGCGGCGCTCCCGGGCGGATAATCAACGCCGCCCCCGGCCAGAACAGCATCAAGGTGGTAGTCCGCGGCAAGACCGCCCACGCCGGCGTGGCCCCCGAAGAGGGCGTCAACGCCATCGTCGTGGCCGGCAAAGCCATGGCCGAGCTGCGCCAGGGCCGGATCGACGACGAAACGACCGCCAACGTCGGCATCATCAAAGGCGGTCAGGCCACCAACATCGTGCCCGACTACGTGGAAATCGCCTGCGAGGCCCGCAGCCGCAACCGCGAGAAGCTCGCCGCCCAAACCAAGCACATGGTAGACACCTTCGAGCAGGTGGCCGCAGCCAACGGCGCCAAGGCCGAAGTCACCGTAAAGACCGCTTACGCCCCGTATGTGCTGACCGCCGACATGCCGGTGGCCGCGCTGGCCCGACAGGCGGCGGAGAGCATCGGTCTTACGCCCGTCTTCGAAGCCACCGGCGGGGGCAGCGACGCCAACTTCTTCAATGCCTACGGCGTACCGTCGGCGGTGCTGGGTACGGGAATGTCCAAAGTCCACACGACGGCCGAATTCATCAAGGAAGACGACCTGTACAAAACCGCCGAACTGGTAGTGGCGATCATCAAGGAGGCCGCCAAGACTCCGAAGCCATAACAAAGCAGTCGTTGATAATCCCCATATGCGTTGTTCCGGCGGGCGTTTGCTGGCGTATGTTACTAGTACGCAGCGTACGCGCCCTTAGGTGCTCCTGGCATCCGGGGTCTGAATGGCTGTTCGCACCGTATAAATAACCCGGACGGGATATCCCGTCCGGGTTTTCTAATACTCTCCCGTATCCTCGCCGGTGATGTAGAACACCGCCCGACCTTTGGCCACCAGCGTATTTTCGCCGTTCGCGACATCGACCTCGGCGTGGAGAAGTTTGTGGCCTTCGTGTACCAGGCGTGCTTCGGCCCTGAGCGTGTCGTCGGTGGCTACAGGCAGGAAGTAGTTCACCGTCGTTTCCACCGTTACCACCCGCACCTTCAGGGTACGGAGGGCAATGCCGGCAGCTATGTCGACGAGGGCGGCCACCACGCCGCCGTGGGTCATGCCGTACGAATTGGCGAACTCTGCCCGCAGCGGGACGGTAATAAGCGAACGGCCGCGCCCGGTTTCGACTACGGCGGCGTCGAGAAAGCGGACAAAGGGAACGGTCATAAAATGCTGTTTGATGAATTCAGGCCAGTTATCCATGCGTGTTTCCTCCCTCGGCATGCCGGCCGCCGGCGACCGGCGGCGTCAAAGTATTCCCTGGCGGCGGAGCAGCCGGCAGAGGTTGTGGAGCAGACGAGCATAGCCGCCTGCGGTATCGAGAAGAGCCGCTTTCACCCTTTTTTCCAGCGGCGCCTGGGTTTTCGGGTCAGAGAGGTACATAGCCAGCAGGCCGTGCACGACTGTTGTCGTGAAGCCCGGCTGGGTCAGCCGGCCGGCGTGCTCCAGGGCCTGTCGCCAGAAAATGGTCAGGCGGGCGACGATTTCGTCCGGGCTCCGGTAATAGGCGACGAAGTTCAGGTCTCCGTGGCAATGGTCCTCGGCGAGATCGATATAATAGTCGAGCAGGATGTGGAGGCCGCAGATCCACGGGAAATAAGCGGCGCAGGTCGCTTCCGCCTCGGCGGCCGTCAGGTCTGGGTTAGCGGCCAGGGCGCACAGCATGAACATCCCCAGGGTCGAGCCGGTGGCGGCGGCGAACTCCCACAGAGTCACGCCGGGATAGGCCGCCAGGTGGCGCTCGCCCCAGGCGAGCATCTTCGCCTCCCGCACCGCGGGGTCGAGGTGCTTATAAATCTGCAGCTCACTGTAAAGGCCGGCAAGCTTAAGCGCGGCCGGCTTCACGAGGCCGTACGCCGGCAGGCGGGCGGTCTCTTCGCGGCAGGCCGCCACCAGGGCCGCGAGGTAGCCGCCGTCGTCCTTCAGCGGATAGTGCAGGTAGTAGTCTCGGGGTTCCCCGTCCGGGTCGAGGGCGTCGGTCATCGCCAGATGGAGCTGCCGGAAAGCGGCCTCGTCCGCGACTCCCGCACGGTCGCAAAGGTTGTCGAGATAATCGCTGATCGTCTGCAGGGCGACGATCAGTCTGACGAAGCGGCTGGTATTCACCCCTGGGTAGAGGCTGTAAATGGCGCCTCCCTGGCAGTGGAACCGCTTGTCCCGGATGCTGGCCAGCGCCTGGACGGCCAGCTCCGGCTCGGCGCCGGCGGCCCTGTGCCGCCAATAAGACAGCTCGCGGTCAACCAGCGGGAAAACCTGATTCACGAAGCGTCTAATGAGGTTCAGGCTGTTGGCTGTGGTCAATAGTGAAGCCATTATTCCTCCCGATAGGGCTAGCGATACGCGGCCGGAGTTTGCTGCCAGGCGATTTCGACGCCGAACTCCTTTTTGAACCATTTGCGGTGTCGCTCCGCTTCCTGAATCTCGATCGCCGCCCCCTGCCCGCCCACCGTCATCAGCAGGTGAGCGGTCTTGGGCCTCAGGCTGGCCTTCACCTGCGTAACAACTCCCATCTGGGTCGTATCGAGGCTTTCGGCCAGCGCCAGCAGCAGCGCCAACTTCCGGGCCTTCTGCCAGTCAGTGTCGTCGAGAAACTCAGTATACAAGCGGTTGCGCATGTACTTGGCAGTCGCGCCCTCATGCCACCCCGCCACCACCGCAGTCAGCATCTGCTCGCGGTGGGTCAGGCCGAACAGGCGGGCATTCTCCACCAGATAGGCGCTATGACGCTGGTGATCGTAGTAATTGATCGTTATACCGATATCGTGAAGCAGGGCCGCCACCCTCATGAGAAGGCGGTCCCGGTCGTCGAGCTTGTGCAGGTCTTGCCAGCCGTCGAACATGGCTTCAGCCAGCGCGGCGACATGGTAAGCGTGCGGGGCGTTGCCCTTATAGAACAGCAGCATATTATTCGTGCTGTGCAGGAGAATGTTCTCGATCACCTCAGGCTGGCCGGCGCGGGTGCGATAGTGGCGAAGGAAGAGGCCTTCCCGCAAGCCGCAGCCGCTTACAATCAGCCTGTTGGCGCGGGTATAGTCAAACAGGCACTTGACGATGGTGGAGCCGGCCACAATTATATCGGCCCGCTCGCCGCTCAGTCCGGGAATCTTGAGCCGTTGCTTGTAATCGGCCATCGTCAGGCCCCGCCAAAGATCGGTCATGGATATATCGCCGAGGCGGTAATTGTGGACCTTGTTGAAAGGGTAATTCTTCCGTTTCTGGTCCATCTTGGCGATATTGCGGGCCGTGCCGCCCACGCCCACGAGCGGCAGGCCGGCATCCTTTAGCCACGGGTTTTTTTCCAGATGGTGCATAATATAGCTGCGGAGCTTTTCCAACTGCAAATCGGTGATCCGGTCCTGGGTGGCGAACTGTTCGGTCAGGTTGACGGCGCCGAAGGGCAGACTGGCGACCTTCTTGGGTTCACGGCCGCGGATCAGCGTCAGTTCGGTGCTGCCGCCGCCCAGGTCGAAAACGACGGCGTCATCGACATCAATTGTGTTGATGACCCCTATGTAACCGATATGCGCTTCGGCATGCCCGGTAATCGATTCGAGACGAATACCCGTTTCCGACTCGATCAGTTCCACGAGCATCGGGCCGTTCTTGGCGCTCCTCACCGCGGCCGTAGCCACGGCCAAAGTCTTGTCCACATTGAACAGCAGGCACATATGGGCGAATGTCCGCATCGTCTCGACTGCCAGCTTGACCGCGTCCGGGCGGATGGTATGCGACTTGCCCATGCCCTCGCTGAGCCGCACAGTTTCCTTCTGATGATAGACGAGGTTATAGGCGCCGTTGGCGTAGATATGCATTACGATAAGGCGGGCGGAGTTCGACCCGAGGTCGATGATGGCGATTCTTTCCGTCATTATCTATCACTCCCCACCATAGTATTCGGCTTTTTTTGCAAAAACCTTGCCGCTCAGGGAAAAACAAATTCGCTCCAGCTGACTTTACATTAAATTAACATAACCTTCAGCCAGGAAAAAGGATTTCGGCCACTATCATCCGAAAATTTATAAAATAAGTTTTTGGAGGCAACAACATGTCTAATTTTTTCGGCGTCATGCACGTCGGTTCGGAGCAGGTCAGCCTGCAGATAGTGGAATACACTTCCCTGGCGGATATGAGGATCGTCGAGCGGGCCAGTTCCCAGGTCACACTCGGCGAAGAAACCTTCAAAACAGGCAGGGTCAGCTTCGCCACCGTCAGGGGGCTTTGCGAGCTGCTCAAAGGCTACCGGCGCATTCTCCAGGAATATGGCGTCAAGGATTACCGGCTGCTGGCCACCACCGCCATCCGCGAAGCGGACAACCAGCAATACATCATCGACCAGATCAGGCTGAAAACAGGTCTGACCCTGGAAGTCGTCGATATGCTCCAGGAGATGTACCACAAATACATCGCCCTTTTTCGCGCCATCGAAGCCGAGGGTCTGACCGCCGAGCAGGAGGGCATCCTGTTCGTCGATATATCCTCCGGCGGACTTTCCTTCACACTGTATAAGGCCGGAGTGCTTCAGTACCAGCAGAATATCCATATCGGCGCACTGCGCATCAAGGAAAGCTTCGAAAAGTACCAGCGCGACTCGGCTCATTTTTACCAGGCGCTCACCGAGTATA
The DNA here is from genome assembly GCA_032334055.1 of Selenomonadales bacterium 4137-cl. Classification (NCBI taxonomy): domain Bacteria; kingdom Bacillati; phylum Bacillota; class Negativicutes; family Acetonemataceae; genus Anaeroselena; species Anaeroselena agilis. Next base: position 3,328,633 of record JAUOZS010000001.1, on the reverse strand, counting down.
TCTACAGCACTATCGACCTTGTCGAAATAGAACTCAACCAGCATAAGATCAAATACCTCGTGCTGTCAGGGGTCGAAACCGGCCTGCTGCTCAAAATGCTGGGCCGGGACGAAGCCGCCAAACTATCCTATGTCGGCGCCGACGAATTTCTCGCCCTTTACGACCGGGTCAAACAGCTTAACCTCCCTCAGCTCATGCAGGCCTTCGACCTCTCGGAGAGCCGGGCGGAGATGGTTCTGCCCACTATCGTTCTCTACAAGCAGATAGTCAACCTGAGCAACGTCGCCCAGATCGTTGTATCCGGCGCTCAGTTCGGCGACGGCATCACCATTTCCCATATCGCCGACAAGGCCGGCGACAAGTGGCTGGAAGTCGTCGAAAGGCAGGTCGTCAGTTTCGCGCATACGCTTGGCCGCAAATACATGCACGACGCCAGGCACGCCGCCAGCGTGGAAAACACCTCGCTGCTGTTGTTCGACCGCATGGTCAGGCACCACGGACTTGGCAAACGTGAACGCCTGCTGCTCAAAATCGCGGCTATCCTCCACGACATCGGCAAATACGTCAGCCTGCGGCGGCACTATTTCTACTCCTACCGGCTAATCATCTCCTCGGATATCATCGGCTTCTCCGAGGAGGAGCGGGCGCTTATTGCCAATATCGCCTATTATCATTCCAAAGGGACGCCATCCCTCAGCGACGCCAACTTCGCCGCCCTTGCGCCCGAACAGCGCATAACGCTGGCCAAACTCGCGGCCATCATCAGAATGGCCGACGCGGTCGACCGCAGCCACATGCAGAAAGCGACGGTCCACGACATATCCCTGTGCGGCGAAGAAGTCAGCATCACCGTTTCCGCCGAACAGGACATTTCCCTGGAAGAGTGGACCTTCATCGACAAGGCCGAATTCTTCGAGAACGTGTTTGGCATCAGGCCGATCCTGGTGCGAAAGGGAGGAGAACGCGGTGTTCGATAATCCCGAATATTTCCTCAACCGCGAACTGAGTTGGTTGAAGTTCAACCTGCGCGTTCTGCGTGAGGCTCAGGACAAGCGCAACCCTCTCCTCGAAAGGGTCCGCTTTATCGGCATCACCGGCTCGAACCTCGACGAATTCTATATGATCCGCGTGGCCGGCCTCCGGCGGCAACTCGAAAACGGAATAAACAAACACGACCCGGCCGGCCTGACGGTCGAGGAACAACTGCGTCAGATATCGCTGGCAACCAGAGAGCTGGTCAAAAAGAAATACAACTACCTGCAGGTTCTGCGGCGGGAGATGGAGAAGGAGGACATCTTCTTCGCCACCATAGACGAACTGCCCGAGAAGAACCGCGCCTGGACGGAGCGCTACTTCCACAACACCATCTATCCAGTTCTTACGCCGCTGGCCGTCGATTCCAGCCACCCCTTCCCGTTTCTGCTCAACCGCAGCCTTAACCTGGCGGTCGAACTCCGCCAGGACGGCGAGGCCAAGACGGCCGTCATCCAGGTGCCGAGCGTATTGCCCAGGATAGTCGAGACCCCGGTGAACGGCCGGAAACGGCGGTTCGTTTTTCTCGAGGAAATCATCAAAGCCTACTGCGGCGAACTGTTCCACGGCTACACCGTCAAGGACGTCACCCCGTTCCGCATCACCCGCAACGCCGACCTCGACATCGACGAGGAAGAAGCCGACGATCTCCTCGTCGAAGTCCAGAAGTCGCTCCGCCAGCGCAAGCGCGGCCAGACGGTACGCCTGGAAATTGCCCGGACGGCCAGTCGCACGCTTAGGGAGTTCCTCGTCGACAGCCTTAAGATCGGCGAACAGGACGTGTTTGAAATCCGCGGCCCGATCGACACCAGTTATTTCATGCGGTTTGCCGACCTTCCCGGGTGCAGCCGCATGCGCTACGAGCCGTTCACCCCCGCCGAACCCGCCGACCTTATCGGCGAAGAAGACCTTTTCGCCGCCATCCGCGAGCGCGACATCCTCCTTCACCACCCCTACGAATCGTTTGCTCCCGTGGTGGAGTTCATCCGCCGGGCGTCCGTCGACCCCCAGGTGTTGGCGATAAAACAGACCCTCTACCGGGTTGGCGGCGACTCCCCCATCGTCGCCGCCCTGGCCCAGGCGGCCGAGAACGGCAAGCAGGTGACAGTGCTGGTCGAGCTCAAAGCGCGCTTCGACGAAGAAAACAACATCCTCTGGGCCCGCCGGCTAGAAGAGGCTGGCTGCCACGTCATCTACGGCCTCGTCGGCCTGAAGACCCACGCCAAGATTGCCCTGGTGGTAAGAAAAGAGACCTCAGGCATCAAACGCTACGTGCATTTGGGCACAGGCAACTACAACGACGTCACCGCGAGGCTGTACACCGATCTGGGGTTGTTCACGGCCAACGACCAGGTCGGCGCCGACGCCTCAGCCTTTTTCAACGTCATCTCCGGTTACTCCGACCCGCCGGTGTGGAATAAATTTGCCGTGGCGCCCATCAGTCTCCGGCAGAAATTTTACGAACTGATCGACCGCGAAATAAGCTTCGCCCGCGCCGGCAAACCAGCCCGCATTGTGGCCAAGATCAATTCCCTCGTCGACAAGGAAATTGTCCGCAAGCTCTACGAAGCGTCGCACGCCGGCGTCAAGATCGACCTGATCGTGCGCGGCATCTGCCAGCTCAAGCCCGGCATCCCCGGCGTCAGCGAAACCATCACCGTACGGAGCATCGTCGGCCGGTTCCTAGAGCACAGCCGGATATTCATGTTTGCCAACGGCGGCGACGAGCGCGTATTCCTGTCTAGCGCCGACTGGATGACCCGAAACCTTGGCGAGCGGGTGGAGTTGCTTTTCCCGGTGGATTCCCCCGCCCACATAGAACGCATCAGGAGCATCCTCGACCTCATGCTGCAGGACAACCAGAAGGCGTACACCATGAGGAACGACGGCAATTACCGCCGCGCCGACAAGCGAGCCAGGCCCCTGAGCTGCCAGGCCGAATTCCTTCAGCAGGCGCACCAGGCCGCGCTGCGGGAAGAACTGCCGCTCGAAAAACGGTTGAGGCCGGCTTACCGCCGCAACATATAGCCGTTCCCCGGTCATCTGCCCGTCATCCCTTGACGGTCCCGGCTTGAAAACTTATACTATAATGGAACACATGTATAATGTATACAACGGCTTGATGGAAGTGCGCCTAGGGTTCCGGCCGCTGCGGCGGCGCCAGGTCCGAGCGGCGCAAGACCCTGTGTCAGGGTCGACACCGTGGGTACAAAAAACCCCAGCGGAAAGTTCCACGCGGAAATTTCCCCTGGGGTTTTTCTATTCTCTCAACTCAGGAGTGTAGCGCTTATGACGGAATTCTCCCTCCCGTTCGGTAACGGTGCGGCAGTGATCTCGCTGCCGGCCGCGCGGCAAATCCAGCTGGTCGACGGCAGGCCGACGCCAGCGGTCGACGACGTGGCCGCCGCTGTGCGCCTGGCATTTGCCAGCCCCATCGGCGCGCCGCCTCTCGGCGAGGTCGTGGCGGCCGGCGACCGCGTGGCCGTCGTCGCCAGCGACATGACCCGCAGCGGGCTGCGCCACGACCTTTTCCTGCCCGCGCTGCTGGACGAACTCAACGCCGCCGGTGTCCCCGACGACGACATCACCCTCGTCGTCGCGTTGGGCGCCCACCGCCGCCATACCCCTGAGGAAAACGCCGCGACCTACGGCCGGGAAGTGGTTGGCCGCGTCCGTATCGAACAAAGCTTTGCCAGCGACGGGGCCGACTTCGTCCGTCTCGGCACAACCTCCCGGGGAGTGGCGGCCGAAATCAGCCGCCACGTCGCCGCCGCCGACAAGGTCATCCTCACCGGCGGCATCGCCTACCACCCCATGGCCGGTTTTGCCGGCGGCCGGAAAAGCATCGTTCCGGGGGTCGCCAGCTACGCCGCCATTCAGGCCAATCACCGCTTCTGCCTGAGCGAGACTCCCGGCGGCGGCGTCAATCCCCTGTGCGGCAGCGGCCGGCTGGCCGGCAACCCGCTGCACGAGGATCAGACGGAAATAGCCGCCATGCTCGCTCCCGCCTTCCTGCTCAACGTCATTTCCGCGCCCGGGGGCGGCATCGCCGGCTTTGTAGCCGGCCATTGGCGCGAGGCGTGGGAAGAGGGCTGCCGACGGGTGGCCGCTATTTACGGCGCTCCTGTCCGCGAGCGGACCGACCTTGTAATCGCCTCGGCGGGGGGCTATCCCAAGGACATCAACTTCTACCAGGCCACCAAAGCTACCGAGAACGCGCTGGCGGCCTGTAAGGAGGGCGGCGTTGTCATCGCCTTCATGGAATGCCGCAATATCGCCGAACCGCCCGATTTTAGCGGCTGGTTCGACATTCCCACGCTAATTGAGCGGGAGCAGGCCCTCAGAGAACGATTTACCGTGCCGGGTTACGTGGCCTTAAAAACCGGCCTCGACGCCCGGCGCATCCAACACATAATCGTTACTCTGCCCGAAAACAGGGCTTTCATCGAAAAAGCGGGCATGACGCCAGCGGACGACTTCGACGTCGCCCTGGCGCTTGCCGAGGCCCGGCTGGGGCGCGGCGGCTACACCGTCACCGTCATGCCACACGCCGCTGACACTCTGCCGCTGCCGGCCGGGTGAAGCCGCTCAACCAATAAGCAGGAGGGATTTAATTGTTTTGGAATAAACCGATAGAAACCATGGTCCGTACCGAACTGTCAGCCGTGCAGGCGGCCAGGCTGCGCGACACCATCGAAAGGGCCTACCGCCAGGTGCCCTTCTACCGCAGCCGCATGCAGGCGGCCGGTCTGCTGCCCGAGGACATCGCCAGCCTCGAACACATCGGGAAACTGCCGTTCACCACCAAGCAGGACATGCGCGACAACTATCCGTACGGCCTATTCGCCGTTCCGCTCGCCGAAATAGTTCGCATCCACGCCTCCAGCGGCACCACCGGCAAACCGACGGTCGTCGGCTACACCAAGCGCGACATCGGCATCTGGGCGGAGGTCATGGCGCGTACTCTCACCGCGGCCGGCGCCAACCGGCAATCCTTCATCCAGGTGGCCTACGGCTACGGCCTCTTCACCGGCGGCCTCGGCGCCCACTACGGCGCCGAACTGGTCGGCGCGTCGGTCATCCCCGTTTCCAGCGGCAACACCGCCCGCCAGATAATGCTCATGAAGGACTTCGGCACCACACTGCTGGCCTGCACCCCGTCCTACGCCCTGTATATCGCCGAAACGCTCGGCGAAATGGGCCTCGAGCCCAAGGACCTCTCTCTCCGCGCCGGGGTTTTCGGCGCCGAGCCGTGGTCGGAGCGCATGCGTAAGGAGATCGAGGCGCGGCTTTCGATCAAGGCTATCGACATCTACGGCCTCAGCGAGATCATCGGGCCGGGCGTCGCCAGCGAGTGCGAGTGCCAGGACGGGTTGCACATCAACGAAGATCACTTCTACCCTGAAATAATCAACCCGCAGACCGGCGAAACGCTGCCGGACGGTGAAAAGGGCGAACTGGTCCTGACCACTATCACCAAGGAAGGCATGCCCATGATCCGCTACCGCACCCGCGACCTCACCGTACTCACCCACGAACCGTGCGCCTGCGGCCGCACGCTCGTCCGCATGGGCAAGGTGCTCGGCCGCAGCGACGACATGCTCATCATCCGGGGCGTAAACGTATTCCCTTCCCAAGTGGAGACGGTGCTCCTAGGCCTGGGCGAAACCTCGCCCCACTATCAGCTCATCGTCGACCGCGAGGACAATCTCGACAAACTTACCGTTCTCGTCGAAGTCACCGAGGCGATGTTCTCCGACGAGGTGCGCCGGCTGGAAACGCTGGAACACAAGATCGAAGCCGCCCTGGGCAGCGTGCTCGGCGTGTCGGCCCAGGTTCGGCTGGTGGGCCCGAAAAGCATTGAGCGCAGTGAAGGCAAGGCCAAACGGGTAATCGACAACCGCAAACTGTAAAGGAGGAGCGACAAGCATGATTATCAAGCAAATCTCGGTTTTTCTTGAAAATCGGCCGGGGACGCTGGCGCAAGTCCTGTCCGTGCTGGGTGAGCACAACATCAATCTCCGGGCCATGTCGGTGGCCGACACCGCCGATTTCGGCATCCTGAGGCTGGTGGTCAACGAGCCCGACCTAGTGGAGCAGGCGCTCAAAGGCGCGGGCCTCGCCGTCAAAACGACGCCTGTGCTGGCCATGCGGGTTTCCGACAAGCCTGGCGGCCTGTTGGCGGAAGTCCAAAAACTTACCGCCGCCGGCATCAACATCGAGTATGTCTACGCTTTCGCCGCCCCGGCCGCCGAGGAGGCGCGGGTGGTGCTGAAGGTCGACGACCTCGCCAAGGCCGAACAGGTAATGAACGGCGACAAGGTTGCCGACGGCGGCGAGGGTCCCAACTTCTACTGGTAGAATTCTATCATTTGACCTGCATGGGCGCTGACGCGCCCTTTTTTGTTTCCTCCACCCGATGCCGTCCGGACGATAGATGATTTTTATAGGTTCATAAGCTAATACGATGTAGGTATAAGCATTTTTTGGGAGGGGAATAAGCAAACAAAGTTTAAACATTATTTTCAGAAAATATATCAACGATTTCAGTGAATTGTTTCACAAACTGGACGGGAGGCGAAGAACAAGTATGTGGGCCAACAAGTTCCCCAGACGGACCTTCCTCAAGGCCACGGCAGCAACAGCGGCCGCCGTGGGGGTGGGGGATGTCTTTTCGATCGGCGAGTGGATGAAACAGGCCAATGCCGCTCCGGTGACCAAGATTCCGTCCCTCTGCGAGACCTGTTCTGCGGCGTGCGGCATGTGGGTGCACGTCAAAAACGGCCGGATATGGAAGGTGACCGGCCAAAAGGACCATTCCCAGAGCAAGGGCCGCATATGCGCCCGCGGCCATGCGGGCATCGCGATGGCCTACCACAAGGACCGCATCACTCACCCCATGAAACGCATCGCTGACAACCATTTCGTGCCGATAACCTGGGAGCAGGCCTACGGCGAAATTGCCGCCAAGCTCAAAACTGTCCTCAAGGAACACGGCCCGGAGAAAGTCTTTTTCTCCCATAATCCCCGCCCCACCAATAAATTCTACTGGCCGCGCCTGATGGCGGCAGTCGGCTCGTCCACTATCCAGTCCCACCACTCCATGTGCAGCACTGGCCGCGATGTCGCCTACAAATGGACGACCGGCGGCATGGCCACCGCCGACATCGGCAAAACGAAGTACATCGTTTTCCTCGGCCGCAACTACGTCGAGGGCCTTTCGCCGTCTACGGCGGCCAATATGGAAGCGGCCCACGCCCGCGGCGTCACCATGATCGTCGTCGATCCCCGTCACAGCAACGCCTGTCTGTTCGCGAGCCAGTGGGTGCCCATCAGGCCCGGCACAGACCTCGCTCTCCTGCTGGCGATCGCCAACGTCCTCCTCGCCGAGAACCTCTACGACAAGGAGTTCGTCGACGAGTGGTGCGTCGGCTTCGACGAGTTCCGGCAAGGGATGAAACAGTACACCCCCGAGTGGGCCTCGACGATGACCGACATCCCGGCCGAAACCATCTACGCCATCGCCCGCGGACTCGGCAACAACCGGCCCGCCAGCTGTATCGAGCAGGGCTACAAAGCCCCCAACGGCTGCAACTATGCCAACGGCACCCAGATGTTCCGCATGGTCGCCTGCGTCAACGCCCTCCTCGGCAACTATGGCAAGGACGGCGGCATGAAGTTCTCCAATCCCCCCAAGGCCGGCTCGCTCGATGCCAAAAAATATCCGGCCCCGCCCAAACCCAAAGCTGCCCGTTGCGACGGCGCCGGCATCAAGGGCGAATTCCCCCTCTGCCAGACCAGCCAGGGCATCGTCCACCTGATGCCGCAGCGGGCCCTCGAGGGCAAAGCCAAGGCCGGTTTTCTCTACCGCATCAACGTTGCCCGCAACGCTCCGGGCCCCGAACTGCTGACCAAAGGCTACAAGGCCCTCGACCTCCTCGTCGTCTGCGACGTCAAATGGTCCGAGACCGCCCTGTGCGCCCACTACATCCTTCCGGAGTGCTGCCCGGCCGAGCGGGAGGACCTGCCCGCCGTCGTCAGCTCGACCGTGACGATGCGCACGGCCGCCATCGGCCTCGTCCACTCCGAATGCAAGCCGCTGTCCCAGATCGTAACCGAATTCGCCGGCTATATAGGAGCGGCCAAGTATTTCAACTTCACTCAGGATGACGTGGCCAACGCCATAATCAAGCCGCTGGGCGTCAAGCTCGACGAGCTCAGGGTCAAAGGTACGATCAAGGTCAAAGCCCCGGCTCCCAAGCCACTCAGCTTCAAAACCAAATCGAAGAAGGTCGAGCTCTACTGCAAAGCGTTCGCCGACCACGGCTTCGCTCCCGTTCCCCAGTGGGAGCCGCCTTACTCCAAGGCCGGCAAGGATACCTTCGTTCTCATCCACGGCAAACAGGGCTTCATGTCCCACACCGTCACCGCCAGTGACCCCTACCTGCTGGCCATCGCCAGGCGCGACGGGCTTGAGCGGCTGTGGATCAACGCCGACCGGGCCCAAAAAATGGGCATCAAAGACGGCGACCTTGTCGAAGTCGCCTCACCGCAGGCCAAAGGGCGGGTGCGGGTCAAAGTTACCGAGCGCGTCCACCCCGAAGCCGCGTACCTTCCCGCCGGCTACGGCCGTTTAGTCCCCTTCCTCAAGACGGGCGTCGGCTTCGGCATCAGCCCCAACGACTTCACCCCCTCCCGGGCGGAAGCGATATCCGGTCACGCCATGATGATGGAAGTTCTCGTCACCGTCAGAAAGGTGGGTGAATAATCATGCCGCGCTACGCGATGATCATCGACGCCAAGAAGTGTATTGGCTGTTACGCCTGCCAGGTCGCCTGCCAGATGCAGAACGAACTGGGGCCGGACAACGCTTTTATCCGCTTCGAGGACCGGGAAACAGGCAAATATCCGAACCCCAAATACGTCATCGTTCCCCTGCAGTGCCAGCATTGCCAGGACGCTCCCTGCGTGCCCGTCTGCCCCACCACCGCGTCGCACAAAGACAGCAACGGCCTGACCATGATCGACAAAGACAAGTGTATGGGCTGCCGTCGCTGCGTGGCCGCCTGCCCCTACAACGCCCGCACCTACCTCAAAGACGAGGGTGTTGTCCAGGCCTGCAACCTGTGCCTGTCGCTGGTCAAACAGGGCGAGGCGCCTGCCTGCGTCGCCACCTGTCTTACCAAGGCCCGCTACTTCGGCGATCTCGACAACCCCACGGGAGAATTCGCCAAACAGTTGGCTAAAGCCAAGCCGCTCAGGCCGGATTTCGGCACCAGACCGACGCTCCTTTACATCATATAGCCGCCAGGAGGGAAAAAGATGCGAAATTTAAGCCGTCGTGAATTCCTGCGCCTGTGCGGTGCGACCGGAGCCGCGCTTGGCCTGACCCATGCGATAAAGCCGGAAATCCTCGAAGCGTTCGCCGGCCCCGCCGGCGGCCGGCCGCCCATCGTCTGGCTGCAGGGCGGCTCGTGCAGCGGCTGTTCGGTATCGCTGCTGAACAGCGTACAGCCGGAGATCGGCAAGGTGCTAACCGATGTCATCAGCCTCCAGTTCCATCAGACCCTCATGGCCGCCGCCGGCGAGCCGGCTATGGACGTTCTGCCAGCGGTCAAAAAGCAATACGCCGGGCAATACTACCTGATCGTCGAAGGCTCGGTCTCCACCGGCGACAAAGTCATGTACTCCACCCTCGGCGAACGGGACGGCAAACCCGTGTCTTTCGCCGAATGGGTCAAAACGATGGCCGCCGACGCCAAAGCGGTGATCGCGGTGGGCACGTGCGCCACCTTCGGCGGCATCCCCGCCGCCGGCAGCAACCCTGCCGGCAGCAAGGCCGTCAGCGACGTAATCGGCGGCGTGCCGCTCATCAACGTCCCCGGCTGCCCCATCCACCCTGACCGTGTGCTCGGCACGCTCGTCCACGCCATCAAATACGGCATGCCCGAGCTCGATCATCTCAAACGGCCGACCGTCTTCTTCGGTAAATGCGTCCATGACCTCTGCGAGCGCCGGCCGATGTTCGACGAGGGTAAATTCGCCACCCGCCTGTCCGAGCAGGGCTGTCTTTACAAACTCGGCTGCAAGGGGCCGATGGCCTACAACGACTGCCCCACCCGCCGATACAACAACAACACCAGCTGGTGCGTCGCCGCCAACGCCCCCTGCGTCGCCTGCGTCGAGCCCGGCTTCCCCGACCATACCAGCCCCTTCTTCGAGCGCATGCCCGAATACGGTCCTGCCGGCACGCCGTCGCCGCAGCCCCACCAGGGCAAAATCATCGGGGGTGACAAATAATGCGCAAAATCGTAATTGACCCCGTAACCCGCCTGGAGGGCCATTTAAAGGTCGAAGTCATGGCGGAGGGCGGCAAAGTAGTGGCCGCCGAAGCCGCCGGCACCATGTACCGCGGCTTCGAATCCATCCTCGCCGGCCGCGACCCGCGCGACGCCGTCTACATCACCCAGCGCATCTGCGGCGTCTGCCCTGTCAGCCACGCCACCGCCGCCGCCTTTGCCCTCGACGACGCCTTCGGCGTCCAGGTGCCGACGAATGGCCGCATAATCAGGAATCTCATCCTGGGTGGCAACTTCCTACAGTCCCACATAATCCACTTCTATAACCTGTCGTTGCCCGACTACGTCCAGTTCCCGGCGATTGCCCCCTTCACCCGCCACTACACCGGCGACTACCGCCTCAATAAGGAAACCAACGAGCGCCTCGTCGGCAATTACTTCAAGGCCCTGGAAATCCGCCGCAAGTGCCACGAGATGGTCGCCCTGTTCGGCGGCAAGATGCCCCATCAGGTGGCCATCATCGCCGGCGGTACCTCCATGACCGCCCAAAAGGACAAAATCGACGCTTACCGGAAGCTGCTGGCTGAAATCGCCCAGTTCGTGGAAAAGGAATATGCCGAGGATACGCGCCTCCTCGCCAACGCCTACAGCGACTACTTCCAGGTCGGCAAAGGCCCGGCCAACTTCCTTTCCTACGGCGCCTTCCCGCTCGACGACTACGGCCGCGACAAGCTCATCGGCGCAGGCGTCTACATCGGCGGCAAGCCGGCGGGCGTCGACATCGGCAAGGTCACCGAAGACGCCGCCCACTCCTGGTACGACAAAGCCGCCGACGGGTCGCCCGACAAAACGGCCACCAACGCCAGGTACGGCAAAGCAGGCGCGTACAGTTGGGTCAAAGCGCCGCGCTATGGCGGCGAAGTATGCGAAGTCGGCCCGCTGGCCCGCATGTGGATAGCCGGCCGCTACACCTCCGGCGTATCCGCCATGGACCGCATCGTCGCCCGCACCCTCGAGGCCGCCCTTATAACCAAGTCGCTGGCGAACTGGCTCGACGAACTCGATCCCGGCGCACCGTGCGAAGCGCCCGTCGAAATCCCCTACGCCGCGACCGGCGTCGGCCTGGTCGAAGCCCCGCGGGGAGCCCTTGGCCACTGGATTACCGTCAGGAACCACCGCATCGAACGCTACCAGGCGGTGGTGCCCACCACCTGGAACGCCTCGCCCCGCGACGCCGGCGGCAAGCCGGGCGCCCTCGAACAGGCCCTCGTCGGCCTGCCGGTGCCCGACGCCGACAACCCCCTGGCCGTCGTCCGCACCGTCCACTCCTTCGACCCCTGCCTGGCCTGCGCCGTTCACGTCATCACTCCCGGCAAGCCGGTCGGCGAATTCAAGCTGTAAGTGATAAAAATCCACAGCCGGCAGGAGCAATCCTGCCGGTTTTCCTTCTAAAACATCGGCTTCGCGGAAAAAATATATGTAAACGTGCAGGAATTCGCCGGCCCGGGAAGTATAATTAATACTGCCATACTGCGCGAATAGGGAAGGATGTACGATGGGAGAAAAATACCGGGTAGCCATTCACCACGACAACGACTGCGGATACATCGAATACGACATCGAGACAAAGAAAGTCACGGTCGTTTTGGCCGACGCCGTCACCCGCAAAACGGTCGAAGCCTTCCTGCACAGCGAACACCTGCTGCGGGAGGCGCAGCGCACGCTGCGCGATTTCCGGGAAAGAACCGCCTTCCCGACGGAAAGCCTTGCTGCCCTCAAGCTTGCACTCACCGGGCTGTGGCAGCAGACCGGCGTATATGTGGACTGGAGCCGCCCCGTCCCGACTTCCTGAACGGGACGAAATAGCTCTGTCGCCAAGTTATCAACAGAACTATCCACAAAACGCTGACAATTGTGGATAAAAACGTGAGTCGAGTTGCGTTTTGGTGTGATTATGGTGAACTTGGCGGGGAGTTGTTAATAACTCTCAGCCTGCCGGTCACTTGACGCACCGTTGCCGGTATGCTATAATCCACTTTGCCTGCGAGGCGGGAATATCTGCCCGTAGCTCAGCTGGATAGAGCGTTTGACTACGAATCAAAAGGCCGGAGGTTCGAATCCTCCCGGGCAGGCCACATACAGACATGACACGGGATAACTGGCCCGTGTTTTTTTCTCCCGCCACAAATTGCCAGGATAACCGTTATTGACAACACCGGGCCGGAGTGCTATAATTCTTCCGGTAGAGTAGTCGTCCCTGCGGGCGCTACTCTAAATAGTCTCGACCCAAAATATGACGCGCCCGTAGCTCAGGGGATAGAGCAGCGGTTTCCTAAACCGCGAGTCGGACGTTCGATTCGTCTCGGGCGCACCAGGCTTTCCAAAAGCGTGGTGAACCGGATGCCGAACGATGATTATTATATGGAGCTGGCGCTGGCGGAGGCCCGCAAAGCTTACGCCATCGGCGAAGTGCCCATCGGAGCGGTTCTCGTCATGGACGGCGAGGTGATTGCCGCTGCCCATAACATGCGCGAGACGTGGCACGACGCCACCGCGCACGCCGAAATCATCGTTATCCGCGAAGCCTGCCGCAAACTCGGCAGATGGCGGTTGACCGGCGCTACGCTTTATGTGACAATAGAACCGTGCCCCATGTGTGCCGGCGCGCTCGTCATGAGCCGAATCGACCGGCTGGTGTACGGCAGCCCCGACTACAAGGCAGGCGCAGTGGAATCGATCTTCAACGTAGCCCGGAACGACGCTCTCAACCACAGGGCGGAAGTCCTCGCCGGCGTTAAGGCTGACGAATGCGCGGCCTTGATGAAACAGTTCTTCCGGGAAAGACGCAGTAAAGAAGGCTAGGACAAAAAGGCGGTCATTATCTGCCGCCGCTAAATACGGAGAGGTGTCCGAGTGGTCGATGGTGCTTGACTCGAAATCAAGTGTACCGGAAGGTACCGTGGGTTCGAATCCCACCCTCTCCGCCATATTGCCAACCAAGTTAAATTCATATATAATGAAAAAAGTCATTTACGCCAACACGGAGAGATGTCCGAGTGGATGAAGGAGCACGATTGGAAATCGTGTGTACTGTGAAAGGTACCGAGGGTTCGAATCCCTCTCTCTCCGCCACTTTACCAAAGGTCGGCCCACGGTAGCCGTTGGGTCTTGCGCAATAGGAACTCATGAACCCCGCCAGGTCCGGAAGGAAGCAACGGTAAGTGACAATTCTTATGTGCCGCGAGGGAGCCTGACGGCTGCCTTGGGCCGATGTTATCAATTGCGGCAGCCTCCAGGGGGCTGCTTTTCTTCTATTTGCCGCCGGTGTCGAAAAAGGGAATGCCGGGACGCGTGTGGAATCTATTCACCTGTTATGGAGGTGTCTGACCATGGCCTATGTAGCGCTTTACCGCCAGTGGCGGCCGCAGGATTTCGACAACCTGATCGGCCAGGAGCATATCAACACCACCTTGAAAAACGCCATCGCCGCCAACAAGGTCGCTCACGCCTACCTATTCGCCGGTCCCCGCGGAACCGGCAAGACCAGCACCGCCAAAATCCTCGCCAAAGCCGTCAACTGCGTTCACGGGCCCACCCCCTCGCCCTGCAACCAATGCCCCAACTGCGAGCGGATCACCGCCGGCAACTCGATGGACGTATTCGAGATCGACGCCGCCTCCAACCGGGGCATCGACGAAATCCGCGACCTCCGCGAGGCCGTCAAGTTCGCGCCGGTCGAAGGACGCTACAAAGTATACATAATTGACGAAGTACACATGTTAACGGCGGAAGCCTTCAACGCCCTCCTCAAGACCCTTGAGGAGCCGCCTGCCCATGTCCTGTTCGTGCTGGCCACCACCGAGCCGCACAAAATACCGGCCACCATTCACTCCCGCTGCCAGCGGTACGATTTCCGCCGCATTCCGGTCGCCGACATCGAAAAACGCCTCGCCGTCGTCGCCGCCGACAGCGGTCTCGATATTTCCGCCGAAGCGCTGCGCCTCATCGCCCTGCACGCTGATGGCGGCCTGCGTGACGCCCTCAGCATCCTTGATCAGTGCACCGCCCTCGGCGAGGGCCCCGTCGGCGCCAACGCCGTCCGCGGGCTTCTCGGCCTCGTCGGCCACGAATGGATAGCGCAGCTGACCGCGGCCATGGCGGCACGGGATGCTTCCGCCGTTCTGCTGACCCTTGAGGAACTCATATCCCTGGGCAAAGACATCCGGCAACTACTTCTCGAACTCGCTCAGCACGCACGCAGCCTCATGCTCTACAAGGCCGCCCCCGAAGTCGCCGACCTCGGAACATACGGCGAAGACCGGGCCGTTATAGCCGCCCAGAGCGCCCTTTTCAGCCACGACGAACTGGTGCGGATGATCCAGCTGCTCCAGAACGCGGCCAACGAAGCCAAATGGACCGCCGAGCCGCGCATCACTGCCGAGATAGCCTTGCTAGCCGTCTGCCGCCGCGGCGGCGAAAGCGATTTGGCCGCCCTTGTCGAGCGGGTCGTCGCCCTCGAAGCCGCTCTTGCCGGCGGCGCAGACCCCAGACCGGTCCGCCCGGCCCCACCGCCCCCCAAGCCGCGTCCGACCCCGGCCGCTTCTGCACCGATACAGCAGCCTGCTTCGCAGTCTGCATCTCAGCCCGCGGCTCCGGAGACAAAACTGTCCCCGCCCGAAGCCAGGCCAGCCGCCAACCCCGGAGAAGTCTGGGACGCCGTCCTGAAAGAACTCGTCGCCGGTGGCAAGCGCTCGGTCCACGCCTGCGTATCCCAGGGAGATATCGTATCCCTCACCGACAGCCAGGCGACCGTGCAATTCATATCCTCGTTCGCCAGAGAGCGCAGCGACAAGGACGACTACCGCCAGATCGTCGAAAAGAGTCTCGCCCAGATCACCGGCCACCCGGTGAAACTAAGCTGTGTGCCAGCCGTCCCGCAACCGTCCGCAGCCCCGACCGCCCCCGTCGCCCCCGCGCCCGCCGGCGAGGGGCACCCGGTCCTCGACCAGGCTCTGGCGATCTTCGGCGGCAAAATAATCAAACAAGAAAAGAACGAGGAGGTCTGATTATGTTCGGCAACATGGGCAACATGTCCAACATGATGAAAAAAGTGCAGAAGCTGCAGGCCGATATGGCCAAACTGCAGGAGGAGCTCAAAACCAGGACCCTTGAGTCCACCGCCGGCGGCGGAGCGGTAAAAATCGTCGTCAATGGCGAAAAACAGATCCTGTCCATCAAGATCGACCCGGCCGCCGCCGACCCCCAGGACCTCGAAATGCTTGAAGATATGATCATGGCCGCCGTCAACGAAGCGCTCAAAAAAGTTGACGACATGATGGCCCAGGAAATGGGCAAACTCACCGGCGGGATGAAAATACCGGGGATGTTTTAAATGCCGCATATCGCCCCCCTCGCCAGGCTGGTCGAACAATTCCGCCGCCTCCCCGGCATCGGGCCCAAATCGGCGACCCGGCTGGCCTACCACGTACTAGCCATGGACCGGGAACAGAGCCGCGACCTCGCCGAAGCCATCATTGAAGCCAAGGAGAAAATCGGCTACTGCTCGATCTGCTTCAACCTCACCGACTGCGACCCCTGCCAGATATGCCGGAGCGACACGCGCGACTCCGGTCTCATCTGCGTAGTCGAAGAACCCCAGGACGTGGCCGCCATGGAACGAACGCGGGAATTCCGCGGCCTCTACCACGTACTCCACGGCTCGCTCTCGCCCCTTGACGGCGTCGGCCCTGACGAACTGCGCCTCAAGGAACTGCTAGCCCGGATGAACGACAGCCAGGTCCGGGAAGTCATAATGGCCACCAACCCTGACGTGGAGGGCGAAGCCACTGCCATGTACACCGCCCGCCTCCTCAAGCCCCTCGGCGTCAAAGTCACCCGCATCGCCCACGGCCTGCCCGTGGGCGGAGACCTCGAATACGCCGACGAAGTGACGCTCTCCAAGGCCCTCGAAAACCGCCGAGAAATGTAGCCTCAAAAGCCGGAGCAAATAACAGGAATAAATATCCCTCTTTCTGGTAATAATATTACCGGGAGGGGAAGACATATGAAAATCTCCTGGACGAAACGGCTGCTATCCAACCTCGTCGACAGCGACCCGTGCCCCGCCGCTCCCATGCCCGCCCTCGCCGACATCGTCGAACAGGCCAGGCGGGAGTGGCTGGCTGCCCAGCACTATTACAACTCCGTATCCGACAGCGACCTAGTCGACCATGCCGTCTACCTGATGCAGGCGGCGGAAAAGAAATACATATACCTTCTGAAAAAAGCTCGCAGCGAGGGAATCACCAACAACAAATACTGCTGACAGGGACGAGGCTGTTTGAAAAACTCAGACAGCCTCGTTTTTTTGGCATACCCGGGACGTGCAGTAGATATATTGTAAGGAAGATAACCCGGCGCATGACAGGACGGGAAATCTCGATTACAATAGGAATAGGCATCTGCCGAAAGGAGAATGAGCATGCCGAGCATACCCGGACTTGCCTGGGACTGGAACGTCATCATCGCTTTTGTCTTCGGGATATTCCTTCTCTACCTCATCGGACGGCTTTTTCTCATGCCCATCAGACTCATCCTCAAGCTCGTCTACAACGCCATCATTGGCGGCATAATGCTGTGGATAGTCAACTTCGTCGGCGGCCACTTCGGCTTCGCCATCGCCATCAACCCTATCACCGCCCTTGTCGCCGGCTTCCTCGGCATACCCGGCGTCATCCTGCTCATCCTCTTCAAATTATTTATCGCCTGATTGGTTTTTTCAGCGACGGTATGGTAGACTAAAGAAAATGACCGCGCGCGGCACTTGATGCCCGGACCGAACCCGGGTATGAAGTGCCCTTTCGCTGGACAAGGGGTGACAACATGGAACCGATCATCGAAGCATACGTCGGCGAATACGCCAGCGGCAAAAGCGAAAACGCCGTTAACCGGGCCATCGACCTGTGCCGTCGCGGCCTGCCGGTCACACTCGTCGACCTCGACACCGTCGAACCCGTATACACCATCCGCCCGATTAAAAAAGAACTGGAGGCCATGGGCATCGACGTCGTCGCCTGGGAAACGCGCGACACCGTAGGCCTCGGCGAAGCCGGCAGCGTCATCAAAGGATCGATGCGCTGGGTGCTCCGGCGACCGGGCAACATCATCATGGATGTGGGCTATGGGGTCCACGGCGCGCGAATCTTCAACCTCATCGAAGGCGCCTTCGAAAACCCCCATCTCAAGATAATCGCCGTCATCAACATGTCGCGGCCCTTCACCTCCACCGTCGAAAACATCCTTGAATACGTAGCCACCCTGGGAAGGGTCGACGCCCTCCTCAACAACACCCACATGGCCGAAGAGACCACCGTCGAAATCGTCCAAAAAGGCGCAGCAGGCGTCGCCGAAGCGGCCAGAATCCTCGGCCTTCCCGTCGTCGCCACCTCGGCCGTCCGGGAAATCGCCGACCAAATTGGTCCCGCCGACGCCGTCGGCAATCCTGTCTGGCCCCTGGAGCGCATCATGCCGCGGACCTTCTGGTAAGGACAAGCCTGCCTGCAACATGGCAGGCTAACTTATTATCCAAGCAAGAGCATAATTTAGCATATACAAGCATATAATCAAAGCTGTAAACACATGCACAAATTCGGCCGCCCCTCTTCGATAATCGCCGTCTACGGCGGTTGAGCAATAACTGCCGGTATGATATATTAATAAAGCGCCGCCGCAAACGGACAAACGGCGCAAAAAACCAAAAGATGCCTATTGACACGGCCCGGCGGGACGTGTTAATATAACAAAGTCGCCGCAAGCGGGCTGGACGAAAAGGCCAGCCGAGGCAAGCAGCGGCAAAGATGGAAAAAAAAGAGTGTTGACAGAGCCGATGAGGATATGTTAACATAAAGATCCGGTCAAACGCCGGACAGTGTTCCTTGAAAACTGAACAATGTAGGTAAAATTAAGCCAGATGTGCGGGCTGCGCTTCCTCGGGAGCGTAGTCAAAAAAGACACAATCGATTCAAACGAGCCATCAAAGGCTCCAAAGAATACAATTTTTTGGAGAGTTTGATCCTGGCTCAGGACGAACGCTGGCGGCGTGCTTAACACATGCAAGTCGAACGGGGAGTTAGCAATAACTCCTAGTGGCGAACGGGTGAGTAACGCGTAGACAACCTACCTTCTAGCTGGGGACAACACCGCGAAAGTGGTGCTAATACCGAATGTGATGCCTAAGGTGCATACCTTAGGCAAGAAAGATGGCCTCTACATGTAAGCTATCGCTAGAAGATGGGTCTGCGTC